>NZ_JACMTR010000002.1:260000-991250 GCF_014267175.1 Pseudonocardia sp. C8
CGTGCTGGCTAGGGGTGGGTGGTCGCAGAGACCAGGCCCAAGCGACTGTTTACTAAAAACACAGGTCCGTGCGAAGTCGCAAGACGATGTATACGGACTGACGCCTGCCCGGTGCTGGAACGTTAAGAGGACCCGTTAGCCTCTTTGGGGCGAAGCGGAGAATTTAAGCGCCAGTAAACGGCGGTGGTAACTATAACCATCCTAAGGTAGCGAAATTCCTTGTCGGGTAAGTTCCGACCTGCACGAATGGCGTAACGACTTGGGCGCTGTCTCGACCACAGACTCGGCGAAATTGCATTACGAGTAAAGATGCTCGTTACGCGCGGCAGGACGGAAAGACCCCGGGACCTTTACTATAGCTTGGTATTGGTGCTCGGTTCGGCTTGTGTAGGATAGGTGGGAGACTGGGAAGCGGTCACGCCAGTGGTCGTGGAGTCGTTGTTGAAATACCACTCTGGTCGAATTGGGTGTCTGAACCTCGGGCCATGATCTGGTTCAGGGACAGTGCCTGGTGGGTAGTTTAACTGGGGCGGTTGCCTCCTAAAGGGTAACGGAGGCGCCCAAAGGTTCCCTCAGCCTGGTTGGTAATCAGGTGTTGAGTGTAAGTGCACAAGGGAGCTTGACTGTGAGACTGACGGGTCGAGCAGGGACGAAAGTCGGGACTAGTGATCCGGCACCTCCTGGTGGAAGGGGTGTCGCTCAACGGATAAAAGGTACCCCGGGGATAACAGGCTGATCTTGCCCAAGAGTCCATATCGACGGCATGGTTTGGCACCTCGATGTCGGCTCGTCGCATCCTGGGGCTGGAGTAGGTCCCAAGGGTTGGGCTGTTCGCCCATTAAAGCGGTACGCGAGCTGGGTTTAGAACGTCGTGAGACAGTTCGGTCCCTATCCGCCGCGCGCGTTGGAGACTTGAGGAAGGCTGTCCCTAGTACGAGAGGACCGGGACGGACGAACCTCTGGTGTGCCAGTTGTCCCGCCAGGGGCACGGCTGGTTGGCTATGTTCGGGAGGGATAACCGCTGAAGGCATCTAAGCGGGAAGCCTGTTCCAAGATGAGGTCTCCCACCACCTTTGAGTGGGTAAGGCTCCCAGGAGATGACTGGGTTGATAGGCCGGAGATGGAAGCCTTGTGAGGGGTGGAGTTGACCGGTACTAATAGGCCGAGGGCTTGCCATGACGTGTTGTTCGCATCCACTGTGTGACCCTGAGTCCACAACCGTGCCCGTGTCGGGGTGGTTGTGTGGGTTGGGCCCTGCGAGGGTTTCTTGTGGGGTTTATTTTTGGATAGTGTTGTCGGTGGTTATGGCGGTAGGGGAACGCCCGGTCCCATTCCGAACCCGGTAGCTAAGCCTTCCAGCGCCGATGGTACTGCACTCGTCAGGGTGTGGGAGAGTAGGTCGCCGCCGACATTCAACCTCAGAAGAGCGCCCCGGAACCGGTGAACGGTTCCGGGGCGCTTTTTCGTATGTCCAGGACCGGGCCGGCCGGTGCCCGGCCCGCGCGCCGGTCAGAGATCGGCCCCGACCGCCTGCTCGACGTTGCCGAACCCGTCGGCCCGCAGCAGCCCGGCGAGCTCGCGGTGCAGCCGCGAGGGCCAGAGCAGCCCGCCGTAGATGAACCCGGTGTAGGCCTGCACGAGCGCGGCGCCGGCCCGGATCCGGCGGTAGGCCTCGGCGGCGTCCTCGATCCCGCCGACCGAGATGACGACCTGCTCGTCGGTGAGGCGGCCGCGCAGCCGTCGGACGACCTGCCGGGCCCGCTCCGCGAGCGGGCGCCCGGAGACCCCGCCCGCCCCGGCCGCGGCAACCTCGTCGGCAGGGGCGCTGAGCCCGTCGCGGGACACGGTCGTGTTCGTGGCGACCACACCGTCGAGCCGGAGCCGGACGGCGAGGTCGGCGACGGCGTCCACGTCCGCCTCGGCGAGATCCACCGTGATCTTGACGAGCAGCGGGACGCGGCGACCCCCGGCCACCCGGTCGAGCTCCTCCCGTACCGCGACGAGCAGCGGCTCGAGCACGTCGACCTGCTGGAGGTCCCGAAGCCCGGGCGTGTTCGGGGAGCTGACGTTGACCACGACGTAGTCCGCGTAGGGACCGAGCGCGGCGGCGCTCACCCGGTAGTCGTCGGCGGCGTCCGCGGCGGCGACGGCCTTGCTCTTGCCGATGTTGACCCCCAGGACCGGCATGCCGGGGGCGGGCCGGGCCCGCAGCGCAGCCAGCCTCGGCGCGACGGCGGCCGCACCGGCGTTGTTGAAGCCCATCCGGTTGAGCAGCGCGCGGTCCTCGACGAACCGGAACAGCCGCGGCTTCGGGTTCCCGGGCTGCGCCCGCCCGGTCACGGTGCCGATCTCGACGGCCGCGAAACCGAGCCGGCCGAGCGCGAGCACGCCCCCGGCGTCCTTGTCGAACCCGGCGGCGAGGCCGAGCGGCCCCGCGAAGTCGAGCCCGAGCGCCCGCGTCCGCAGCACCGGGTCGGTGGGCGCGAGGCGACCGGCCAGCCGCGGCCCGACGACCGGGGCGCCGCCGAGGGCACGGACCGCGCCGAAGCCCATCCGGTGCGCGGGCTCGGACGGCACGTGCCGCAGGACGGTGCGCATCAGGACGTCGTACATGGGCCCATCCTCACAGGTGGGCACCGGACGGCCGACGGCTACCGGCCCCGGCGGGACAGGCCGAGCTGGTCGAGCACCCGGCGGTCCTTCTTCGTGGGCCGGCCGGCGCCCCGTTCCCGTCGCGCGAACACCGGCGTTCCGGTCGGCTCGGGCGGGGTGTGGTCGACATAGCACTCCTGCGCGATCGGGGCGCCGACCCTCTTCTCGATGATCCGGGTGACCTCGACGATCCGGTTCCGGTCGTGCATCCGGGCCCGGACACGGTCGCCGACCCGCACCGGCGAGGCCGGCTTCGCGGGCCGGTCGTTGATCCGCACGTGCCCGCCCCGGCAGGCGGTCGCGGCGTCGGCGCGGGTCTTCGCCAGGCGCACCGACCACAGCCAGCGGTCCACGCGGGTCGCGTCCATCCGGTCATCGTGCCATCGCGGGGTCGCGGTGCGCCCGGTCCCGCGGCTCAGTAGTGGGTGACGCCCGGGGTACCGCCACCGGCGGCGACCGCGTCCCCGTTGACCGCCACCGAGCGCGGCGAGCACAGGAAGGCGATGACGTCGGCGACCTCGGCGGCCGTGACGATCCGGCCGATCGTCGTCGTCGCGCCCAGCTCCGCCCGCACCGCGGCCTCGTCGGTCCCCGCGGCCGCGGCCCGCTCCGCGAGCACCCCGGGTGTCCGCTCGGTCTCGGTGATCCCCGGGTGCACCACCGTCACGTTCACCCCCTGGGGCCCGAGCTCGTGGGCGAGCGCGGCCGTCATCGACGCCACCGCGACGTTGCGCACCGACCCGACCAGCGACGTCGACCTCCGCGCGTTCAACCCGCTGACGTTCACGATCCGGCCCCAGCCCTGGGCGGTCATCAGCGGTGCCACCGCCCGCACGCAGCGCAGGTAGCCGAGGAGCTTCGTCTCCAGCTCGACACGCACGGCGTCGTCGGTGGTGCCGGCCAGATCGGACGGTGCGCCGGCGCTCGCCGGCCGCGCGGCGGCGTTCACCAGGATGTCCACCCCGCCGAAGCGGTCGGCGACCACCCCGACCGCGGCGCGCACGGCGGTGTCGTCGGTGGTGTCCGCGGGGACCGTGAGCACCTCGGGCGCGCCGGCGTCCCGCAGCGCGGCCGCGGCGGCGTCCAGCCGGCCGGCGTCGCGGGCCAGCAGCGCCACCCGGGCGCCCTCGCCGGCAAGTGCCCGCGCCACCGCGAACCCGATGCCGCGGCTGCCGCCCGTCACGATCGCCCGCCGACCGGTCAACTGGAGGTCCATGACGTCCACCGTGCCGCACCGATCCCGTCTACGCTGCGCGCGTGGCCGAGCCGATCGACTCCGTCCTGATCGTGTTCAATCCCGGGAGCACCGGCGACGCCGGCGCGCACGCCCGCGCGCTGCGCGACGAGCTGGCCGCGGCCCGCTCCGAGCTGCCCGTGGAGCTGCGCCCGACCGAGTACGCCGGGCACGCCCGCGACATCGCGCGTGAGGTCGCGTCCGGGCCGGGGCGACCGTTGATCGTCTCGGCCAGCGGGGACGGCGGGTACAACGAGGTCGTCAACGGGATCGTGGACGTGCCCGGGACCGGTGCCGCGGCGGCCGTCCTCGCGGCCGGGAACGCGAACGACCACGAGCGCGTCACCGCACGCCGCCCGCTCGCCGAGGCGATCCTGGACGGCCGCACCGAGCGCATGGACCTCCTGGAGCTGCACCGCGGGGACGGCCCGCCCCGGTACGCCCACTCCTACATCGGGTTCGGGCTGACCCCGGTCGTCGCCCTGGAGATCGAGGAGGGCGGCAAGGGCACGCTGCGGGAGGTGCTCACCACCGTGCGGTCGTTCTGGGCGTTCACCCCGTTCGAGATCGAGTTCTCGGCCGGGGAGCGGCGGCGGATCGACAACCTGGTCTTCGCGAACATCGGCGAGATGGCCAAGGTCGCCGAGCTCAGCGAGGACAGCAGGCCGGACGACGGCCGGTTCGAGGTCGTCCTGCTCGAACACCGTCCCAAGTGGAAGCAGGTGGCGATCGCGGTGCGGGCGGCGCTGCGCGGGCTCGGGCGGCAGCCGGCCACGTCGGAGTTCCGGTTCACGACCTGCGCGCCGATGCCGGTGCAGATCGACGGCGAGGTGGACGACGTCGCGGCCGGGACCGAGGTCCGCGTGCGGTGCGCGGCCGGCGCGCTGCGCGTCGTGCGCTGACCCCCGGCCGGTCAGGCCGGGGCGAGGGTGCACTCGACCGAGCCGAGGGCGCCGCCCGCACCGAAGCTCGCGCGGACCGTCGCGCCGGGCCGGACCGCGACCGGAACCGTCGTCGTCCCGGTGGTGACCACGGTGCCTGCCTCCAGGCGTGCTCCGTGCCGGGGCAGGTCCTCGGCCAGCCAGGCCAGCGCCGTCCACGGATCGCCCAGGACGGCCGCGCCGCTGCCGGTGGCGCTCTCGTCGTCGACCTGCAGGAGGGTCGGGGTGGCGGCCAGGTCCAGGCCCGGCGCGCCCTCGATCTCCGGACCGAGCACGAACCGGCCGGCGCACGCGGCGTCGGCCAGCAGCGAGGGGGCCCCGGCCCCGGCGAAGTCCTCGAACCGCGACTCGGGCAGCTCCAGCGCACAGTGGATTGCTGCCACCGCCGCCCGCAGCTCCGCAGGGGACACACCGGCGTCCACGGCGGACCCCAGTACGAACGCGAACTCCGCCTCCGCCACGGCCATGTGCAGGTCTCCGGAGGGGACGGTGTCCCCCGACGCGTGGCGGAACCGGTCGAAGAGGACACCGGCCAGCGGGGCGTCCACCCCGATGTGTGCCTGACCGGCGGGTGCGGTCGCGGCCAGCTTCCAGCCGTACGACGGCCCGGCGCGTTCGGACAGTCGCTGCTGGGCCGCGAAGCCCTCGGCGAGGGTCCGCGGACGCAGCAGCTCGGGCAGGGTGCGGAGGCGCTCGCCGGTCGTCCAGGCCTGCCACAGGGCACCGGCGGTGCCGTCGGCTCGGACCAGGTCGACGGCCGACGGGTCCACGGCGCCGCGGCCGGTGTCGCTGTGTGCGGTCATCGGTGCGGATACTGCCAGGTCACCGTCACGGCGCGGACCGCCGGTTCAGGACCTCGGCGACGCGCCGGACCCGGTCGTCGGCCAGCGCGTCCTCCAGGCTGGCCGGGAGCGGGATCCGCCAGTTCGGGTACTCGTCGACGGTGCCGGGCAGGTTCGGCTGGCGGGCCTCCCCGAGGACGTCGTACAGCGACGCCAGCACCACCGAGGACCGTGCCGACGCCAGCAGCTCGTGCAGCGCCACGATGACGGTGTCCTCGTCGGGCTCCTCCGTGGACGCCAGCAGTCCCTCCGAGACCAGCAACGCGAGCAGCTCCTCGCGCTCGGCGCCGGCCTTCGCCTCCTCGGCGGCGGGGTCGTCCAGCAGGCCGAGCTCCGCGCGGACCCGGACGTGCTCGCCCCGCAGGAAGCCAGGCGCCGTCGGCAGATCGTGCGTGGAGATCGTCGCGACCGACCGCTCGGGCCAGCGCGAGGGCGGGCGCAGCGGGCCGTCGTCACCCCCGGTCACGGGGTCCGGGTCGCGGGAGAACCACAGGACCGTCGACCCGAGCAGGTTGCGCTCGGCCATGTCCTCGCGGATCTCCGGGACCACCGTCCCGAGATCCTCGCCGACCACCAGGGCACCGGCCCGGTGCGCCTCCAGGAGCAGGACGGCGAGCATCGCCTCGGCGTCGTAGTGGACGTAGGTGCCGCGGTCGGCGGTCTGCCCGGCCGGCACCCACCACAGCCGCCACAGCCCCATCACGTGGTCGATGCGCAGCGCGTCCGCGTGCGTCAGCAGAGCACGGACCATGTCGCCGAACGCGCGGTAGCCGGTGTCCGCCAGGCGGTCCGGCCGCCACGGTGGCAGGCCCCAGGTCTGGCCGCGCTGGTTGAACGCGTCCGGCGGCGCGCCGACGGTGGCGTCCAGGGCCAGCACGTCCTGCAGCATCCAGGCGTCCGCGCCCTCCGGGTCGCAGCCGACGGCCAGGTCGTGGATGACGCCGATCGGCATCCCCGCCTCGCGGGCCGCCGCCCGGACCCCGGCCAGCTGCGCCTCGGCCTGGCGCTGCACCCAGGAGTGGAAGGCGATCCGCGGGGCGAGCTCACGCCGTGCCGCGGCGACCCCGGGGCCGTCCGGCCGGCGGAGACCGTCCGGCCACAGCGACCAGCGGCCGCCGTGGCGTTCGGCGAGGGCGCAGAACGTGGCGAACGAGGTCAGGTCGTCGTCCCGGTCCCCGCCGTCCGGGCGCCCCGCGTTGCGCCACAACGCTTCCAGCGCCGACCGCTTCGCCGCCCACACCCGGTCGTGCGCGATCCGGTCGCCGGTGGTCTCCGGGCGCAGCGCGTCGACCTCGGCCCGGGTGGCGGCGTCCGCGCCGGCGTAGGCGGGAAGGTCGGTGATCCGCAGCGCCAGCGGGGTGGCGTAGCGGCGGGACGACGGCGTGTACGGCGAGGGCTGGACCGGCGGCACCGGGGTGATCGCGTGCACCGGGTTGAGCAGCACCGCGCCGGCACCGTGGCCGCCGCGCACGAGGTCGGTCAGGTCGCCGAGGTCCCCGATGCCCCAGGACCTGCGGGAGTGCAGCGCGTAGAGCTGCAGCATCCAGCCCCACGTCCGCGGCGGGTCGGGCAGCCGCGGCGGAGCGACGACGACGGTCGTGCGGCCGGCCCCGGTCTCCAGCAGGTAGCGGCCCGGCTCCAGCCCGGCCGGCAGCTCACCGTCCACATCGGAGGCCCAGCCGTCCTCGGCGCGGCGGCCGTCGGTGGCGGTGAGCCGGCCGCGGCCCGGGACCCGGCGGGCCCGGTCACTGCGGTGCCCGATCGTCGGCGGCAGCGTTCCCGCCGCGGCCTTCTCCCGCGCGCCGGCGAGCGCGACCCGCTCGGCGGCCGGGCCGTCGACGTCGACCTCCAGCAGGCCGAGCACCGACCGCACCACTGCGGCGTCGATCGGCCGCTCGGTGCGGGTGCCGTCCAGGAACGAGGTCGCGACGCCGTGCGCGGCGGCGATCTCGGCGAGCTCGGGGGACACCGGGTCGCTGGTCATGGGACGATCCTGGCCGATCGACGCGGACGCGGCCCGCCCGGTGGGTGGATGATCCGGACGACACGCGGGCCGGGGTTCGTCCGCCCCGGTCACCGGGTGATCGGTGCTACGGTGCGTCGCCGGACGCGCCGACCGGGTCACGGATCCTGCCGGACCGTGGACCCGCACGGGGCGCCGGACCTGCCCGGGCCACGACCAGCGTCGTCGGCCCGGCTTCGTCCGTTCCGGCAGGAGGATCCAGATGTCGACGTGGGCCCTGCTGGGGCTGTTGGTGGTGGTGCTGGTGGCCGTCGGGATCGCAGCGTTCCTGCGGTGGGGGCGGAACCGGGACGAGAAGCCGGCGTCCGGCGACGCGCCGCCCCGCACGGTCGCGGATCTGGTCGAGCGGCGAGCCCGCGGCGAGGACGACGGCCGGCAGCGGCCGGCGCCGGACGAGGCCGGTGACGAGCGTGCCGCCGACCGCGGCGCCGAGCGAGGGACCTCGGACGACGGCGACGACCGCGCGACCGGGGAAGCGGCCGGCGCCGATCGCCCGGTCCGGGACGCCGAGTCGCCCGGCGATGGTGCCGACGACGCGTCCGGTGGTGCGGATGCCGCTCCGGAGCGTGCGGCCGCCGGCGCCGCTCCCGGCGCCGGCGCGGCCGCCGATGCCGGTGCTGCCGGATCGGCTGATGCGTCCACGGACGCCGGCGCGCCCACCGGTGCCGACACTGCCGCCGCGGCGCGGCCCGCGCTCGGCCCGACGCACTCGTCCGCGCCCGACATCACCCCGGTTCCGGAGGGTGAGGACGCCACGGACCGGATCCCCGAGACCGAGCCGGTCACGCCGCGGATCACCCCGCGGGTCAGCGCCGGCCCGATCGGCCCTCCGTGGTCGCGCGGGTTCAAGGACGGCAAGCCGGTCGAGCCCGTCGAGCCGCCCACCGCCCCGACCCGGCCGGTGCCCAGGCCGTCCCCGGTGGCGCGGCCCCGCCCGGACGAGCCGGCGGACGCCGAGACCGCGAGCCGTGGGCCCGACAGCTCGGCCCCCGACATCAGCACCCCGTCGACGGGCACGGAGCGGGCGCCGAGGCCGCACCCGGATCGGACGACCTCACCGTCCACCGAGGACGGTCCGGGTGACGTCGCCGGTTCGGGTGGGGAGAGCTCGAGCGCCGGCAGCGCGGACAGCCCGGCCACCGCGGCGCGCGCGGATGAGTCACGCACGGCGGGCCGCGCGGGTGACACGGCCGATGCGGGCCGCGCGGACGGCGCGGATGCAGGTGGCTCGGGTGGCGGCGCGGGCAGCCCGGACGACGCGGGCGACGGAGGCTCGGGCACGTCCGGGGGCGGCGCGGTCGCGGCCGTGGCCGGTGGCGCGGCCCTCCTCGGTGGGGCAGCCGCGTTCCGGGCGTCGCGCGGCGACCGCGAACCGTCCGCTGCGGAGCCGGCGTCCGGCAGCACCGAGGCCCGGACGGGCACCGATACCCGGACGGCCGCCGGCACCGACGCTGCGGCAACCCCCGCGAACAGCACGGCCGCCGATGCCGGGCAGGGCACCGATGTCCGGACGGGCGGTAGCGCAGGCCGGAGCGAGGAGGACGCCCGCTCCGACGACACCGTCCTGGCCGGGCCCGACCGCGGGCCTGCTCCGGACGAGCCCGCGCACGAGGTGGAGGTCGAGGCGATCAGCGCGAGCCACCCGCGCCGCGCGGTCACCGACTCCGCCACCGACGCCGCGGCCGACTTCGGGCGCGGCGCCGCATCGAGCGACACCCGCTCCGAGGGCACCGAGGCCGCCACCGACCGCACTGACGCCGGCACGGACGCCGACGCCGAGTCCGCCACCGGCGCCGCCGCGGCCGTGCCGCGGCCCGCCGTCCCGCCCCGCCCGGACCCCCGCTCCCCGGTCGACCCGGACCTGGTCAGGCGGGTCACGACCGTCCCCGCCGAACGACCGGCCGGCCGGGGTGCGGCCACGCCCGACACCGAGCGGGAGTTCCGCGAGGCCCGGGACCGGATCGCCGCCCAGCACGCATGGCCGGGTGGTCGCGTCCCGGAGCAGCAGGGCGCTCCCGACCCGGACCCGGCGCGGACCGGCCGGTCGGCGATGATCGGCCTGGTGCCGGGTGGGGCCGGCTCGTCCGAGGCACGGGAGAGCGCCGAGCCCGCGCCCCGGCCGGCACCCCGGGTGCTGCGTTCGGCCCGCCCGGCGGGCGGGGCCGGCACCGGATCCCGCGGCGAGGCCCCGGCCGCGGCCGGGGCGCAGACCACCACGCCGGAGACGGCACCGTCGACCGGACCGGAGGCGTCCCCGACCGTGACACCGACCTCGACCGCGACACCGACAGCCGCGACACCGGCGACCGGGACACCGACAGCCGGGGCACCGGCCGCCGCGACACCGGCGACCGCGACACCGCCCCCGCCCGGCACCGGGCGCACCGAGGACGTTGCCCTCACCGTGCCCCGCTCCGGTCCCGAACCCGAGTCGATCGTCCCCGGCACCCCGCCGCAGGACATCGAGGTGCGCGTCGTCGGCCCGGACGACCACGCGCTGGCCGGCACGGCCGTCGACGTCCGCGACCGGGCAGGCGCACCTGCCGGCTCCGCGGTGACCGGGTCCGACGGCGTCGCCCGGGTTCCGGTGCCGGGAGCCGGCGAGTTCGTCGTCGTCGCCCGTCCGGACGGGTACCGACCCGGCGTCGCCGCCTGCACCGTCGGGAGCTCCGCCGCGCACGTCACCCTCCGGCTGCGCCGGGCGTCCGCGGTCCACGGCACCGTCCGGACCGCGGGAGGCCGCCCGGCCGCGGGAGTCGCCGTCGTCCTGGAGCAGGACGGCGAGCCGGTCGCCGAGGCCCGCTCCGGCACCGACGGCACCTACCACCTGCCCGACCTCGATGCCGGGCGGTACCGGCTGGTCGCCGGGTCCGGCACCGGTGTCGACGTCGAGGTCCCGGCGTGCGGCGACGTCGAGCAGGACGTGACCGGGGCGTGACCACCGGCCCGGACGTCGAGGGCCGGCTGCCCGGCGTCGGTGGGGTCGAGCTGTACTGGCAGGCCTGGCTGCCCGACGGCGACCCGACCGGCGTCCTGCTGATCAGCCACGGCATCGGCGAGCACTCCGGCCGCTACGGCACGGTCGTCGACGCCGTGCTGCCCGACGGGTGGGCGGTCTACGGCCTCGACCACCGGGGCCACGGCCGCTCCGGCGGGACCCGGGTCCACGTCCGGCGCTACGACGACCTGCTGCAGGACTTCGAGACCTTCCGGCGCGAGGTCGTCGCCCGCCACCCGGGGCTGCCGGTCTTCCTGCTGGGGCACAGCCTGGGCGGCCAGATCGCGCTCGCCTACGCCCTGCGCCACCAGGACCGGATCGCCGGGCTCGCGCTGTCCGCGCCCGCGCTCGCGTCCGACACGGTCCCCGCCGCCCTGGTCCCGGTGCTGTCAGCGGTGTCCCGGGTGCTGCCCCTGGCCCGCCCGGTCGGGATCGACACGTCCGCGATCAGCTCCGACCCGGCCGTCGTCGACGACTACCAGGCCGACCCGCTCGTGCACCACGGCAAGCCGACCCTGGCCCTCGGCGCCGCCGTCTACGCCCAGATGGCCACCCTGCCGCCCCGGAGCGCGGAGCTGCGGGTGCCCGTGCTGGTGCAGCACGGCACCGCCGACCGGCTCACCGATCCGGCCGGGACCCGCAAGCTCGACGAGGCCAGCGGTTCCGCCGACACCACGGTGCGCTGGTACGAGGGGCTCTGGCACGAGATCTACCACGAGCCCGGGCGGGCGGCCCCGCTCACCGACCTGCGGCAGTGGCTCGCCGAGCGCCGTGACGCCGCCCGGCGCCGCTCCGGCTGAGCGCCCGCGCGGGGATCTCGGCCTGCCGGACACGGCCGGTGATGGGATCGTGGGACGGCGATGCGGAACGGGGTGGCGCGCACGGTGACCGAGACCGACGGGCGGACGGCGGGTGAGGCCGTCCCGGTGCGCACCCTGCTGGAGACGACCGACTGGTCGGCGACCCCGCTCGGTCCGCGCGATCGCTGGAGCCGCGAGCTCACCGACACCGTCGGGTTCCTGCTGGAGAGCACGCAACCGCTGGTCGTCGGGTGGGGGCCGGAGCTGGTGCTGCTCCACAACGACGCGTTCGCCGCGCACGCCGGGCTCCGGCGTCCCCGAGGGTTCGGCCGCCCGCTCCGCGAAAGCTGGCCGGAGGTCAGCGCCCACCTGTCCGACGAGCTGCAGGAACTGCTGTCCGGCAAGCGCACGGACCTGTACCGGACCGAGGACCGGATCGTCCTGGACCGGCGGGGCACTCCCGAGGCGACCTGGTGGAACTACTCGGTGACACCGGTCCGCGGGCCGTCCGGCGAGGTCCTCGGCCTGGTCGCGCCGGTCACCGAGGTCACCGGGAGCGTGGTGAACGCCCGCCGGATGAGCCTGCTCGCCGCGCTGGGCGAGGTGGCCCGCGACGCGCCGTCGCTCGACGTCGCCCTCGACCGGCTCGCGACCGTCCTGGACCGGGCGGCCGAGGAGGTGGCCTGCGCGGCCGTCGTCGCCTGCGGCCCGGACGCGCGGACGCTCACCACCGTCCGGATCGACGGCGCCCCGGAACCGTGGGTGCCCACCGAGCCGGGGTCCGGCGTGGAGTTCGTGCGCGTCGACCCGGCCACCGTGGACGGCGGGGGGCCGCCGGTCACCGAGGTGGCCCGGTCCGTCCTGCACACCTCCGGTGGTGACCGCGCCGCCGTGCTCATCGGGGTGGCACCGCTGCTGCCCCTCGACGACGCCCACCGCTCGTTCCTGCGGCTGGTCGTCGGGCACGTCGAGGCGGTCCTCGGCACCGCGCTGGCGCACGACCGCGAGCGGGACCGGCGCGACGACCTGCACTCCGCCGAGCAGACCCGCGCCGACTACTACGCCCGGCTCGGTGACCGGTTCCGCGACCCGCTGACGCTCGTCCTGGGCCCGCTGGAACGGCTGCGGACGCACTCCGACACGGGGGTCCGCACCGACGCGGCGCTCGCCCAGCGCAACGCGGAACGGATGCTCAAGCTCGTCGACGGCCTGCTCGACGTCTCGGCGCTGCAGTCGGGCAAGCAGGAAGGCTGGTTCGCCCCGACCGAGCTGGGCACCACCACCGCGGAGATCGTCGCGGCGTTCGCGCCCGTCCTGGACCGTGCCGGGCTCACCCTGGAGGTCGACTGCCCGCCCGCAGGGCGGCCGGTCTGGGTCGACCGGGACGCCTGGGAGAAGATCGTCCTCAACCTGCTCAGCAACGCCGTCAAGTACACGATGGACGGTGGGGTGACGGTCCAGCTCCGCGAGGACGGCGAGCAGGTCGTGCTGCGGGTGTCCGACACCGGGGTCGGGATCGGCGAGGACGAGATCGGCCTGGTCTTCGAGCGCTTCTCCCGCCAGGGCCACCGGCGCGGGCGGAGCGCGGAGGGCAGCGGGCTCGGCCTGCCCCTGATCCGCCAGCTCGTCCGGATGCACGGCGGGAGCATCGACGTCGCGAGCACCCTCGACGAGGGGAGCACGTTCACCGTGCGGCTCCCGCTCGGCTTCGCCCACCTCCCCCCGGACCGGCTCGTGCGCGCACGGGTCGGGGCCCGCACCACGCCGCAGCTCGCCGGCCCCTACGTCGCCGAGGCGCTGCGCTGGCTGCCCGACCCGCCGGACGGGTCCGCCGCAGCCCGGCAGGCCCCGGCGAGCCGCGGACGCTCGGTGGACGGCTCGGTCGTCGACGGCCTGAACGTCGTGCCCTCCGAGCGGCTGCTCGTCGTCGACGACGACCGCGAGATGCGCGGCTACCTGAGCGACCTGCTCAGCGAGGAGTGGACCGTGCGGGTGGTCGCCGACGGCGCCGCCGCCCTGGAGGCCGCCCGCACCGACCCGCCCGACCTGGTCGTCGCCGACGCCGCGCTGCCCGCCGGGCCCGACGCGGGTGACGACGCGTCCCCGCGCGGTGGCATCGAGCTGCTCCGGGCGCTGCGGTCGGACCCCCGCACGGTCGGGGTGCCGGTGGTGCTGCTGTCGTCGCGCGCCGGGGAGGAAGCGGCCGTCGAGGGGTTCGCCGCCGGCGCCGACGACTACCTGGTCCGCCCGTTCTCGTCCCGGGAACTGCTCGCCCGGGTCGCGAACCACCTGCAGCTGGGCCGGGTCCGGCGGGCCGCCGAGCTGCAGTTCCGGGCCATGGCGGACTCCACCCCGGCGCTGATCTGGGTGGACGACCCCGGTGGGCACCGGCTGTTCGTCAACCGCGGCTGGCTGGACTTCACCGGCGCCGAGGACCCGTCGCGCGAGCTCGGGCACGACTGGCGCCGCCGCATCCACCCCGACGACCGGGAGCGCTACCGCACGGTGACGTCCGCGGCGGCCCGCGCGCACGCCCCGTTCGAGGTCGAGTACCGGCTCCTCGACCGGTCCGGGCACTACCGCTGGGTGCTCGACCGCGGCGCCCCCGTGCGGGACGGCGAGCGCTCGGCCGGATACGTCGGCGGCTGCCTCGACATCGACGTCCAGCACCGGGAGCGGCGGCGGCACCGCATCTACTCCGAGGTCGCCGAGTCACTGGAACGGGAGATCACCCGGACCGGGCGGACCGACCAGCTCGTCCGGGCGATCGTCGACGACCGGCTGGCCGACGTCGCGCTCGTGCACGACGCCGATCCCGAGGAGAACGCCGGCACGCTCGCGGTGGCCGCTGCCCGGTCCGCGCTCGAGCCGTCGCTGTGGCGGCTCGTCCCGCTCGTCCCGGTCGGTGACGGGTCCGACCGTCCCGAGATCGTCGACGAGCAGCGGCTCGAGGAGATGCTCGCCCGGCTCCCCGCGGCGCAGCGCCGCGCCTGGGAACGGCTGCGGATCCGCTCGGCGATGATCGTCCCGCTGCCGGCCCGCGGCCGGACCAGCGCCGTGCTGACCGCCGTCCGGAGCGAGCCGGGCGAGCCCTACACCGACGACGACCTCGACATGCTGTCCGAGGTCGGCCGCCGGGCCGGGCTCGCCGTCGACAACGCGCGGCTGCTGGAGCAGGAACGTTCCTCCGCGCAGCGGCTCGGCCTGCTGCACCGGGCGACCGCGAAGATGTCGGCGGCGGCCACCGCCGGCGAGGTCGCGGCCATCGCCGCCGACCACATCGTCGACCTGCTCGATGCCGACTTCGCCGGCCTGTGGGAGGTCCGCGGGGCGTGGCTGGAGGCACTCACCGGGCACGGCTGGGACCGGGAGCTGTGGCAGCGCGCCGGCCGGATCGCGGTGGACGCGCCGATGGTGTTCGCCGACGTGCTCGCCGACCGGGAGCCGCGCTGGTTCACCGCGGCGCGGGAGTGGGCCGCCCGGTACCCGGCGCAGATCGGGGTCGCCCCGGAGCACGCGCAGGCCGCCGGCTACCTCCCGCTGGTCGCCGGCGGCCGGACGCTGGGCGTGCTCTCGGTGTCGATGCTCGCCGAGCGGAAGCTGTCCGAGGCGGACAAGGAGGCGGCGGCCGCGGTCGCCGAGCTGGCGGCACAGGCACTGGACCGGGCGTCCATGCTGGACGCCGAGACCGAGGCGCGGCGGCTCGCCGAGCGGCTCGGGGCGGTCGCCACCGGGCTCGCCAGGGCGACCGACCTGGAATCGGTGGCCGAGGTCGTCGTCGAGCACGGCCGCAGCTCGATCGGGGCGGAGGCGGTGGCCGTCCTGGTCGTCGACGACCACGGCGGGCTCTCGCTGCTCGACGAGGCAGGCTGGCCGGAGGACGGCCCACCCATGCGCACCCCCAGCCGGAACCACCCGCTGCGGCTCGCGGTGACCAGCGGCGAACCGGTCTGGAACGCGCACGACCTCTCGGCGGCGCGCCGCTACCCGGTGCACACCGCGGTGCCGCTGATGGTCGCCGCCCGGCCGATCGGCGTGATCGGGTTCCGGTTCCCCCGCGAGCCGTCGTTCAGCCCGGAGCAGCAGAGCTTCGTGCGGACCCTGGCCAACCAGTGCGCGCAGGCGATCGTGCGCGCGCAGCTGCACCAGGCCGAGCACGAGGTCGCGGTGACGCTGCAGCGCAGCCTGCTGCCGCAGAAGCTGCCGGACATCGACCGGCTGTCGCTGGCCACCCGGTACCGGCCCGGGACCCAGGGCACGGAGGCCGGCGGCGACTGGTTCGACGTCCTGGAGCTCGACGACGGCGTGGTCGCGCTGGTCGTCGGGGACGTCGTCGGGCGCGGCCCGGCCGCCGCGGCGGTGATGGGGCAGCTGCGCAGCGCCGTGGCCGCGAACCTGGTCAACGGCCAGTCCCCGGCCCGGGCGCTGGAACAGCTCGACCAGTACGCGCTGCGGGTCCGCGGGGCGACGGCGAGCACGGTCGCGATCGCGACCATCGACATCGGCACCGGGGAGCTGTGCTACTCCAGCGCCGGGCACCCGCCGCCGCTGGTGGCCGGTGCCGGCGGGGTGCGCACCCTCTCCGACGGGCGCGGGGTGCCGCTGGGCATCTCCGGCCGGCCGCCGTTCGCCGAGGCCACCGAGCGGATGGAACCGGGGGAGACCATCCTGCTGTGCTCGGACGGCCTGTTCGAGCGCCGCGACGAGGTGATCGACGACGGTCTGGCCCGGCTCGCCGATGCGTTCGGCGACCTCGCCGGGTCCCAGCCCCGGGACATGGCCGACACGCTGCTCAACCGCATGTCGGAGGGCGTGTCGGTGCCCGACGACACGGTCGTCGTCGTGGCCCGGCTGATGCCGCCGCCGCTGCGGGTCGGCATCGACCCCGACCCGACCCGGCTGGCGCCGCTGCGCCGGGCCGTCGCCGGCTGGGCGAGCACCTGCGGGATGGGCCCGGACGCGGTCAGCGACCTGCAGCTGACCGTCGGCGAGGCGGTCACCAACTCGATCGAGCACGCCTACGGCAGCGCGGCCGAGCGACCCGGCATCGACGTGGAGCTCGCGGTCGTCGCCGACGGCTCGGTCGCGGCCCGGGTGACCGACTACGGCCGCTGGCGGCCCCCGCCCGCCGACCCGGGCTACCGCGGGCGCGGGCTCGCGCTGATCCGGGAGCTGGCCGAGGACGTGCAGATCGCGCCCTCGGACTCGGGGACCACGGTGCGGTTCCGGCTGCCGGCCACCCCGGTCGACGTGGGCGCTCCCGGCGCCGGGCCGCCCGTGGAGTTCGTCGCCGGGGAGCCCGGCCCCGACCGGGAACCCGCCGGGGCCCCGTCCGGTCCGCGGCCGGCGCCGTCGGGGGACGGTGACGCGCGGCCGGCCGCGACCCGGCTGCGGGCCGCCCCGGACGCGCACGGGGTGCGGCTCACGATCGTCGGGGACCTGGACCTCGAGGGCGTCGCGTCGGTCCGCGGGCCGCTCATGGAGCACCTCGCCCGCGGCCTGCCGGTCACGCTGAACCTGGCGTCGGACGCGTTCGTCAGCAGCGCCGGGATCGCGCTGCTGTCCGAGGCGGCCCGCCGGATGCGGGCCGAGGGCGTCCCGCTGACCCTCGTCGCCCCGAGCGGGAGCCAGGCCCGGCGCTCGCTCGTGCTGGCCGGGCTGGACACCGTGATCGGGATGTCCGACGAGGGCTGAACGTCCGGTGCCGGCCACGCCGGTCCGAGCCAGGTTGTCCGGACACGGCCGGCCCGCTCCCGGGGGCCGGACGCGGAGTTGAACCGCTGTGTCGCCCTGTGGTGGCATCGTCGGCATGAGTCAGGCGGCGGCCCTCGGACCCCTCTGGGGCACCCGTCGCGCCGACCACTTCGACCAGGGCTGTCGCGCGAGCTGAGGAAACCGGCCCCGCTCACCCGACCGTCCCTGGAGTACCACCGTGTCCGCGCCCGCCCATGCGTCCCGTCCTGCCCGCTCGCGCCCTGCCCCGGTCCACGCCCGGCCGGTGGCCGCCCCCACCCCGTACGACCTCGACGACCTGCAGGAGCTGACCCGCGAGATCGCGGCCGAGGTCCGCGCCGGCCGGCACGAGATCGTCGTCGACCCGGTACGCCGCTGGCACCGGCTGCTGCTCAGCGACGGCCTCGTCGACGTCTGGCTGATCAGCTGGGCCACCGGGCAGATCGCCGAACTGCACGACCACGCCGGCTCGATCGGGGCGCTGACCGTCGTGTCCGGGACGCTGACCGAGCGCCGCTGGAGCGGGCCGACCGGCCTGCGGACCCGCACCCTGCGGCACGGCCGCGGCGCCGGGTTCCCGCTCGGGCACGTGCACGACGTCGCGAACACCGCGGAGGACGCCGCGGTCAGCGTGCACGCCTACTCGCCGCCGCTGTCGGCGATGTCGTACTACGACGTGGAGGAGGCGCCGGGGACGGCCGGGCACCGGCGGCTGCGCCGCACCCGCACCGAGCTCGTCGCACCCGGGCAGGGGGCGGGATGAGCGTCACCGACCCGGGTCGGGCGAGTGTCGCCGACCTGCTCGTCGCCGCGCGTGCCCGGCTGGACCGGCCGGGTCCGCACCGGGCCGCGGCGCTGGTCGCCGCCGGCGCGCACCTGGTGGACACCCGACCGGGCTGGCAGCGGGTCGAGGAGGGCGCGATCCCCGGAGCCCTGGTGATCGAGCGCAACCACCTGGAGTGGCGGCTCGACCCCGCCTCGGACGCCCGCATCCCGCAGGCGACCGACCACGACGCCACCTGGGTGCTGTTCTGCTCCGAGGGCTACAGCTCCAGCCTGGCCGCGGCGTCCCTGCAGGATCTCGGCCTGCACCGGGCCACCGACCTCGACGGCGGGTTCCGGGCGTGGGCGGCGGCCGGACTGCCGACCGAGCCCGGTCAGGACGGCCCGTCGGCGGCGACCAGGCCGCCGTGCCGGGTGTCGAGGTAGCCGGAGACCAGCGCGGTCAGCTCGTCGACGACGACGTCCCGGCCGAACCCCGGGCGCTCCAGCACGAAGCCGGTGGTCAGGTGCTCGACGGTGCGCACGACCGTCCAGGCCGCCGCGCGCGCGGTGTCCGCGCCCGCCGCGCCGCGGGTGAGCAGGACCGTGGCCACGAGGTCGTCGATCCGGTGGGCGAAGGCCGCCCGGCGGCCACCGGGGGAGCGGGGCAGCTGGTCGACGATCACGCGGAGCAGGTCGGGCTCCTCGGCGAACGCGTCGAGCAGCGCGTCGAGGGTCGCGCGGACCACGGGCGCCGTGCTCCCGGCCGGCACCCCACCGCCGAGCACGTCCAGGAACGCGCGCGAGACGCGAGCCTCCATCGCGTCCAGGTAGCGGTCGAGCACCTCGGCCAGCACGGCCTCCTTGTCCGGGAAGTACTGGTAGAGCGAGCCGGGGGAGATGCCGGCCGCGGCCGCGATCCGATTGGTCGAGGCGCCGTCGTACCCGCGCGCGACCAGGACGTCCCGGCCGGCCTCGACGATCCGTTCCACCATGCGCCGCGACCGCTCCTGCCGGGGCTGCCGTCGCCGGCCGCTCACCCCGGGCTCCCGAACGCGCGTTGAACGCGAGTCATGACTCGTGTCAGCATCCGGCCATGGTGGCAGAGATCCCCGTCGCGCCGGCCCACCCGCGACGTTTCCGCAGCTCGCCGCGCCGCGCGGCCCGGATCGCGCGCCCGCTCGGCCTGGTGGCCCGGGTCGGCGCACCCGATCCGGGCCTGCTCGACGAGATCGGCCGCCGGATGCTGGTGCGGGACGAGACCGGTGCCCGGCTGGCCCGGTCGATGGGCCGGGACGCCGGTGACCCGGAGCGGGTGACGATGCGCGCGTTCCACCGGGCGCTCGCCGGGGGGACGGCCCCGGACGGCGGTCCCGCCGCGCTGCGGGAGTTCCTCGCCGCCGTCACCCCGGACCCGGAGTGGCTCGACCGGGACCTGCTCGAGCGCGGCGCGCGGGCGTACCGGCGGCTGGGACGCAGCCGGGACGACACCCTGCTGGGCCTGTCCCTGATCGGCGGTTACCGCTACGGCGGGCCCACCGAGCTGCTCGTGCGGACCGGCGGGCTGACCGGGCGCGGCGCGATGCGACGGCTCGGCGAGACGCAGGCGTGGGCGTTCGCCGTGAGCCGGCCCGGTGGCATGGAGCCCGGCGCCGACGGGTGGCGGGCGACCCTGCACGTGCGGGCGATGCACGCGCTCGTCGCCGACCGCTACGAGCGCGGCGACCGCTACGACGTCACCACCCACGGGCTGCCGATCAACCGGTCGGACCTCGCCGCGACGCTCGGCCTGTTCAACAGCACCGCGATCCTCGGGTGCCGCCTGCTCGGCCGGTACGTCTCCCGGGCCGAGTCGGACGCGATCATGCACCTCTGGCGCTACGTCGGGTGGCTGATGGGCGTCGACGAGGACTGGCTGTTCGACACCGAACGCGCGCAGAACGCGTTCAACCACCACGTGCTGCTGGCCCAGGGCGACGTGACGCCGAACGGGGCGCGGCTGGCCGGGGCGCTGGTCGACGGCCTGCGGGACGAGCGCACCGGCGGCCGCCTCGACCGGCTCCGCGGCGCGTGGGAGCGGCGGCGGCTGCTCAGCCTGCTGCGCCTGTTCCTGCGCGCCGAGGGCGTGCGCGACCTCGGGCTCCCGGTCGCGCTGCCCTGGGCGGTGCCGGCCCAGGTGGTGCGCAACGTCGCCGAGGTCGCGCTGGTGGCGCGGACCCGGCGCGGGCGCCGGTGGCTGGAGGAACGGTCCGACCGGCGGATCCGGGCCGACCTCGCCCGCCGGTTCGGCGGGGACCGGCCCGGCCCGCGCGAGCTGTGACCCGTCATCCCTGGACCAGGCAGAACGGGTGGCCCAGCGGGTCGAGGAACACCCGGAAGCTGTCCGGGGCCGGCTGGGTCTCGTGCTTGCGCGCCCCGACCTCGAGCACGGCGGCCTCGCCGGCGTCGAGATCCGGGACGTCGAAGTCGAAGTGCACCCGCTGGGGGTGCTCCTGGCCCGGCCACTCCGGGGGCGTGTAGGTGCCCTCGGAGATCCGCTGGAAGGCCAGCGTCGCGCCGGACCCTCCGGTGTCGAGCTCGACCCAGCCGTCGTGGGTCTGCTCGGCGACCGGCCAGCCGGTGATCCGGGAGTAGAAGCGGGCCAGCTCCAGCGGGTCCGGGCAGTCGAGGGCGGCGAGGGCGAACCTGGCGATGGGTGCGTCGGTGCTCATGGGTCGAGTGTGGCGGCGACCCCCGACAGTGTCGCGCCGGCTCGACCCGCGTGACTCGCGCCGGCTCGAGGGCGGTATCAGGCGGGCGGTGGCAGCTCGTCGATCGCCCGCTCCACCCGGCGGACGGAGATCGGGTGCCGGGTCTTCATCGGGTGGGCGTACAGCGAGACCCGGAGCTCCTCGATCATCCAGCCGATCTCGCACAGCGCGGGCGACGGCTCGACGCCCTCGGGCAACCCGGCCAGCAGGGCGCGGTACTCGGCCTCGACCGGCGCCATCTCCGCGGTCCACCGGGCGTCGCGGCCGGGATCGGCGTGCAGCTTGTCCAGCCGGAGCCCGAGCGCCTGGAGGTAGCGCCGCAGGTCACCGAGCCGGGTCGCCCCGGCCGCGGTCACGAAGCCCGGCCCGACCAGCCGTTCCATGATCACCTTCACGTCCGCGGCGCCGTCCCGGGTGGCCGGTCCGCGCAGGTCGGCCAGCTTCGCCCCGACCCGGTGCCAGTCCTCCAGCACACCGCGGACGGCGTCGAGGACCTGCAGCGTCGTCGCGGGCAGCCGCATCCGGAGCAGCTCGGCGAGCCGGAGGTACTGCGCCTCGTCGTACGGTGCCCCGCCGCCGCGCCGGACCAGGTGGTCGGCGGCGGCGGTCGTGCAGTCGTCGAGCAGCGCGTCCAGCGAGCCGTGCGGGTTGCGTGACAGCGCGAGGCGGGCCCGGTTGTCGAGGCCGCGCTGCACCTGCTTGCCGGGGTTCGGCGCGTTCAGCATCAGCAGCCGGCGCGCGCCCCGGTGGTGCGCGGGGTCCCGCTCGGCGGCCGTCGCGTACACGCGGACGTCCACGGTGCGGCCCCGGTCCCGCAGCCCCGGGTAACCGGTGACGACGTGCTCCCCGCGCCGGATCGGCAGCTCGCGGGGCAGCTCGCCGATCGTCCACGAGGTCAGCGCGGTGGCCTCGACCTCGGTGCCGGCCGCGGCCAGCTCCTCGCGGACCTTCGGGGCCAGCTGCCGGCGCAGCCGGTCGAGGTCGGTGTCGCGGGCCAGCTCGGCACCGGACTCGTCCAGCACCCGGAACGTGACGGTCAGGTGCTCGGGCAGCCGCTCCAGCTCCCAGTCCTCGCGGCGGATCTCCACGTTGCGCATCCGGCCGAGCTCGCGTTCCAGGCCGTCGAGCAGCGGCTCGCCGGTGTCGTCGCGGAGCCGGGCCAGCACCGCGCGGGCGTGGTCGGGTGCGGGGGAGAAGTTGCGCCGCAGCGTCCGCGGCAGCGTCCTGATCAGGGCCGTCACCAGCTCCTCGCGCAGCCCGGGCACCTGCCAGGTGAACGGCGTCGGGTCGACCTGGTGCAGCGCGGCCACCGGCACGTCGACGGTGACGCCGTCGGTGTGGTGGCCCGGCTCGAACGCGTAGGACAGCGGCAGCGTCAGGCCGCCGGCGTCGACGTGGTCCGGGTACTGGGCGCGGTCGATCCGTCTGGCGGCCTCGGTGGCGAGCAGGTCCTCGGTGTAGGTGAGCAGCTCCGGGTTGCGCTTCGACTCCTTCTTCCACCAGGTGTCGAAATGCTTGCCGGACACCACGGAGGCGGGGACGCGCTCGTCGTAGAACGCGAACAGGGTGTCCTCGTCGACCACGAGGTCGCGCCGGCGGGCGCGGTGCTCGAGCTCCTCGACGTCGTCGAGCAGCTCGCGGTTGGCGTGGAAGAACGCGTGCCGGGTGTCCCAGTCGCCCTCGACGAGGGCGTGCCGCAGGAACAGGTCCCGGCTCACCTCGGGGTCGATCGTGCCGTAGGCGACGGTGCGGTCCGCGACCAGCGGCAGCCCGTGCAGGGTGACCCGCTCGGTGGCGACGGCGGCGGCGCGCTTGCGTGACCAGCGCGGCTCCGAATACGTCCGCTTGACGAGATGCGCGGCCAGCGGCTCGATCCAGTCCGGCTGGACCGGCGCGACGGTCCGCGCCCACAGCCGCGTCGTCTCCACGAGCTCGGCGGCCATCACCCAGCGGGGCGGCTTCCTCGCGATGCCCGATCCGGGCCACAGCGCGAACCGGGCGCCGCGGGCGCCGAGGTACTCCCGGGGTCCCTTGCGTTCCTTGCCGGCCTTCTTCTCACCCTTCTCGGTGAGCGGGTCCTGCATGCCGACCTGGGAGAGCAGCCCGGCCAGGACGGACTGGTGGATCCGGTCGGCGTGCGCGGCCCAGTCCGGGTTCTTCTCGTTGAGATCCATGCCGGCCGACCGGGCTGCCTGTCGGAGCTGGCCGTGCAGGTCCCACCACTCGCGCACCCGCAGGTAGTGCAGGAAGTCCTCGCGCAGCTCGCGGCGGAACTTGTTGCCGGTCAGCGCCTCGCGGCGCTCGGCCAGGTGGTCCCAGAGCCGCAGGTGGGCCAGGAAGTCCGAGCCGTCGACCGCGAACCGGCGGTGCCGGTCGTCGGCGGCCTGGCGCTGCTCGGCGGGGCGCTCGCGCGGGTCCTGCACGGACAGCGCGGCCGCGATGACCAGCACCTCGCGCAGGCAGCCGTTCCGGTGGGCCTCCACCAGCATCCGGCCCAGCCGCGGGTCCACCGGCAGCCGGGACAGCGCGTGGCCCACCGGGGTCAGCGAGCGCCGGTCCGGCCGGAGCGCGCCGAGCTCGTGCAGCAGGTCGAGGCCGTCGGCGACGGCGCGCCGGTCCGGCGGCTCGACGAACGGGAACTCGGAGATCTCGCCCAGGTCCAGCGCGATCATCTGCAGGACCACGGCGGCGAGGTTGGTCCGCAGGATCTCCGGGTCGGTGAACTCGGGGCGGGCGTCGAAGTCGTCCTCTGCGTAGAGCCGGATCGCGATGCCGTCGGAGGTGCGCCCGCAGCGGCCGGCCCGCTGGTTCGCCGACGCCTGGGAGATCTTCTCGATCGGCAACCGCTGCACCTTGAGCCGCCGGGAGTACCGGGAGATGCGGGCGGTGCCGGTGTCGACGACGTACCGGATGCCCGGCACGGTCAGCGACGTCTCGGCGACGTTCGTCGCGAGCACCACGCGGTTGCCGGTGTGCGGCTGCCAGACCCGTTGCTGCTCGGCCGTCGAGAGCCGGGCGTAGAGCGGCAGGATCTCGGTGTTCGGGAGGTTCCGCCGCTCGAGCACCTCGGCCGCCTCGCGGATCTCCCGTTCCCCGGGCAGGAAGACGAGCACGTCACCCGGGCCCTCGCGCTGCAGCTCGACGACGGCGTCGCCGATCGCGTCGTCCAGCTGGCGGTCCGGGTCGGCGTCCGGGTCGTCGGGGTCGACGACCGGGCGGTACCGGACCTCCACCGGGTAGGTGCGGCCGGAGACCTCGATGATCGGGGCCGGCCGGTCGTCGGCGCTGCCGAAATGCCGGGCGAACCGCTCGGGGTCGATCGTCGCCGAGGTGATGACGACCTTGAGGTCCGGGCGGCGCGGCAGCAGCCGGGTGAGGTAGCCGAGGATGAAGTCGATGTTGAGGCTGCGCTCGTGCGCCTCGTCGATGATCAGCGTGTCGTACTGGTGCAGGTCCTTGTCGCCGGCCAGCTCGGCCAGCAGGATCCCGTCGGTCATCAGCTTGACCATGGTCGAGTCCCCGACCTGGTCGGTGAACCGGACCTTCCAGCCGACCGCCCCACCGAGCTCGACCCCCAGCTCCTCGGCGATCCGGGCGGCCACCGTGCGCGCGGCGAGCCGCCGCGGCTGGGTGTGGCCGATCATCCCGTGCACGCCGCGGCCGAGCTCCAGGCAGATCTTCGGCAGCTGGGTCGTCTTCCCCGAGCCGGTCTCCCCGGCGACGATCACGACCTGGTTGTCGCGGATGGCCTCCGCGATCTCCTCGCGGCGGGCCGACACCGGCAGCGTCGCCGGGTAGGAGATCGCGGGGAGCGCCGCCCGGCGGCGGGCGATCCGGCGCTCGGCGGCGTCGACCGCGTCGGCGACCCGCTGCTGGGCGCGGCCGTCGCGGGCGCGGTCGAGCCGGCGGCGCAGCCGGTCGGCCTCGGCCGGGCCGAGCGCACCGATCCGCTCGCGGAGGGCGGCCAGCTCGGCGTCGTCCAGCGGGGGGAGTGGCGGCGCGGCGTTGTCGGTGCCGGGCGCCGTGCCGCCGCGTGCGGAACCCGGGCCGCCACGGTCGGCGCCTGCGGCGTCCGGGCCGTCGCGGTCGGGGCCGCGGCGGCCGGGCTGGTCGGGGCCGGGCGCCGTGACGGCAGCGCTCCGGCCCCGTGGCCCGCGGCGGCGCGGTCGGCGCTGCGCATCGCGGGCCGGGAGGCCGCGTGCGGCGCCCTCCGTCCCGGGGGCGGCCTGCGCAGCGGCCTGGTCCGTGCTGGTCGTGGGGTCGATGTCGGTCTGACGAGAATCCGGTCGGCGACGACGGGGACGTCGGCGCCGACCGGTCGTGCCGGCCCCGTGGTCGGGTCGGTCGCTCGAGGACGGGGCGGAATCGGTGGACATCGTTCGTTCAGTGTGCCTGGTCGTCCGGGGTGTCGCGGACGCCGACCATGGTGATCGGCGTCGCGGGCGGGGGCAATCGGATATCACGCAAGGGTGTCCGAACCGGGCGCCGGTCGCCTCGCGGCGAGGGGCACACCGCGGCTCCAGCCGGACGGTATTCCGCGGCGGCGGTTATCTGATGCGGCCCGGGGACTCGGGGCACCCGGCTCGGACAGTCCCTCCAACAGCGCCGCCGGGCGGATCATTCCCGCCCCGCTCGCCGGCTTCGCCCGCGCCCGCCCGCCCCCCCCGGAACACACTCATGGAGCTTGAGTCCCGTGGCACGGGGCCAAAGGGCCATGAGTGCCATCGGGGGGGCGGGCGGGATCAGGGGGCGAGCGCGTCCAGGACGCCGTCGGTCCACGGGGTCCACGCGTCGATCGCCCACTGGCCGAAGTCCCGGTCGGTGAGGACGACGGCGGCCGCGCGCGCCTCCGGGTCCACCCACAGGAACGTGCCCGACTGCCCGAAGTGTCCGAACGTGCGCGGCGAGGACCGCAGCCCCGTCCAGTGCGGGGACTTGCCGTCGCGGATCTCCATGCCGAGGCCCCAGTCGTTCGGCTTCTGCCGGCCGTAGCCGGGGAGCAGGCCGTCGAGGCCGGGGTAGGCGACGGTGGTGGCCTCGGCGACGGTGCGCGGGTCCAGCAGCGCCGGGGCCTGCAGCTCGGCGGCGAACCGGGCGAGATCGTCCGCGGTCGACACCGCGCCGGCCCCGGCCGTGCCTTCCAGCCGGGTGCGGGTGAGGCCGAGCGGCTCGCAGACCGCCTGGTGCAGGTAGTCGGCGAAGCCGATGCCGGTCGCGTCGGCGACGGCGTCGGAGAGCACTGCGAACCCGGTGTTGGAGTAGATCCGGCGCTCGCCGGGCGCGGCCTGCACCCGGTCGGTGTCGAACGCCAGCCCGGAGGTGTGCGCGATCAGGTGCCGCACGGTCGAGCCCTCCGGCCCGGCCGGGTCGTCCCAGCCGAGGGCGCCCTCCTCCACCGCGACCAGCACGGCGTACGCCGAGAGCAGCTTGGTGACCGAGGCGAGCGGGAACTCGCGGCCGGTGTCGCCGGCGTCGGCCAGGACGGTCCCGTCCGCGGCGACGACGGCGGCCGCGACGTGGTCGACCGGCCAGTCCAGGACCCGGCGCACCGCCGGGGCGAGCTCGGTCACGGGGCGGGGAACGGTCGGGTGCGCATGCCGCTCATCCTGTCAGGAGGATCTCAGCTGTCGCCGTAGACCGGGACGAGCGCGCCGGACACCGGGGCGGCATCCGGCCCGGACAGGAACGCGACGACCTTCGCGATGGCGGCCGGCGAAACGGCGCGGGCCGCCGCGTCGGCGTCCATCCACGTCCGGTTCGCCGGGGTGTCGATCACCGAGGGGAGGACGGCGTTCACCCGGATCCGCTGCGGCCGCAGCTCGTCGGCGAGGATCTCGGTGAGGCGGTGCACGGCGGCCTTGGTCGTGCCGTGCAGCAG
Source organism: Pseudonocardia sp. C8 (assembly GCF_014267175.1). Lineage (NCBI taxonomy): Bacteria > Bacillati > Actinomycetota > Actinomycetes > Pseudonocardiales > Pseudonocardiaceae > Pseudonocardia > Pseudonocardia sp. C8. The sequence continues at coordinate 286,614 of NZ_JACMTR010000002.1, forward strand.
CTGGGCCGGTCCGGTGAGCCCGGTCCGCGCGCCCACGGTGACGATCGCGCCACCGCCCGCGCCGGCGATCCGCGGCGCGGCCGCCTGGGCGGCCCACACGACGGAGGCCAGGTTGGTGTCGAGCAGCTCGTGCAGGCCGGCCTCGTCGACGTCGGCGAGCCCGCCGCCGGCGTAGCCCCCGGCGACCGCGACCAGGGTGTCGATGCCCAGGCCGAACGCGTCGACCCGGGCGAACGCCTCCGCGACCGAGTCCCGCGCGGTGAGGTCGACCCCGATCGGGTGCACGTCGTCGGCGGCGAGCGCGTCGAGCGCCGCGCCCGGCCGGTCGAGCGCGGCGACCGGCCGGTTCCGGGCCCGGAACTCCCCGACGACGGCGCGGCCCAGCGCACCCGCGGCCCCGGTGACGACGACGGCATCGCTCATGCCGGGCATCGTCGCACCCGACCTGGGACTCATGGAGCTTTGGTCCCGTGGCACAGGACCAAAGCTCCATGAGTGTGATGCGGGTGGGGGCGCGAGGCGGGGGCGGGGCGGGGGCGGGCGAGCTGAGGCGGGCGGGATGGTGGGGCGGGAGGATGGGGCGATGCGGACGGGCCGGGTGCTGGTCGGGACGTCGGGATGGCGCTACCCGCCGTGGCGCGGCACGTTCTACCCGCGCGGGCTGGTGCAGCGCCGCGAGCTGGAGTACCTGTCGCGCCGGGTCACCTCGATCGAGATCAACGGCTCGTTCTACTCGCTGCAGCGGCCGGAGAGCTGGCTGGCCTGGGCCCGGCAGGTGCCGGAGGGCTTCGTGTTCGCGGTGAAGGGCCCGCGGTTCGTGACCCACCTGAAGCAGCTGCGCGACGTGGAGACCCCGGTCGCGAACTTCCTCGCCTCGGGCCTGCTCGGTCTCGGACCGGCGCTCGGCCCGGTGCTGTGGCAGCTGCCGCCGCGGATGCGTTTCGACGCCGAACGGACGGCGGCGTTCCTGCAGCTCCTGCCGCATTCCACGGGCGCGGCGGCGCGGCTCGCGGCCCGGCACGACGAGCGCCTCGACGGCCGCGCGCTGACCGAGACCGACGCCGACCGGCCGCTGCGGCACGCGGTCGAGCCCCGGCACGAGTCGTTCCGCGACCCGGCGTTCACGGCGTTGCTGCACCAGCACGGGGTCGCGCTGGTGCAGTCGGACTCGGCCGGGACCTGGCCCTGGTTCGACGAGGTCACCACGGACCTGGTGTACGTCCGGCTGCACGGCCAGGGCGAGCTCTACGCGGGCGGCTACACCGCCGACGTGCTCGACACCTGGGCGGACCGGATCCGCGGCTGGGCCGCCGAGGGACGCGACGTGGTCTGCTACTTCGACAACGACATGAAGGTGCACGCCCCGGCGGACGCCATGGCGCTCCTCGACCGGCTGGGGTCAGGACGCGGGTGCCGGTGACACCGCGCCGGCCGGCCCGGCACCGCGGCGCGCGTGCGCCACGAGCATCCGGCGCCCGACCAGCATCAGCACCGCCGAGACCAGCATCACGCCCGCGCTCGCCGTCCAGGCCACCGGGAAGCCGGCGTGCGTCGCCAGCCAGCCGAACACGACCGGTCCACCGAACCCGCCGGCGTACACGCCGACCTGCACGATCGACGTCGCCGCCGCCGGCGCCGACGGGTTCAGCCGCACCACCGCGAACTGCAGCAGCCCGGGCCAGGCCCAGCCGAGCCCGAACGCGAGGGTCACCCCGAGCACCAGTGCCGGCGTCCCCGGGAGGGCGAGCAGGCCGAACCCGGCCGCGCCGGCGGCGAGGCTGGCCGCGACCACGGCCACGTGCCCGCCCCCGCGGCGCCGGTCGCCGTTCCGGCGGGCCCGTTCGCGACGGTCGGCCAGCCAGCCGTGCAGCAGCCGGACCGACAGGCCCACGACGCTGCCGAAGGTCAGGACCAGCCCGGCCGGGCCGGGGGCCACGCCCCGCTCGACGGCCGAGGCGACCAGGAAGATCCCGAGGGCGGTCGCGGTGCCCGCGGCCAGGCCGGACGCCGCCCCGATCACGCCGAGTGCCGCCGTCGCGCGGTTGCCGGCTGCGGGCCGCCCCCGCGGGCCGGCGTCCTCGGCCGGGCAGGCCAGCAGCGCCGCCAGCGCGAGGACGGCGCCGAACCCGTAGGCCCACCGCCAGCCTGCGGTCAGCGCGACCGCAGGCACCGCGAGCCCCGCCAGCAGGGTGGCGGCCGGGATGGCCGCCTGCTTGACCCCGAACGAGAGGCCCATCCGGTGCTCGGGCACCGACCGGGCCAGCGTCAGGTTCGACGACAGCTGGCCCATCACGTTGCACCAGGCCGCGCACAGCAGCAGGGCCACCAGCGACCCGTACGACCGGGCCCCGACGGCGAGCGCGGCCATCAGCACCGCCGCGCCGATCACGGCGATCCGGCTGGTCCGGCGGGCCCCGACCCGTTCGACGACCATGCCGACCGGCAGCGAGCACAGGGCACTCACGCCGAAGTAGAGCGCCACGACCAGGCCGAGGCCGGCCGGGTCGAAGCCCAGGTCGGCCGAGAGCTGCACGGCGAGCGCGCCGGTGAGGAACACCGGCAGCACCGACACCGTGGTCACGGTCACGGCGCCGGCCGCGACCCGGAACGCCGAGGGTGCGGCGGTCGCCTCCACGGGGTCGGTCGCGATGCTCATGTTGAGCAACGCTAACCGAATGGGCGGCCCGGGACGAGCGGACGTGAGCTATCCGCGGATGCGGGACTCGCCCTGACCCGCCCACTCCTTCTCGCGCAGCTCGAACTTCTGCACCTTCCCGGTGGAGGTCTTCGGCAGCTCGTCGACGATGTCGACGTACTTCGGTGCCTTGTACCGGGCGATCCGCGACTTCACGTGCTCGATCAGCTCGCCCGGCTCGGCGCTGCGGCCCGGCTTGAGCACCGCGAACGCCTTGCAGACCTCGCCCCACTTCTCGTCCGGGACGCCGACGACGGCCGCCTCCAGCACGGCGTCGTGCGACACGATCGCCTGCTCGACCTCGACCGTGGAGATGTTCTCCCCGCCGGAGATCACGACGTCCTTCGCGCGGTCGCGCAGCTCGACGTAGCCGTCCGGGTGCACGACGCCGAGGTCACCGGAGTGGAACCAGCCGCCGGCGAACGCCTCGGCCGTCTTCTCCGGGTCGAGGTAGTAGCCCTTCATGACGTTGTTGCCGCGCATCACGATCTCGCCCATCGTGACGCCGTCGCGCGGGACGTCGTTCATCTGCTGGTCGACCACGCGGACCCGGTCGGCGCAGACCATCCCGACGCCCTGGCGGGCCTGCAGCCGCGCGCGCTCCTCGGCGTCGAGGCCGTCCCACGCACGCTGGTACTGGTTGACGGTGTACGGCCCGTAGGTCTCGGTGAGGCCGTAGACGTGCACGATCCGGAAGCCCATCCGCTCCATCTGCAGGATGGTCGTCGGCGCGGGCGGCGCGCCCGCCGTCGTGATCACCAGCGGGTAGTCCAGGGTCACGGCCTCGGGTGCGTTCATGATCGTCGTGACGACGGTGGGTGCACCGTTGAGGTGGGTCACCCGGTGCTCGGTGATGAGCCGCCAGATGACGTCGCCGCGGACCTCGCGCAGGCAGACGTGGGTGCCGCCGACCGCGGTCACCGCCCACGGGGTGCACCAGCCGTTGCAGTGGAACATCGGCAGCGTCCACAGGTAGACGCTGTCCGCGGTGTGCGTGGAGTGGACGATCTCGCCGAACGAGTTCAGGTAGGCGCCGCGGTGGTGGTACTCGACGCCCTTGGGGTTGCCGGTGGTCCCGGACGTGTAGTTGATCGTGATCGTGTCGCGCTCGTCGGCCACGGCCCAGGGCAGCGGGTCGTCCGAGCCGCGGGCGAGCAGGTCGGTGTAGGACAGGCCGGAGCCGGTGCCGTCCCCGGGGGCGGCCGGGTCGGTGACGGTGACGATCTCCCGGACCGTCCTCAGCTCGGCGGCGACCGGGCGGACCGTCTCGTAGAGCACGTTGTCGACGACCAGGACCTTCGCGCCCGAGTGGTCGAGGATGTAGCGGACCTCCGCAGGAGAGAGCCGTGTGTTGATCGCGACCAGCACCGCGCCGGCCAGCGGCACCGCGAAGTGCGCGACCAGCATCTCCGGGACGTTCGGCAGCAGGTAGGCGACGCGGTCACCCGGCTCCACCCCGGAGGCGCGCAGCGCGTGCGCCACCCGGGTCGCCTCGCCGGCGAACTCGGCGTACGTGTGGCGTCGGTCGCCGTAGACGATCGCCGTCCTGTCCGCGAACACGTCCGCGGACCGGCCGAGGAAGGCCAGCGGCGTCAGCGGGGTGGACCAGACCTCGGCGGGGGACGGGGCGGGCGTCACGGGCGGCTCCTTCGCAGGCGGTACGTCGGGGCGATCCTCTCCGCCGGAGGTCGCCCCGGCAACCGGCCGCTCAGCCCTCGAGCGTGATCGCGGCCTTGGGGCAGCTCCGCACCGCTTCCTCGATCTTCGGCCGGAGCGCCTCCGGCGGGTTCTCGTCGAGGATGTAGAGGTAGTCGTCGTCGCGCACCTCGAAGACCTCGGGCGCGATACCCATGCACACCGCGTTGCTCTCGCAGCGGTCGAAATCCACGATGACCTTCATGGGGCCATGGTGCTCCTGTGCGGGCACTCTCGCACGACTGAGGATGCCCTGACCTGCGGTTATGCTGGCCTACATCAAGGGGTCAGCGGGCGTCGGCGGTCTCGACCGGCTCCGGGAGCGGGGCGGGCGCGAGCGCGGTGTGGGCCTGCTCCAGCGGGGCCGGCGGGGGTGTGGTCCGCGGGTACCCGAGCACCGCGGACGCGGTCACCGCGGGGCCGCGGGTGCTGGCGGGGGCGGCCTCGCCGTCGTCCCGGATCGGCGGGTCGGCCGGGGGCTCCAGCAGCGCGGCGACACCGAGCACCGCGCCGAGGGCGAGCGGGGCGGTGAGCGCCACCAGCCGCATGCGGGTTCCGTCCATGACGAACCTCCACGGGGTCCACGACCGCACGGGGGGAGCGCCGGGGAGCGGCTGCGGCCGTCGTCGGGTCATCGACCGGTGGCGGCGCGCCGTTACCGGGAGGATCGGCGGGGGTCAAGGTTGGCCCGCGCGGACCACCCGAAGGGACGCCCCGGCCGGATCGGCGATCCGGCCGGGGCGCCGGTCGTCACTCCCGGCGGAGCACCGGGCGGAGGGTGTCGAGGACGGCCGGGTCGTCGATGGTGGACGGGACGGGCTCGTCGTGGCCGTCGGCGATGCCGCGCATGGTCTTGCGCAGGATCTTGCCGGAGCGGGTCTTGGGCAGGGCGGGGACGATCGCGACGTCCTTCAGCGAGGCGACGGCGCCGATCCGCTCCCGGACCAGCGCGACGAGCTCGTCGCGCAGCCGCTCCTCGTAGCCCTCGGCCGCGGTGTCGACGCCCGCCTTGAGCACGACGAACCCGCGCGGGACCTGGCCCTTCATGGTGTCGGAGACCCCGATCACCGCGCACTCGGCGACGTCCGGGTGCGAGGCGAGGACCTCCTCCATCCCCCCGGTGGACAGGCGGTGCCCGGCGACGTTGATGACGTCGTCGGTGCGGCCCATGACGAACAGGTAGCCGTCGGTGTCGAGGTGGCCGCCGTCGCCGGTGAGGTAGTAGCCGTCGAAGGCCTTCATGTAGGAGTTCAGGAAGCGCTCGTCGTCGTTCCACAGGGTCGGGAACGCGCCCGGGGGCAGCGGCAGCTTCGCGACGATGGCGCCGTCGACGCCGGGCTCGCAGGCCCGGCCGGCCTCGTCGAGGACGTGGATGTCCCAGCCGGGCATGGGGCGGGTCGGCGAGCCCGGCTTGATCTCCAGCAGCTCGATGCCGGCCGGGTTCGCCGCGACCGGCCAGCCGGTCTCGGTCTGCCACCAGTGGTCGATCACCGGGATGCCGAGCAGGTCGGACGCCCACCGGTAGGTCTCCGGGTCGAGGCGCTCGCCGGCGAGGAACAGGTACTGCAGCGACGAGACGTCGTACTGCGCCAGGAACTCGCCGTGCGGGTCCTCCTTCTTGATCGCCCGGAACGCGGTCGGCGCGGTGAACACCGACTTCACCCGGTTCTCCTGCACGACCCGCCAGAACTGGCCGGCGTCCGGGGTGCCGACCGGCTTGCCCTCGTAGAGGATCGTCGTCGCCCCGGCGAGCAGGGGCGCGTACACGATGTAGGAGTGGCCGACGACCCAGCCCACGTCGGAGGCAGTGAAGATCGTCTCGCCGGCGCCGACGTCGTAGATGTTCGGCATGGACCAGGCCAGCGCGGTCGCGTAGCCGCCGCAGTCGCGGACCACGCCCTTGGGCTTGCCGGTCGTGCCGGAGGTGTAGAGCACGTACAGCGGGTCGGTGCTCCTGACCGGCACCGGGTCGGCCGGACGCGCGGACGCCACCGCGGACGCCCAGTCGACGTCGTTCGGGCCCATCGCCGCCTCGGCCTGCGGGCGCTGCAGGATGACCTGGCGCTCGGGCTTGTGCGACGACAGCTCGATCGCCCGGTCGAGCAGCGGCTTGTACTCGATGACCCGCTTGCCCTCGATGCCGCAGGACGCCGAGACGACCACGGTCGGGGCGGCGTCGTCGATGCGGACCGCGAGCTCGTTCGCGGCGAACCCGCCGAAGACGACCGAGTGGACCGCGCCCAGCCGGGCACAGGCCAGCATCGCGATCGCGGCCTCGGGGACCATCGGCATGTAGATCACGACCCGGTCGCCGGTACCCACACCCAGCTCGCGGAGCGCGCCCGCGAACGTCGCGACCTCGTCACGCAGCTGCGCGTAGGTGTAGGTCCGCTTCGTGCCGGTGACCGGCGAGTCGTAGACGAGGGCGGGCCGGTCGCCGCGGCCGGCGTCGACGTGCCGGTCCAGTGCGTTGTGCGCGACGTTGAGCTCGCCGTCCGGGAACCACCGGTGGAACGGCGGGTTCGCGTCGTCCAGGGCGGTGCTCGGCGCGACGTGCCAGTCCAGGGCACCCGCCGCGCGGAGCCAGAATCCCTCGCGGTCCTCGACGCTGGATCGGAAGATCTCCTCGTAGCCGGCCACCGGCCCCTCCCTCGTTCCCGGGCGGCCCGCGCCGGCCGCCGTCGTGGTGGCCCCGACCCTAGGCCGTGCCCGGGGAATCCGCGTCCCGGTCGCCGCGGACACCGCCCGGGAGGTCAGGCGGTGTGCGGGAGCCGCACGATCGCGCCCGGCATCGGGTGGACCGCGACGGTTCCGATCCCCGCGACGACCGCCGGGTCGCCGGCGCGGATCCGGTCGATCTCGGCGTCCGATCCGGCCTCGACCACGGCCAGCCCCCAGTGCCCGGCGGGGTCGAGGACCGGGCCGAACGCCACTGCGGTGCCCTGATCGCGGAGCGTGGTCCAGTAGCCGGCGTGCTCGGCCATCACCGACGCCTCGTGCTCGGTCATGTCCGTGGCGAAGGTGGGACGCGGCGGGGTCAGGGTGTAGGCGAAGACGAGCTTCTCGGACATGAGGCCTCCCGGGCCGTCGGTGCGGACGTCGTCCGGTCGCCGCAGGCCTCGGCGGCCGTCGTGAAGCAGCCGAGGATGTGGGACCAGCCACGGCCGTAGGCGCCGGACGTGTAGCCGCCGGGCTGGGCGCAGTCCTCGGTGAGCTGGGCCTCGGACAGCGCCTCCCAGCCGCGATGGCACACCTCCACCCGGGTGAGGGCCGGGCCGAGGGCGGCGAAGGTGAGCTCGACCTCGGTGGGTGCGGGGGTCGCCGTCCACGTCATCACGAACCGGTGCGGCGGATCCCAGACCAGCAGCTCACCCCAGACGACGGTGGTGCCGTCGTCCCACGTCTCGTGGACGCGCCCGCCGGGACGGGCCTCGACGACGACGTCACGGACCCGCTCGCGGCCCGCGGAGTAGGGCAGCACCGGCCACCACGCGCCGATGGTGGCCACGAACACCTCGAAGGTGTGCGCCCGGTCGCTGCGGACCAGGGTGGAGCGACGCACGGGTGGGCGCTGCAGCGTCGTCACCGGTTCGCGGTGGTGGCGGGGTCCGGTCCCTGCGGTCATCGGGTCCTCCGGGGCGGTGGCGAGGTGGTCACGGACGCGGGTCCGGGCTCGGCGGGGTCGCCGCGCGTTTCGTGGGTGGCCTGCCGGTCACCCGCCGGCGGCACGCCGGTCGTCCCGGAGGCCGCGGTCGGCTTCGACGAGGCGGCGCGCGACGTCCAGGGACGACGACCACATCTCGTCCAGGAACGCGCGCAGACCGTCGAGGCCCTCCGGGCGGGCGCGGTAGAGGCGCCGGGTGCCCGCCCGGCGTTCGCTGAGCAGCCCGGCGTTCTTGAGCACGGTCAGGTGCTGGCTGATCGCGGGGCGGGTCACGGCGAACGCACCGGCGATCTCCCCGGCGGCGAGCTCGTCCTGGGCGACCAGGCGCAGGATCGCGCGGCGCCGCGGCTCGGCGAGTGCGCGCAGCACCTCGTCGGTCGCGGTCTCCGAGGGCGAGCCGGCGCCGGGCCGCTCCTCGGGGCGGGGGTCCTCCGGCATGTCGGCGGTCCGGGTCAGGTCCACAACCCGATCGGGTTGCCGTCCGGGTCGGCGGCCACGGCGAAACGCCCGTAGTCACCGGGCAGGTCGGTCGGTTCCACCAGGCGCCGCCCGCCGAGCCGCTCGGCCCGGGACAGGGCGTCGTCCAGGTCGTCGACCCGCATGTAGATCTTGACCCCGGTGTCGCCGGGCTCCTCGGAGGGGCCGATACCGCCGCCGACCGCCGACTCGCCCGCGCCGGTGTCGACCAGCCCGTACCCGCCCATCGCCGGGTCCGCTGCGACCTGCCAGCCGAACAGGTCGGCGTAGAACCGCTGCGCCCGCTCATGATCATTACTGGTGATCTCGAAGAACGCGACCGGACAGCCCATGATCCTCACCTTCCATCCTTCTGTTCGTGGCCGCTAACGTTAGCGACAGCGAACGCTCTGGGCAAGCCTCGGTTCGGCTCGCCCGCCAGGCCGCTCGTCGCCGCCCGGACGCGTGTCGTCGCAGGGTGACCTGCGATGCACCTAACGTGATCGGGTCGCCGTTCGACGGAGCCGGTGGCGGGACCCGGCCGACCTCCGGACGGGCACGGAGGGACGGGAGGCGGTGCGCGTGCGGCCCCATGTCCGGCGGCGTACCGCGGCGGCGCTCGCGGTGCTGGTGACGCTGGTGGCCGGGCTCGCGTTCGCCGGATGTGGCCGTGGGTTGCCGGCAGCGGCGTGGGCGTCCGGCTGCGCCCCGGCCTGGACGGCCGCCTGGCACGCCGCCCAGCAGGCGGTGCCCGGTGACCAGCTCGCCGGCCGGACACTGCGGATGGTGGTGCGCCCGCAGGCGTCCGGCGACCCGGTCCGGCTGCGGCTGTCCAACCGGCACGGCGACGGTCCGCTGCACCTCGGCGCGGTCGCCCTGGCCCGCGCGCCCGGCGAGGTGCCGCGGCCGGTGCACACCGGCGGGCGCCCGGACGTGGTGCTGCCGCCGGGCGCCGAGGTCATGACCGATCCGCTGCCGGTCCCCGTCGACGCCGGGGTGCTGGTCACCGTCAGCCTGTTCCTCACCGAGGTGCCGGAGACGGTCAGCTCGCACCCGGTCGCGATGCGAACGGCGTGGCTGTCCGGAGCCGGCGACCGCACCGGCACGCCGGGGCCGGTGGGCTTCGGCACCACCCTGCAGTCGTGGCCGGTGCTGGCCGGGCTCGAGGTGCACGCGCCGCGCCCGCGCGGCGGGCTGCTCGTGATCGGGGACTCGCTGGTCGACGGCGTCGGCAGCACCCCGGACCGTGACGACCGCCTCACGGACCAGATCGCGGCGAGGTTCGACCCGGCGGCCGGGGATCGGGGCGTGACCGTGCTCAACGCGGGGCTGTCCCGCAACCGCCTGCTGCAGGACGACCCGCCGGGCGCCGGGGACGCGCCGCTGACCCGGTTCGACACCGACGTCACCGGCGTGGCCGGGGTACGTGACGTGCTGCTGCTGGCGGGCACGAACGATCTCGCCGCGGGCGCGGGCCCGGACGAGCTGATCGCCGGGATCCAGGCCTTCGCCCAGCGGGCCCGGGCCTCCGGGCTGCGGGTGTTCCTGACGACGATCCCGCCCGCCGCGGCGGGGGAGCACGGCACGCGGGCGACGGCCGCGGCCCGCGACCGCGTCAACGCGTGGCTCCGCGCGGACGGCCCCCGGTACGCCGACGGGGTGGTCGACGCCGCCACGGCACTCGCCGATCCGGGTGACCCCCGGCGGCTGCGCCCCGAGTACGACTCCGGTGACGGCCTGCACCCGTCCGCGGCGGGGTACCGGGCGGTCGCGGCGGTGACACCGGTGGAGGAACTCTCCGGCACACCGTGCACGGAGTGAGCGTCGCCCTGGCGATCTCGTCACCCGGGAAGGGGCGTGCAGCGGCCACGCACGATGGGTAACGTCTTGGTCACGGCCACAGCACGTGGCGGTACCGGCGGAACCGGAACCGCGGCGCGTCCCACCCGGGACGCCGGGGCCCGGGAGCGCCAGGGACGGAGCCCTGACGGCCTACGGGGAGGCCTCATGACCATCGGCGCGAGGCGCACGACCGACGACACCGGGTCCATCCCGGCGCCGCGGAACGCGGCGGACGCGTTCAAGGTGTCCGACGAGCAGGTCCAGCGGGCCCGGCTCGTCGTGGCGGAGAACTCCGCGGACTCCGCGGACCTGCGCGAGCTGCTCGACATGCTCGGGCTGATCTCCGGCAACCCGGACCAGCCGCCGCCCGTCGCGCGCTGATCCCCGCGCGCCCCTCTGGCCTGCTGCGACGCCGGAACAGGGGGGTGCCTGCGCGGGCCGCCGCGGCCGTGTCGTATGGTTTCACCGCTCCCAACGGACAGCCGTTGAGGGAAGGACGAGCCCCCGGGTCAGTCCAAGCCCCCATCGTCTAGCGGCCTAGGACTCCGCCCTTTCAAGGCGGCAGCGCGGGTTCGAATCCCGTTGGGGGTACCGCGGAGGTCATCGGCTACGATGGTGGCCGCAGAGCAAGGCCCAGTGGCGCAGTTGGTTAGCGCGTCGCCCTGTCACGGCGAAGGTCGCGGGTTCGAGTCCCGTCTGGGTCGCTCCACGTCCCCGGAGTTCCTCCGGGAGCCGGGGCCAGGTAGCTCAGTTGGTACGAGCGTCCGCCTGAAAAGCGGAAGGTCGGCGGTTCGACCCCGCCCCTGGCCACCTCTCTCATCCGTCCGTCAGAGGGCCAGGCGCACCAGGAACCACCCGGTCGCCGCCGCCAGGATCCCGGTCACGACACTGCCCAGCAGGTACACGACGGCCGCGCTCCCGGCCCGCCGCTCCGCCAGGGCCACCAGCTCGTGGCCGAAGGTGCTGTACGTCGTCAGCGCCCCGCAGAACCCGGTGCCGAGCAGCGCCGCGACTCCCGCGGGCAGCACCGCGCTCGCCCCCGTGAGCGCACCCAGGACCAGCGAGCCCGCGACGTTCACCGCGAACGTGCCCCACGGGAACGCCGGTCCGAACCGGGCCCGCGCCACGGCGTCGGCCAGCACCCGCAGCGGCGCCCCCACGGCCGCGCCCAGCCCGACCAGCAGGACCGACCAGGCCGTCACGCCGTCCGCCCGATCCTGCGGGTGACCGCGACCCCGCCCGCGCAGGCGAGCACGGCGGCGAGCGGCGAGACCAGCGCGTACCCCACCGCGGTGCCGTAGGCGCCCCCGTCGAGCAGCTGCACCGTCTCCACCGACCATGCCGAGAACGTCGTGTAACCACCCAGCATGCCGGCGCCCAGCAGCGGGCGCGCCAGCGGATGCGGGCGCGCGGCGACCTCGGCCAGCACCGTGTAGAGCACCCCGATCAGCAGGCAGCCGGTGATGTTGATCCAGAACGTCGTCCACGGCCACCCACCGGGCGGTGCCGGGAACGCCGAGCTCAGCAGGTAGCGGGCCTCGGCGCCCAGCACACCGCCGGCCGCGACCGCGGCCACCGCCCGGCGACGGGACGTCACGCGTTCCACCTCCATCAGCGCGTGCCGCGCTCACCGCGATCGGGGACCAGCGCCTCGACCAGGTCGGCGGCCCGCCGCGTCCCGCCCAGCGCGGTGAGCTCGGCGCCCACCCGCCGTGCCGCCGCTCGGAACGACGGGTCGGTCGCGATCCGCCGGTGGGCCGCCCGGATCGTCGCCGGCCGCGGTGTCCCGGTCCGCAGGTTGATCCCCGCGCCGGACCGGGCGACCCGGGAGGCGATCTCGGGTTTGTCCAGGTCACCGCCCGCCACGACCAGCGGGACGCCGTACCGCAGCGCCCGCAGCACACCACCGAACCCGCCATTGGTGATCATCACGGAGGTCCGGGGCAGCAGGTCGTCGTACGGCAGCATCGGGCCGGCCCGGACGTTCGCGGGCAGCGGCCGGGGCAGCGGCGGCGTGCGGTGCCCGGTACCGACGACCACCAGCACGTCCTCGCTGGCCAGCGCCTCGATCGCCGGCAGGATCAGGTCGGACGGGTCGACGATCGCCGTCCCCTGCGTGACGTGGACGACCGGCCGCCGGCTGGTGACGACGTCGTCCCACCAGAACGGCGGCGCCGCCTCCGGCCCCGGGACGCCGGAATCGGTCAGATCACCGGCGTAGCGGATCTCCGGGGGCACCGCGGGCGACCCGTGCAGCGCGGGGCTCCCTGCGGCGATCACCTGCTCGGACGAGTACCACATCGTCGCCGCGGTGTGCCCGTCCGGCCGGAGCCCCGCCTGCGCGCGGGCACGCCGGTAGGCGCGGTTCAGCGGAACGGCGAGGGCGCTCGCGAGCCCGCGAAGCACCGCGTCCCGGGCCCGGCCCGGCAGGCCGCGGCCGGGGTCGAGGCCGAGTCCGGCGGGCGGGCCGCTTGCGGACGGGACCATCACCGGGACCGGCGACAGCCCGGTCCACGGCGACCGCGTGTGCTCCGCGGCGAACCGCGTCCCGAGCGCCATCGGGTCGCCGGCGAGCACGTCCCACGGCCGGCGGGCGTGCGCGGCGAGCAGGTCTCGGCTCTGTGCCGGCGCGGTGGCCACGAACATGTCCTGCAGGTTGATCGCCAGCTGCCGGAACCCCTTGCGGTCGCGCAGCCGCGGGAACGTCGCGACGTAGTTCCGCTCGTCGAAGTCCGGGGCCTCGCGCCACGGGACACCGGTCGCGCCGACGGCGGCGAACGCGTCGACGTAGGCGGAACCGGTGTAGGCGCGGACGTCGTGTCCGCGCCGGACCAGCTCGGCCGCCACCGCCCGCACCGGGAGGATGTGCCCGGCGAACGGCATCGCGGTCAGCATGATCGAGGCCACGGCGCCCAGCCTGGCATGCCGGCCGGGCCCGGACGGTCAGCCTGCGGGGGTCAGCTCGCGGGTGCGGCGCACGGACAGCACCGCTCCGCCGGCGACGACCACGACCAGCGCGCCGAACGCCGCGGCCGTCCACGGGTCCGGGGCGAGCAGCGGCTGCCCTCGCAGCGCCTGCCAGGTGACCAGCGCGAGCAGGCCCGCGTAGCCGGTCACGGCCGTCGCGACGAGATCCCGGCGGACCCGCGGGTCCCGGAGCACCGCGACCCGCGCAGCCGCCAGCTCCAGCGCCACGAGCAGCAGCGGCAGGAGCTGCAGTGCGTGCATGCCGACGAAGTGCGGGACCCGCAGATCCCCGGCGACCGTGCTCCAGCCGACGACGGGCAGGCCGGGGCCACCGTCCGGCAGGCCGACCGTGTGGGCGCCCGCGATGCCCCGGAAGTCGGCGAGCTGCTCGGAGGTGGGGCTCGTCATCAGGAAGCCCAGCGCCATCCCGGCGAGCGCGAGCACGGCACCGGCCCGGATCGCGAGCGACCGGGCCGGGTCGAGGCCGCGCACGGCGAACAGCGCCCCGGACAGCCACAGGGTGCCGAGCCAGGCCGCCACGATGGACACGCCCATGACCGTCCACAGCGCCGCGTCCAGGGCGGTGGTCACGTTGTAGTGGCTGGTGGTGCCGCGCCCGGCCTGGACGGCGATCACCACCATCTCGATCGCGAGCATCACCGCCGCCAGGGTGCCGGCCAGGTGGACGCCGCGGATCCGGCCACGCCGCGCCCGGACCTGCGCGTACAGCCAGGCCCAGCTGATGCAGAAGATCGCGATCGAGACGGCGAACTTCGTCGGCTTCATCCACAGCGGGGCGCCGAGCAGGGTGCGGGGGTCGGCCAGGATTCCGATCACGCCGATCGGGACGAGCGCGGCGCACGTCGCGCCGACGAGCATCAGCGGGCGGTGCCAGGCGACGGCGTCACGCATCCTCATGCGGATACTGTAGCTATCCGATAGTGCTGCTGTCCATAGTTTCGCCGTCCGCTCGTGCGCACTCCGGCCGGAACCGGGCTGCGGAGTGGCTCTCCTGCGCGATCCGGCGCAGCGCGGCCAGCAGGGCGTCACCGAGCACCGTCCCGATCAGGGCGGTCTCGGCGGCACCCTCGCGGTCGTCGCCGTGTGCGATCGCCCGCAGGTCTCCCTCGGCGGCCCGGTCCGCGGCCTCCGCCCACAGTCGCAGCGTGTCGTCCCCGGGGGCCTGGCCGAGCTCGTGCAGGCGGGCCAGCACAGAGCGGGCACCGGCCAGCGCGGGCGCCCGCTCCGAGACGTGCCAGCCGGCGTGCGCGGTCATCACCCGGACGTCGGCCTCGGCGGCGTCGGCGAACGCGCCGGCCTCATCGCCGCCGGTGCCGGTGATCGCGTAGACGGTGCGGCCGAGGACCTCGTGCATCCCCGTGGCCGGGTCGTCGACGGCGCCGAGCACGTCCTTGACGGTGGCGATCGGGAGCCCCCCGACCTCGACGAGCGCACGGATCAGCCGGAGCCGCCGCAGGTGGGACTCGTCGTAGCGGGCCTGGTTGGGCGACGTCGACGCCCCGCGGTGCAGGAGCCCCTCCCGGAGGTAGTACTTGATCGTCGCCACGGGGACGCCGGACGACCGGGACAGCTCGGACACGCGCACGTGGAGAGTCTAGCTATCCACTCCGCGCACGTGGTCGACCACGCCGAGCCGCACGGCATCGCCGGCCGACAGCCAGCGGTGGCGCGCCTCGTCCGGCAGCGGCGCGCCGCAGTACCGGCCCATGAGCGTGTCGATCTCGTCCCGGCGGCTGCTCAGGTGGTCGGCGCGGACCCGCACGTCACCGGGATGGGACCCGCGGACCTGGCCGTCGGTCGAGGGGAGCAGCGCCGCGTGCGGCAGGGCGAACCGCTTCCCCGAGGTGCCGGACGCGACCAGGAACGGCACCGGCCCGGCCAGCGACCCCGCCGCGACGGTGACGACGTCGACGCCCAGCGCACGCATCGTGTCGTGCACGGCCATCGCCGCCACCGGGGAGCCACCGGGGGAGAGCACCTGCAGGGTCACGTCGCGGTGCGGGTCCTCGGCGGCGAGCAGGAGCAGGCGGGCACAGGTCTCGGCGGCCACGTCGTCGTCCAGCTCCCGGGCGAGCAGCACGATCCGCTCACCGAGGAGCCGGTCGGCGAGTGCGGGTGCAGTGGACAGGACCGGCATCGGGGACCTCCGTTCTCGGGTTCTCCACGCCGACGCTAGAACGGGGCCCTCCCTCCCACCTGCAATTATGCCGTCGGCGGACCGGGTTCACCGCCGGTGAACGACCGCCGTGCGCCCTGCCGGGGCACCGCCCGGCAGTGGGCCGGTAGCCGGCCGCTCACCCGGCCTTCGGCTCCCACAGCTCCGGCTTCTCCGACAGCCTCAGCGGCAGCCCGAAGTACTCGAACAGGTCCGTGTTCAGGAAGATGCTCAGCCCGGTGACCTGCCCGTCCTCGATCCGGAGCGCGTGGATCCCCCAGGCCTCGAACTCGCCGTCCGGCCCCGACGGCTTCCACTGCGCGAACCCGACCGTCCCGTTGATCTCCACCGGGACGACCCGGGAGCCGCGGCAGGCCTGGCCCGGACCCATGGCCATCCAGGCGATGACGTCGTCGCGCCCGCGGAACCACAGCTCGAGCGGCGGCATGTTCTGCTCGACGTCCTCGTGCAGCAGCGCGGTCAGCGCCTCCATGTCGAACGCCTCGAACGCGGCCATGTACCGCATCAGCAGCTCGGTCTGCGCGGGGTCCATCTCCGGTGTCGTACCGGGGGCGGTCTCGGAGATGCCCTGCTCGTGGAGGGTGGCGCGGGCCCGCTGCAGCGCACTGTTCACCGATGCCACCGTGGTGCCGAGCAGCTCCGCGACCTCCGCGGCCTTCCAGCACAGGACCTCACGCAGGATCAGCACCGCCCGCTGGCGGGCCGGCAGGTGCTGCAGGGCGGCGATGAACGCGAGCCGGATCGTCTCCTTGGCGATCGCCTTGTCCGCCGGGTCGCCGGCCGGGGTGGAGACCCGTGCGTCCGGCATCGGCTCCAGCCACTCGGCGTCGGGCAGCGGCTCGCGCAGCGACTCCGCCACCGGGGCTCCCGGGCCGCCGAGGTCCATCGGTACCGCGCGGCGCTTGCGCCCGTTGAGCGCGTCGATGCAGACGTTCGTGGCGATCCGGTAGAGCCACGACCGCAGCGAGGAACGGCCGTCGAACTTCGCGACGCCCTTCCACGCGCGGATCATGGTGTCCTGCACCGCGTCCTCGGCCTCGAAGGCCGAGCCGAGCATCCGGTAGCAGTAGCCGGTCAGCTCGCGGCGGTAGTCCTCGATCCGGAGATCCAGCGGGCGGTCGTCCGCCTCGTCGACACCGGCACCGGTACGGACAGGTGCACTCATTCTGTTCCCCCTCGCGACGACCCCTGTTCGGGTGACCCGGGCGGGTCCCGGTTCGTCTCTGGGCGAGTGTGCCGTGCACCACCGACAATTTGGAGCGCTTTCCTGCGAGCGGCTCGCCCGCCGGGACGACGGACCGTGGTCCCGGCCGCGCGGGGCGGTGCCGTGGAATGATCGGGGCAGGGTGCCCGCACGGCCTCCCGGCGCACCCGGACTGCTCGAGCGGGGCCGGAATGCGCGGAGACGCGACGATGTCGGCGACGGCCCGGAACCACACGGACGACCTCGACCGGACGCCGGGGGAGCGCCGGGCGGGCCGGCGGCCGGTGACGTCCCGGTCCGAGATCGAGCACATCGCGCTGGACATGTTCAGCGAGCAGGGCTTCGACCACACGACCGTCGACGACGTCGCGCACGCCGCCGGGATCGGCCGCCGCACCTTCTTCCGCTACTACGCCTCGAAGAACGACGTCGCCTGGGGCGCCTTCGACGAGCAGCTGGTCCGGATGCGTGCGGTGCTGGCCGCCCAGCCCACCGAGCTGCCGGTCCTCGAGTGCGTCCGGCGGGCGGTGCTCGAGTTCAACCACGTGGAACCGGACGAGCAGCCCTGGCACCGGCGCCGCCTGCGGCTGATCCTGCAGACCCCGGCGCTGCAGGCCCATTCCACGCTCCGGTACGCGGCGTGGCGGGAGGTCGTCGCGGACTTCGTCGCCGAGCGGCGCGGCGAACCGGCCTCGGAGCTGGTGCCGCAGAGCATCGGTCACGCCTGCCTGGGAGTCTGTCTCGCGGCCTACGAGCGGTGGCTGGCCGATGAGAGCCTGGAGCTCACCGACCTGCTCGACAGCGTCTTCCGCTCCCTCGAGAAGGGCTGGGCCGCGGAGCTGGCTTGAGTGGGCCGCTGCGGCCGCTGCTCACCTCGGCAACCCCGACGGCGTCCGGAACGCTCACGGAACCGGGCGACGCTCGCCGGATCGCGTGAGCAACGCCGGGATCCGTGAGCGTTTCCGTGGTCGGGGCGGCTGCCGTGGCCGGGTGCGGCGCGGAGGTGGTGCGGCGGGTGCGGCGGCGCCCCGGAAGGGAGCGCCGCCGCGGTGGGACCGGAGTCAGCGGGTGATGCCGAACATCCGCTCCCAGAGACTCGGCTGGGCCGGGGCGTCCTGGTCCTGATCGGCCGGGGTGGCCACCCGGCCCGAAGCGGCGGGCGCGGCGGGCGCGGTGGAGACGGTCGCCGTCGCGGTGCCCGGAACCTGCGGCACACCCGGCGCTGCAGGCACGCCGGGTGCCGCGGGGGTCGCCGGAACGCCGGGCACGGCCGGGGCCTGCGGAACGGCCGGGGTCTGCGGCACCGCCGGAGCCTGTGGCATCGACGGGGCCGCAGGAGCCGCGGGCACCGCCGGAACCTGCGGCGCTGCCGGGACCTGCGGTACCGCCGGGGTCTGCGGCGCACCCGGGATCGCCGGTGTCTGGGGCGTGGCCGGGACTGCCGGAACCTGCGGGGCTGCCGGGACCGCCGGTGCCTGCGGCACGCCCGGAGCGGCCGGCGCCCCCGGAACCGCCGGTGCCTGCGGTGCCCCCGGAACGGCCGGTGCCCCCGGAACGGCCGGTGCACCCGGGACAGGCGGTTCGGGCGCCGACCCGCCCCCGGCCCCGGCCGGTGTCTCCTGGACCGCGACGGTGGCCGGGGTGCCCGGAGCCGCGGCGCCCGGAACGGTCCCGGCGACCGGAAGGCCAGGCGCCGCAGGGGTGGCGGGTACTGCCGGGGCCGTGGGTGCTCCCGGTGCGGTCGGGGCCGTCGGCGTCACCGCCACGCCCGGTGCGGCGGTGTCGGGGACGGCGGTGGTACCGGGGGCCGCCGGCGCGGCCGCAGCGGCCGGGGCGGCCGGCTGTCCCGGCCCGGCCGGCGCCTGCGGAGCGGCCGGCACGCCCGGAGCCGCAGGCACGCCCGGGGAAGCGGGGACCCCCGCGGCGGCCGGCACACCCGGCGCTCCCGGGGCGCTCGGGGAGGCAGGGACCTCCGCGGCGGCCGGCACGCCCGGTGCGGCGGGAACGCCGGGGGCGGCCGGTACGCCGGGGGCAGCGGGAACGCCGGGGGCGGCCGGTACGCCGGGCGCGGCGGGAACACCCGGTGCAGCCGGAACGCCGGGAGCGGCAGGAACGGCGGCCGGGTCGCCCAGGTCGTCGAGATCGGACGGATCGTCGACCGACCCGCCGAACAGGGTGTCGAGCAGCCGGTCAAGCGGACCGTCGACCGGGGAGGCCGGGGAGGCCGGGGAGGCCGGGGAGGCCGGTGAGACCGGGGAGACCGGGAAGGCCGGCGACTGGGCGACGGCGGCGGCCGGGGAGGCGGAGGCACGCGCGGGCTCGGCCGCGCCGGCCACGCCGGCCCCGCACACACCGAGGGTGCCGATCATGAGGGTCAGGGCGACGGAAGTGGTGACTCGGGATCGCACGGATCTCTCCAGTGGGCGGTGCTGCACGAAGTGACTGACGGCGCAGAGCTTGCGATCACCGCCGGTGCGCCACCAGTGACCCGATCGTGGTCACACCCGCCACGACGGCCCCACCGGTCACGCAGTGATCGGAACGGGCCCGCGGCCACCCGGAACGGGCGACCCCGTCCGGGGTACGCGGACCGCCGTCACCGGCACCGGAGCCCTCCCGCCACCCGACCCGGCGACACCGCGGCGCAATCGCTCACCCGTCGGCGTGGAAACGGCGTGTCGTTCACCCGTCGGTGCAGCCCGTGACCGGCCGTACCCGGAATCCGGCGCCGGTGTGACGGTTCGTGATCGCCGGGCCGGTGTGGGCGGACGTCGAGCGACACGTCACGAGGGTTCGGCGCCGCCGACGAGCCGTGGTAGCGTCCGCGGTGGTTGCAGTCGTTCTTCTCTCGATCGCCGTGAAGCGTCCGTGTGAAGTTGTGACGGTGGGCTTCGACGGTGTCATGACCCGTAGCTCGCGCGACCGCCGGCTCTTGCTGTGAGAGCCGGGACCGTTCCATCTGAGAAGGACACAGTTTTATGCCGCAGGGCACCGTCAAGTGGTTCAACGCCGAGAAGGGCTTCGGCTTCATCGCCACCGACGACGAGGGACCGGACGTGTTCGTCCACTACTCCGCGATCGAGGCCAACGGGTTCCGCACCCTGGAGGAGAACCAGCGGGTCGACTTCCAGGCCAGCCAGGGCAAGAAGGGACCGCAGGCCGACACGGTCCGCGTGATCTGACTTCCCGCGGGGCACCGCCCCGCGCGTGACGAACCGGCGCCGGCACTCCTTCCGGGGAGTGCCGGCGCCGTCGTCTGTCCGCTCCCGCCGCCCAGGAGCAGCGCCTGCCGAACGGTGCGACGACCGGCGGCGCGCCCGGAGCGCCGCAGGTTGCCACCGGTCACCTGACCGCTCCGCCCGGTCATCGGCCGTTCACCGGCGGGCCGGGACGCCGTACGGTCGGTCGCTCCCGCTCGTCTCCCCGCCGGGTGTCCTCGGCGCGTGTCGCTCGCGAACCGTGATCGGTTCCCGCATCCTGGTGTTGCACTTCACATCGGGCACCACGGTGGTGCCCGAGCGAGCGAAGGGAAGTGGATCCCGATGTCCTGGTGGGACAGCTACCGAGCCGTCTACGGCGCGGAGCTGCGGGCGGCCGCCCGTGAGTACGCCGACCACGGATGGCCCCTCGTGCCGGGCCCCGGGGCCGACGTGCTCCTGGCAACCGGCGACGTGCTCGACGTCGTCGAGGTGCCGGCCGCGATCGGCCGCCAGGTCTGCCGGACGCTGCGCGAGGCCGGCGAGGTCGTCCCGGTGGCGGCCACGCCGCAGGGCACCTGGTGGTTCCCGATGACGCCGCGGCACGCCCTGCCCGCCGAGCTCAGCCTGCACACCGACGTCGTGCTGCACACCGACGGCATCGGGGTCGTCGCGCCGCCGACCGAGCTCCCCGACGGCTGGGTGCAGTGGCGGGTCGCGCCGGCCCGCGTCGGCTACCGGGTTCCCGAGGCGTCCGTCGTCGTCGAGGCGGTCAGCGACGCCGTCCGGAACCGGAACGCGACTCCCGAGGTGCCGGTCGACGAGGTCGCCGCCCTGCGGCGCTGACCGCACCTCCGCGCGGCCCGGCCAGGCGCCGGCCGGGCCGCGCGTCCCGCACCCTCCGGGTTCGTCCGGAGATCGCCCCCGGTGCGCCCCCGGGTTCGTCGTCGGTCGCGCGAGGCACTATGGAGCCGTGCAGACCTCCCGCGCGCCGGAGCGCCCGGCACCGACCCCGAGGCGGGACCGCGCCGTCGGACCCGCCCAGGCCGTCCCGATGACGCCGCTCGGGGGCTTCGGCCCCGGCGACGAGCAGAAGCGCCGCGACCTGCGGCGGATGAAGGTCGTCGCGACCGGCTTCCTGATCGCCGCCACGGTCGTCTTCTTCGTCGCGAAGTACCTGGAGGACGTCCAGGGCCTGGCCTGGGCCTCGTACCTCCGGGCCAGCGCCGAGGCGGGCATGGTCGGCGCGCTGGCGGACTGGTTCGCCGTCACCGCGCTGTTCCGGCATCCGCTGCGGCTGCCGATCCCGCACACCGCGATCATCCCGCGCAAGAAGGACATGATCGG
This sequence comes from Pseudonocardia sp. C8, assembly GCF_014267175.1. NCBI lineage: Bacteria > Bacillati > Actinomycetota > Actinomycetes > Pseudonocardiales > Pseudonocardiaceae > Pseudonocardia > Pseudonocardia sp. C8. The sequence continues at coordinate 307,878 of NZ_JACMTR010000002.1, forward strand.
CAACAGCCTCGGCGACTTCGTCGGCGAGAACTTCCTGTCCGAGTCCGTCGTCCGGGACAAGCTGGAACGGGTCGGGGTCAGCGAGCAGGTCGGCCACTGGATCAGGCAGCAGGACAACGCCGACCGGGTCACCACCGAGCTCGTCACGGCGGCGCGGGCCGTCGTGACGGTGCTGCGCGACGAGGACGTGCAGAACGTCATCGAGACCGTGGCCGTCCGGAAGCTGCTGGAGATCCCGGTCGGCCCGCCCATGGGCAAGGCACTCGAGGGCGTGCTCGCCGACGGCGCGCACCGCCGCCTCGTCGACCTGGTGTGCGACCGCGCCTACGACTGGGTCGCCGACAACCAGGAGATGGTGCTGCGCGTGGTGCACGAGCGGGCTCCGGCCTGGACGCCGCGGTTCGTCGACGACATGGTCGCCGACAAGCTCTTCGCCGAGATCCGCGGCTACGCCTGGGCGGTCAAGACCGACCCGGAACACCCGCTGCGGCACGCCGTCGACCGCTACCTGTCCGAGTTCGCGAAGGACCTGCAGTACGACCCGACGACGATGGATCGGGCCGAGCAGGTCAAGCGCCAGGTCATCGAGCATCCCGAGGTCCAGCACTTCATCGGGCGGGCCTGGACCGTCGTGAAGGGCATGGTGCTCGATGCCGCCGACGACCCCTCCAACGAGCTGCGCCTGCGGGTGCGGGACGCGTTGATGGGGTTCGGCGCGCGGCTCGACCGGGACCGCGAGCTCGCCGCCAAGCTGGACGGCTGGATGGCCGACGCCGCGTGCTACGTCGTCCGGCACTACCGGCACCAGATCACCACCCTCATCACGGACACGGTCGCCCGGTGGGACGCGGAGGAGACCTCCCGCAAGATCGAGCTGCAGGTCGGCCGGGACCTGCAGTGGATCCGGATCAACGGCACCGTCGTCGGCGCGCTCGCCGGCCTGGTGATCCACGCCGTCGGCGAGCTGCTGGTGGGATGACCGCGGCCCGCACGGTCTTCGTCACCTGCTCGCCACCACCCGGTCACGAACGTGGCACACGCCACGTGACCAGCGCTAGCAGTCCGCTTGCAACAGTTAGCGCCCCCGCGTAGGGTCGGAGACACGCGATGAGGAACGGAGGTGCGGCGGAGTGACCACCGAGCCGGAACCCGGAGACGGTGCGGCCCGGTCCGCCGAACCCGCCGAGCGAGTCGGGCACGTGGGTCAGGTCGTCGGCCAGGCCCAGCAGGCCGTCGGGCACGCGGTGGACGACATCGGGTCGTACATCCGCGCCCAGCGGGAGGCCGCCCAGGTCTCCATGCGGCAGCTGGCCCGGTCGGCAGGCGTGAGCAACCCCTACCTGAGCCAGGTCGAGCGGGGGCTGCGCAAGCCGTCCGCGGAGATCCTGCAGCAGATCGCCAAGGGTCTGCGGATCTCGGCCGAGGCGCTGTACGTCCGGGCCGGGATCCTCGAGGAGCGTCCCGCCGGGAAGGTGACCGACGCGGTGCTCACCGACCCGACCCTCAACGAGCGGCAGAAGCGCGTGCTGCTCGACGTGTACGAGTCGTTCCGCAGGGAGAACGGCCTCCCCGACAGCACCGAGACACCGAACGAGACGAGGAAGTGATCACCATGGCCGTGAACCTCCCGACCAGTGCCGACGTGAAGAAGCTGCGCGAGCAGACCGCCGAGCAGGCCGAGGTCGTCCGTACCCCGCTGCTCGCCGTCCTCGGCGCGGGCGACTTCGCCTACAGCACCGTGACCAAGGCCGTCACCGACGCCCGCACCACCGCGACCAAGCGCGTCGAGGGCGTCCAGTCCCGCGTGTCCGAGTTCCCGGAGGAGCTCAAGGAGCTGCGCGGCAAGCTGTCCTCGGACAACCTGCGCAAGCAGGTCGAGGAGTTCCGCTCCGAGGTCGAGGGCGTCTACGTCGGCTTCGCCCAGCGCGGGGAGAAGGCCTGGGGCCGGATCCGCAAGCAGCCGCAGGTCAAGCAGGCCATCGCGACCGTCGAGGACCTGACCGAGAAGTTCGACGCCCGCGTCGACGGCTTCGTCGACGAGACCCACGAGGCCGCGACCAAGGCGCTCGACACGGTCACCACCCAGACCCGGTCGGTCGGCGAGAAGGTCGCCCGCCGCACCCAGTCGGCCGCCGGCCAGGCCGCCGAGGCCGTGACCGAGGCCTCGCAGGACGCCGCGAGCGCGATCGAGGACGCGGGCGACGAGGTCGCCGGCACCACCCGGTCGACCACCCGCAAGGCGGCCGCGAAGACCGACCCGAAGACCACCACCGGTGCCAAGACGACGGCGGCCCGCAAGCCGGCCACCCGTCGCACCAGCACCACCACCGCCAGCAAGAAGTGAACCTCCCCGGGCGCACCGCCCGGTGAGTCACCGCACGACGCCCCGCCGGTCCGGACGACCGGCGGGGCGCTCGTCGTGGGCCCGGATCACCGGAGCCCCCGTGACCGGTGCCCGGTCTCCCCGTACCCTGGCCTCGTGGAACTGCTGTACGTCCTCGACCAGTGGATCGTCTTCGGGTTGAAGATCCTCGCGCTGCCGGTGGGCGGCTACGCGTTCCTGCACGCACTCCGCCAGCGCGCCGACGCCTTCACCGCGGCCGGGAAGCTGACCAAGAACGCCTGGCTGGGCATCACCGGCGTCGGCCTGCTCCTGCTGATCCTCACCGGCGGCCCGATGTACGGCGGCGCCATGTTCTGGCTGGCCGCGATGGTCGCCGTGCTCGTCTACCTCGTCGACGTGAAGCCCGCGGTGGTGGAGGTCCAGGGCGGAGGTACGCGCTGGTGAGCTGGCCGGTCCTGGGAACCCTGCACGCCGTCCCCGCACTCGACCGGCCCGACCTGCTCGCCGAGCCGGTCGCGATCGCGCTCAAGGAGCTGGCCGCCGACCGGGTCGGCGTCGCCGAGATCGATCCCGGGCTGGCCGACACGGCCGCGTTCTGCGAGGCGTACGGCTCGCCCCTGGAGAAATCCGCGAACTGCGTCGTGGTCTCCGGCAAGCGGGCCGGTGAGGTCCGGTACGCCGCGTGCCTCGTCCTCGCCACCACCCGCGCCGACGTCAACGGCACCGTCAAGCGCCGGCTCGACGTCCGCAAGGCCTCGTTCGCACCGATGGACGACGCCGTGGCCCGCACCGGCATGGCCTACGGCGGCATCACCCCGATCGGCCTGCCCGCGGACTGGCCGCTGTGGATCGCGCCCGGGGTCGTGGACGCCGGCGACGTCGTCATCGGCAGCGGGACCCGGAACGGCAAGCTCGCCGTCCCGGCCGACCTGCTCACCGCGCTCCCGAACGCGTCCGTGGTGGACGACCTCGTCCGCTGAGCGCGGCTGTTCGCCCTGAGCGGACACGACTCAACTTCCGGAAGCCCGGGCGGCTCAGCACCGTTGCAGCGGGCATGACTGATGTGCTGACGCTCCCCGTGCTGCCCCTCGACGACACCGTCGTGCTGCCCGGGATGGTGGTCCCGGTCCGGCTGGACGCCCCCGACACCCGGGCCGCGATCGACGCCGCGAGCGCGGCGGCCGATCGGGAACCGGGGAACGGGGACGACGACATCGGGAGGCGGGTGCTCGTCGTGCCCCGCCTCGACGGACGGTACGGCGCGATCGGCGTGGTCGCCGTCCTGGAGCAGATCGGCCGGCTGCCGAACGGCGACCGGGCCGCGGTGGTGCGCGGCGAACGTCGCGCCCGGATCGGCAGCGGGGTCTCCGGGCCCGGTGCCGCCCTGTGGGTGGCGGCCGAACCCGTGGCCGAGTCCGAGCCGAGCGGCCGGACCCGGGAGCTGGCCGCCGAGTACAAGGCCCTGGTCATCGGCATCCTGCAGCAGCGCGGTGCCTGGCAGGTCATCGACTCGGTGCAGCAGACGACCGACCCCGGCCAGCTGGCCGACCTCGCCGGCTGGGCGTCCTGGCTGGACGTCGCGCACAAGGCCGAGCTGCTCGCCGAGACCGACGTGACCGCGCGCCTGGAGAAGCTCCTGGAGTGGACGAAGGCGCACGTGGCCGAGCAGGAGGTCTCCGAGAAGATCGCCGAGGACGTCCGCGAGGGCATGGAACGCCAGCAGCGGGAGTTCCTGCTGCGCCAGCAGCTCGCCGCGATCCGCAAGGAGCTCGGCGAGGACGACCCCGATGGTTCGGACGACTACCGGGGGAAGATCGAGTCCGCGGACCTGCCGGACCACGTCCGCAAGGCGGCGCTGGCGGAGGTCGGCAAGCTCGAGCGGGCCTCCGACCAGAGCCCCGAGTCCGGGTGGATCCGGACCTGGCTGGACACGATCCTCGACATCCCGTGGACGACCACGACCGACGACTCCGACGACCTCGTCGAGGCCCGCCGGATCCTCGACGCCGACCACGCCGGACTCGACGACGTCAAGGAACGGCTGATCGAGTTCCTGGCCGTCCGGGCCCGGCGCCACCGCAAGGGCCTGGACACCGTCGGTGGCCGCGGGTCCGGTGCCGTGCTGTCCCTGGTCGGGCCGCCCGGCGTCGGCAAGACCTCGCTGGGCGAGTCGGTGGCCCGCGCGCTGGGCCGGAACTTCGTCCGGGTGGCGCTCGGCGGCGTCCGGGACGAGGCCGAGATCCGCGGCCACCGGCGCACCTACGTCGGCGCGCTGCCCGGCCGCATCGTGCGCGCGATCCGGGAGGCCGGGTCGATGAACCCGGTCGTGCTGCTCGACGAGATCGACAAGGTGGGGGCGGACTTCCGTGGTGACCCGACCGCCGCACTGCTGGAGGTCCTCGACCCGGCGCAGAACCACACGTTCCGTGACCACTACCTGGAGGTCGACCTCGACCTGTCGAACGTGCTGTTCCTGGCGACGGCGAACGACGGCTCCGCCATCCCCGGACCGCTCGCGGACCGGATGGAGGTCGTGACGCTCGACGGCTACACCGAGCCGGAGAAGGTCGCGATCGCCCGGGACCACCTGCTGCCGCGGCAGATCGAGAAGGCCGGCCTGGACGCCGGTGACGTCGAGTTCACCGACGTCGCGCTGTCGATGATCGCCGCCGAGTACACCCGCGAGGCCGGGGTGCGCCAGCTCGAACGCGGGCTGGCGAAGGTGCTGCGGAAGGTCGCGGTGAAGCTCGACGGTGCCGAGGAGGAGCGCCCGGTCCACGTCGACGCCGACGCGCTCGTCACCTACCTGGGCCGGCCGCGGTTCACGCCGGAGTCCGCCGAGCGGACCTCGGTGCCGGGCGTCGCGACCGGGCTGGCCGTCACCGGCACCGGCGGGGACGTGCTGTTCATCGAGGCCACCGCGATGGACGGCGATCCCGGCCTGCAGATCACCGGGCAGCTGGGCGAGGTGATGACCGAGTCGGTCTCGATCGCGCTGAGCTACCTGCGGTCGCGCGGGTGGGCGGGTGATCTCGCGTCGCGGAAGGTGCACGTGCACGTCCCGGCCGGGGCGGTCCCGAAGGACGGGCCGAGCGCCGGCGTCACGATGACGACCGCGCTCGCGTCGCTCGCCTCCGGGCGCCCGGTCCGCGGCACCGTGGGGATGACCGGCGAGGTCACCCTGCAGGGCAAGGTGCTGCCGATCGGCGGGGTCAAGCAGAAGCTGCTCGCCGCGCACCGGGCCGGGCTGACCGACGTGATCATCCCGAAGCGCAACGAGCCCGACCTGGACGACGTCCCCGAGTCGGTGCGCGCCGAGCTGCGGGTGCACCCGGTCGCCGACGTCGCCGAGGTCCTCGAGATCGCCCTGGAGCCGGTCGAGGAGCACTCGGCCGCAGCCTGACCGGTACGCCGGGCGTCCGCGCGGCGCGCCGGTGCGCAGAGCGCCCGCCCCGCACGACGTGGGGCGGGCGCTCCGTCGTATCCGGGTCCGTCGCGCCGCACCGCCCCCGTTGCGCCGCCCCGTCCCGCCCCACTGCCTCGTCCGCCGCCGCGGGATTCTCGGGGCGGCGCGGCGGGGCGGGGCGGCGAGGCGTGCCCCGGTGCGGGGGCTAGTGGAACACCACGGTCCGGTTGCCCTGGATCAGCACCCGGTCCTCCAGGTGCCAGCGCAGTCCCCTGGCCAGCACCAGCCGCTCGATGTCCCGCCCGCGCCGCACCATGTCGGCGGCGGTGTCGCCGTGGTCGACCCGGATGACGTCCTGCTCGATGATCGGGCCCGCGTCGAGGTCGGCGGTGGCGTAGTGGCAGGTCGCGCCGATCAGCTTCACCCCGCGCCGGTGCGCCTGGTGGTACGGCCGCGCCCCGGCGAACGAGGGCAGGAAGCTGTGGTGGATGTTGATCGCCCGACCGGCCCAGGCCTCGCACAGGTGCGCGGGCAGGACCTGCATGAACCGGGCGAGGACGATCGCGTCCGGGTCGTCGGCGTCGACCAGCTCGCGGATCTCCTCGAACGCCGTCACCTTGCCCTGCTCCCGCATCGGGTCGTCGGCCGCCGGGAACGGAACGTGGTGGAACGGCACCCCGTGCGCGGTGACGACCGGCTCCAGCAACCGGTGGTTGCCGATCACCTTCGTGATCTCGACCGGGAGCTCCCCGGCCCACACCCGGCCCAGCAGGTCGTGCAGGCAGTGCTGGTCCTTCGTCACCAGCAGCACCGCGCGCTTGCGGACGCCGGAGTCGGCGATCCGGTGCACCCCGCCGAGTTCGGCCGCGACCGGGGCGAACCGTTCGCGCAGCTCGTCGACGTCGCAGGGGACCGAGTCGGCGTCGACGACCTGGCGGGTGCAGAACATCCCGGCCTCGACGTCGGCGTGGTAGGCGGCCTCGGTGATCGAGGCGCCGAGCCCGGCGAGGAACGTCGCGATCCGCGCGACGATGCCGGTGCGGTCCGGGCAGGACAGCGTGATGACGAAGCGGCGCTCGGGGTTCACGGGATCTGGCTCAGCGTGAACTCGGTCTCCGCGGCGAGCAGCTGCTCGATCTGCCCGGCCACCGCGTCCTCGATCTTCGCGCCGATGAACGGCACCTTGACCGTGACCTCGGCCCGGATCCGGATCTCGCTCCCGCCGTCGACGTCGGCGATCCGCATCACCGACCGCGCCGTCGCCGGCGTGCCGACGACCTTGACGGTGCCGGTGCCGTCGTAGCGCCCGTCCCCGGCGTCCTTCCACTCCTCGGTGCGGTCGATCTTCAGGTCGCCGCCGGGGATGAACGACGTGACGACCTGCGGCAGGTGCTCGGCGGGGATGCCGTGCCGCAGCGTGTAGCGGACGCCGCCCGGGGTCGGCTCGTACGCGGTGACCCCCGCGCCCGGGCCACCCATGTGCTGCAGCTGCTTCTCGAGCAGGTCCCGGTCCACCCATGCCGCGTAGACCGCGGCGGCCGGATGCGGGGAGGTGGCGCGGTGGTCGAGCGAGCGCGGCATGCGCGCAGGTTACCGTTCCTCCCGTGAGTTCCCCCGCAACGACCACGACCGACCCGCTGCTGAGCGCGCACACGACGCTGCGGCTCGGCGGCCCGGCCGCCCGGATCGTCCGCGCCGAGGGGCCGCGCGAGGTGGTGGACGCCGTCGGGTCCGCGGACGCCGCCGGCGAGCGGGTGCTGCTGGTCGGCGGGGGATCGAACCTGGTCGTGGCCGACGACGGCTTCGACGGCACGGCCGTCCTGCTCGCCGGCCGCGGCCTGAGCTACGAATGCGCCGGTGACGTCGTGGTGGCCACCGTCGACGCCGGCGAGGACTGGGACGACGTCGTCGCCGCCACCGTCGCCGACGGGTTCGGCGGGCTGGAGTGCCTGTCCGGCATTCCCGGGCGCACCGGCGCCACCCCGGTGCAGAACGTCGGCGCCTACGGTGTCGAGGTCGCGGACCTGCTCGTCGACGTCGACCTCTACGACCGCCGCACCCGCACGGTGCGCGAGCACGTGCCGGCCGCCGAGCTGGGCCTGGCGTACCGGACCAGCGTGCTCAAGGGCAACGACGACGCGATCGTCCTGCGGGTCCGGTTCGCGCTGCGGGCCGACGGCCGCTCCGCCCCGATCCGCTACGCCGAGCTGGCCCGCACCCTCGGCGTCGCACCGGAGACCCGGGTCGAGCCCGCGGCCGCGCGGGAGGCCGTGCTCGGCCTCCGCCGCGGCAAGGGCATGGTGCTCGACGCCGCCGACCACGACACCTGGTCGGCCGGGTCGTTCTTCACCAACCCGATCCTTCCGGTGGCCGACGCACCGCAGGTCGAGGGCCTGGCCGCGTGGCCGGCCGGCGAGGGGTGCGTCAAGCTGTCCGCCGCCGGGCTGATCCAGAACGCCGGGTTCGCCCGCGGGCACGCCGGCCCGGGCGGGCGGGTGGCGCTGTCGAGCCGGCACGTCCTGGCCCTCACCCACCGCGGCGGCGGCACGACCGCCGACCTGCTGGCGCTGGCCCGGGAGGTGCGCGACGGGGTCGCGGACCGGTTCGGTGTGGTGCTGCACCCCGAGCCCGTGCTGGTGAACTGCGCCGTGTAGCGGTGTTCCTCCCCACGATCGGCCTGCTCGGGACGCGACGGCGGTGCACCCGCCCTACGGTCGGTTGCGGAACGCAAGCGTCCGAGAAGGGGGAGGGGTGCGACGGCTGCTGGTCCTGCTGGTGACGATGATCGTGGTGCTCGGGGTGGTGGGCGCCGTCGTCCTCGCCGGGACCCCGGCCCGGGGCGCCGCGCCCGCCGCACCGGCCGGACCCGCCCGGGCCGCCGCGCCCGCGCCGGGTCCGCCGCCGGCTCCACCGGCCCGCCCGGTCCGCGGCACGCTCAACATCGGCGACGGCCGCACCGTCGGGATCGCCGCGCCGATCGAGATCCGGTTCGCCCGGCACGTCGACGACCGGGCGGCCGTCGAGCGGGCCCTGCGGGTGACCACGTCGACCCCGGTCGAGGGGTCCTGGGGCTGGCTGCCCGACGAGAACGGCGGCTCGCGGGTGCACTGGCGTCCGAAGGAGTACTGGCCGGCCGGGACCCAGGTGCGGGTCGACGCCCCGCTGGAGGGCGTCCCCTTCGGCGGCGGGAACGTCGGTGCCGCCGACCTGAGCACGTCGTTCCGGATCGGCCGCGCCCAGGTCGTGAAGGCCGACGCCCGGTCGTTCCGGATGGCCGTCCTGCGCGACGGCCGGCCGGTCGCGACCTACCCCGCGTCGTACGGCGTGTCCGCCGACCCGGGCCGCAGCACCCGCTCCGGGGTCCACGTCGTCACCGAGAAGTTCACGGACAAGCGGATGACCTCGGCGCGGTACGGCTACGACGTCGTCCAGAAGTGGGCGGTCCGGATCAACAACAACGGCGAGTTCATCCACGCGAACCCGGCGTCGGCCTCGGCGCAGGGCAGCGCGAACGTCACCCACGGCTGCGTGAACCTCTCGCCCGCCGACGCGAAGGCGTACTACGACACGGTGCAGTACGGCGACCCGGTCGAGGTCACCGGCACGCCCGTCCGGCTCTCACCCCGGGACGGCGACGTCTCGGACTGGACGCGCTCCTGGGAGCAGTGGCAGAGGTTGTCCGCGTTCTAGTGCCCCGTCAAGCAACGTTCGGCACGGAACTCGGCGGCCCAGGCGCCCGCCGGCGGCGTTGCCGACCGGGCCGAGTACCTCCGTACTGGGCCCGGCCGGCGCCTTGCCGGCGAACCCCTGGATCCACCGATTTCCGCACCAACATTGCTTGACGAGGCACTCGCAGTGGGTACCCCGGTGCCCATGAGCAGCCCCGAGAACCCGGACGTCCCCACCGACCGCGCCGAGACCCGGACACCGCTGCCGGAGGAGCGCGGCACCGACCCGGACGCGGAAGAGATCCTGCGCGAGTCCGAGGAGCGCATCGCCGGCGCGCTCGACGGGAACGAGCCCGCCGACGACGCCGAACAGCGCCGCCGCTCGGAGGAGACGCTGTAGGCCCTCTATCGTCGGCGCGGTGAACGGACTCCGGCGGGAGCTGTACCCGGGCGCCGACGCCGCCGTCTACCTCGACGCCGCGGCGGTCGGGATCGTCTCCACCCGGGTCGCCGACGCGATGGCCCACGCCGTGTCCCGCCACCAGCTGCGGGGGATCGCCGACGCGGCCGACCGGGCCGCCGAGCTCGTCGCCGCACGGCGCGCCGTGGCAGAGCTGGTCGGCGGCGACGCGGACCGGGTGGCGTTCACCCAGAACACCTCGACCGGTCTGGCGCTCGTCGTGAACGGGATCTGCTGGGCCGCGGGCGACAACGTCGTCGTCCCGGCCGGGGAGTTTCCGTCGAACCTCTACCCGTGGGTGCACCTGCAGCCGCGCGGGGTCGAGCTGCGCCGGGTCCCGATGCGCGACGGCCGCGCCCCCACCGGGGACATCCTCGCGGCGATCGACGCGCGCACCCGGGTCGTCGCCGTCAGCGCGGTCCAGTACTCCTCCGGCCACCGCAACGACCTGGCCGCCCTCGGGGACGCGTGCCGGCAGCGGGACTGCCTGCTGGTCGTCGACGGCACGCAGGCCGTCGGTGCCCTCGTGATCGACACCGACGGGTCGGGGATCGACGTGCTCGCGGCGAGCGCGCACAAGTGGATGCTCGGTCCGCTGGGGATCGGGTTCGTCCACCTCTCGCCGCGGGCGCTGCGCGACCTGCGGCCGTCCACGGTGGGCTGGCTCAGCGTGCAGGAACCCTTCCGGTTCGGTTCCGAACCCGATCTCGCCCGCGACGCCCGCCGCCTCGAGTCGGGCACGGAGAACGTGGCGGGGATCGCGGGCCTGCTCGCCGCCGTCACCCTCGCCCTGGAGATCGGCCCGGCCCGGGTGGAGGCACACGTGCTGGACCGGACCGCCGAGCTCGCCGAGCTCCTCGCGGAACGGGGGTGGACGGCCCGGCGTGATCCCCGGCCGGAGACCTGGTCGGGCATCCTCGTCGCCACCGGGGGCGACGCCGAGGCGGCGCACCCCCGGTTGCTCGAGGCCGGTGTCCGGTGCTCGCTCCGCGGCGGGGGCATCCGGTTCGCACCGCACTACTACACCGGCACCCCGGATCTGCGGGCCACCGTGGCGGCGCTGGCCTGACCGGTGCCGCTCCGACCCGGTGCGAACGGGCGAGCGGGGCGCCGGCCGGTGTGCGCCGGTCAGCTGGTGCGGTGCCGCCGCGTCCCGGACGCCTGGTCGCGCGGCTTGATCACGATCTGGTCGATGTTGACGTGCGAGGGCCGGGTGGCGGCGAACGCGATGGTGTCCGCGACGTCGGCGGCGCTCAGCGGCGTCAGGCCCTGGTAGACCTGCGCCGCCCGCTCGGCGTCCCCGCCGAACCGGACCTCGGAGAACTCGGTCTCGACCATGCCCGGGCAGATCTCGGTGAGCCGGATCGGCCGGCCCAGCAGCTCCCCGCGCAGCGTGCGGTGCAGCATCGCCTGGGCGTGCTTGGCCCCGGTGTAGCCGGCGCCGTTGTCGTAGAAGTCGAGGGCGGCGATCGAGGTGACGGTGACGACGTGGCCGTCCCCGGACGCCTCCAGCTTGGGCAGGAACGCCTTCGTCAGGCGCAGGGTGCCGAGCACGTTCGTCTCCCACATCCAGCGCCAGGCCTCCTCGTCGGCCTCGGCGACCGGCTCCAGCCCCTTGGCGCCGCCGGCGTTGTTGACCAGGAGCTTCGCCTCCGGGACGGCCGCGTCGAGAGCGGCCACCGACCCGGCGTCGGTGACGTCGAGCGGCAGCGCGGTGCCGCCGATCTCCTCGGCGATCTCGGTGCAGCGTTCCACCCGGCGCGCGCCGAGCACGACGTGGAAGCCCGCCGCCCCCAGCGCGCGGGCGGTGGCGGCACCGATCCCGGAGGAGGCCCCGGTGACGACGGCGGTCGGGCGGTCGTTCGCGTCGATCATGTCCGCGAGCCTAGAGCTCAGCCGGGCTCCACCCCGCGCTGCGCCGACCGGTCACCGCGGCGCGCGGCAGCCCGCTGCGCGATGAACACCGCCGCCCCGAACAGGCCGACGCCGAGACCGGCGACGCTGGTCCAGAACACCGCGCCGAGCGGGCCGCCGGTCACCACCGACACCAGGAACGCGATGCCGGCCGCGACCGCCCACAACGCCATCCCGCCGACGATCACCGGTGGGGACTCGTAGAAGCGCGACGGCAGCGGCGGCGGGGGCGGGGGCACGCCGTGCTCGGAGGCCGTCACACCACGACAGGGTAGTCGTTCCCCGGGCGGCACGGCCGCCGTCGGGCCGCGTCTAGGGTGTCGCCGTGATCGAGCGCTACTTCCGCGTGTCCGAGCGCGGGTCCACGATTCCCCGGGAGCTGCGCGGGGGACTCGTCACGTTCATGGCGATGGCCTACATCATCGTCCTGAACCCGCTGATCCTCGGCAGCGTCACCCCGACCGACCCGTCGGCGAAGGCCGACGCCCTCGGCGGGATCCTGCCGGTGGCCCAGGTCGCCGCGGTGACGGCCCTGGTCGCGGGCGTGATGACGATCCTCTTCGGCGTGATCGCGAACTACCCGTTCGCCATCGCCACCGGTCTCGGGATCAACACCCTGCTCGCCGTGACCATCGCCCCGATGATGACCTGGCCGGAGGCCATGGGCCTGGTCGTGATCGACGGCATCATCATCGTGATCCTGGCCGCCACCGGCTTCCGGACGGCGGTGTTCAACGCCGTCCCCACCGAGCTGAAGACCGCGATGGCGGTCGGCATCGGCGCGTTCATCGCGTTGATCGGGCTGGTCGACGCCGGCTTCGTCCGCCGGCTGCCGGACGCGGCCAACACCACCGTCCCCGTCGGGCTGGGCATCGACGGATCCATCGCGTCCTGGCCGACGTTCGTGTTCGTCCTCGGGCTCGTGATCGTCGGCGTGCTCGTGGCCCGCGGCGTGCGCGCCGGGATCCTGATCGGTGTCGTCGTCAACACCGTGATCGCGATCATCGTCGAGGCGATCGCGCAGGTCGGCCCGGCCGGGCAGGACAACCCGAAGGGCTGGTCGCTGGCCGTGCCGACACTGCCCGACCAGGTCGTCGGGCTGCCGGACCTGTCGCTGGTCGGCCAGGTCTCGTTCGGGGCGTTCGCGCGGCTCGACATCATCACGGTCGTCCTGCTGATCTTCACGCTGGTGCTGGCGAACTTCTTCGACGCCATGGGCACGCTGACCGGGCTCGGCAAGCAGGCCGGGCTGACCGACGAGAACGACAAGCTCCCCGACGTCGGCAAGGCCCTGGTCGTCGAGGGGGCGGGCGCCGTGGCCGGTGGGGCCGGGTCGGCGTCGTCGAACACGTTGTTCGTGGAGTCCGCCGCCGGGATCGCCGAGGGCGCCCGGACCGGCCTGGCGAACGTGCTGACCGGCCTGCTGTTCCTGCTGGCCATGTTCTTCACGCCGCTGTACGCGATCGTGCCGGTCGAGGCGGCGGCCCCGGCGCTGGTCGTCGTCGGTGCGCTGATGTTCCGGCAGGTCACCTCGATCACGCTCGACGACCTGCAGACCGCGATCCCCGTGTTCCTCACGGTGACGGTCATGCCGTTCACCTACTCGATCGCGAACGGCATCGGCGCCGGGTTCATCAGCTACGTGGCGCTGGCCGCGGCGACCGGCCGGGCCCGGCAGGTCCACCCGCTGATGTGGGTGGTCGCGGTGCTGTTCGTCGGATACTTCGGCGTGGGACCGTTGCGGGACCTGCTCCAGTAGGACTTGCGAAGTAAGGCAAGGCTGAGCTAACTTCTGCGGTGTCGCTTCGTGGTGGGAGCGGCGCGTCAGTTCGGGACAGGAGAAGGCCCCGGCTCCTCATCGGAGCCGGGGCCTCCTTCTTGTCCGGTCAGGGTGCGTAGATCCGCACCCAGTCCACCTGGAAGTCCAGCTCGTCCGGAGAGGACTCGTCGAGCGGCGGGATCCAGTCCTTGCCGTACGGGCCGATGTCCTGCTGCAACGCCAGGTGCATCGGGCGCGGCGGGATGTGGTCGGGGTCGGTGGTCCGGAAGACCTCCTGGCCGTCGATGTAGAACACGACCCGGTCCGGCAGCCACTCGACCGCGTAGGTGTGCCACTGCGTGAAGTCGCCCCGGATCGACTTGCCGACCTGGCTGTTGTCCTCGCCGTAGTGGACGATCGTGTGCGTCTCGGCGCGGTCGCCCTTCGGGATCTCCATGAAGTTGAGCTCGCCGCCCTCGGGCCAGTCCTCGGCGACCGGCCAGAGCAGCGCGACGTCGCCGTACCCGGTGCCGGGGTTGGTCTTGGCCCGGATCTCCCAGCGGCCGTACTGCATGCCGCCCTTCCAGTGCAGCCCGGCCGACGTGCGCCCGCGGCTGGTGAGGACGAGCTCGCCGTCGCGCAGGCTGATGTTCTCGGCCCGGTGCCGGCCGTTCCCGCCGGTGGTCTCCCCGGTGTACGGGGCCCAGCGGGCCGGGTCGAGCGCCGCGCCGTCGAACTCGTCGCCGGCGACCATCCGCCAGCCGTGGCGGACGGCGGCCTCGGCGTCCGACCGGGACGCCGGGTCGAGCGCCCCGACCTGGTCCGGGCGCTCCTGGTCGTGCATCCCGCCCGGCGCGGGCGGTGCCGCGGACGGCGGCGGGGCCGGCGCGGGCTCCGGGGCCCCGCCGAGCAGGTCGAGGTTGGCGGCGACGCCGACCGTCCCGGCGAGCGCGCCCACGGCCAGCACGGTGCCCAGCACCATCGGCCAGCGACGGCGTCCCGGTGCCTCCGGGTCGTCCGGGGCGCGGTGCCGTGCCCGCTCGGGAGCCTTCTGGTGCACGCCGTCCTCCTGTCGTCACGCGATCGACGTCACGCTAGAAGGGGCTGCCTGTGGGCGAGCTGAGAGGCGGCTCAGCCCGGTGCGTACTGGCGGACCCAGTCGACGTGCATCACCGACTCCTGCACCGACCCGCCCTTCGGGAACCAGTCGAGCTGGATGCACAGGTGCATCGGCCCCGGCGGCTGGACGGCCTGGTCGGTGGTCTCGAACCACGGCTCGCCGTCGAGGTAGGCGGTGATCCGCTCCGGCGTCCACTCGACGGCCCAGTTGTGCCACTCGGTGGCGTCGACGTCGACCGCGCCGTCGATCTGGGAGTTGTCGGCCCCGTAGTGGACGAAGATGTTCGTCTTCTGCCGGGACGGGTCCATCATCTCCATGAAGTCGATCTCGCCGCCCTCCGGGAAGTTCTCCGCGGTCGGCCAGAGCAGCAGCAGCGCGTTGTACGACGGGTCCGACGCCGGAGCCTTCACCCGTCCCTCCCAGCGCCCGTACTGCTGGCTGCCCTCGGTCCACGCCATCCCGGCGGTGTTGCCGTCGGCGTCGCCGGTGATCGTGAGGATGCCGTCGGCGACGCTCACCGCGTCCGGCGTGCGACGACCGTTGCCCGCGTGGCCGGGGCCGTCGTAGACGTTCCAGCCGGACGCCCCGTCGGTGAAGTCGTCGGTGCGGACGGGGTCGCCCCAGCCCAGCTTCGCGGCGGCGGTGGTGCCCTCGGTCGTCACGGCTGCTGCTCCGTCCCTCGTCGTCGTGCCGGGGGGTGGTGGTGCGGTCCCCGACGGTGGCTCGGTGGTGCCGGTGCCCGATGGTGCCGGTTCGGTCGCCGATGGTGCCGGTTCAGTCGTCCCGGTGCCCGGCGGTGTGGGGTCCAGGTCGAGCGGCGGCCGCTCCCGCGGACCGTCCCGCCCGGACGACACCGGCGGGGCGGGCTCGCCGCCCGGTGTCACCGCGACCGGTTCGCCACCCGGCCCGAGGACGAACAGCAGGACGGTCACGCCCTCGGCAACCAGCTTCTTGATCAGCTCCGCGAGCTCGTCGGCCGTCATCGCAGGTGTCCTCGGGTCAGTCGCCCACGTCGGGCGTGTCGGGGGTGATCGGGGCGTCGGCAGTGACCCGCCATCGGCCGTCCGGCCCGTGCCGCAACACGACGCGGGTGCGCCACCGCTGGGTCCGCGGCGTGGCACCGGGAGCCGCCGTGGTCGTCCGGACGGTGGCCACGAACGCCGTCCGCCCGCGCCCGCTCCCGGCCGGCTCCAACGCGTCGACCTCGGCGATCCGGCGCTCGCCGGGGCCCGGGGGATCGAGCACCGGAGTCCCGGCGGCGGCCGGGCTGCCCGGCTCGGCGTGGGCCACGGCGTCGCGGCGGCTGCGGCCGGTGTCGTCCGGTCCGGCGGCGTGCGCCGCACGCAGGTGCGCGACCGCGACCGCGGCCGCCGACGAGGGCAGCGCCGCCACCGGCGCCGGATCGGCCCCGCGCTCGACGCCGGGATCCCCGATCGCGGCCCGGTCCGCCGAGGTCAGGACCGCGGCCGGCGGCTCACCGGGCAGGAAGACCGGCACCAGCAACGCGAGCGGCGCCACGAGCACGGCGGCCAGCACCAGGAGCGGGAGCGCGCGTCTCATGTGGTCATTCCGCGAAGCTGACGTGCACGTGGTCGTAGTGCCCGCCGGTCGGGTCGGACGTGTCGTAGACGCCGCCGCCGGTGTAGCGCCGGCCCCAGCCGGTGCCGTCGTCGCGCACCGAGGGGGCCCAGTAGCGGCCCTGCCAGATCACGTACCGGATCTTGAGCGGTGCCGCGTTGGCGGCGAACCAGCGGGTGATCCGCCAGCCCTCGTCGAGGTCCGGGCCCGCCGCGAAGCGTCCCGGGGGGCCGGTGAACAGGTCGCATGCGCGTCCCTTCGGGTGGTCCGATCGGGGGTTGTGGGCGTGCTCGTCCCAGCAGCTGACCTGGTCGATGACCGGGGCGAAGGCCGCTCTCGCCGCGGCCAGCCCGTGCGCGGTGGCGCCGGTCAGGCAGCCGCCGGAGCGGACCGGGTCGGGCCGGTTGCAGCCGGTCCGGCCGCCGGTCCACGCGGGTGCCGGGGCGGTCGCCGGGTCGGCGCGCGGGGCTCGTGGTGCGGGGGCGTCCGGGACCGGGGCGCGCGGCGCGGGGGCGCGTGGGCGGTCGTCGACGGCCGGTGCCCCCGAGTACCGGGCGACGAGGCCGTGGACCGCGTCGACGTAGCGCCGGATCGCTGCCGAGCACGCTGCCGAGCAGCCCGCCTCGCCCGGTTCCGGCACTCCGGACACCGATCCGGTCACCCGCCGGCACCCGGCCACGTGGCAGACGAGCATCGCGTCCAGGACCGGGACGGCCTTCGGCGTCGTCGCCAGGTGACCGGCCGCGGCCCGCAGCGTCGCGCACAGCCAGGGCACGACGGTCCGCAGGTGCGCGGCCGGGTCGGTGAGTGCGGGATCGGGCCACGGTGCGCCGCCGGCCGCGACCCAGGTCCGTTCGGACACCTGCAGCAGGCCCGCCGCGGAGCCGGTGCGCAGCTGCGGGTCCCAGCCCGACTCCGCCTGCACCTGGGCCAGCACCCAGGCCGCCGGGAGCTCCGGGCAGTCCTCCGTCGTGAGCTCGGTGACCAGCCCGAGGTGCGGCCGGGCCGCAGCCGGGAGCGCGTCCTCGTCCATCCCGGACGGTGCCGGTCCGGCTGCGGCGACCGCAGGCGCCCCGGTGAGGAGCACGGCGACGGCCAGCACGGTGACCAGGACACGCACGGCTCACCGCACCCGTCCGGGCAGGAGCACCACGCCCCGCAGCGGGCGCAGCGGCCCGCGGTGACGCGGGGCGAGCGGGCGGTCCAGCCGGTGGCCCGCCGTCAGCGCGGCCACGATCCGGCCGAGCGCGTCGGCGTACCGGCGGACCGCGGTCGCCGCCACCGGGCCGGTCAGGACGGCGCCCGCCTCCGCCCACGGATCGGCGGCCCGGGCCCACCCCGGGACCAGCGGCAGCGCGACGACCGCGGCCCAGCCGGCCCCGGCCGCGCCGGCGTCGACACCGTCCGGTTCCGGGGAGACCGGGTGTACCGCGAGCACGGGACCGTCCGCGCCAGGACCCGGGGCGACCCGGGCCGCCGCGGCCAGCCCGGCGGCCGTGTCCCGGCACAGCAGCACGTCCGGCAGGAGGTCGGAGCCGGCGACGACGCCGAGGTCGCGACCGCGCAGGGCGCGGGCGACGGTCGTCGTCCCGACACCGCCGGCCAGCCCGCCGACGGCCGGGGCCCGCCGGGTCACCGCGGCCGCCCCGGTGCGCGGGCGGCCAGGTCGGCCGGGGACGGTTCGGCCGGGCCGGCGGCGACGACGATCCGGTCGCCGTCCCGGGTCACCGCCACCTCGATCCGCACCCAGCGCGCCGCCAGCCCGCGCCAGCCGCGCGCCGACGGGGCCGGGGCCGCGGCCGGCTCGCCGAGCGGCGGGTCCGGCTCCGGTTCGGGGGCGCCCGGTGCGCGGGCACCGACCCGGCGGTACGGCACGACCCGCACCCGGACCTCGACGTGCAGGGTCGCGCCGTCCGTGCGGACCCGGCCGGGCAGCACCAGGTCGGCCCGCTGGCGGCCGGTTCCGGTCCAGCCGAGCAGGGCCGCCCCGTCCGGGGACGCCAGGTGGGCGCCGAGCGCCCGGCCGCGGCGGGCGGGGTCGTCCTCGTCCCAGGACAGCAGGTCGGCGGCGAACGCCGAGGCCAGGGCGGTCGCGTCGGCGGGGTCGATCCCGGCCCCGTCCGCGGGCGGGGGGTCCTGTTCGTCGCCGAGCCGCGGTGGCCCGGTGGCGTCCGGTGGCTCCGCGGCCGCTGCCACCGCGCGCGGCATCTCCGTGTGCGGCATCTCCGTGTGTGGCACGGCCGCCGGAGCCTCGGTGTGCGGCCCTTCGGTGTGCGGTCCTTCGGTGTGCGGCGGTTCTGTGGCCAGCGGCCCTGCGGGCGGCGGCACCACACGATGCAGCTCCGCCGGTCGCTCCGTCGGCGCCGACCCGGCCGGCGCCACCGCACTGCGCCGCGAGTCCGTGCTCGCGGCCGGTGGCGGGTCCACAGGCGGCGGAACGACCGGATCCGGCGCCCACGCGGCCCAGCGCGCGCCCACGTCGTCGGCCGGGACGGCCACCGGCACCGGCGGGAACCCGAACGGGTCCGTGACCGGCTCCGGCTCCGCGGGCCGTTCCTGGGGAGGCCGCTGCGCCGTCCACAGTGACGGGCGGGCCGCCGCCGTCGCCGGACCGGCGACGAACGGGCCCGCGGCGGTCCCTGACCCCGGCGTGAACCCGGTGGCACCGTCGCCGGTTCCGGCCGAGTGACCCGGTCCCGCCGCGCCACCGGGCCGGAACGTCGTGTCACGGTTCCAGGGGTCGGGCGGGGCCGCGCCGCCGGGCCGGAACGTCGTGTCACCGTTCCACGGGCCGGGGTGGGGCGGGGCCACGCCACCGGCCCCCGGCGGCTCCGCCCGGTACGGGTCCGGGACGTCGTCCAGCCAGGGGTCGGGCTCGTCGGCATCCGGTCGGGCCGGGCGCCCGAACAGGCGGAACGGGGACATCGCCACCGCCGGTGTCATCGACCCGGGCCGGGGTCACCGGCCAGGTGGGTGCGGCACTGCTGCGCGGACATGTCCCTCCGTCCCGGACCGCGCGCCCGGGGCGGGTCGCGCGGACGGGGACGGTAGGAACTCCGGACCGTCCACCGGGCGGTCTCGGCGGAACGGCTTCGCGATCGTGAAGGCGACCGGCCCGCTCAGCGGGACGTCAGGAGGGCAGCTCCCAGGCGTGCACCGGCTGGTTCGCCGCGGAGTGGGCGAGGTAGCGCTCCAGCATGCCGTGCAGCGCCGAGATGCGGTCCGCGCCGGCGTCCTCCAGCGCGGCGACGGTGGCGACCTGCCAGGACGACCCGGTCTGCCGGGTCACGCACCGCCGTTCGAGGACGGTCAGGTAGCGGTCGCACACGGCCCCGCTGACGCCCCAGCGAACCAGCCCGTCGTGCGCCAGCGGGAGGAGCTTGCGCAGGGCCAGCTCGTCCGGACGGAGCCATCCCGTGCCGGGCCAGTACTGGGGAGCGTCCATGCCGTGCCGGGCCGCGGTCTGGAAGTTCTCCCGGGCGGCCTCGAACGACACCGACCGCCAGAGCT
The DNA here is from genome assembly GCF_014267175.1 of Pseudonocardia sp. C8. NCBI lineage: Bacteria > Bacillati > Actinomycetota > Actinomycetes > Pseudonocardiales > Pseudonocardiaceae > Pseudonocardia > Pseudonocardia sp. C8. Next base: position 327,637 of record NZ_JACMTR010000002.1, read on the forward strand.
CGTCGTCGGCCTCCACGAGGGTGCGCAGCAGGCCGTAGAAGAACAGGGCGTTCGCGACCATGTCGACGGTCGTCGGCCCCGAGGGCAGCACCCGGTTCTCCAGCCGGACGTGCGGGGTCTCGCCCGTGCTGTCGTAGATGGGCCGGTTCCAGCGCCAGATCGTGCCGTTGTGCAGGGTCAGCTCCGGCAGGGTGGGGAAGCCGTGCTCGCGCATCTGCGCCGCCGGGTCGATGTCGGTGGTGAGCGGCATCAGCGCCGGGAAGTAGCGGGCGTTCTCCGAGAAGAGATCGAGCACGGAATCGATCCAGCGTTCGCCGAACCAGACCCGCGGCCGGACGCCCTGGTTGTGCAGCTCCGGGGTCCGGACGTCGCAGGACTGCTCGAACAGCGGGATCCGGGTCTCCGCCCACAGCTGCGATCCCAGCAGGAACGGCGAGTTCGCCCCGAGACCGAGCTGGACGCCGGCCAGGCACTGCGCGGCGTTCCAGTACCGGCCGAACTCGGACGGCGCCACCTGCAGGTGGAGCTGCATCGACGTGCAGGCGGCCTCCGGGATGATCGTGTCGAAGTCCGCGTTGACGCGCTCGTCCGGGGCGCATCCGGTGATGTCGATCCGGATCGGCTCGCCGCGCGCGTTGAGCATCTGGTCGTTGAGGGCCCGGTAGCGGTCCTCCGGCGAGATGGCGTCGCCGACCATGTGGGCGGTGTCCAGGGTCGGGAGGATCCCGATCATGGTGAGCTGGGTCCGGAGGTCGCCGGCCTTCGACCCGGCGCCGGCCAGCAGGTCCAGCAGCTCGTGCTCCAGCTGGCGCCACTGGTCGCCCGGCAACGGCCGCGGGGGCAGGTTCAGCTCGAGGTTCCACCGGCCGAGCTCGGTCTGCCACTCGCCCCGGTTGATCGTGTCCAGGACGTCGTGGCCGTTCAGCGACGGCGCCAGCTCCGGACCGACGAGGTTGAACTCGATCTCCACACCGGTCATCGGTTCGGTGTCGGGGAACGGGTAGGTGCGGAGCAGCTCCTCCAGGGCGTCCAGGCACCGCTGCACCTTGATCCGGTATCGCTGGCGGTCGCGCCGGGTGAACGTCGTCCGGTCGACCACCTGGCCCATGCGCGAACCGACCTCCATCAGACGGGGAGCGCCTCCTCACCCGGCCGGAGGGACCCGGTTCGAGGGAGACGGCACTACACGGTGTCACATCGCCGGACCGGGCGGTACCGGCTGAAAGGGCGACCAGGAGCGGCGAACGGTCTGTGACGTGGGACGATCGGACGCCGTGGCCATCCTCACCACCGTTCACGACCCGAACGATCCCCGCATCGACGACTACCGAGACCTCACGACCGCGGACCGGCGTCCGGACCGCCCGGGCGGGCGCGGGCTGGTCATCGCGGAAGGTGTGGTGGTCGTACGGCGGCTGCTGGACTCGCCGTACCCGGTGCGGTCGTTGCTCGGGGTTCCGCGGCGCCTGGCGGAGCTCGCCGACGACCTCGACCGGCTGGACGTGCCCGCGTACTCCACTGACGCCGACACGATGGCCCGGGCGGTGGGCTTCCATCTCAACCGTGGGGTGCTTGCGGTGGCCGACCGGGCCGCCGCGCCGGACATCACCGGGCTCCTGGCGGGGGCCCGCGCGGTCGCGGTCTGCGAGGGCGTCGGGGACCACGAGAACCTCGGCTCGCTGTTCCGCAACGCGGCGGCGCTCGGCGTGGACGGGATCCTGCTCGGTCCGGGTTGCTCCGACCCGCTCTACCGGCGCAGCGTGCGCGTGTCGATGGGGCACGTGCTGCGGGTCCCGTTCGGCCGGCTGGAGGGCTCCTGGCCCGACTCGCTCGATGTGTTGCGGGACAACGGCTTCGCCGTGGTTGCGCTGACGCCGGACGCGGGCGCCGAACCCCTCGCCGGCGCCGGTCTGGCGGGGGAGCGGGTCGCGTTGCTGCTGGGCGCCGAGGGGCCCGGCCTGACCGCGGAGGCGCTTGCGGCCGCCGACCGCCGGGTGCGGATCCCGATGGCCACCGGTGTGGACTCGCTGAACGTGGCGACGGCCGCGGCCGTCGCCTTCCACGCCGTGACCGGCGGCGGGTGACGGCCGGGCAGCAGGCCGGTGGCCCTGTGGGCGGGACCCGCGGCCGCCGGTGCGTAGAAGGTCAACGCGTGGAGCTGCACACCGGCGCGACCCCGAACATGATCGGCTCCCTGATGGGTGCGGCGCTGCGTTTCCACGCTTGATCACCCGTTGAGGAGTGTTGCGCCCGGCTGCCGAACGCTGCACTCCGCAACGGGTGATCATGGCGGGTCCGCCGGTTCTCGCGACGCGCGGCCCCGGCGGACGCGGCGCCGGTCCGCGCGTCGGGTTGGCCGCTGCGCATCGAGGTCGGGGTGCCGGCTCCTGCCGGCCGCTCGCCCGGGGTGTCCGGAACCGCCGGTGGCCGGTCGACGCCTGCAGGGGTACGGCCGGCGTCAGCGCTGGCCGCGGACGCCGAGGAGGACCTCGTCCCAGGACGGCATGACCGGCTTGCCCTTCTTCGTCCGCCGGGACGCGGAACCGCTGCGCTGGCGGGGGGCCGGGTCCTCGATCTTCGGCGCCGCGTCACCGGCCGGTTCGGTGGCCGGTTCCGTCGACGCCGCGTCGTCGCCGGTCGACGAGATCGTCGAGCCGGCCGAAGCGTCCGCCGCCGGAGTGTCCTGATCGGATGGGGCATCGGTCGTGGCCGACCCGGCCGCCGCGGCGGGTGCCTTCTCGCCGGTCACGGGGGCCGTCGTGGTTCCGGTGGTGGCGGCGTCCCCGGTTTGCGGTGTCGCCGGCGTGGAGCCCGGCGCATCGGCGGCGTTGCCGGCGGAGCCGGTGTCCGCAGGGGAGGAGTCGCTGCCTGCGGAGGAGCCGGTTCCGGCGGAGGCAGCGCTCTCTGCGGACGTGCCGGTGTCCGTGGACGTGCCGGTGTCCGTGGATGCGCCGGTGTCTGCGGAGGCGCCGGTGACTGCGGAGGCGCCGCTGTCCGTGGAGGAGGCGGTGGTGGTGGAGGCGCCGGTGTCCGCGGATGCGCCGGTGTCCGCGGAGGAGCCGCTGTCTGCGGAGGCGCCGGTGACCGCGGCGGAGTCGCTGCCCGCGGACGAGCCGGCGTTCGCGGAGGAGTCGGTGTTCGCGGAGGCGGCGGTGCCCGTGGCGGCGCGTGCAGCGGAGGTATCGGTGGGCGAGGCGGCGTCGGTCGGCGCCGCCGCGGGCGTGTCCACTGCGGAGCTCGCCGCGGGGGCGCCCGTGCCGGCCGCGGATCCGGAGTCGCCGGAACCGGTGCCCGGGGCCGCCGCGGCGCTGCCCGGCGTCGTCGCACCGCTGCTCGGTGTCGCCGCATCGGTGCCGGCCGTCGCCGTGCCCGTGCCGGCGGAGCTGTTGGGAGAGCCGGCACCCGCCACCGCGGAGCCGGTACCGACGGAGGAGTCGACACCCGCCGGCGTCCGGGAACCGGCATCGTCGGAGCGGGTGGCCCCATCGGCCACGCCGGCACCCGATGCAAGGGCGGCCCCGTTGCTCGCCGCGGAGGCCACGCCGGGACCCGGGCTCGTGCCGGACACCGAGCCGAGATCGGGGCCGTCGGCCGTGCGTGCACCGGTCCCGGAGTCGTCCGGTGCTCCGGACGAGTTCCCGGCGGTCGTGTCCTCGTCGGTCTCCTCGACCCGCGGGATCACCGGCGCGTCGGCGGCGGGTGGACGGATCCCGTCGGTGCGGCTCGCGCTGCGGGCCGGCGTCTCCACCCGGGGGCGTGGCGGCGTGCTCGACCGGCGCTGTTCGGGAGCGATCCCGCGGCCGGCCCACGACTCGGGGGACGGGGGTGCCTGCCCGCCGGCGACGGCCCGGGCGGGCGCCGCGGCGGCGGGCTCGGGCGTCTCGTCGTTGTCGCCGTCGTCCCGGGCCATGTCGACGACGGCGCCGAGCGGCCGCAGCGGCCGCGCCGGCAGGCCTTCGATCAGGTCGGACGCGTGCTCGTCGAGCGGGACGACGGTCCCGCCGTGCGCCCCGGGCTGGAACGCCCAGTGCGCCGCGTTGTCGGACCGGCCGGTCTGCCAGGTCAGGACGACGACCCACTTGCCGTCCTCGCCCTTCCAGGAGTCCCAGCCTGCGGTGGTGTAGTCCTGCCCGCGCAGGCCGAAGGTGTGGGCGACGGTCTCGCCGAGGGTGCGCGTGTCCGGCCCGTCGGCCCGCTGCGGGTGCGCGCCCTGCGCGAGCTCCGCGGTGCGGGACCGTTCGAGGAGCACCGGATAGGCGAACCGTTCGATCTTCTGGGTCGGGACCCCGGCTGCGGCCGCGACCTCGTCCACCGACGCACCACCCCGGATGCGGGCCTGGATCTCCCGTGGGCGCAACTGGCTCTCCAACTCGATCGCGATCTGGCCGAGCCGGGTCACGTCACCACGTGCCGCAGCGCGCAGCTGCTCGTCGGCCGGCACCGTGTAGCGCTCGCGACGCCCCGGGTCCTCGAGGACGACCGAGCCGTCCCCGGTCACCCCCACGACCCGCAACGCGCGCATCGATCAGCCCTCCTGCTGTCGTCCCCGTCCGGGTGACGGTAGATCCCCACGGCGCCGCGCCGGGTGAGGCGCGCCGGGCGAGTTCTGCCTGGTCGCCGAGTCCCACCTGGCCGTGGGACACGCGAGTGGCGTCACTCACCGTGCGCAGGCTCCCACGTGGCGTTGTCGGTGGGAAAGTTGGGGTCTGTGTTACTGATGTGACTACAACGTGTCGCTTTCGATCGTGCAACGGACGGCGCGGCAGGTCCGGGAACGTGCGTCTGTCTGGTCGGTGCGGGTTCGTCGTGGCGCCCCCGCCACGAGCAGTACCGGTGACGTCGTGACCAGGCCGTGCTCGCACGGTTCGGGCGCCACCCGCGCGCCGCTCCAGCAGTCGATCAGCGCGCTCCCGCCGTCCCGGCGGCCGGATCGTGCGGCTCGCCGCGACGGAGCCTGTCGATCAGCACGATCCGGCCTCGCCGGTGTCGGATTCGTGCTGATCGCCGGGGGCAGCCGGGTCGATCAGCGCGTTCGCGCCCTGCCGGGGGCCGGATCGTGCGGCTCGCCGCGACAGAGTCTGTCGATCAGCACGTTCCGGCCTCGCCGGGGGCGGATTCGTGTTGATCGGCCGGGGCGGCCGGGTCGATCAGCGCGTTCTCGCCCTGCCGGGGGCCGAATCGTGCTGCTCACCGCGTCGGAGTCTGTCGATCAGCACGATCCGGCCCTGCCGAGGGCGGGATCGTGCTGATCGCGAGCGAGCAGCGGCGGCGCGATCCGGCGTGCGCCGGCGTCGGAGCACCGCGAGCGACCCTCAGGAGCCGAGGCGCTCCACGACCCAGTCGACGCACGCGGTGAGCGCCGAGACGTCGGACGGCTCGACCGCCGGGAACATCCCGATCCGCAGCTGGTTGCGGCCCAGCTTCCGGTACGGCTCGGTGTCGACGATCCCGTTCGCCCGCAGCGTGGCCGCCACCGCGGCGGCGTCGACCGTGTCGTCGAAGTCGATCGTGCCCACCACCAGGCTGCGGTGCGCCGGGTCGGCCACGAACGGCGTCGCGAACGGGCTCTTCTCCGCCCACGAGTACAGCCGATCGGACGAGTCGCGGGTCCGCGCGACGGCGCCGTCCAGCCCGCCGAGGCCGTTCAGCCAGTCGATCTGGTCGGCGAGCATGAACAGGGTGGCGAGGGCCGGGGTGTTGTAGGTCTGGTCCTTCGCGGAGTTGTCGACGGCCGTGGCCAGCGACAGGAACGGCGGGATCCACCGGTCGGAGGCCTTCAGCTCGGCGACCCGCTCCAGGGCGCGCGGGCTCATCAGCGCGATGTAGAGGCCACCGTCGGAGGCGAAGCCCTTCTGCGGGGCGAAGTAGTAGGCGTCGGCCTGCGACATGTCCACCGGCAGGCCGCCGGCCCCGGAGGTCGCGTCGATGAGGACGAGCTGGTCGTCGGTGGTGCCCTCGGGCCGGGTCACCGGCACGGCGACGCCGGTGGACGTCTCGTTGTGCGCCCACGCGAGCACGTCCACCGAGGGGTCGGTGGTCGGTGCCGGTGCGCTGCCCGGGTCGGCGGAGACGATCACCGGGTCGGCCAGGAACGGCGCCCCGGTCGTGGTGTCGGCGAACTTCTGGGAGAACTCGCCGTAGGTGAGGTGCAGCGAGCGCTCCCGGACCAGGCTGAACGCGGCGGCGTCCCAGAAGGCGGTGGATCCGCCGTTGCCGAGCACGACCTCGTAGCCCTCGGGCAGCGAGAACAGCTCGGACAGGCCGGCCCGCACGCGTCCCACCAGGCTCTTCACCGGTTTCTGCCGGTGCGAGGTGCCGAGCAGCGAGTCACCGGTCGCGGCGAGCGCGGAGAGCTGCTCGGTGCGCACCTTGGAGGGGCCGCATCCGAAGCGGCCGTCCGACGGCAGGAGATCGGCGGGGATCTGCAGATCGGCTGGAGAGGTCACGGCACCCAGTGTCGCAGCACCGCACGCGGTCGCGGACCCCGACGGTGCGCCGGGCCACACGCGGCGGCCACCGGTCACGGGCGGGGAGCGCGGTGCGAGCGCCGGTAGGCCAGCGGCGCCATCCCGATCTCGGTGTGCAGCCGGTGCCGCAGCGCCGCCGTGGTGCCGAACCCGGAGCGGGCGGCGACCTGCTCGACCGGCAGGTCGGTGGTCTCCAGCAGCCGTCGCACCAGCTCGAGGCGCTGCGCGGACAGCCAGCGACCGGGGCTGGTCCCGGTCTCCGCGCGGAAGCGCCGGGTGAACGTCCGGACGCTCATCGACGCCCGCGCGGCCAGCTCCTCCACGCCGAGCGGGCGGTCGAGGTGCGCGAGGGCCCAGTCCCGGACGGCGGCCGTGTCGGTGCCGCCGGGCTCGGGGGACCGGTGCTCGACGAACTGGGCCTGCCCACCCTCCCGCCACGGCGCGACCACGTTGCGACGTGCGGTGGCGGCGGCGATGTCGGCGCCGTGGTCGCGGCGCACCAGGTGCAGGCACAGGTCGATCCCGGCGGCGACCCCGGCCGAGGTGAGGACGTCGCCGTCGTCGACGAACAGGACGTCCGGCGCCAGCTCCACCTGCGGGAACCGCCGCCGGAACCGGTGGGCGTGGGCCCAGTGCGTGGTCGCGCGGCGCCCGTCGAGCACGCCGGCCGCCGCGAGGGTGAAGGCCCCGGTGCAGATGGCGACCACCCGCCCGCGCGCGGCTGCCGCCCGGACCAGCTCGAGCACCTCCGGGGCCGGGTCGCGTCCGGGCCCGCCGACCGGTCCCGGCCCGCCGGGCATGGCCGCGACCGCCGGGACGACGAGGGTCTCGGCGCCGTCCAGCACCTCCCGGCCGTGCTCCGGCAGGAGCCGGTAGCCCGAGCTGGTGCGGACCGGCCCGCCGTCGAGGGATCCGACCCGCACGTCGTAGAGCGCGGTGCCGTCGGGCGCGGTCGCGGTGCCGAGGATCCGGTCGGGGATCGCGACCTCGAACGCGATCACCCCGTCGACGGCGAGCACCCCGACCCGGTGTGGTGCGGTGGCCATGGCCGAATCTTTGCACATGTCGTCCGTCCGGCCACTGTCGTTGATCGTCGCGGCCGGGCAGGCTCCGGGACATGACGCAGGCACCCCCGCGCGCCGCGGGACGGGAACGCCGGGTGCACCCGGCCTGGTGGGCGGCCGGGGCGACCTTCCTCGCGCTGCTCGGCGCGGCGGGCTTCCGCTCCACGCCGGGCGTGCTGGTCGAGCCGCTGCACAGCGAGTTCGGCTGGCCGATCGGGGCGGTCTCGTTCGCGCTCGCGGTGAACCTCGCGCTGTTCGGGGTCACCGCGCCGTTCGCCGCCGCCCTCATGGAGCGGTTCGGGGTGCGCCGGGTGGTCAGCTGCGCGCTCCTGCTGGTGGCGGCCGGGTCCGGCACGACCGTGTTCATGACGGCGGTCTGGCAGCTCGTGCTGCTGTGGGGCGTCGTCGTCGGGCTGGGGACCGGCTCGATGGCCCTCGCCCTGGTCGCGACCGTGGTCAACCGCTGGTTCGTGGCCCGCCGCGGGCTCGTGTCCGGCATCCTCACCGCGGCGACGGCGACCGGCCAGCTGGTGTTCCTGCCGCTGGTCGCCGCGGTCGTCGAGTCGGGTGGGTGGCGGCCGGCCGCGCTGGTGACCGCGGGCGCGGCGCTCGCCGTCGTCCCGGTGGTGCTGCTGTTCCTGCGCGACCGCCCGGCCGACGCCGGTGTCCTGCCCTACGGCGGGACCGCGGCCGACGTGGTCGCGCCGCAGCGCAGCGGTGCGGCGCGGCTCGCGGTCCGGGCGCTCGCCGAGGCGTCCGGCAGCCGGACGTTCTGGCTGCTGGTCGGGGGTTTCTTCATCTGCGGCGCGACGACCGCGGGCCTGGTCCAGTCGCACTTCGTGCCGGCCGCGCACGACCACGGCATGCCCGCGACGACCGCGGCGTCCCTGCTCGCCCTGGTCGGGATCTTCGACCTGGTCGGCACGGTCCTCTCCGGCTGGCTGACCGACCGGATCGACCCCCGCTACCTCCTGGGCGCGTACTACGCGCTGCGCGGGGTGTCGCTGTTCGCGCTGCCGCCGCTGTTCGGCACCGACCTGAACGCCAGCATGCTCGCGTTCGTCGTGTTCTACGGCCTGGACTGGGTGGCGACCGTCCCGCCGACGATGGCCCTGGCCCGTGCGGCGTTCGGGGCTCGCTCGGCCGTCGTCTTCGGCTGGATCTTCGCCTCGCACCAGATCGGCGCCGCGTTCGCCGCGCTGGTCGCCGGCCTGGTCCGCGACGCGCTGGGCAGCTACGACGCCGCCTGGTACGGCGGTGCGGTGCTGTGCCTGGTCGCGGCCGGGCTCTCGCTGGCGATCCGCCGGGCCCCGGCGCCGGTCACCGCAGCTCCCTGAGCGCGGCGGCGTCAGCGGGCGGGGAGGGTGTCCCAGCCCGCGACGTCCTGCGGGCGTCGGGGCGGGGGCCCGACGTACTGGGCGGACGGGCGCACCAGCTTGCCCTCCCGCTTCTGCTCCAGGATGTGCGCCGACCACCCGGCGGTCCGGGCCGAGGTGAACATCGCCGGCATCATGTGCGGCGGCACCTCGGCGAAGTCGAGGATGACGGCGGCCCAGAACTCGACGTTCGTCTCGATCGGCCGGTCCGGGCGCCGCTCGCGCAGGATCGACAGCGCGGTCCGCTCCAGCTCGGCGGCCACCTCGAAGCGCGGCGCGCCCAGCTCCTGGCAGGCGCGGCGCAGCACCCGGGCCCGCGGGTCCTCGGCCCGGTACACCCGGTGGCCGAAGCCCATCAGCTTCTCCCGGCGGTCCAGGATGCCGGTGACCAGCGAGGCGGCGTCCCCGGTCCGCTCGACCTCCTCGATCATCGGCAGCACCCGGGCGGGAGCGCCGCCGTGCAGCGGGCCGGACATGGCCCCGATCGCCCCGGACAGCGACGCCGCGGCGTCCGCCCCGGTGGAGGCGATCACCCGGGCGGTGAACGTGGAGGCGTTCATTCCGTGCTCGGCGGCGGACACCCAGTAGGCGTCGACGGCGGCGACGTGCCGCGGGTCCGGCTCGCCGCGCCAGCGGGTCATGAAGCGCTCGGTGATCGTCGTGCACTCGTCGATCCGGGACTGCGGGACGGCCGGCACCCCGATCCCGCGGGCGGACTGCGCCACGTAGGACAGCGCCATCACCGACGCGCGGGCCAGGTTGTCCCGGGCCTCGGCCTCGTCGACGTCGAGCAGCGGGCGGTATCCCCAGTACGGCGCGAGCATCGCCAGCGCGGCCTGGACGTCGACCCGGACGTCACCGGTGTGCACCGGGATCGGGAACGGCTCGGCCGGCGGGAGGCCCTGCCCGAACCGGCCGTCCACCAGCAGCGCCCAGACGTCCCCGAAGGTGACCTGGCCGGCGAGGTCGGAGATGTCGACACCGCGGTAGCGCAGGGCGCCGCCGTCCTTGTCCGGCTCGGCGATCTCGGTCCGGAAGGCCACGTGCCCCTCGAGGCCCGGCCGGAAGCCGGGCGGCGGCGGGGGTACCTCGTGGGCGAGCGTCTCGGTCACACCGGGTCTCCTTCGGCTCGGATGTCGCTCCACCCTGCTCCGATCGGGTGCGGCCGACAACGCGACCGGCCGGTGGCATCGGTCACTCACCGGGCACGCGGCGCGGGACGACGCCCGCCGTTCGGCGGGTGCACAGCCGATCGGGCGCCGCATACGGTCGCAGGACGCGACACCTGCTCGGAAGGGGAACCATGACCGACGCGCCGGCGCTGGAGAGGATGCGGACCGACTACCCGGGTCGGCCGTTCGACGTCGCGGATCTCGCCCCGACCTGGCACGAGCAGCTCGCGGCCTGGCTGGAGGAGGCCCGCGAGGCCGGCCTCGACGAGCCGAACGCGATGGTGCTGGCCACGGCCGACCCGGACGGCATCCCGTCGTCGCGCACGGTCCTCTGCAAGGGGCTCGACGCCGGCGGGATCGTCTTCTACACCAACTACACGTCCCCGAAGAGCCACGATCTCGACCGGACCCGGGTCGCCGCGGTGACCTTCCCCTGGTACGGCATGCACCGCCAGGTCCAGCTCACCGGCCGGGTGGAACGGTGCTCCGAGGCCCAGTCGGACGCCTACTGGGCGCTCCGGCCCCGCGGTTCCCAGCTGGGGGCGTGGGCCTCGGCGCAGTCGACGGTCGTCGCCGGGCGCGAGGTCCTCGACCAGGCGCTGGCCGGGGTGACGACCCGGTTCGCCGGCGTCGAGCGGATCCCGCGCCCGCCGCACTGGGGCGGCTGGCGGGTGGTGCCGTGGCAGGTGGAGTTCTGGCAGGGCCGGGAGGACCGCATGCACGACCGGCTGCGGTTCGACGTCGGCCGGGACGACCGCTGGTCGGTGCGCCGCCTGGCCCCGTAGGGGACGACCCCGAGGCGTCCGGGGTCCCTCCCCGTGTACACCTGACGTCTGTGAGCACACGCAACGACCTGGGGGGCGGGCCGACGGAGCCCGTCCCGGGCCCGGACCGGGAGGCGCCGACACGACCGGTGAACCGGGGCCCGGCCGACGCCGCGACCGCGCGGGTCCGGACCGTCACCGGCCGGGTGACCGGCCTGCTCCGGTCGACGTTCGCCGACACCACGCCGCTGCGCACGCCCGCCTACCGCCGGCTGTGGACGGCCGGGATCGTCACCGTGATCGGCGCCCAGCTGTCGGTCGTCGCCGTCCCGACGCAGATCTACCAGCTCACCGGCTCCTCGGCCTACGTCGGCCTGACCGGGCTGTTCGGCCTGGTCCCGCTGGTCGTGTTCGGGCTGTGGGGCGGTGCGGTCGCCGACGCCGTCGACCGGCGGGTGATGCTGCTGTTCACCGGGTCCGGCATCGCGCTGAGCTCGCTGGCGCTGTGGGTGGTGTCGGCCACCGGCACCGGGAACGTGTGGGTCGTGCTGGTGCTGTTCGCGATCCAGTCGGCGATGCTGGCGATGAACCAGCCGACCCGCAGCGCGGTCATCCCGCGGCTGCTGCCGGTCGAGCAGCTCCCGGCGGCGAACGCGCTGAACATGACGGTCGTGCAGGTCGGGGCGGTCATCGGCCCGCTGCTGGCCGGGGTGCTGATCCCGCTCATCGGCCTGCCCACGCTGTACCTGCTGGACGCGGTCGCGCTGCTGGCCACGCTGTGGGCGACCTGGCGGCTCCCGCCGCTGCCCAGCACCGCACCGGCCGGCGCGGGCCGCCGGCAGAAGGTCGGGCTGCGCGCGGTGGCCGAGGGCTTCCGCTACGTCGGCATGCACCGGATCCTGCTGGTGTCGTTCCTGGTCGACGTGATCGCGATGGGCTTCGGGATGCCGCGCGTGGTGTTCCCGGAGACGGCCGCGACGACGTTCGGCGGCTCCGCGGAGGGCGGGTTCCAGCTCGGGCTGCTGTTCGCGGCGATCCCGCTGGGCATGGTCGCCGGCGGGGTGCTGTCCGGCTGGCTGCAGAAGGTGCAGCGGCAGGGGGTGGCCGTCGTCGTCGCCATCTGCGTGTGGGGCGGCGGCGTCGCGGTGTTCGGACTCACCGGATCGCTGTTCCTGGCGGTGCTGGCCCTCGCCGTCGCCGGGGCCGGGGACCTGGTCAGCTCGGTGTACCGGTCGTCGATGCTGCAGACGGTGGCCACCGACGAGATGCGCGGCCGCATGCAGGGCGTGTTCATCGTCGTCGTCGCCGGAGGGCCTCGGCTCGCGGACCTCTGGCACGGCCCGGCGGCCGCGGCGGTCGGTCCGGGGCTCACCGCCACCATCGGCGGGATCGCCGTGATCGCCGGCACGCTGGCCGTCGTCTGGCGGTTCCCGGAGTTCCTGCGGTACCGGGCCCCGGTGGCGGGGAACGCGCCGGGGTGACTCTCGTCGCCGTGTTCTGCGGATTCCTCCCGGCGGGCTAGCGTGTGCCCGAGACCCGATTGATCCCAGCTGTGAGAGGGAACCTCCACATGTCCGACGAGACCGCCGCCAAAGCCGACTCCGCCGTACTGCAGCACGCCGGCGGGGACTTCGAGATGGCGGTGCACACCCCGACCGAGGGGGCGCAGGCCGTCGACGTCAGCAAGCTGCTCGGCAAGACCGGTCTGGTCACCTTCGACCCCGGCTTCACCAGCACGGCCGCATGCTCGTCCGCGATCACCTACATCGACGGCGACGCGGGCATCCTGCGCTACCGCGGCTACCCGATCGACCAGCTCGCGACGAACTCGACGTTCCTCGAGGTCAGCTACCTGCTGATCTACGGCGAGCTGCCGACCCAGGCGCAGCTGGACGCCTTCACCACCCGGATCAGCCGGCACACGCTGCTGCACGAGGACCTGAAGCGGTTCTTCGACGGCTTCCCGCGGGACGCGCACCCCATGCCGGTGCTGTCGTCGGCGGTCAGCGCGCTGTCGACCTTCTACCAGGACAGCCTGGACCCGCACGACGAGGCGGCCGTCGAGCTCTCGACGTTCCGGCTGATGGCGAAGGTCTTCACGATCGCCGCCTACGCCTACAAGAAGTCGGTCGGGCAGCCGTTCCTGTACCCGGACAACTCGCTGGGCCTGGTCGAGAACTTCCTGCGGATGACCTTCGGTTTCCCGGCCGAGCCCTACGAGATCGACCCGGACATGGCCCGGGCGCTGGACACCCTGCTGATCCTGCACGCCGACCACGAGCAGAACTGCTCGACGTCGACGGTGCGGCTGGTCGGCTCCAGCCAGGCCAACCTGTTCGCCTCGATCTCGGCCGGCATCAACGCGCTGTTCGGCCCGCTGCACGGCGGCGCCAACCAGGCCGTGCTGGAGATGCTGACCCGGATCAAGGACGTCGAGGGCGGTGACGTCGAGTCGTTCGTCGACCGGGTCAAGAACAAGGAGGAGGGCGCGAAGCTGATGGGCTTCGGGCACCGGGTCTACAAGAACTACGACCCGCGCGCGAAGATCGTCAAGCAGCAGGCCGAGACGATCCTGAAGAAGCTCGGTGTCAACGACCCCCTGCTCGACATCGCCATGACGCTCGAGGAGAAGGCCCTCGCCGACGACTACTTCGTCGAGCGCAAGCTGTACCCGAACGTCGACTTCTACACCGGCGTCATCTACCGGGCGATGGGCTTCCCGGTGAAGATGTTCACCGTGCTGTTCGCGCTCGGCCGGCTCCCGGGCTGGATCGCGCACTGGCGGGAGATGATGGCCGACCCGCAGAACAAGATCGGTCGCCCGCGCCAGCTGTACGTCGGCTCGGCCGAGCGGCTCTACGTCCCGATGGGGGAACGGCGGTGAACCGCTCGTGAGTGGTTGCGAGGGCCCTGGCCCTCGCAACCACTCACGGGCGCGACAGCGCCTCCCGCCAGGGCACCCGGGCCCCGGTGCGCAGCACCGAGTTGCGGTAGACCCGCGCCGACAGCAGCACCATCCCGGCGAGCGTGGCCAGCGCCAGGACCAGCGCGACCAGCACCTCCCACCCGGCGGCGACGCCGAGCGCGGCCCGGGCCGGCATCAGCGTCTGGGAGAAGAACGGCACGAACGACAGCACCGTCGTCACGGTGTTGTCCGGGTCGGTGGGCAGGATCGCCACCGCCAGCAGGAACGGCACCAGCAGCGGGACGGCGATCGGCGCGGTCACCGACTGCAGCTCCTCCTGCCGGGACACCAGGGCCCCTGCCGCCGCGTAGAGCGTCGCGAACAGGAAGAACCCGACGAGGTACCAGACGAGCGCGGACACCAGCGCCCCCACCAGCAGGACCGGGACCGCGATCAGCCCGGTGGCCAGCGCGACCGCCGTCCCGACGCCGGCGAGGATCAGCAGCTGCAGCAGCCCGACCAGGCCCAGGCCCAGGATCTTGCCCGCGAGCAGGTGGGTGGCGGGGATCGTCGCCAGCAGCAGCTCGACGACCCGCCCGGACTTCTCCTCGACCACGCCCTGTGCGACGGCGGCGCCGTAGGCGGTGACCGAGAAGAACAGCAGGAACGTCACCGCGAACGCGATCCCGACCCGCTGCCCGCGCTCGGGGCCGGCCGGTTCGAGCGTGCGGATCCCCACCCCGGACAGGGTGCTGACCTGCTCGGGATCGGCACCGGCCGCGGTGAGGGCCGCGGTCACCGCCTGCTGCTCGACGACCTCGGTGACCAGCTCGCGCAGGCCGGCGGCGACGTCGTCCCGCCCGACGAGCTGGTAGGTCCCGGGACCGCCGGTGAGCATCGCGTCCGCCTCGCCGGTGCGGACCATCGACTCCCCGGTGCCGCGGTTGCCGGCCTCGGCGAGCGTCAGCGTGCTGCCCCGGCGGTGCGCGGCCGCCGCCAGCGGCGGACGCAGCTCGCGCGCCTGCCCGTCCAGCACCAGCGACGACGCCGAGGCCTGCGACCCGACGAACGCGAACACCGCGCCGTACCCGCCGAAGACGAGCAGCATCAGCAGCAGGCCGATCACGAAGGTGCGGGAGCGGATCTGGGTGCTCACCTCGCGCCGGGCCACCAGCGCGACCGTGCCCGCGGCCCCGGTCACGACGCCGCCACCCCGGTGCCGGGGATGCCGGGCCGGTCGGCGACGGCGTCGCGGTAGAGCTCGGTCAGCGGCGGCCGGTACGGCCCGAAGGCGTGCACCGGCCCGGCGGCGAGGGCCGCGGCCAGCAGCTTCTGGTCGTCGGTGCCCGGTTCCAGCTCCACCCGCGTCCGGATGCCGTCGGTGGTGAGCACCCGGACCCCGGGCAGCCCGTCGGCCCAGCCGGCCGGCGGGCCGGTCACGTCGTAGCACACCGCGGAACCGGAGCGCAGCTCGTCGACGGTGCCGACGGCGGCCATCCGCCCGGCCGAGATGATCCCCACCCGGTCGCACAGCCGTTCCACCAGCTCCAGCTGGTGGGAGGAGAAGATCACTGGGATGCCGGCGGCCGCGCGCTCGCGCAGGACCTCACCGAGCGTGTCGACGGCCGCCGGGTCCAGCCCGGAGAACGGCTCGTCGAGGACCAGCAGGTCCGGGTCGTGGGCCAGGGCGGCGCACAGCTGGACCCGCTGCTGGTTGCCCAGGGAGAGCTTCTGCACCTCGTCGCCCCGCCGGTCGGCGAGGCCGACCCGCCCGGTCCAGCGGAGCACCGACTCGCGCGCGGCCTGCCGGGACATCCCGTGCAGCCGGGCCAGGTAGACGAGCTGTTCGCCGACCCGCATCTTCGGATAGAGCCCGCGTTCCTCGGGCAGGTACCCGATGCGGCGCCGGACCCCGGCGTCGAGCGGGTCACCGTTCCACGTGACACATCCCGCATCGGGTTCCAGGACGCCGAGGACGATCCGCATCGTCGTCGTCTTGCCGGCCCCGTTCCCGCCGACGAAGCCGAACACCTCACCCGGCCGGACCTGGAACGTCACCCCGTCCAGCGCCGTCGCGGTGCCGAACCGCTTGGCGAGGCCGTCGATCGCCAGCACGTGTCCGACGCTACACGGGCCCGGTGGAGCACACCGGGAGCCGACCGGCTCAGGGGTGGCAGCCCTCCAATGCGCTATGTACGCTCCCCACACCACAAGGTCGGGAAATGTGTCGACTACGTAACGGAATGCCGTTCCCGGTTGCGGGTTCGCATTCTGCGAATATGGGGGTGTACCGAATGGCATCGGTCCCGGCAAGCCCAGGAGAGCAGAGCGCGGGAGGGCAGGGTGAGGACGAGGTAGAACCCTCGGTCCTGCGGAGGGCGGTCGCGGCATCGGCGATCGGAAATGCCACCGAATGGTTCGACTACGGCATCTACGCCTACCTGACGACCGAGCTCACGACCGCGTTCTTCCCCGGCGAGCTCGGGTACCTGGGAACGTTGCTGGGATTCGCGATCTCGTTCGTCCTGCGCCCGCTCGGCGGGTTCGTGTGGGGGCCGCTGGGCGACCGGATCGGGCGCCAGAAGGTCCTGTCGATGACGATCATCCTGATGGGTGTCGCGACCTTCCTGATCGGCGTGATCCCGACCTACGAGACGATCGGCTGGGCGGCCCCGGTGCTGCTGTTCCTGCTGCGCATCGTGCAGGGCTTCTCCACCGGCGGGGAGTACGGCGGCGCCGCCACGTTCATGGCGGAGTACGCCCCGGACCGCAAGCGCGGGTTCTGGGGCAGCTTCCTGGAGTTCGGCACGCTGGCCGGGCTCACCCTCGCCGTCCTCGTGGTCTACGCGGTGGAGAGCGCGATCGGCGAGCAGGCCATGGAGGCCTACGGCTGGCGCATCCCGTTCATGATCGCGCTCCCGCTGGCGATGATCGGTCTGTACATCCGGACCAAGCTCGAGGACACCCCGGTCTTCCGGGACCTGGAGCAGCACGGTGAGACCGAGCAGGCCGCGACCGGTGCGCTGCGCGACCTCGTGGTCGAGTTCTGGAAGCCGATCCTCGCCCTGTTCGGGCTGGTCATCGCGCTGAACCTGATCAACTACACGCTGCTGACCTACATGCCGACCTACCTGCAGACGACGATCGGCATGGACTCCAGCGGCGCCGACACCCTCGCGGTCGTCGGGCAGGTGATCATGATGCTGCTCATCCCGGCCGCGGGTGCGCTGTCCGACCGGATCGGCCGCAAGCCGTGCTGGTGGATCTCGCTGATCGGCATCTTCGTGCTCGCCGTGCCCATGTACATGCTGATGGCGCAGGGACTGGTCTGGGCGATCGTCGGCTTCACCGTGCTCGGCGTGATCTACCTGCTGCAGCTGGGCACGATCTCGGCGACCTTCCCGGCGATGTTCCCGGCGCACGTGCGGTTCGCCGGGATGGCGATCTCCTACAACGTGGCGACGGCCGCGTTCGGCGGCACCGCACCGCTGATCAACGAGTCGGTGATCGAGGCGACCGGCGACCCGCTGTTCCCGGCGTACTACATGATGGGCTCGTGCGTGATCGGCATGATCGCGCTCTACTTCGTCATCGAGACGAAGGGGGCCTCGCTGAACGGCCGGGAGATCCCCGGCCTCGCCGAGCACCGGGCGCGGCTGGCGGCCAAGGCAGCGCGCTGACCGCTCCCGCAGCCGGCACCGGGCCCGTCTCCGCAGGCCGGAGGCGGGCCCGGTGCCGGCCGGGGCCGTTCAGCGGCGGGCCGCCCAGCCCCTGGGAAGCGGTGTGAGCCCGGCGCGGGACGCGGTCCACAGCCACGCCCAGCAGACCGCGCCGTCCTCGGTCACCAGCCGGATCCGCGCGTACTCGGGTCCCTCGTAGCGGTCCAGCACCGGCAGCGACGCGACCGGGTCGGCCAACTCGACGACGTAGCCCGGGACGCCGCCGTCCCCGTCCAGGGTCAGCGCGGGGTAGCCCTGCCCGGTGTCGGCGACCGTCCCGGACGGCAGGAACGCCGGCCGCGGCAGGACGTGCGGCGCGGCGTGCCCGCGGATCAGCGGCCACGCCGACTGCCCGGGCATCAGCGACCCGTACACGAACACCCGCGACGGCCACGTGTCCGGATGTGGGACGCCGTCGACGGTCCCGGCCGCGATCCCGTCGGCGCCGGGCGTGCCGGCCAGCGCGCGGGCCCGCTGCTGGCCGACCGACGAGCACGGCACCGGGGCGCCGTCGACGAGCAGCGGGCGACGGTCGGTGCGCGGGTCGCCGGTGGGTCCGGCCGGCGCGACGTAGGCGTAGGGCCGGTCGACCACGCCGCCGCCGTCGAGCAGGGTCACCGTGCCGGCCGCGAGCCGGGCCAGCCGGTAGCGCGGCCGGCAGGCGGCACGCCCCTCGACGACGTCCAGGACACCGACCTGCTCGGGTGCCGCCAGCCAGACGGCGTGCTCCTCCACCGCGCCCGGGACGGCCGCGAGGGTGGCGGGCCGCTGGTCGTCGACCACCCGCAGGCCGGCCGCCCACACCGCGGACAGCCCCTCGACCCGCACCCGCAGCACGACCACCGGGCCGGTCAGGCCCCGCTCGGCCCGCATCCAGGAGATCTTCGACGGGCACGCGTTCGACCCGTACGCGAGCACCGGCACCCGCCCGGCCAGCGGCGCCGCGCCCCGCTCCGCCAGCCACGCGTCCAGGCAGCGGTCACCGACCCGGCGGCCGGACGGCGCCGACCGGTCCGCCACCAGCGGGTGCGTGGCGCCGCCCGGCGCGGCGTCGTGCACGAACGAGACGGCGGGCCGGCGCCCCGGGTACGGGTCGGCCGGGAACAGCGCGTCCGGCCACGGCGGGGAGGTGTCCGTGTCCATGCGCCGGCACGGTAGATCATCCTGCGGAGGTGCCCTCCGGCGCCGTGATCCGGTACCGGCGAACGATGATCGGACGGTCCGGTCCCGGATGATGGGCCGATGGTCGAGGTCCGCCAGCTCCAGTACTTCCTCGCCGTCGCCGACCGGCTCAGCGTCACCGACGCCGCTCGGGACCTCCGGATGGCGCAGGCCGCGCTCAGCCAGTCCGTCACCAAGCTGGAGCGGCGGCTGGGCGCCACGCTGTTCGACCGGAGCCGGCGGCGCCTGCGGCTCACCCCGGCCGGCGCCGCGCTCGTCCCGGAGGCCCGGATGATCGTCGGGCGGGCGCGGGAGCTGGGCGCGGTCGTGGCCGGGGGCGCGCGGACACCACTGCGGATCGGCTGCATCACCTCGGCGGTGTCCGGGCTACTCCCGGACGTGCTGCCGGGCTTCCTGGCCGCCCGCCCCGAGATCGTCCCGCTGGTGCACGAGATGGGGCAGCGGGCCATGGTGGACGCGCTGCGGGCCGGCGCCGTCGACGTCGGCGTGTGCCGGATGCTCGTCGCCGAGGAGGGGATCGAGCTGGTCCGGCTGGCGGACGAGCCGCTGACCTGCCTCCTGCCGGAGGGACATCCGCAGGCTGCGGCCGAGGCCGTCGACCTCGCGGACCTGGCCGTGGAGTCGTTCGTCTGCTTCCCCCGGGACCACGCCCCGGTCGCGCACGACACCATCGTCGGGGCCTGCGTGCGCGCCGGGTTCTCGCCGCGGGTGACCCAGGAGGCGCTGAACGACCAGTCCCTGCTCGGGATCGTCGCGGCCGGGCTGGCGGTGGCGATCGTGCCCCGGTCGACGACCCGGCTGCGGATGGCCGGCGTCGTCGCCCGCCCGCTCACCGACCCGGCGGCGGTCACCCCGCTGTCGGTGCTCGTGGCCTCCGCGGTCAGCGCGCCGGCGGGACGGGCGCTGCGCGACGAGCTGGTTCGGCTCCGCGGCCGAACCGGGCCGGGTCCATCCGGGTGAGATCGAACCCGCTCCCGCCGTGGAGGGCCAGGTCCGCGGCGACCTCCCCGAACACCGGCGCCATCTTGAACCCGTGCCCGGAGAACCCCGCCAGCACGGTCACCCGCGGCAGCCCCGGCACGGGGCCGGCGAGCGCGGTCCGGTCCGCGGTGTAGCCGTCGAGGTGGACCTCGTGCCGGATCGGGTCCGGATGCAGCCCGGGCAGGAACCGCCGCACGGAGTCGCTGACCGGGGCGAGCGCGGGCTCGGGCAGGTCCCGGGTCAGCGCCCGGGGGTCGGGCAGCGGGTCCCACACGTCCGCGACCCCGGCCTTGACCGAGACCCCGTCCATCGTCGGGCAGCCGAAGAGATGGCGGTCGCCGGTGTCCCGGATGAAGGCGGGGAACACCTCCGGCCGGTAGTCGCGCACGTCGGCCGGCGCGAACCAGGTCAGCACGATCGGCTTCGCGGTCACCGGAGCGTCCGGCACCAGCTCCCGCACCCACGGTCCGGTCGTCACGACCACCCGTTCCACCCGCCAGGTCCGGTCGTCGGTGCGGATCGTGACCCCGCCGTCGCCGGGCTCGATGTCCCGGACCGGGGTCCGGGCGAGCAGCCGCGCCCCGGCGGCGCGGGCGCGCTCGATCGCGGTGAGGACGGCGAGCTCCGGCCGGAGCATCCCGCCGGCGAGGTCCAGGACGCCGATCTCGCCCTCGACCGGGGTGTGCTGCGGGAACCGGCGGGCGAGCTCGTCCGGGTCGAGGACCTCGTGCGCCAGGTCGTGCTCGTCGACCGACCGGCGGACGTTGCGCATCGGGGCGATGTCCGGCAGCCCGATCGAGAGGCAGCCGGTCGGGGTGAACAACGGCCGGCCGGAGGACCGGGTCAGGTCGACCCACAGCTCACGGGCGCGGCGCAGCAGCGGGACGTACTCCGGTCCTTCGTGGTAGGCGGCCCGGAACAGCCGGGACTCCCCGGCGGCGGCGCCGCGGTCGTGGCCGAACCCGTACTGCTCGAAGCCGAGCACCGTGACACCGGCCTCGGCCAGCTTCCAGGCGCTCATCGACCCCGTCGTGCCGAGACCGACCACGGCGACCTCGGCGTCCAGCGTGCTCACGGGGCCGCCTCCACGCGGTCGTCGGGTGGGCGACGGCGGGTGCGGGTCCAGCCGAGCACGAACGGCAGGACGAGCGCGACGAGCCCCGCCGCCGTCCAGCCGACCGCGATCGTCCACCCCAGACCGGTCAGCACGATCAGCGGGGTGACCGCGACGCTGGCGGTCTCCAGCGGTGCGACCGGGAGGTAGGCCAGCCCGAACTCCTCCAGGGTGTGGCTGTCCAGGTCCGGGTCGACCATCCGGAGCAGGGCGACCGACGTCGCGACGGCGCCGGTGGCCCAGCCCCAGGTGAACAGGGACTTCTCGAACCAGGCGCCGTGCATGAGCGCCGGGGCGATCCAGCGGAACATCGCCAGGTTCAGGGCGAGCGCGGTGACGAACAGCAACGTGAGCGGGACCCAGTAGTCCGCGACCAGGCTGGGGGTGATCGAGGCGATGCCGCAGACGATCAGGACGTCGGTGCTCACCCCGGAGATGCTCTTGAGGGTGCGCTGGTCGCAGTACTGCCAGGCCGGGGTCCGGCGGGCCAGCCCCTTGACGAGCAGGCCGGCGAGGAAGGCCAGCACGAACACCGGCGCGGAGAACGAGGGGAACAGCAGCCCGATGCCCTCGCTCGCGCCGTACCCGGCGACGGTGATCACCGCGACCAGGCAGACCTGCAGGCCGAGCGGTTCGATGGACGACGCCGAGGTCGTGGCGATGCCGGTCGGCTCCCGGTCGCCGGGTGGGACGAGGCCGGTCCGCAGCGTGGCGGGGAGCTCCTCGAACCGGCCGAGCCGGTCGGTGTGCCCGCGGCGGGCGCCCCAGTTGGCGATGGCGATCCCGCCGACGATGCCGGCGAGCATCCCGACCGTGGCGGAGGTGAAGGCCAGCGAGCTCGCGCCCGCCCAGCCGGCGTCGCCGAGCACCGAGCCGATCGCGGCGGCCGAGCCGAAGCCACCGGCCCAGCCCGCGAACAGCAGCAACCCGAAGCCGTCGGGGGTGCCGAAGACCGGCACGAACAGCGCGTACGCCAGCACCATCCCGACGCCGACCTGCAGCGCGTACATCGCGAACGAGTACGCCGAGAACGCGGCCGTGGACCGGCCGAACGTGCGGGCGTGCGGGTCCTCGCCCAGCCCCAGGCAGGCGAACACGACGGCGATCAGGACCGACGCGTACGTCCCGAGCTGGTCGGCGAACGGCAGGATGCCGAGCGCGCGCGGCCCGAGCAGCAGGCCGAGGAACCCGGCGATCACGCTCGCCGGGAGCATCAGCCGTTGGGCCGGCCCGACCCAGCGCCGGATCAGCGTGCCGACGAGCAGCAGGCCACCGATCAGGCCGGCGTCGACCACCAGCGACCAGGGTCCGTAGTCCATGCGCACCTCCGTTCCGGAGGTGGTAGCAGCCGTCGTCGCTCCACGGGAAGGCGCGGACGAGATCGTTCGGTGATGACGTCCTACGCGATCACGAACGGTGGGCACCGTGATCCGGGTTTGCCAGGGTGGGGTGCGTGCCCCGTTCCCTCTCGGCCCCGCCGTTCCTGCTGCTCCTCGCGGCCACCGCGCTCGGCTTCGGCGGCTACGCGCTGCTCCTCCCGGTGGTGCCGCTGTGGGTGGCCCGCGGCGGGTCCGGCGAGTTCGGCGCCGGGCTGACGACCGGGGTGCTGATGGCGGTCACCGTCGGCACCCAGCTGCTGGTGCCGGCGATGCTGCGCCGGGTCGGGCACCGCCCGGTCCTCGTGGTGGGGTCGGTGCTGCTCGGCGCGCCGACCCCGCTGCTCGCGCTGACCGCGGACCTGGCGCCGGTGCTGGCGGTGTCCGCGCTGCGCGGTGTCGGGTTCGGGATGGCGACGGTCGCGGGCAGCGCGCTCGTGGCGGAGCTGGTGGAGCCGTCCGCGCACGGGCGGGCGTCGGCCCGGTACGGCTACGCCGTCGGCCTCCCGCAGCTGGTGTTCCTGCCCGCCGGGGTCGCGGTCGTCGACCTGCTCGGCTTCGCCGGGGTGTTCCTGATCGGCGGGATCACGCCGGTCGCCGGGGCGGCGGTCGTCGCGTTCGTGCGCGGCCCGCGCCCGGCCGGGACGCTCGGTGGCCCCCGGCCGCACGTCGAGCACCCCGGGCCGGCGACACCGGGTTCGGCCGGTCACGACGGGCGTCCGGCCGGGGCCGCGGGCGGCACGCCGGCCGTGCGGCATCCGCGGGAGTGGCGGCACCGCCTCCCGGCCGCGCCCGTCGTGGCCATGCTGGCCTGCTCGACCGCGCAGGGCGGGGTGATCACGTTCGCGCCGCTGGCGGTGCCCGGTGCGCGGTTCGCGGTGCCCGCGGCCCTGTTCGCGACCGCGCTGGGGGCGCTGCTCGGCCGGGGAGTCGCGGGGACGCGTACCGACCGCAGCGGCCGGCCCGGGGTCCTGCTACCCGTCGGGACGCTCGTCGCGGCGGCCGGGATGTTCGGCGTGCTGGCCGCCCCGCTCGCCCCGGCGCTGCTCGTGGCCGGGGCGGCCGCCGTCGGGGCCGGGTTCGGGCTGGTGCAGAACGACGCGATGGTCGCCCTCTTCGCCGCCGCGGGGCCGCTGCACTACGGCGCGGCCAGTGCCGCGTGGAACATCGCCTACGACGCCGGGACCGGGCTCGGTGCCTCCGCGCTGGGTGCGATCGCCGAACCCTTCGGGTTCGCCGCCGCCTTCGGGACGACGGCGGTGGTACTGATCCTCGTGACGCCGCTGGTGCGCCGGCGTCACTGATCGCGGCACCCGGTCGCGCCGCCGCGTTGCTCGCCGGAGCCCCGGCCCTCGTCCCCGCCGAGATGCAGCTGAGCGCGAATTGTCGATCTTCGCGGTACCGTGAGCTGCATGTCGGCGCGGATCGGGCACACGAGACGGGCGCGCGTGGCGACCGGTACCTGGTGCTGGTGGCAGGACCGGCACAGGCGACGGGCCCGGCACCGTCGTCGGTGCCGGGCCCGTTCGGACCGCGGGATCAGTGGCCGCGTTCGATCCATTCCTGCAGGTGTGGGGCTTCGTCGCCGATCTTGGTGGAGCCGCCGTGTCCGGTGCGGACGAGGGTGTCGGTGGGCAGGGTGAGCAGGGTGCCCCGGATCGAGTCGATGATGGTGTCGAAGTCGGAGTAGGAGCGTCCGGTGGCGCCGGGGCCGCCCTGGAACAGGGTGTCGCCGGTGAACACGGTGCGGAGTTCGGGGGCGTACAGGCAGGACGATCCCGGGGAGTGGCCGGGGGTCTGCAGCACCCGCAGGTCGATGCCGCCGACGGTGAGTTGTTGGCCGTCGGTGAGTTCGCGGTCGGGGGTGCGGTCGGGCCAGGTCATGTCCCAGAGGACCTGTTCGGCGGGGTTGAGCAGGATGGGTGCGCCGAAGCGGTCGGCCAGGGTGGGGGCTTGGTTGATGTGGTCGTCGTGGGCGTGGGTGCACACGATGGCCTGGACGGTGCGGTCGCCGACGGCGGTGGTGATGGCGTCGGCGTCGTGGGCGGCGTCGATGACGATGACTTCGTGGTCGTTGCCGACGATCCAGACGTTGTTGTCGACGTCGAAGCTGCCGCCGTCGAGGTTGAAGGTGCCGGAGGTGACGACGTGCTCGATGGGGCCGGTCTGTGCTGCCATCAGAGGGTCACCACCGAGCGGAGCACGTCGCCGTGGTGCATCTTGTCGAAGGCGGCTTCGACCTGGTCGAGGGCGATGGTTTCGGTGACGAACTTGTCCAGGGGGAAGCGGCCCTGCCGGAACAGGTCGACATACATGGGGAAGTCCCGCGACGGTAGGCAGTCGCCGTACCAGGAGGACTTGAGCGCGCCGCCGCGGCCGAAGTAGTCGATCAGTGGGATCTCGGGGGCGGTGAGGTCGGGGGTGGGGACGCCGACCAGGACGACGGTGCCGGCGAGGTCGCGGGCGTAGAAGGCCTGCTTGTAGGTTTCGGGGCGGCCGACGGCGTCGATGACGACGTCGGCGCCGAAGCCGTCGGTGGCGGCGCGGATGGCTTCGACCGGGTCCTGTTCGCGGGCGTTGATGGTGTGGGTGGCGCCGAAGCCGCGGGCCCAGTCGAGTTTTCTGGGGTCGGTGTCGACGGCGATGATGGTGGTGGCGCCGGCGAGGTGGGCGCCGGCGATGGCGGCGTCGCCGACGCCGCCGCAGCCGATCACGGCGATGGAGTCGCCGCGGCCGATCTGGCCGGTGTTGACCGCGGCGCCGAGTCCGGCCATGACCCCGCAGCCGAGCAGGCCGGCGACCTGGGCGGGGGCCTGGGGGTCGACCTTGGTGCATTGTCCGGAGTGGACGAGGGTTTTCTCGGCGAAGGCGCCGATGCCCAGGGCGGGGGACAGTTCGGTGCCGTCGGTGAGGGTCATCTTCTGGGCGGCGTTGTGGGTGTCGAAACACAGGTGGGGCTTGCCCTTGCGGCAGGCCCGGCAGACCCCGCACACGGCGCGCCAGTTCAGGACCACGTAGTCGCCGGGGGCCAGGTCGGTGACGCCCTCGCCGACGGTGTCGACGATCCCGGCGGCCTCGTGGCCGAGCAGGAACGGGAACTCGTCGTTGATCCCGCCCTCGCGGTAGTGCAGGTCGGTGTGGCAGACCCCGCAGGCCTGGACCTGCACCACGGCCTCACCCGGACCCGGGTCCGGGACCACGATCGTCTCGACGGTGACGGGCTCGCCCTTGGCGCGGGCCACGACCCCGCGTACCTGCTGTGACATCGGTAGTACTCCCACTCGTCCTCGACGACGTCCGTACGGTTCATGCTCGAATCGCGACTCTGGCATGGGTCACGGGACCGTGTCTCGCCGGATCGCTCGCGAGTTGCCCCGCCGGGCGGCCCGGCCGGGGCTGAACCCGTTCGTGGGACACCGCCACGGGTACGGTCGGAGATCGTGACGACTCCGAACGTGCCGTCCAGCCCGCCCCCCGGACTCGCGCTCGGCGCCGTCGCCGGCGCCGGGCGCCGGGGCAGCTCCCGCATCGCCTGCCGGCTACCCGACGGGGGCCTGCTCGACGTCGGCTCGCTCGCGACCGCCCAGCGGGGCCCGTACCCCGACCTGCTGACGGCACCCAACCTGGACCGGCTGCTCGATGCCGGCAGCTCCGCCTGGCGCGAGGTCTGCGAGTGGCTGGCCGCGTGGCGGGCCGACCACGAGAAGGCGTTCGCCCACCGGCTCCCGACCGAGGGCCTGGTCCCGGTCCTGCCGTTCACGGTCGCCGACTACGTCGACTTCTATGCCTGCGAGCAGCACGCCCGGAACGCCGGGCTGATCTTCCGCCCGGACGCCGAGCCGCTCACCCCGAACTGGCGGCACCTGCCCGTCGGCTACCACGGGCGGGCCGGCACCGTGCGGGTCAGCGGGTGCCCGGTCGTCCGCCCGGCCGGGCAGCGCGCGGCCGGTGACTTCGGCCCGACCCGGCGGCTCGACCTGGAGGCCGAACTCGGGTACGTCCTCGGCGGCCCGGTGCCCGGACCGGTGCCGGTGGACGACGCCGCCGAGCACGTCTTCGGGGTCGTCCTGCTCAACGACTGGTCCGCCCGCGACATCCAGGGCTTCGAGACCCGCCCGCTCGGCCCGCACCTGGGGAAGTCGTTCGCGACCTCGATCTCGGCCTGGGTGACGCCGATCGGCGAGCTCGAACCCGCGCGCGTCCCGCTGCCGCCGCACGACCCGGAGCCGCTGCCGTACCTCACGCCCCGTGCCCCCGCGCGCGGGCTCGACCTGGACCTCGCCGTCCACCTCAACGGGGAGCGGATCGCGACCCCGCCCGCCGCCGACCTCTACTGGGCGCCCGAGCAGCTGGTCGCCCACCTGACGTCGAACGGGGCCGGGTTGCGGGCCGGTGACCTGCTCGGATCCGGGACGATCTCCGGGCCGGAACGCGACCAGTTCGGCTCGCTGCTGGAGATGTCCTGGAACGGCCGCCACCCCGTCGTCCTGTCCAACGGCGGGCACCGCACCTGGCTGGAGGACGGCGACGAGGTCGTGATCACCGCGACCGCGCCGGCCGCGGACGGCAGCCGGTTCTCCCTCGGCGAGGTGCGGGGCCGCGTCCGCGGCTCGTGAGTGGATAGCGGGGTCGGGGCCCTGTCAAGTACTCACGAGCCGGAGGCCCGCTCCCGGATCGTCCGGTTCACCTCGCGGCCGAACGTCGCGACCACGCCCTGCACGGTGATCGGCTTGAGCCGGGCCAGCGCGGCCGCGAGCCGGCGGCGCTCCCCGGCCGGGCGGCCGCGGTCCCGGTAGGGCTGCAGCACCTCGTCCTGGAACAGGGCCATCAGGTCCTCGGCCAGCGCCGCCGTGTGCTTCTCGATCACCGCGTGGGCGCGCTGCCACAGCTCCGGCGGCAGCCCGGAGTCGAGCGCCTCCAGCGCGGTGGCGAGCGATGCCTCGCCGTGCACCCGGACGGAGCCCTCGAGCCGGGTCAGCGCCCCGAGGTCCTCCAGGGCGGTCAGGTCGTCGTCGGTCAGCGCCCGCCCGGCCCGCCGGTCGAGCTCGGCGTGGCCGATCTCCTCGTCGCGTTCCGGGATCCACGGGGTGAGCAGGGCCCGCTGCAGGGCGAGCTCCTCCGGCCCGGCGTCGAGCGGCACCCGGGCCAGCTGCTTCTCGATCGCGGCGAGGGTGAAGCCCAGCCCGGACAGCTCGCTGATCAGCTCCAGGCGGGCCCGGTGCGCGGCGTCGTAGAGCCCGGTGCGGCCGCGCAGCCGCGGCGCGGGGAGCAGGCCCTTGCCGGCGTAGAACCGGATGGTGCGCACCGAGACCCCGGTCCGTTCGGCGAGCTGGTCGACGGTCAGGAGCTCGTCGCTCTCGGTCGGCGCGGCGGACATGGCGAGCAGCGTACGGGCCGATCCGCGAACGTGACAGTCTTGATGTGACATCGACACTGGCGCATACTCGACCTGACGTCTTGACCCATGTGACAGTCCTGCTGTAACAAAGGTTACCGGCAAGTAGGAGGCGTCGGCAGCCGTCGCGCCCCGCACCGGACAGCCTGCGCCCGACCACCTACGAGAGGTTCGGATGAGCGACATCCCCGAGGCCTACATCTACGACGCGATCCGCACACCGCGCGGCCGGGGCAAGGCCTCCGGTTCCCTGCACGAGGTCAAGCCGATCTCCCTGGTGGTCGGTCTGATCGACGAGCTGCGCAAGCGCAACCCCGAGCTGGACCCGGCCGTCGTCGACGACCTGGTGCTCGGCGTCGTCTCCCCGATCGGCGACCAGGGCGGTGACATCGCCAAGGCCGCCGCCATCTCCGCGGGCCTGCCGGACACCGTCGCGGGTGTGCAGCTCAACCGGTTCTGCGCGTCCGGGCTGGAGGCGGTGAACACCGCCGCGCTGAAGGTGCGCTCCGGGATGGAGGAGATGGTCATCGCCGGCGGCGTGGAGGCCATGAGCCGGGTGCCGATGGGTTCCGACGGCGGCGCCTGGGCGATGGACCCGGAGACCGCCTACGAGACCGGCTTCGTGCCGCAGGGCATCGGCGCCGACCTGATCGCCACCCTCGAGGGCTTCTCCCGCTCCGACGTCGACGCGTTCGCCGTCGAGTCGCAGACCCGGGCCGCGAAGGCCTGGGCGAACGGGTACTTCGCCCGCTCGGTGGTCCCGGTCGTGGACCGCAACGGGCTGGCGGTCCTCGACCGCGACGAGCACGTCCGGGCCGGTGCCACCCTGGAGAGCCTGGGCGGGCTGAAGCCGTCGTTCGAGGCGATGGGCCGCGACGGCGGGTTCGACGCGGTCGCGCTGCAGCGCTACCACTGGGTCGAGAAGATCGACCACGTGCACCACGCCGGCAACTCGTCCGGCATCGTCGACGGTGCCGCCCTGACCCTGATCGGCACCGAGGCCGCCGGGACGGCGAACGGTCTCACCCCGCGCGCCCGGATCGTGTCCACCGCGCTGTCCGGCGCCGACCCGACGATCATGCTGACCGGCCCGGCGCCGGCGTCGAAGAAGGCACTCGCCAAGGCCGGCCTGACCGTCGACGACATCGACCTCTTCGAGATCAACGAGGCGTTCGCCGCCGTCGCCCTGCGCTACATGCGCGACATGGGGATCTCGCACGAGCAGACCAACGTCAACGGCGGCGCCATCGCCATGGGCCACCCGCTGGGCGCCACCGGCGCGATGATCCTCGGCACGCTGGTCGACGAGCTCGAGCGCCGGGACCTGCGCCGCGGCCTCGCCACGCTCTGCGTCGGCGGTGGCATGGGCATCGCCACCATCGTCGAGCGCGTGTGAGGACGGCGGCCGCCGTGCCGAACCATCAGCACAGCAGGGACCTCGGAAAGGGAATCGACAGTGAGTGAGCAGAAGGCCGTCCGCTGGACCAAGGACGCCGACGGCGTCGCCGTCGTCACCCTCGACGACCCGGGCCGCAGCGCCAACACCATGAACGACCGCTACAAGGCGGCCATGGGTGAGGTCGTCGACGAGCTGGTGGCGGCCAAGGACGACATCACCGGTGTGGTCATCACCTCGGCGAAGAAGACCTTCTTCGCCGGTGGCGACCTCGAGCAGCTCTCGGCCGCCGGGCCGGACGACGCGGCGCAGGTGATGGAGAACGTCACCGAGATCAAGGCGCAGCTGCGCAAGCTGGAGACCCTCGGCCGGCCGGTGGTCGCGGCGATGACCGGCACCGCGCTCGGCGGCGGCCTGGAGATCGGCCTGGCCTGCCACCACCGGATCGGCCTCGACGCCAAGGGCGTCGTCTACGGCCTGCCGGAGGTCACCCTCGGGCTGCTCCCCGGCGGCGGTGGTGTCACCCGCATCACCCGGATGCTGGGCATCGCCAACGGGTTCATGAACGTCCTGGCCCAGGGCCAGCGGCACAAGCCGGCCAAGGCCCTCGAGCTGGGGATCGTCGACGAGCTGGTCACCGACCCGGCCGAGGCGCTGCCGAAGGCCAAGGAGTGGATCAAGGCGAACCCGGAGGCGGTGCAGCCCTGGGACCAGCCGAAGTACAAGGTCCCCGGCGGGACGCCGTCGAGCCCGTCGCTGGCCTCGATCCTGCCGGCGTTCCCGGCCAACCTGCGCAAGCAGCTCAAGGGCGCCCCGATGCCCGCGCCGCGCAACATCCTCGCCGCGGCCGTCGAGGGCACCCAGGTCGACTTCGACACCGCGCTGCGGATCGAGGGCCGCTACTTCGTCGAGCTGGTCTGCGGCCAGGTCTCGAAGAACATGACCAAGGCGTTCTTCTTCGACCTCAACGCGATCAACGGCGGCAAGTCCCGCCCGGACGGTCCGGAGAAGTGGCAGCCGACCAAGGTCGCGGTGCTCGGCGCCGGGATGATGGGCGCGGGCATCGCCTACGTCTGCGCCCTCGCCGGCTGGGACGTCGTGCTCAAGGACGTCTCCCGGGAGGCCGCCGACAAGGGCAAGGCCTACTCCCAGGGCATCGTCGAGAAGGGCGTCGCGAAGGGCAGGACCACCCAGGAGAAGGGCGACGCGCTGCTCGGGCGGATCACCCCGACCGACGACTACGCCGACCTCGCCGGCTGCGACGTCGTGATCGAGGCCGTCTTCGAGTCGGTCGAGCTCAAGCAGGAGGTGTTCCGGGAGGCGGCCAAGGTCGTCAAGCCGGACGCGCTGCTCTGCTCGAACACCTCGACCCTGCCCATCACCGAGCTCGCCAAGGGCGTCGACCGCCCGGACGACTTCATCGGGCTGCACTTCTTCTCGCCGGTCGACAAGATGCCGCTGGTCGAGATCATCAGGGGCGAGCGGACGAACGACGAGGCCCTGGCCAAGGCGTTCGACCTCACCCTGGGGATCAAGAAGACGCCGATCGTCGTCAACGACTCCCGCGGCTTCTTCACCAGCCGGGTGATCGGCACCTTCATCAACGAGGGCGTCGCGATGCTGGCCGAGGGCATCGACCCGCAGACGATCGAGCAGGCGTCCTCGCAGGCCGGCTACCCGGCCCCGGTGCTGCAGCTGATGGACGAGCTGACCCTGACGCTGCCGCGCAAGATCCGCGAGGAGACCCGCAAGGGCATCGAGGCGGCCGGCGGCACCTGGACCCCGCACCCGGCCGACGCGATCATCGACCGGATGGTCGACGAGTTCGACCGCAAGGGGAAGAGCTCGGGTGCCGGCTTCTACGAGTACGCCGACGGCAAGCGGGCCGGGCTGTGGCCGGGCCTGCGGGAGCGGTTCGCGGCGACCAACCACGACGTCGACCTGCACGAACTCTCCGAGCGCATGCTGTTCATCGAGTCGCTCGAGACCGTGCGCTGCGTCGACGAGGGCGTGCTGGAGACCGTGGCCGACGCCAACATCGGCTCGATCTTCGGCATCGGCTTCCCGCCCTGGACCGGGGGTGTACTGCAGTACATCGAGGGGTACCCCGGCGGTCCGGCGGGCTTCGTCGCCCGTGCCGACGAGCTGAAGGCCCGCTACGGCGACCGGTTCGACGTGCCGCAGAGCCTGCGCGACCGGGCCGCGAAGGGGGAGACGGCGACTGCCGCCGCCTGATCCCGAACCGGCCCCAGCGGCCCCGCCGGATCGACCGGCGGGGCCGCTCGTGCGTCGACCGGAACCCGACCAACCGGACGAACAGGCACCATGGAGTGCGTGACGCAGTGGGTGTTCGACATCGTGGACCGGCTCGGCGCCGGCGGAATCGGGTTGCTGATCTTCCTGGAGAACGTCGTCCCGCCGATCCCCTCGGAGCTGATCCTGCCGCTGGGCGGGTTCCGCGCCTCGACGGGAGCGCTGGACCCGGTCGCGGTCTGGGCGGCGGCGACGATGGGCGCGGTCGCGGGAGCGCTGCTGCTCTACGCGCTCGGGGCCTGGCTCGGGTACGACCGGGTGTACGCGCTCGCCGGCCGGCGCTGGTTCGTCCTCTCCAGCCAGGCGGACCTGGAGAAGGGGCACGAGCTGTTCGACCGGTACGGAAGCTGGTTCGTGCTCGGCGGGCGCTGCCTGCCGGTCGTGCGGAGCCTCATCTCGATCCCGGCCGGGATCGCGGGGATGCCGCTGACCCGGTTCACGGTGCTGTCGGCGGTGGGCAGCGGGATCTGGAACGTGCTGTTCGTCTGGCTCGGGTTCGTCCTGGGGGAGCGCTGGGCGACCGTCGAGGCCTACGTCTCGCCGGTGGCCAAGGTCGTGCTCGTGCTCGGGATCGCCGTGGTGGTCTGGCTCGTCACCCGCAAGCTCCGGCAGCGGCGGGCCCGCGACGACGTGCCCGAGAAGGACCTGGCGCGGACCGGTCGCGGCCCCCGCTGAGACCGGCGCGGCGTCGCGAACGCCCTGCGTGCCGGTCGCACCACGGGCCGTGCCGGTGTGCTACCGGCCGGTCGTCGCGGCTCGGCGCTGTGCGAACCTGAGCGGTGTCAGCGGTGCGATCGGACAGGTGGAGGTGAGCGTGCGCCTCGTCGGCATCCACCACCGCTACCCGTCCGGCACGGTCGCCCTGCGCGGTGTGGATCTCGACGTCGACCCGGCCGTCCCCACGGTGCTGCGCGGCGGGAACGGCGCCGGCAAGTCGACACTGCTGCGGATCGCCGCGGGCGCGCAGACCCCGACCGCCGGCGCGGTCGAGGACCGGCCCGCCGTCGTCGGCTACCTGCCCGACCGGTTCCCGGCGCTGCTCCGGCTGCCCCCGCGGCGCTGGCTCGACCACATGGCCCGGATCCGTGGCCTCGACCCGGACGACGCCGCCGAGCGGGCGGACGCGCTGCTCACCGAGCTCGGCTGGTCCGGGGACGACGACGAGCCGATGGCGGAGCTCTCCCGGGGCAACGCGCAGAAGATCGGCCTCGCCCAGGCGCTGGCCTGCGACCCGGACGTCCTGATCCTCGACGAGCCCTGGTCCGGGCTGGACGACGACGCCGCCGATGCGCTCACCGGGCTGCTGGCCGCGCGCACCGGCGCGACCCTCGTCACCGACCACACCGGGACCGCGTCCGGGTTGCCGGGCGCGCGGGTCCACCGGCTGCGCGAGGGACGGGTCGCCACCGCGGCCGACCCGGAGTCCGTCCCGCTGCCCACCGCGCCGCCACCGGGCGCGCTGATGCGGATCGACATGGCCTGTGCCGGGGACCCCCGGCCGCTGCTGGAGCGGGTCCTCCCGCCCGCGCGGGTCGAGGGCGCCGCACCGGGCCGGTTCACCGTCCGGGTACCCGTCCCGGAGAGCGACGCCTGGCTGGCGGCCGCGCTCGCCGCCGGGTGCGCGGTCCGCTCGGTCCGGCCGGTGCGCCCGGCGGCGGACACCGGCCGGCTCCCGATGTCGCACGGCCCGCGCCGGGCCGAGGGGCCGGGGCGGTGAGGACGGCCCGCGCGGCCGTGGCGGTGGCGATGCTGCTCGGCGAGGACGTCGCGCGCTCCGAGAAGTTCGTCGCGCCGGCCGTGCTCTACGCCGGGGTGCTCGCGGTCCTGTTCGGCGGCTCGCCCGGCCCGCTGCCCGAGCCGTGGGCGGCGAGCGCGCTGCTGCTCTACCCGGTCGGTGCCTGGCTGGCGCACGCGCTCGCCGAGACCGAGGACGACACCGCCCGCACCGTCACGCTGTCCGCGGCGGGCGGCCCGCTGCCGGTCGCCGCGGGCGTGCTGCTGGCCGCGACGGCCGGGGTCGCGGTGCTCGGCCTGGCCGCCGTCGTCTGGGGGGTGGTCGCGGCCTGGGGCACGGCGACGACCGGTGGCCTGCTCGACGGCCTGCTCGCCCACCTGGCCTGCGGCATCACCGGGGCCGCGGTCGGGTCGGTGTTCGCGCGGCCGGTGTTCCGCAGCCAGGGGGTGGCGCTGCTGTGTGCCCTGACCTTCCTGGTGGTCACCGGGACGAGCCCGTGGCTGCCCCCGGCCGGGACGGCCGCCGCGTGGCTGGGCAGCGGGCGTGGCGGGCTGGGGCCCCTCGGCGACCTGCTGCTCGCGGTCCTGGTCGCGGTCGCCGCGCTCGCGTTCGTCGTGCGTGTGGAGCTGGGCCGGTTCACGGCCTGGCGGGAGCGCCTGACCGCGGTGTGGGGCCGGTTCCGCCCCGGTTCCTGAGCGGCTACAGCGTCGGTGTCGCCGAGCGCCGTGCGCCGACAGCCGGGCGCCATCCGGCCGGCGTTCGCCCACAAGATCCGCGATTCGCTCACCGAACCCGGCCACGCTCTCGCGATCGGGCGAGCGTCACCGGGTTTCGGTGAGCGTTCCGATGCGGGCGTCCCGGGGCAGGCGTTCCCGCGGTGGGTGTCAGCCGGTGGCGTAGTGGGGGCGGGTCGCGGCGAGGGTCGCCTCCCAGTCGGGCATCGGTTCACCGGACAGGGTGGCGGCGAGCCGGTCGAGGTACCAGTGCCAGCCCGGTCCCGCGTCGGCCGGGGAGAACCCGGCCGGGAGCACCTGCTCGAACTCCAGCACCGTCCCGTCGCCGGCCGGTGCGAGCACGACCGCCAGCTCCCACGGCGCGCCGGTCTCCTCGGAGATCTCCACGGCCAGCCGGTGCGGCGGCTCGCAGGTGACGATCCGGACGGTCGAGGGTGGCCCGCCGCCGTCCTCCTCGCTGGTCATGGTGAGCGCGACGGTGCCGCCGGGCCGCGCGTCACCGGTCCAGTGGCCGAACCACCGGGCGCACCGGTCCGGGTCGGTGATCGCGGCCCACACCTCGTCCACCGGGTCCGGGAACTCGCGGCGGAACGCGAGCCGGGCCTGCCCGTCGGCCCCGCGGACGACCGTGCCGGCCGGGCCGGTCACGACTGCTCCCCGGGGAGCACCGTGAACTGCTGCAGCGAGACCTCGACCGCGGCCGCGACCTGCTCCTCGGTGGCCATGCCGGACGCCCGGACCGCGGCCTCCCAGGCCCGCACCGAGCGCTCGTTGAACGCGAGCATCTCGGGCGAGTTCGGGTCGTCGACCGCCCCGCCCGCCAGGTGCACCCCGAGGGACAGCAGCGCGCCGTCCCACCCGGGGCCGACGTAGAGCGCGCCGCCGGCGTCCCCGTAGGTCGCCGGGACCGCGTGCTCGAAGACCAGGTCGGTGCGGCCGTCGCCGGAGGCGGCGAGGTCGACGGTCACGATGCTGTCCGGCGCGCCCCAGCTGACCACCAGGCGGCGAGGCGGTTCGCACGCCAGGATCTCGCCGTCGGCGTTGCCCTCGGTGCGGAACCGTCCGCCGACCCGCAGGTCCCCGCTGACCGGCAGGAACCACCGGGCGAGCCGGTCGGGCGTGGTGAGGGCGTCCCAGACGTCCTCGGGTCCGGCCGGGTAGGTCCGCTCCAGGCGGACGGCGAGCGCGTCGCCGTCCGCGCCGGAGTGCACCCGGCGGCGGGCGGCCGCCAGTGCGTCGAGCAGGTCGTTCATTCTGGGCTCCTCGGAGGTCGTCGGCGGGCGTGCCGCCCACGGGCGAGTTCGGTGCCGAGCGCGTCCAGCCGCTGCGACCAGAAGCCGCGCAGCCGGGACAGCCACTCCTCGGCGTCGTCCACACCGGCCGGGTCGACGGCGTAGACACGTCGGGTCCCCTCGGCGCGGACCGTGGCGAACCCGTTCTCCCGCAACACCTTCAACTGCTGCGAGACGGCGGGCTGGGAGATCCCGAACTCGGCCCGGATGACCTCGGCGACCTGGCCGGCTGTGTGCTCGCCGCCGGCCAGCAGCTCGAGGATCCGGCGCCGGACGGGATCGCCCAGGACGTCGAACGCATGCACAGTCGTAGCTTATATAAGTCGAAACGAAAATACCAGGTCGGGACTCATGGAGCTTTGGTCCTGTGGCACGGGACCGAAGCCCCATGAGTTGCCCTCTCGACAAGGGCGCGGTGCGCCTCTATGGTTCATTACATGAGTAATGAACCACGGCACTATAGCACCGTGAGACCGCCGTGATCGACGACGGCCGGCCGCTGTTCGTGCAGATCGCGGAGGAGATCGCCTCCGCGGTGGTGGACGGGACCTACCCCGAGGAGACCCAGGTCCCGTCCAGCAACGAGCTGGCCACGTTCCACCGGATCAACCCGGCGACCGCGGCCAAGGGACTGAACCAGCTGGTCAGCGAGGGTGTCCTCTACAAGAGACGGGGGATCGGCATGTTCGTGGCCGAGGGGGCGCGGACCCGGTTGCTGGAGAGCCGCCGCGAGGAGTTCGCGCGGCAGTACATCGCTCCGCTGGTGACCGAGGCCCGCAAGATCGGGATCGATCCGGAGCAGCTCAAGAAGATGATCGACGTCTGGGGGGACGACTGATGAGTGGCACGGTGGCGATGCACGGCGTCACGAAACGCTACGGCGACGTGACCGCGCTCGACGACGTGAGCTTCACGCTGGGGGAGAACCGCATCCACGGGCTGCTCGGCCGCAACGGCGCGGGCAAGACGACCGCGATGCAGATCCTGACCGCGCAGAACTTCGCCACGTCCGGCCGCGCCGAGATCTTCGGCGAGCAGCCGTACGAGAACGCCCGGGTGCTCGCCCGCACCTGCTTCATCCGCGAGTCGCTGAAGTACCCGGACGCCTACAAGGTCCGGCACGCGCTGCGGGCCGCCGCGACCGTCTACCCGCACTGGGACCAGGCGTTCGCCGACGAGCTCGCCGGCGAGTTCGGGCTGCCGATGAACCGCACCTGCACCAAGCTCTCCCGGGGCCAGCAGTCCGCGGTCGGCGTGGTCATCGGCCTGGCCTCGCGCGCCCCGCTGACCTTCTTCGACGAGCCCTACCTGGGCCTCGACGCCGTCGCCCGGGAGCTGTTCTACGACCGCCTGCTCGCCGACTACGCCGCGCACCCGCGGACCGTGGTGCTCTCCACGCACCTCATCGACGAGGTGTCCGACCTGATCGAGCACGTCGTGCTGATCGACCAGGGCCGGATCCTGATCGACGCGGGGGCCGACGAGCTGCGCGGCCGGGCCGTCACCGTC
The DNA here is from genome assembly GCF_014267175.1 of Pseudonocardia sp. C8. Lineage (NCBI taxonomy): Bacteria > Bacillati > Actinomycetota > Actinomycetes > Pseudonocardiales > Pseudonocardiaceae > Pseudonocardia > Pseudonocardia sp. C8. Next base: position 364,131 of record NZ_JACMTR010000002.1, read on the forward strand.
ACCGGGCCGGTCGCGGAGGTCGAGCGGTTCGCGCGAGGCCACGTCGAGCTGCACCGCGAGCAGCTCGGCGGGTATCTGCGGGTCACCCTGTCCGGGGCCGGACCCGAGGCGCGGGAACCGGGCCTGCAGTTCGAGCCGGTCTCGCTGCAGCAGCTCGTCGTCCGCACCACCCAGCTGAACTCCGGAGCCCGCCTCGACCGGGAGGTCCTGTCATGACCGCCGCTACTGCCGCCGTGACCGCACCGCCGGTCACCACCGTCAGCCGGCTGAACGCCGTGCTCCGCATGAGCATGGTCGACGTCCGCGGCCGGGTCGGCGGCCCCTGGCTGATCCTGGCCGCGATCTTCGCGGTGAACTTCGCGATCTGGTGGGCGATCCGGGTCAACGTCGACGACGCCGGAGCCGGCACCACCGGTGCGGTGTCCGCGCTGTTCTTCATCGTCGGGTCCACCTACCTGATCGCGATGACCCAGGTGATGCCGTTCGCGCTGAGCCTGGGGATCATCCGGCGGCACTTCTACGCCGGAATCTGCCTGCTGCTCGCGGCCGAGACGCTGCTGCACGCGGTCCTGCTGACGCTCATGCTCTGGCTCGAGCGGGCCAGCGGCGGCTGGGGGATCCGGATGGACTTCTTCTCGATGACGTTCATGCCGGTGCAGAACCCGCTGCTGCAGGTCCTGACCTACTGGGGGCCGCTGCTGACGATCGGGTTCGTGTTCGTCGCCGTCGGCGCGGTGTTCCGGCGGTGGGGCCAGACCGGGGTGTGGGCGGTGGTGCTCGGGCTGATCGTCGTCCTGGGCGCGATCACGTTCACGCTGACCTGGCAGAACGCGTGGCCCGCGTTCGGGCGGTTCTTCGTCGAGACGCCGGTCCTGCTGCTGATGGCCGGCTACCCGCTGATCCTGGCCGTGGTGGCGCTCGCCGGCGGGTACCTGGTGGTCCGCCGCGCGAGGCCCTGACCGGCCGCGCCCGCGGTCCGGCGCCCACGGGGGTGGTGCCGGACCGCGGGCGTGTCGCGACGAGTGGACCCTTCGTGGGACGGAGCGCCACCCGCTCGTGGCAGGGCTGATCAGCGACCGGCCGCTCAGGAGCTGGTGAGCACGACGCCGGCGTGCTCCCGGGGGCGCCCGGCCGCGGCGAGCGCCTCCTCGGCCCGGCGCCACGTCTGCCGGTACGGCGCGTAGAGCGGCCAGTCCGCCCGGGCCCGCAGCCGCTCCTCCCGGGCGGCCGGGTCGGCGTCCACCCAGATCGCCAGGGACGTGACCGGGGCCAGCTCCGGCGCGCCGGCTCCGCACCCCTCCAGCACGACGACGGCCGCCGGCGGCCGCGCGCGGACCGGCCCGGGCCGGTCGTGCTCCCAGTCCCACGACGTCCAGCGCAGCGTCGTCCCGGCGGCCAGCGGGTCGCCGATCCCGCGCCGGGCCAGCCCGGGGACCCGGTGCAGGCCGTCCCAGCCGGGGCACAGGTCCTCGATCTCCAGCAGCGGCGCGGCCAGCTCCCGTGCCAGCTCGCGGGCCCGGGTCGACTTCCCGGCCCCGGAGAAGCCGTCGACGGTGACGAGCCGGTTCCCGGCCGGCCCGGCCGGCGCCGCACGCACCAGCTCGGCCACCCGCCGCTCCCACCCCGGGCGTGCGGGCAGGACCTCGACCTTCTCCTGACGCACGGCCACCGGGCGACCGTGGCACGACCGGCGAGCCCCGGCAATCCGCTCGCGCTCCGGGCGGGCCCGGGCCAGGCTGACCACCGTGGAGGTGCACCTCACCCCGCTGGACGTCGCCGGGCTGGGCGAGCTGCTCGAGGCGGCGGTCGCCGGCGCGGATCCGGCCGAGGTGATGCCGGCGCCGCCCGGCGCGACCTGGGACGGCGACCGGCGGGCCGGGTTCCTCGCCTTCCACCGCGAGCGCGGGCTGGCACCCGATCCGGTCGAGCGCACCTGGGTGATCCGGGTCGACGGCCGCGCCGCCGGGGCACTGCGGCTGGAGCCGGGGCCGGCAGGTGCCGAGCTCGGGATCTGGCTCGGCCGCACCCACCGTGGTCGCGGTGTCGCCGTCCGCGCGGTCCGGGCCCTGCTCGCCGACCGGTCCGTGGTCGCGCCCGGCGCGCCGCTCGTCGCCCGGACGACCGCGGCCAACACGGGCGCGCTCGCCCTGCTGCGCGCGCTCGGCGCGGTGACGGCACCGGGCACGGACGGGGCCGTGACGGCGCGGCTGCGCACCGACGATCATCGTTGAGGGTCCCGCCGGTGGACAGCGGGGCGGATCCATCTGTTGACTGTGCCGCGGACGACGACGGCCGGAGGGGGAGAAGCGCGCCGATGGGTTCGGGCATCGAACGACCGGGGGTCACCGGGTTCCACCACGTGTCGGCGGTCGTCACCGACGTGGAGTCCAGCGCCACCTGGTACCAGCGCGTCCTCGGTCTGCAGCGGCTGCCGATGACCTTCCCGCACCACGACGCCGGCGGCGGCGACCCCGACAAGGCCGCCCTGCTCCTCGAGTCGGCCACCGGCGTCATGATCGAGCTGCACGCCCCCGCCGACGGTGACGGCGGCCCGGTGCGCGGCGCGCTGGACCACCTCGCGTTCGGTGTCGCCGACCGCGCCACCCTGGACCAGTGGGCGGCGTGGCTGGACATGCTCTCGATCCCGCACGAGGGCGTCGCCGACCGGACCGACCCGACCGACTACGCGACCCTCGAGTTCCGCGACCCGGACGGGATCGCACTGGAGTTCATCCACTTCCCCGGCCGGGGGTAGGCCCACCCGGCCGTCACGGATCGGTGCAGACCAGGCCCCACGGCCGGTCGTCCACCCGGGTCATGACGACGGTCGCACGCCGCGACCCGCGCCCGCGCAGCTTGCGGGCGAGCGCGTCGACGTCGCCGGCGAGGCCGCGGCGGCGCACGTCGACCGCACCGACGTCGAGCTCGCGCAGCAGCCGGGGCAGCCGCTTCTGGTCCCACGGGCGGGAGTCGAGCACCCGCAGCACCCGGGCGAACGGAGTCGGCGGCGGCTCCTCGTCGCCGGTGAGGAACGCGATGTGCGGGTCGATCCGGGTGGTGCCCGTGCGCCGGGCCAGCTCGGACACCAGCCCGGCCCGGGTGACGGCCGGGTTCGGGTCGAGCAGCCAGCGACCCGGGGCGGTCAGCGGGATCCCGGTGTCCCCGCCGTCGGGGTCCGGGGTGCCGGCGAGCTCCTGCGCGGTCCCGCCCGCGTCCAGCACGGTCGCCCGGGTGCGCGCGGTCGCCAGCGCCGGGGACCACGCCACGGCCTCCTTCAGGTCGCGGCCGAGCGCCAGGAACTCGATCTCCCAGTCCCCGGGGACGGTGTCGTGGCCGATCCCGGGTGCGGCCTTGATCCCGACGGCCCCGGCCCGGCCGGCGAGCTCCAGGCACCAGCCCAGGGGCGGCTCGGAGTCGCCGGTCCGCATCCGCCCGCCTGCGGTGCGCCGGGCCGGGTCGACGAACACGCCGTCCACCCCGGACAGGTCGGCGTCCCGGACGTCGGCGCGGACGGTCCGCACCCGTCCTCCGTGGACGGCGGCGTTGCGTGCGGCCATCCACAGGTGCACCGGGTCGAGGTCGACGGCGGTGACGTCGTGTCCGGGGGCCAGCGCGAGGAGGTCGCCGCCGATACCGCAGCACAGGTCGGTGAGCCGGGTCCGTCCGGCGTAGCGGGCCGCCCGGTGCCGCGCGATCACCTCCGACGACGCCTGCTCCAGCCCGTCGCGGGTGAACCACATCTCACGGGCCCGGGTGAACTTCGCAACGGCCCGGTCCCGCAGCTCGGCGAGGGCCATCGCGTCGGCGACCAGCTCGGCGTCGTGCTCGCGGCGCAACGCGGTACCCAGCCGGAGCGCGGCGGCACCGGAACGGTCGGCGCCCGCCAGCCGTTCCAGCAGTGCGGTGCCCTCGGGCCCGGCGAGCCGCTCCAGCCGGCGGGTGTCCTCGCGATCCACGGTGCCCACCTTCCCCGATGGCGGGGGACCGGGCGCGCACCGGGATCCGGTACGGGCGTACCGTCGTCGGTCGGGTTCGGGTGAAGGAGGCACCGTGGTCGAGCACGACGGCCACGCCTCCGGCGTCCCCGGCGCCACCCGGCTGCCGCGGGAGATCGCCGTCCTGGTCGGGTCGGCGTTCGCGATCGCCATCGGGTTCGGGCTGGTCGCGCCGGTGCTCCCGGCGCTCGCCCGGTCGTTCGACGTCGGGATCACCGCCGCATCCGCGGTGATCAGCGTCTTCGCGCTCTCCCGGCTGGTGTTCGCACCGCTGTCCGGGTCGGTGGTGAGCCGGATGGGCGAGCTGCCGGTGTTCGTGTGGGGACTGGCGGTGGTCGCGCTGACCACCGCGGGGCTGGCGTTCGCGACCGCGTACTGGCAGCTCCTCGCGTTACGGCTGGTCGCGGGCGTCGGCTCGACGATGTTCACGATCTCCGCGGTGTCGCTGCTGGTCCGGCTGGCGCCGCCGCACCTGCGCGGGCGGGCGACGAGCCTGTGGGCCACCGGCTTCCTGCTCGGCAACATCGGGGGCCCGCTGCTCGGCGGGAGCCTGGCCGCGGTCGACGTCCGCGCGCCGTTCCTCGTGTACGCCGGGCTCCTCGTGCTGGTGATCGTCGTCGGTGGGCCGATGCTGCGCCGCCCGCCGGGCCCGGCCGACGACGGCAGGCCGCCGCCGCGGACCCGGTTCCGGGACGCCGTGCGCGGGCGCGCCTACCAGGCGTCGCTGATCGGGAACTTCGCGAACGGCTGGGCCGTGTTCGGCGTCCGGATCGCCCTGGTGCCGCTGGTGGTGGTCGAGGCGCTGGGTCGCGACGACACGTTCGGCGGGATCGCGCTGTCGGTGTTCGCGGTCGGGAACGCGGCGACCCTGCTGCTGGCGGGGCGGCTGGCCGACCGGTCGGGCCGGCGGCCGCCGCTGATCACCGGGCTCGCCGTGTCCGGGCTCGCCACCGGGGTGCTCGGCTACACGGACTCGCCGTGGCTGTTCCTGGCGCTGTCGCTGGTCGCCGGCCTCGGGAGCGGCCTGGTGAACCCGCCGCTGAACGCCGCGGTCGCCGACGTGATCGGGGCGCGGGCCACCGGGGGCTCCGTCCTCGCCGGGTTCCAGATGGCCGCCGACCTCGGCGCGATCACCGGTCCGCTGGTCGCCGGGATGCTCGCGGAAGGGCTCGGTTACGGGCCGGCCTTCGCCGTGACCGGTGCGCTGTCGCTGGTGGCGATGGTCGTGTGGTGGCGGGCGCCGGAGACGCTGCCCGCTCCGGGACCGTCTCCACGCTGACCTCCGCACCGACCTCCGCACCCGCCCGGGCCGTGTCCCCCCGAACGCTCACGGGACCCGGCAATGCGCACGCGATCGGGTGAGCAGTTCCCGACTCGGTGAGCGCGCCGGGTGCGGCGCCGCGTCGGCAGGCGGTCGGTACCCGGTCAGGTGTGGCGACCCCACCATCGAGTGGATCATGTGGTCACCGTGCACGGTGCGCTCCTAATGTCCCCCATATCGGACAAGCTGGACACGGACGGGGCGGGGCTGGGCCATGGGGATCGGACTGGCACGACGCACGGTGATCGGCACGGCGGTGATCGTCATGGTGGGCGGGTTCGCCTGCACCGGTGCGGCCGCCCCTGCCGCTGCGGCGTTCCCCGCGCCCGGAGGCTCCGCCGGCGCATCGGTGTCCGCCGCGCCCCCGGGAGCGGACCCCCTCGCCGACCCGGCGCCCACCCCGCCGTCGCCGGCCGCCCCGGCCACGGCACGAGATCCGGTACCCCCGCCGGTGCCACCCTCGGAGGGCCCCACGACCTCGCCCGCCGAGGATCCGGCTGCCGCGCCCGCGGAGGATCCCGCAGCCGCGCCCGCGGAGAATCCTGCGGCTGCGCCCGCGCCGCCCGGCCCTGCCGCTGCGGCCGCGTCGGATCCTGCTGCTCCTGCACCGGACCCTGCCGCACCCGCACAGGGCCCTGCCGCACCCGCGCAGGACCCCGCCGCTCCTGCGCCGGATCCTGGTTCGCCCACACCGGACCCTGCCGCTCCCGCCCCGGACCCTGCCGCTCCCGCCCCGGACCCCGCCGCGGTGCCCGCGGAGGATCCCGCCGATCCGTCCGCCCGCCCCGCCGACCAGCGGGTCCCCCGGCCCGGCGCCCCCACCGCGGCGGAGCGCCACGGCTGGGGAACGCCGCTGCCGGCGTCGGACGAGTTCGACTACACCGGACCGCCGGACCCGGCGCGGTGGCACCACGCCGGCGAGTGCTGGCCGGGGCACGCCGGCAACGGCGGGCGCTGCGCCAGCAGGTCCACCGTGGACGGTACGAAGCTCGTGCAGACCGGGCTGGCCGACGGCGACTCGGCCTGGGTCGCGTCCCGCCTGGACCAGCAGTACGGCCGCTGGGAGGCCCGGGTCCGATCCGAGGGGACCGGCCCCGACAACGGCCGCCGGTACCACCCGTTGCTCATCATCTGGCCGTCCTCCGACCGCTGGCCGGAGGACGGCGAGTACGACTTCCTCGAGAACGGGGCGCCCGGCGAGCCGTGTGCCGAGGCGTTCATCCACTACCCGCACGGGCGCGGCCCGGTCCAGCAGGAGTTCGTCCGCGAGACCGACTGCGGCGCACCGCTGTCCGAGTGGCACAACGTCGCGATCGAATGGACCCCGGACCACATCAAGGGCTTCATCGACGGCGACGAGTGGTTCAGCTTCTCCGGCGGCGCGCTGGGCAGCCGTCGTGACATCCAGGCCATGCCCTCGGGCCACCTGACGATCCAGCTCGACAACTTCTTCGGCGGGAACATGCAGCCGGCGACCTACGAGGTCGACTGGGTCCGCATCTACGACCTCGACGGCTGACCGTTCAGGGGTCGGTGACGCCCATCGCGGCGGCCAGCCGCAGATGCGGCGCGGCCTCGTCGTGCCGGGACCGTCGCTGCAGCGTGCGCCCGAGCAGCAGGTGCGCGTAGCCGTCGGACGGGGCCACGTCCAGCAGCGCGCGGAGCTCCGTCTCGGCCCGGCCGAGCTGGGCCGAGTGGTAGTACGCGCGGGCCAGCAGCAGCCGGATCGCCGTCGCGGCCGGCTGCTCGGTGACGAGCTCGGCGAGCACCCGGGCGGCGGCGACGTGGTCGCCGGAGTCGAACAGGTACGTCGCCCGCTCCCAGCGGTCGGCCGGGGCCGAGGCGTCACCGGTCGTCCAGGGCAGGGCGTCGAGGTGCATCGGGCGGTCTCCTTCCGCGACGTCCGCAGGGCCGTGCCCGGCGGACATCCACGCAACGGTGCGCGGGCGCGGCCCATTCCGAGGCCCCGCGACGGCGGCCGGCCGTGTCTCAGCGTGGTCACAGGAGCGATTCGGACCATGGTCGGCATGGCCACGAATCCGGACGAACCGACCTGGGTGGGCGAGCTGGACCGGCTCGACGTCACCCGTGACCTGGAGGTCGCCCCGAGGTTCGGCGCCGCACGGCTGCTGGTGACGGTCGGGGGGACCCCGCAGGGGCAGGTCACGGTGCCGCTGCGGCGCGGCCGCGCCACGGTCGCCGACCTGGAGGCCGCCGTCGCACCGCTGGGCCCGGTGGGTGACGTCGACCCGGCCCCGGTCTCGGACGACCCGGTCACCGTCGTGATCGCGACCCGGAACCGCCCCGAGTCCCTCGCCCGGTGCGTGCGTGCGGTGCTGGCGTCCGACCATCCGGCACTGTCGGTGATCGTCGTCGACAACGACCCGGACGACGAGCGCACCGAGCTCGCCGTCGTCGCGCTCGACTCGCCGCGGGTCCGCTACGTGCGGGAACCGCGGCGGGGTGCCTCGGCCGGGCGCAACCGCGGGCTCGCCGAGGCCCGCACCGGGATCGTCGCCTTCACCGACGACGACACCGAGGTCGACGCCGGCTGGGCGTCGCGCATCGCCGGCGCGTTCGCCGCCGACCCGGAGCTCGCATGCGTGTCCGGGCCGGTGCTGGCGGCCCGGCTGGGCAGCCCCGAGGAGCGGGCCGCGGACGTCGCGCTGGCCTGGAACAAGGGCTTCGTCCCGCGCCGGTTCTCGCTGGCGGAGCCGCCGGCCGACTCCGCGATCTTCCCGTTCGCGCCCGGCCTGTTCGGCATCGGCGCCAACCTGGCGGTGCGGGCGACCGCGGCCCGCTCGGTCGGCGGGTTCGACGAGGCCATGGGCCCGGGCACGCCGACCCACGGCGGTGAGGACTGCGAGTTCCTGGTGCGGATGGTGCTGGCCGGGCACGTCCTGGGCTACGTCCCGGGCGCCTACCTGTGGCACCACCACCGCCCGGACCAGGAGGCGCTGGCCTCGCAGCTGGAGGGTTACGCGGTCGGCCTCGGCGGCTTCCTGACCAAGGTCGCGCTGTCGCCGCAGGGCCGGTCCACGGCGCTGCGGCGGCTGCCCGCGGCCGTCACCCGGCTGCGGCACATCTCCGAGCGCGAGGCCGGCGCGGGCGATGCCCTGCCGGCCGCCGGTGCGCTCCAGCGGGGCACCCGGCTGGCCCGTGGCGGCTGGGCGTACCTGCGGTACGCGCGTCTGCTGCGGCGCAACGGCGGTGCGGTGCCACCGATGCTCCTGCCGCGCCGGAACAGCACCGTGCCGGGACACGTCTTCCGGGCCGCCCACCCGGACCGCGATCCCGCTCCGGGGGCGGACCCTGCCCCGGGGGCCGACCGGGACGCTGCCCCGGAACCGGCGATCGTGCCGGCCCCGCGGCCCGCGGAGGCCGCCGCGGTCGTGAGCTGACCTGCCCCCGGATGTGGGGACTCATGGAGCTTCAGTCCCGTCGCACAGGACCAAAGCTCCATGAGTCCCGACGGGGGTGGGCGCATCGGGTGACCGTCATGCCGGCAGCCATTCCCGGGCGGCCGCGACCAGCGCCGCGACACCCGTCGACAGGGTCGGTTCGATCACCGGCGCGTAGCGTGGCGAGTGGTTCGACGGCAGGTCCGCGACCCGGTGCCGGATCTCGTCGGCCGAGGAACATCCCGCGAACCCGGCCGGGTCCGCCCCGCCGAGCAGCCAGTACACGCACGGCGCCCCGGCCGCCGTCGCGAACCGGCCGACGTCCTCGCTGCCGGTGACCGGGCCCGGGTCGACGACCGGCAGGGTCGTCACCGTCGCCAGCGCGCCACGGGTCCGCTCCACGGCGTCGGCGTCGTTGAGCACGGGCGGGAACGACTCGACGATCCGGATCTCCGGTTCCTCCGGCGCCCCGGACGCCGACGCCTCGCCCCGCACGATCCGCTCGATCGCGGCGAGGACCCGGTCCCGGACGGGTGCCGTGTAGCTCCGCACGGTCAGCCCCAGCTCGGCGGAGTCCGGGATGATGTTCTCCTTCGTCCCGGCCCGCAGCAGGCCGACGCTGATCACCGCGGTCTCGGTGGCCGGCACCTCGCGGGAGACCACGGTCTGCAGCCGCAGCACGGTCGCCGCCGCCAGCACCACCGGGTCCACGGTGGTCTCCGGGCGGGACCCGTGCCCGCCGGAGCCGTGCAGGGTCACCCGGATCGTGTCGCTGGCGGCGAACGCCGGCCCGGCGGTCACGGCGAGCATCCCGGCGGGCAGCGGGGCGACGTGCTGGCCGAGCACGACGTCCGGGGTCCCGAACCGGCCGAACAGGTCGTCGTCGAGCATGGCGTCCGCGCCCGCGCCTGCCTCCTCGGCGGGCTGGAACACGACCAGCAGCGTCCCGCGCCAGCGCTCCGGTGTGGACGCCAGCTCGGCCGCGGCCCCGACCAGGCAGGTGACGTGCATGTCGTGCCCGCAGGCGTGCGCGACGGCGGTCTCCTCGCCCTCGCGACCGGTGGCGCGCACGGTGCTGGCGTAGTCGAGGCCGGTGTCCTCGGCGACCGGGAGCGCGTCCATGTCGGCGCGCAGCAGCACCGTCGGGCCGGCACCGTTGCGCAGGACGCCGACGACCCCGGTCCCGCCGACGCCCTCGGTCACCCGGTACCCGGCATCACGCAGCCGGGCGGCGGCGATCGCGGCAGTGCGGGTCTCGGCGAACGACAGCTCGGGGTGGCGGTGCAGGTCGCGGTAGAGGTCCGCGAGATCGGGACTCACCCCTCGAACCTAGGACACGCCCCGGTGCGACGCTGCCGGAGCCGGGTGAGAACCCGGGTGATCGACGGTTGTGGAGTGTGGCGTTCGCGAGGCGAGCGCTGCACTCCACAACCGGCGATCATCGTGGGGTCGGTGGTGCGGGCGGCGTGGCGTCCGCCCGGTCCCGCCGGCGCACCCACGGCCAGGTGATCAGGCTCCAGCCGGCGACGACGAGCACGAACTCCACCGCGACGTACCACGGCCACGGCCCGAGCAGGTCCAGCAGCGACGGGTTGTCCGGCTTCCGGTTGAGGAACCCGTAGTTGGTGCCCGCGACGGCGTTGAACACCACCGTCACCGCCGCCCAGGCCGCCGTGACCCCGAGCGTGGTCCACATCCCGCGCCAGGTCGGGCGGATGCCCGCGCCCCAGGTGAGCACGACGGCCACCCAGGTCAGGAACAGGTGCTGTCCCCAGAAGGAGACGAAGTCGACGTGCGGGAAGTCGGGCGCGTCCAGCGCCGGCGTGAGCATGGCCTGCGGGGTCAGGGTCAGGCCCCAGTAGTAGGTGGCCGCGCACGCCCACCGGCGGCCGGACCACAGCGCGTACGCGGCGACGACCCAGGCGAGATCGGACAGCTGCAGCGGCAGCGAGAACTCGAGGTTCCAGTGCGCGGGGGTCAGGCGCCGGACCTGCAGCGGGATGTGGAAGGCGAGGATCGCGACGGCGAGCCCCCTGGCGAACGTCGTCGCCGCGGGCCGGCCGCGGAGCCGGCGGGCGACCAGGACGAGCAGCACGCCCACGACGGCCCCGACACCGAGCGCCCACCAGTGCGTGGCGCCGTAGGGCACGAAGACGTCCGGCGCGGTACCCCCGGGCACGCTCATCGCCGGGTCAGGCGTGCGCCGTGCCCTTCCGCCGCTTCGGGATCAGGTGCATGAGCGCCACGACGAGCGCACCCACGACGATCCCGAGGATCGCCGAGCCGACCGTGTTCGTCAGCCAGCCGAGGAAGCCGCCGAGCGCGCCGGTGGCGTCGTGCACGAGCACCTCGAGGTGGTGCACGAACGCGTACGGCGGGTGGAAGCCCAGCTCGTCGATGCCGACGAGCAGGATGTGCCCGCCGACCCAGAGCATCGCCGCGATCCCGACGACCGACAGGGTCGTGAGCACGATCGGCATGGCCCGCACCAGCCCGCGTCCGACCGTGCTCACCGCGCCCGTGCCGCGGGCGGCGAGCGCGAGGCCCAGGTCGTCCATCTTCACGATCAGCGCGACCACGCCGTAGACCAGCACCGTGATCGCGACGGCGACGAGCGCCAGGATGAGCGCGCGCGGGACGAAGCCCTGCGAGGCGACCTCGTTCAGCGCGATGACCATGATCTCGGCGGAGAGGATGAAGTCGGTCCGGACCGCCCCGGCGACGACCGTCTTCTCGTGCTCCGCCGGCTCGGTGGCCGCGTGCTCGTCCTGTTCCTCCGGTGCGGGTTCGTGCCCGGCGAGCTTCTCCCAGATCTTCTCCGCGCCCTCGTAACACAGGTAGATGCCGCCCAGCATGAGGATCGGGGTCAGCAGCCACGGGGCGAACTGGCTCAGCAGCAGGGCGACCGGGAGGATGATCAGCAGCTTGTTGCGGAGCGAGCCCTTCGCGATCCGCCAGATGATCGACAGCTCGCGCTCGGGCTTGAGCCCGTGCACGTACCGCGGGGTGACGGCCGCGTCGTCGACGACCACGCCCGCGGCCTTCGTCCCGGCGCGCCCGGCCGCACCGGCGATGTCGTCCAGCGAGGTGGCGGTCAGCCGGACGAGCGCCGCGACGTCGTCGAGCAACGCGAACAGGCCGCCGCTCACCAGGTCACCGTCCGTCGCAGGGCCGAATCCGTGGTCCGCACGGAGGAAAGCCTAGAGGCTGCCCGTCGGGCGCCGACACCACACGGACGAGACGGGCGAAATGTCCGCTCGCGGGTCCGGTGGCCGGTAGCTTCGAGACGATCATGACCGGGAGTCGTACGGAGGGCACATGCCAGGCCCGACACCGAGCCACACCGGACGGACCCTGCGAGCGCTGGGCCTCGCGGCGGCGCTCGCCGTCCTCGCGGCGGCGTGCGTGACCGGGGCCGGCACGCCGGGCCCCGCCGAGCCGCCCGGGCCGGCCGAGCCACCCGCCGTGCCCGCACCGCCGCGGCTGGAGACCGACGGCCGGTTCTTCACCGCAGGCGGGAAGCCGTTCTTCTGGCTGGGCGACACGGCGTGGGCGCTGCTGGGCAAGCTGGACCGCGACGAGACGCTCCGCTACCTCGACGCCCGCCGGGCGCAGGGCTACAACGTGATCCAGACGGTGGCGATCTTCCCGCAGGGCGGGGCACGGCGGCCGGTCAGCGGGGACGTGAGCACCGCCGAGAAGCACGGTGCGTTCTGGGATCACGTCGACTTCGTCATCGACGCCGCCGCACAGCGCGGCATGTACCTGGCGATCCACCCGGTCTGGGGTGACGACCAGACCGGCTCCGTGGTCGACGAGGGCAACGCCGAGGAGTACGGCCGCTTCCTGGGCGAGCGGTTCGGCGGCCGGTCCAACATCACCTGGACCCTCGGCGGGGACCACCCGGCCGACGGCGAGGAACGGCTGTGGGGCAACCTCGCGAAGGGGCTCGACGCCGGCGGCGCCACCCAGCTGAAGACCTACCACCCGCAGGGCGACCAGAGCTCCGCCCAGTGGTTCGCCGGCGCGGAGTGGCTGGACTTCCACATGATCCAGGGCGGGCACTGCCTGCGGTACGCGAGCCGGCAGAAGCTCGTCGACACCACCTACGCCGCGAAGCCGGTCAAGCCGTTCGTCGACGGCGAGCCGATCTACGAGGACCACCCGTACTGCTGGAAGCCGGAGAAGGGCTTCTCCACTGCCCAGGACGTCCGCCGGGACGCCTACTGGGCCGTCCTCGGCGGCGCAGCCGGGCACACCTACGGCGCCCACGCGGTGTGGCAGTTCAACGACGGCGGGAGCGGGGAGCTGGGTGCCCGGGGAAGCTGGACCGACGCCCTGAAGCTCCCGGCGGGCGGCCAGATGGCCCACCTGCGGGACCTGATGACGTCGTTGCCGTTCACCCGGGGGACGCCGGACCAGTCGGCGATCACGTCGGAGGCCGGGTCCGGGAAGGACCGGATCGTGGCCAACCGGGCCTCCGACGGGTCCTACCTGCTGGTGTACACGCCGTCCGGGCGCGGGTTCTCGCTGGCCCCGGCCGCGACCGCGGGCAAGCCGCGGGCCGAGTGGTTCGACCCGCGGACCGGGAAGTCCCGGCCGGCGCCCCCGGCGCAGCGGTACGAGCCGCCGACGGACGAGGACTGGGTGCTCGTGCTGCGGCGGTGACGGCTTACACGGTCCTGCACGGTCCTGCCTAGTCCCGCGTGCCGCGGACCAGCGGCACGAACGTCACCTCCGCCAGCCCCACCGACTCGCCGTGCTGGTAGCGCACCAGCGTGCCGACCCGGTCGTCGCCGACCGGGCAGACCAGCACCCCGTCCGGGGTCAGCGCGCCGACCAGCTCGGTCGGCAGCCTGCTCTGGGCCAGCGCCGTCACGACGATGCCGTCGAACGGGCCGAGCTCCCCGGCCAGCTCGAGGCCGTCCCCGGTGCGGACGTCGACGGTGGGTGCGATCTCGGACAGGATCGTGCCGGCCCGCCGGGCGAGCTCGGCGTCGCGTTCGACGGTGACCACCTGGCCGACGCAGCGGGCGAGCACCGCGGCGGCGTAACCGGAGCCGGTCCCGATCTCCAGCACCCGCCCGTCGGTCAGCGGGCCGAGCGCGGCGATGCTGCGGGCCACGATCCACGGCGAGGAGATGGTCTGGCCGCGGCCGATGGGGAGCGCGATGTCGTGGTAGGCCCGCTCCTCGTCACCGGGGGCGACGAACAGGTGCCGCGGCACCTCGGCGACGGCCGCCAGCACCCGTTCGTCGGTGATGCCCTGGCGCCGCAGGTCGGCGACCAGGTCCGCCTGGACCCTCATGCCCGGTCGACCACCGCCGTCGTCTCGGCCCCGCCCCGGCTCGCGCAGTGCGCGCAGCAGAAGTAGCTGCTGCCGCTCTGCACCCCGTGACCGACGATGGTGCAGCCACAGTGCTCGCAGCGGGGCGCGACCTGGTGGATCGCGCACTCGAAGCTGTCGAACGTGTGCACCCCGCCGTCGAGGCGGACCTCGAAAGCCCGGTCGAAGTCGTTGCCGCAGACCTCGCACACCGCCATCAGTGGACCTCCTTCATCGGGTTGGCGCCACGGGCGGGTACCCGATGCCCGGGCGTTGATGCACGCGCGCGCATGCGTGCGCCCGGGGTAACCGCCGGGCGGGCCGGGTATCCCCCGGGGAGGCACGACGTGGGGAGGGCTCTCATGACGGCACGCACCCTGACCCGCCGGCTCGTCGACGAGCACCTGGTCGGCGGCGAGCCGGTACCCGGCCGGGAGATCGCGCTGCGGATCGACCAGACGCTGACCCAGGACGCCACCGGCACCCTGGTGATGCAGGAGCTGGAGGCGCTGGGGTTGGACCGGGCGCGCACCGGCGTGAGCGTCCAGTACGTCGACCACAACCTGTTGCAGGCCGACGAGCGCAACGCCGAGGACCACGAGTTCCTGCGCACGGCCGCCCGGCGGTTCGGGCTGTGGTACTCCAAACCGGGCAACGGCGTCTCGCACCCCACGCACATGCAGCGGTTCGGGAAGCCGGGCGAGACGATGGTCGGCTCGGACTCGCACACCTGCGCGGCCGGGTCGCTGGGCATGCTCGCGATCGGGGTCGGCGGGCTGGAGGTCGCCCTCGCGATCGCCGGCGAGCCGCTCCACCTGCGGATGCCCGAGGTCTGGGGCGTCCGGCTGACCGGCGAGCTGCCGCCGTGGGTGTCGGCCAAGGACGTGGTGCTGGAGATGCTGCGCCGGCACGGTGTCGGCGGCGGGCGGAACCGGGTGATCGAGTACCACGGTCCCGGCCTGGACGGGCTGACCGCGATGGACCGGCACGTGATCGCGAACATGGGCGCCGAGCTGGGCGCGACCACCAGCGTCTTCCCGGCCGACGACCGGGTGGCGGAGTTCCTGCGCGCCGAGGGCCGCGCCGGTGACCACCGCCCGCTGGCCGCCGACGACGGCGCCACCTACGACGTCACCGACGAGATCGACCTGTCCACGTTGGAGCCGCTGATCGCGCGGCCGTCCTCGCCGGGCAACGTGGTGCCGGTCCGCGAGGTCGCCGGCGAACCCGTCGGGCAGGTCGTGATCGGGTCCTCGGCCAACCCCGGACTGCGCGACTTCGCCGTGGCCGCGGCGATCGTGCGGGGCCGCCAGACCGCGGACGCCGTCAGCTTCGACGTCAACCCGTCGTCGCGGGAGATCCTGTCCGACCTGACCCGGATGGGCGCGACGTTCGACCTGATCGCGGCCGGGGCCCGGATCCACCAGGCCGGATGCATGGGCTGCATCGGCATGGGGCAGGCACCGGCGACCGGTCACAACTCGCTGCGGACCTTCCCGCGCAACTTCCCGGGCCGCTCCGGCACGCGGGAGGACGCGGTCTGGCTCTGCTCACCGGAGACCGCGGCGGCGTCCGCCCTGACCGGGGTGATCACCGACCCGCGCCGGCTCGCCGAGGAGCTCGGCCTCGACCCCCGGCTCGACCTGCCCGCCGACGCGAGCGTGAACACGCAGATGCTCGTCGCGCCACCGCCGCCGGAGGAGGCCCGCCGCCAGGAGCTCGTCCGCGGGCCCAACATCTCGGCGCTGCCGGACCTCCCGCCGCTGCCCGACACGCTGGACCTGCCGGTGCTGCTGGCCATGGGGGACGACGTCTCGACCGACGAGATCTCCCCGGCCGGGGCCGCCGCGCTGCCGTACCGGTCCAACATCCCGGAGCTGGCCGCGTTCACCTTCACCCGGATCGACGAGACCTACCCGCAGCGGGCCCGCGAGACCGGTCCGCACGCCGTCGTCGCCGGGGACAACTACGGGCAGGGTTCGTCCCGCGAGCACGCCGCCATCACCCCGCGCCACCTCGGGCTCGCCGTGGTCGTGGCCCGGTCCTACGCGCGCATCCACTGGCAGAACCTGGCCAACTTCGGCGTGCTGGCGCTCGAGTTCGCCGACCCCGCGGACCGGGACCGGATCGGGCCGGGCACGGTGCTGCACCTGAGCGGGCTGCACGGGCTGGCGGACACCGACCGGATCACCGCCACCGACGACGA
Organism: Pseudonocardia sp. C8; assembly: GCF_014267175.1. Classification (NCBI taxonomy): domain Bacteria; kingdom Bacillati; phylum Actinomycetota; class Actinomycetes; order Pseudonocardiales; family Pseudonocardiaceae; genus Pseudonocardia; species Pseudonocardia sp. C8. The sequence goes on from NZ_JACMTR010000002.1 coordinate 380,380, forward strand.
GGGCAACCGGTTCGAGCTGACCCACCGGCTGTCCGCGCGGCAGGTCGAGGCCGTCCTCGCCGGCGGCATCATCCCGGAGCTGGCCCGCCCGAAACGATGAACGGGGGCGCCGGGCTACCCGGCGCCGCTCAACCCTCCAGCAGCGCGACCGGCACGTCGACGAGCCTGCTGCGCAGGTACTCGCCCAGCCCCTTGGCCTGCGGGTCCGGCCGGGTCGCGGACGCGACCCCGGCGCCGAGGAGGCCGACCACCACGACGTTCACCGCCCGCAGGTTGGGCAGCTCGTAGCGGCGGATCTCCAGGCCGGCAGCCTCGGGGAGGAGCTCGCGGACCTTCCCGGCGGTGAGCAGGGTGCGCAGCCAGGCGTACTCGGCGTCGGTGCGGGTCCAGAGGCCGATGTTGGCGTTGCCGCCCTTGTCCCCGGAGCGGGCCCCGGCGATCTCGCCGAGCGGCAGCCTGCGGGTCGGGCCGGTCGCCGGGGACGCCGCTGCGGGGTCCGGCTCCGGGGCCGCGGGCAGCGGGGCCGTGACCGGGCCGTGCGGGATCGTCCGCACGGTGCCGTCGGGCAGCGTGACCTGGTGGGTCACCTCCGCGGCCGGGACGAGCGTGGGCCAGTACACCCCGTAGGCGCTCTCGCCCGACGGCGGGGTGGTGGTGTGGAAACCCGGGTAGCCGCCCAGGGCGAGCTCCATGGTGGTGTTGGAGAACGCCCGCCCCACCTTGGACCGGTCGGGATCCTTGACGGTCACCCGGAGGTGCGCGGTGGCCTCGGCGTTGGTGGGGGCGTCGGGGTGGTCGAAGCGCAGCAGCTGGACGTCGAACCCGGCGAAGCGGTCCCGCCCGCCGAGCAGCTCGACGAGCTGCTGCTCGGCCCAGGCGGCCTTCTCCTCGATCCGGGTCCCGGTGAGCACGAGGGTCATCGTGTTGCGGTAGCCGCCCTCGTAGTTGAGCGCGACCTTGAGCTGGTCGGTGGGCGGGCTGCCGCGGGTACCGGAGATCCGGACCCGGTGCGGGCCGTCCTGGTCGAGGGTCACGGTGTCGAAGTGCGCGACCGCGTCCGGGCCCGGGTAGGCGGGTTCGGCGATCTCGTAGAGCAGCTGGGCGGTGACGGTGCCGACCGAGACCAGCCCACCGGTGCCGTCGTGCTTGGTGATCACCGAGGAGCCGTCGGCCTCGACCTCGGCGATCGGGAAGCCGGGGTAGCGGCGGTCGGTGATCTCGTCGAAGAAGGCGTAGTTGCCGCCGGTCGCCTGCGGGCCGCACTCGATGACGTGGCCGGCCGCCATCGCGCCGGCGATCGCGTCGTGGTCGGTCGGGGACCAGCCGTGCCACCAGGCGGCGGGGCCGACGACCACCGACGCGTCGGTGACCCGCCCGGTGACGACGATGTCGGCGCCGGCGCGCAGCGCCTCGGTGATGCCCCACGCGCCGAGGTAGGCGTTCGCGGTGACCGGGGTGACGCCGGCGTCGGCGAGGGGGCGGCCGGTGTCGAGGTGGGCCAGCGGGTGCCCGGCGGCCTGCAGGTCGTCGAGCCGGTCGACGAGGTCGTCGCCGTGCACGTGGGCGATCCGGGGCGCGAGCCCGAGCCGCGCGGCCAGCTTCCCGAGGTCGGTGGCCAGCCCGGCCGGGTTGAGCCCACCGGCGTTGGAGACGATCGTGATGCCGCGGTCCAGGCAGGTGCCGAGGACGTGCTCGACCTGGGTGAGGAAGGTCCGGGCGTAGCCGCCGTCCGGGTCCTTCCGCCGGGCCTTCCACAGGATGAGCATGGTCAGCTCGGCGAGGTAGTCCCCGGTCAGGACGTCGATCGGCCCGCCCTCGACCATCTCCCGGGCGGCGGCGATCCGGTCGCCGTAGAAGCCCGAGCAGTTCCCGATCCGGACGGCGCGGCGGGGCTCGGCGGTCATGTGCGTCCTCCCGCGGGCGGCACGGCACCGGGGGCCCGGCCGGGACCGGGGGTACCGGCGAAGGCCTGGGCGATCGAGATCCACTCGGTGGCGACCGGCCCGGTGACCTGCAACGCCGTGTCGGAGACGTGCCGGCGCTGGGTGACGGTCAGGCAGAAGTCGAGTGCGGGCCCGGTCACCCGGTCGGCCGCGTCCGCGGGTCCCCACTCCCAGCGCGCACCGGAGGGCGCGTCGAGCTCGACCCGCACCGGCGTGTCCGGCACGGGCCGGCCGTTGAGGGTGAAGGCGAAGCCCGCGGTCCGCACGCCCAGGTGGGCGACGTGCCGGAGCCGGTCGGTGGGTTCGCGCAGGATGCCGAGGGCGTCGGCGACGTCCTGGCCGTGCGCCCAGGTCTCCATCAGCCGCGCGGTCACCGAGGACAGCGCGCTCATGTCGGGCCCGTACCAGGGCAGCCGGGTGCGGGGCTCGATCCCGCGGAAGGTGTCGACGAGCGCGGTGCGCGCCCGGGCGAACCAGTCCCGCACCGCCCCGGCCCCCAGCCCGGCGTGCTCGGCGGCCACCTGGTCGGGGAAGTCGTCGCCGCGCCCGGCGAGCGCGGCGGCCTCCCGGCGGAAGGCCTCCGGGTCGGTCGCGGCCAGGGTGGCGGTCTCGTCGAAGTACGCGAGGTGGGTGAGCTGGTCGCGGATGCTCCAGCCCTCCGCCGGGGTGGCCGCCGCGATGCCGGTGTCGTCGAGGCCGGCGACGAGGGCCTGCAGCACCCGGGACTCGGCGACCAGGTCGTCGAGGACCTGGTCCATGGACACGCCCATCTCAGACCCCCTGCCAGACCGGGGTGCGCTTCTCCCGGAAGGCCAGCGGGCCCTCCTGGGCGTCCCGCGACCGGTAGACCGGTTCCCAGATCTCCTCGGCCCGGTCGTAGGCCTCGGCCCGCGGGTGGCTCGCGGACAGGTAGGCGGTCCGCTTCGCGGCGAGCACCGACAGCGGCGCGTTCGCCGCGATCCGCTCGGCCAGTGCCTGGGTGTGCGCGTGCAGCTCGGCGAGCGGGACGACGTCGTTGACGAGGCCGTACCGCCGGGCCCGCTCCGCGTCGACCGGGTCGCCGGTCAGCAGGATCTCCATCGCGATGCGCGGCGGGACCAGCCAGGACAGCGGCGCCGCCCACGGCGCGCCGCGGCCGAGCTTCACCTCGGACACCGCGAACCGGGCGTGGTCGGCGGCGACGACGAGGTCGCACTGCTGGGCGAGCAGGAACCCGCCGCCGTAGGCGATGCCGTTGACGGCGGCGATGGTCGGTTTCGGCACGTCGATGTTGCGGCCCGGCTGGGGCAGGAAGTCCGGCGGCGGCACCTGCAGCGCGGTCTCGTTCATCTCCTTCAGGTCGCCGCCGGCGCAGAACGCCGTGTCCCCGGCGCCGGTGAGCACGAGGACCCGGGCCTCGGCGTCGTCGTTGAACCGGCGGACGCCGTCGAACAGTCCGTCCCGGACGGCCCTGCTCAGCGCGTTGCGCGCCTCCGGACGGTCGATGGTCAGCCAGGCGACGCCGCGGTGCACCTCGTAGGTCACGGGAGTCATCTCAGCCCTCCTGTTCCTCGATGACGGCCAGGACGTCGCCGGTGTCGACGGTCCGGCCCGGGGCCACGGACAGCTCGGCGACGGTGCCGGCGACGGGGGCCCGGACCGCGTGCTCCATCTTCATGGCCTCGAACACGACGATCACCGCGCCCTCCTCGACGTGCTGGCCGGCCTGCGCGGCGACCCGGACGACGGTGCCGGGCATGGGCGCGAGCAACGACCCCGGCGCGGCGTCGAGGCCGGGTTCGGGGAGCCGCGGCCGCTCGACCAGCGCGGTGGCGCCCAGCACGCTGTCGACGTGGAAGGTGTCGCCGACGTGGTGCACCCGGATCGTGCGGCGCACGCCCCCGACGCGCAGGTCGACGCCGTGCGCGTCGGCGCGGAGCACGGCGACGCCGTCCAGGGGGGTGCCGTTCACGGCGGCGTGGACGGTGCCGCGGCCGAACCGGTAGGCCACGTCGACGTCGGTGTCCCCGAGCCGGTACCCGGCGTGCTGGTCCGCGCCCGGCACGTTCCGCCAGCCGGTGGGCACGACCGGCTGGACCCGGGCGGTGGCCCGCCGGGACGCCTGGTCGGCCAGCGCCGCCGCGAGCGCGTGCACGGCGACGGTCGCCTCGTCCGGGGTCCCGACGAGCGCGGCGGGCTCGTGCCGGGTGAGGTAGCCGGTGTCGGTGTGCCCGGCGAGGAACTCCGGCTCCCGCAGGATCGCGACGAGCAGGTCACGGTTCGTGGTGAGGCCGTGGAGCTCGGCCTCGGCCAGCGCGCGGGCCAGCCTGCGGGCCGCCTCGGTCCGGGTGCGGCCGTGCGCGATCACCTTGGCGAGCATCGGGTCGTAGCTGGTGCCGATCACCGAGCCGTCCCGGACACCGGTGTCGACCCGGATCCCGGGCAGGTCCGGGATGTGGAAGCGGTGCAGGGTGCCGGACCCGGGCAGGTAGTCCGCGGCCGGGTCCTCGGCGTAGAGCCGGGCCTCGACGGCGTGCCCGGTGATCCGGGCCTGGCGGACCTCGGCGGGCAGCGGCTCGCCCTCGGCCACCGCGATCTGCAACGCCACCAGGTCGAGCCCGGTGACCTCCTCGGTGACCGGGTGCTCGACCTGCAACCGGGTGTTGACCTCGAGGAAGAAGAACTCGCCGTCGGGTGCCATCACGAACTCGACGGTCCCGGCGCCGGTGTAGCCGATCGCCGCACCGGCGGCGACCGCCGCGTCCCCGAGCCGGCTGCGGAGCGCGTCGTCGACCGCGGGGGAGGGGGCCTCCTCGATGATCTTCTGGTAGCGGCGCTGGATGGAGCACTCGCGTTCGAACAGGTGCACGACCGTGCCGTGGGTGTCGCCGAAGATCTGCACCTCGACGTGGCGCGGGTTCTCCACGAGGCGCTCGAGGAACACCGTGCCGTTGCCGAACGCGGACGCGGCCTCGCGGCGCGCCGCGGTGACCGCGTCGACGATCTCGCCGGCGGAGCGGACGATCCGCATGCCGCGCCCGCCGCCGCCGAAGGCCGCCTTCACCAGCAGCGGGTAGCCGACCCCGTCGGCCATCGCGGTGACAGCAGCGGCGTCGATCTCCCCTGTGCCGATCTCTCCTGTGTCGGTCTCCGCTGTGTCGTCGACGGTCGCGCCGGGGAGCACCGGCACGCCCGCCTTCTCCATCAGCTCCTTCGCGGCGATCTTGGAGCCCATCGCCTCGATGGCGTCGGCGGGCGGGCCGACGAAGACGATCCCGGCCGCGGCGCAGGCCCTGGCGAACTCGGCGCTCTCCGAGAGGAACCCGTATCCGGGGTGGACGGCGTCCGCCCCGGTCAGCCGGGCGGCCTCGATGATCAGGTCGGCCCGCAGGTAGGTGTCCGACGGGGCGGCGCCGGGGAGTCGCACCGCCTCGTCGGCCGCCTCGACGAACGGGGCGTCGGCGTCGGGATCGGAGTGGACGGCGACGGTGGCGATGTCCAGCGCGCGGGCGGAGCGGATGATCCGCTCGGCGATCTCGCCCCGGTTGGCCACCAGGAGCTTGTGGATGGTCGGCTTGTGGGTGGTCACTGTGTCCCTCACATCCGGAAGACGCCGTAGCCGCGCCGGCCGGCGACGGTGTTGGAGTGCGCGGTCGACAGGGCGATCCCGAGCACGGTACGGGTGTCGCGGGGGTCGATCAGGCCGTCGTCGTAGAGCCGGGCAGTGACGAAGAAGGAGTGCGACTCCTCGTCGATCTGGGCCTCGATCGCGGCGCGGGTGCGCTCGTCGGCCTCGGCGTCGAACTCGCGGCCGGCCGCGGCGGCGGACTGCCGGCCGACGATGGACATCACGCCGGCGAGCTGCGCGGCCCCCATCACGGCGAGCCGCGACCCGGGCCAGGCGAACATCAGCCGGGGGTCGTACGCGCGGCCCGACATCCCGTAGTTGCCGGCACCGAACGAGGCGGCGAGGTTGATCGTGATGTGCGGGACCGTGCTGTTGGTCACCGCATTGATCATCTTGGCGCCGTCCTTGATGATCCCGCCCTGCTCGTAGGTCGTGCCGACCATGTACCCGGTGGTGTTCTGCAGGAAGATCAGCGGGGTGTCGGTCTGGTTGGCCAGCTGGATGAACTCCGTGGCCTTCTTCGCCTCCTCGCTGAACAGCACGCCGCGGGCGTTGGCGAGGATGCCGACCGGGTAGCCGTGCACGGACGCCCAGCCGGTGACCAGGCTGGTGCCCCACAGCGGCTTGTACTCGCCGAACCGGGACCCGTCGACCACCCGGGCGATGACCTCGCGGGGGTCGAACGGGACCTTGATGTCCGACGGCGCGATGCCGAGCAGCTCGTCCGGGTCGTACAGCGGCTCGTCGGCGGACAGGGTCGGGCCGGGGCCCAGCTTGTGCCAGTTCAGCTCGGCGACGATCCGGCGGCCGATCCGGATGCAGTCGTGCTCGTCGACGGCGAAGTGGTCGCACAACCCGGAGACCCGGGCGTGCATCGAGGCGCCGCCGAGCTCCTCGTCGTCGGCGTCCTCGCCGGTGGCCATCTTGACCAGCGGGGGCCCGCCGAGGAACACCTTGGCCTGCCGGTCGACCATGACCGCGTAGTCGCACATGCCGGGCACGTACGCGCCGCCTGCCGTGGAGTTGCCGAACACGAGCGCGATCGTCGGGATCGCCATCGACGACAGCTCGGTCAGGTCGTGGAAGATCTTGCCGGCGGGCACGAACAGCTCGGACTGGGTCGGAAGGTCCGCGCCGCCCGACTCCACGAGGTTGATCACGGGGAGCCGGTTGGTGCGGGCGATCTCCAGCGCCCGCAGCACCTTCCGCAGCGAGTACGGGTTCATCGCGCCGCCGCGCACGGTCGGATCGTGCGCGATCAGCATGCACTCGACCCCCGACACCACGCCGATCCCGGTCACCACGGACGCCCCGACCGGGAACTCGGTGCCCCACGCCGCGAGCGTGGAGAGCTCCAGGAAGGCGGCGTCGCGGTCGAGCAGCAGCTCGATCCGCTCCCGGGCGAGCAGCCGTCCGCGGTCGTGGTGGCGCTGCTGGTAGCGCGGGCCGCCGCCGGCGATGGCGGCCCGGACCTGCTCGTCGAGCTCGGCGAGGACCTGCTCGGAGCGCTTCCGGTTGGACAGGTAGGTCTCGTCCGAGGTGTTCAGCGCTGAGCGCAGGACGGTCGGCATGTCGGAACCCTTCGATCGGCTCCAGTGCATCATGGTTCACTAGTGCGGTCCTCGGCAAGAGCATCCTGCCCGGACGTCCGGAGCGGCCCATATCGGGGAAGAATGCACGGGTGGCGGGCTCACGACGAGCGCCGGTCCACCGACCTCCCTCGGCGACAAACGTGAATCGCTGGTGACTAGGGGGTTGTCCTCTGCCCCGCCGCCCGAGATGCTGTGACCCGTCACGCGGACAGCGAGGAGGCTGGTGTGGACGCACTCGGGAACGTCGACGTCACGCGGCTGCGGGGGCGGCGGGCCGTCAACCGCTGGGAGCGAACCTCGGTCGGCGACGTGTTCGAACGGCTGACCTGGAGCTACCCGGACAAGATCGCCATCACCGGCCGCGCCGGCGCGTACGGGGAGGAGCGGTTCGCCTCGGTCACCTACCGGCAGGCCGACGAGATCGCCAACCAGGTCGCGCACGCGCTGGCGGCCCGTGGCCTCGAGCCCGGCGACCGGGTCGTCCTGTTCTGCGAGAACTCCGTGGAGGCGTTCCTCGCGAAGATCGGGATCGCCAAGGCGGGCATGGTGGCCGTGCCGATCAACCCGGCGGTCGCGCCGGACGTCCTGGAGTACCTGATCGACCGGGCCGAGCCCGGGGTGGCGATCGTCGACGCCGAGCTGTGGCCGCGCGCCGAGGCGTCGTTCGCCTCCCGCGGCCTGCCGGTCGCCGCCGCGGTCGCGGTCGGTGGCGTGATTGCGGGCGTCCCGTCGTTCGGCGAGTTCGTCGAGGGCCACGACCGGACCGAACCCGATGTGGAGATCCACGGCGACGACATCTGGCAGCTGCTGTTCACCTCGGGGACCACGGCGATGCCCAAGGGCGTGATGGTCTCCCACAGCGGCAGCCACCTGGCGGCGCTCAACTTCTCGGTCTCGCTGACCCGCCGGCTCCCGGTCGAGGCCGAGCTCGAGGTCGCCACGTTCCTGCCGATGATCTACCACGTCGGTGACCAGATCTTCACGTTCCCGGCGTTCCTCGCGGGTGGCTCGCTGGTCCTCGGGCGCCGGCCCGTCCCGGACCAGGTCGTGGCCGCGGTCGCCGAGGAGCGGCCGACCGCGCTCTGGGCGGGTTCGCCGCAGTTCGTGTCCGCCCTGGTCGGCGAGGCGGACCGGACCGGCGCGGACCTGTCGAGCCTCACCGTGCTCGTGTACGGCTGGGGTGCGCTCGCCCCCGAGGTGTACTCGTCGCTGCAGGACAAGGCGCCCGGGCTCGTCGCGCTCGGCATCTTCGGCCAGACCGAGTCGATCGCCTGCCACCGGTTCTGGCCGCTCGCCTGGCCGGAGGTCCACGAGCGCACCGCGCCCGCGGTCAACTACGTCGGCGTTCCCAGCCCGATGCTGGCCTCCGACGTCGTCGACGAGTCGGGGGCGTCGCTGCGGGACACGCCGCACGTCCCGGGCGAGGCCGTCTACCGGAGCCCGATCGTCACCCCCGGCTACTACCTCGACGAGGAGGCCACGCGCGAGGCCTTCCGCGGCGGCTGGTTCCACTCGGGCGACAGCGTCGCCGTCGACGAGGACGGGCTGCGGATCATGGTCGACCGGTTCAAGGACATCGTGAAGTCCGGCGGGGAGAACGTCTCCAGCCTGCGTGTGGAGTCCGTCCTCCACGGCCATCCCGCCGTCGAGAAGGCCGCGGTCGTCGGCCTGCCGCACGAGCACTGGGGCGAGGCCGTGACCGCCGTCGTGGTGCCGCGGCCCGGTGCCGAACCCGACGAGGCCTCGATCCTCGCGCACTGCCGGGACCGGCTCGGCGGGTACGAGACCCCCAAGGCCGTCGTGTTCACCGACGCCCTTCCCGAGACGGTCGGCGGGAAGGTCCTCAAGTACAAGCTGCGCCAGCGGCACGCGGACCTCTTCGAGAAGGCCTGAGGCGGGGTGGGGCTCGCGGACGCGTGGGTGGTCGCCGGGCCGCCCGGGTCGGGCAAGAGCACCGTCACCGACCACCTGCTGGCGCTGCTCTCGCCGGTGCCGGCGCTGCTGGACAAGGACACCCTCTACGGGTCGTTCGTCGCGGCGACGCTGGCCGCCGCCGGTCGTCACCCCGGTGAGCGGGAGGGCGACTGGTACGACGAGCACGTCAAGCGCCACGAGTACGCGGGCATGACCGCCGTGGCCCGGGAGATCCGCGAGCACGGCTGCCCGGTGCTGCTGACCGCGCCGTTCACCGGCCAGATCCACGATCCCGAGCGCTGGCGGGCGTGGGTCGGGGAGCTGGGCGGCGAGCCGGTCCGGCTGGTCTGGGTGCGCTCGGACGCGGCGACGCTGCGGAGCCGGCTCGAGCGCCGCGGGCTGCCGCGCGACCACGGCAAGCTGGAGGCGTTCGACGCCTTCGTCGGCCGGATGCGCCCGGACGTCGCACCACCGGTGCCGCACCTCGCCGTGGACAACCGGCTCGGCGCCCGGGAACCGCTCGCCGACCAGCTCCGCGCCGGGCTCGCCGCCGTCACCACATGATGATCGACGGTCGTGGAGTGGAACGTTCGCGACGCGAACGCTGCACTCCACGACCGTCGATCACCGAGCTGCATGGTGCGTCCCGCGCCGGGTACGCCTACGGCCACGATGTCGTCGACACAGGCTGGGGAGTCCTGATGCAGGAGCACGAGATCGTCTCGGCGGTACAGCAGAGCGCGGCGATCGCGGAGCCCGGGCAGGCGCAGCAGGCGGTCCGCGCGACGCTGGACGTGCTGGGGCACCGGCTGCGGGGCGGGGAGACCGCAGACCTGGCGTCGCAGCTGCCGGATGCGCTCGCCGACGTGCTGCCCGCGAGCGGGCCCGGTGAGCGATTCGGGATCGAGGAGTTCTACGACCGGGTGCGTGACCGTGAAGGCGGGGACACGACCCCGCAGCAGGCCCGCCAGCACGCGCGGGCCGTCGGGGTCGCGTTGAAGGTCGCGCTGTCGGAGGGCGAGTTCACGCAGCTGGTCGCCCAGCTGCCCGACGAGTACCGCGACCTGTTCGGCACGGAGCCGGTGCAGCACCACTGACCGTGATGCGGGCACGACACGGACGGGTGCTGCGCCGCGCGGCCGGTGCGTGGGCCGGGCTGCGGGTCGGCCTGGGGCTGGCCGCGCTGGCCGCGCCCCGCGCCGCGGGCCGGTTCTGGGTCGGGCCGGTGGCGGAGACGCCGGGCGGTGCGGTGCTCGGCCGCGCACTCGGGGCCCGGGATCTCGCCCTCGGCGCCGGCACGCTGCACGCCGTCCGGTCCGGCGCGCCGCTGCGGACCTGGGTCGTGACGGCGGGGTGCGCCGACGCGCTCGACGCCCTGGTCACCGCCGGTGCACGTCCCGCGCTCCCACCCGGCCGCCGGGACCTGGTCGTGGCCGCGTCCGCCGGTTCGGCGGTGCTGGCGGCCGTGCTGGGCGTGGCCATGGGGCCGGACCGTCGATCGGACGGCCGCGGTGCGTGGACGCCCGCGCGGCGCCGTGGGTGACCCGGTCGCCGTCCGCGACCTCGCACCTGCTCGTGCCGCGGCCGATCGTCGAGAGGACGATGCACTGCGCGCGATCCCGCCATCGGTGCGCTGCTGGCCGGTCCGCCGCGCCCTGTGCTATCTGTTGCGTCGAGGTGAGAACGGGTGGCGACACTGCCGGGACTGCTGGTCGACATCGACGGCGTGCTGACCGTGTCCTGGCAGCCACTGGACGGTGCGACGGAGGCGTTCGCGCAGCTCAGGGCCGCCGGGCACCCGATCAAGCTGGTCACCAACACGACGTCGAGGTCGCGAGCCTGGATCGCCGATGCGCTGCGCCGCGGTGGTTTCGAGGTCGCCGAGGACGACATCGTCACCGCTCCGGTGGCCACCGCCGCCCACGTCGCGCAGCAGTACCCGGACGCCGGGGTGCTGCTGCTCAACAGCGGCGACATCCGTGACGACCTGGGCGACCTCCGGCTGGTCGACGACGAGGCACCGGACGTCGTGGTGGTCGGTGGCGCGGGCCCGGAGTTCGACTACGCCGCGCTGAACCGGGCGTTTGCCCACCTGCAGCGCGGCGTGCCGCTGATCGCGATGCAGCGCAACCTGTTCTGGCGCACCGACGACGGGCTGCAGCTCGACTCGGGCGCGTTCGTCACCGGGCTGGAAGCGGCCGCCGGGGTACGGGCAGAGGTGGTCGGCAAGCCCGCCGAGAGCTTCTTCGCCAGCGCGCTGCGGCTGCTCGGGGTGACGGCCGCCGACGCCGTGATGGTCGGCGACGACGTGGAGTCCGACGTGCTGGCCGCACAGCGGGCCGGCATCACCGGCGTGCTGGTGCGCACCGGGAAGTTCCTCCCGCGCACCCTGGAGGAGGCGTCCGGTACTCCCGACGCGGTGCTGGACTCGTTCGCCGACCTGCCGGCATGGCTGGGGCAGCGGGCGTAACGGGTCGGCTGCCGGCCGCCCGGCCGGCGAATTCCTCGCGGGCACACCGAACAGTTCCGGGCCCGCTCGGGGTCGGAATGGGAGAGACCGGCGCCGGGCCGGTCGGCTCACCACCGGAGGCCACCATGTCCACCACCCACATCACCGCCGCCCCCGCCCGCACGATCGCCGCGCCGTCGGCGGGGTCGTTGCTGCGGGACGGGGCCCTGGCCACCGTCGTCGCCGCGGCCGCCACCGCGGTGGTCGCCGCCGCCGGCCAGGCGGCCGGGATCAGCCTCGCCATCGCCGGCACCCCGATCCCGCCGTCCGGGTTCGCGACGATGACGGTCATCTTCTCGGTCCTCGGGCTGGTCATCGCCCTGGGGCTGCGCCGGTTCGCCCGCAGCCCGCGCACCGCGTGGATCCGCACCACCGTCGTCCTGACCGTGTTGTCGTTCGTGCCCGACGTGATCGCCGACGCCGCCGTGGCCACGAAGGTGTTTCTCATGCTGACCCACGTCGTGGCGGCGGCGATCGTGATTCCCGCGGTCGCCCGCCGGTTGTCCTGAGGCGACCTCGCACGAGGGTCTCCCTCAGACCGGATGTCCGACCGACCCACCGAGCGTCTCGACCGTCTTCCGGAGTTCCACCAGGTGGTCGTCGCAGAGCTCGCTCGGCGTGACGCCGTACTCGAGACAGAGCTTGGCTGCGGCTGCCGTGGCGATCGCGTGCTGGCCCCCGTTGCCCATGAACTTGGTGACGGAACCGGCGATGTGGGTCACGCTGATGTGCTTCCCGGCCATCATCAGGTTGTCGAGGTGGGCCGAGTACAGGCACCGGAAGGGCACCTCGAAGGGCCTGTCGTCGCGGGTGTCCCACGTCCAGTCCCGGAGGCGGAAGTCGTACTTCTCGTGGCCCGGGTGGTGCAGGCAGAACGCGCCGGAGTTCCAGGCGACCGTGTCGTCGAACCGACGGTGTTCCCGGATGTCGTTCTCGGTCAGGACGTAGGCGCCCCTGTATCGACGGAACTCGCCTTGTCCGGGGACGAAGGCGACCCAGTCGAGTGCGAGATTCGCATGGGTCTCGGGTTCGAAGGTCTTGACGTTGGAGAACGTGCCGTAGACCGCCCGCAGGAGGTGGTCACGGATGTGCTCGGCGTCGGTGTACGGGTCGAGGTCCTGGCCGTACTCCCAGAAGTGGGTGAACGGCTTGAGCATCCGCCGGCGGATGCTCGGGTCAGGAGTTCGGGCCGGCCCGGCGACCGGTCCTGCAACGTTGTCGATGCCCGGACGTTCGAGCTGTCCGCCCAGGTCGGCGTAGTCCTGGGCGACCTCGATCGCCCACGGAACATCCGGGAAGCCGCACGGGTGGTTCTCTTCACGGGTCCGGAAGAACAGGGTGTTTCCGTGGTGCGACTCGACACGCTCCTCCGGAGCGAGTGGTTCGCCGAACTCACCCCGGCTCTCGTACCCGAACATCGTCTCGACGCCGGCGAGCAGGCCGAGGATCGCGGTACCGGTGCAGTCGATGAACATCGCGCCACGGAACCGGGTCTCGCGTCCGGAGCGAGTGTCGCGGGCGACGACCGAGACGATCCGGTCGCCGTCACGGGCGACGTCGAAGATCTGGTGCTCGAGGAACACCGACACGGTCGGTTCCGCACGCAGGAGATCGAGAGCCGCAAGATCGCCGTCCGCGGACCGCGCGGAGAGTGCCTTGACGAGTGCCCCCGTCTCCCCGCGGGGAGTGAGCCCGATCTCGGTGCTCGCGTTGCCACCCAGGACCGGGCGGTTCTGGACGAGTGCGACCGTCAGGCCGAGACGACCTGCGGCGAGCGCGGCCGCCGAGCCGGTGACGCCCCCGCCGGCGACCACCACGTCGAACGATCCGCCCTCGACCGGCTGGTCCGGCAGCCCACGGAGCCGTCGTCTCCAGGCACGAGTGCCGGGATCGACCCCGTCGGGTGGCTCGGCGTCGCCGGTGGTCAGGTAGACGGCGTCACATCGGCCGTCGAAACCGGTCAGGTCGGTGAGGACGATCGTGGCTCGGCCTTCGGCCAGGTCGATCCGTCCGGCGTTCTCCCAGGTCCAGTCGCGACCGTTCGCGCCGAACTCGACCGGCAGCCGCTCGCCGTTGATCGACACGGCGAAGCGGCCGGGATGGTGGGAGGGCACCCAGTCCTTGGCACGCACCCAGACGCGATAGGAACCGGCCCGTTCGACGTCGATCGTCGTGGTGGCATCGGCGACGGGGACACCGAGACCGTGGGCGAGGAGGTACGGCGACCCCATCTCCACCTCGAACTGGGAGTCCAGCGTCCACCCACCGAAGTCGTCGAACTCCTCGGCCTCGACGAGGATGTGATGGCCGGCGGCCACGGGCTGGTTCCCTGTCATCCGACTCTCCCTCGTGTGCGGGTCGCGCCTCCCGGGGGCGGGTCGACGAAGATGTCGTAGGCCAGGTCGCCGTTTCCGCCGTACGGCGACAGGTCGGTCGTCCCGGCGTCGCGGAGCACGTCCACGTCGAGGAAGGTGTTGCCGGTGCACTCGCGCGCCGGCCGCTCGAGGATCGCCACGGCGGCATCGGCGACGATCTCGGGCGAGCGTGACCTCTCCATCGCGGCGTCGCCGCCGAGGATGTTCTTCACGGCGTCCGTGGCGATGTAGGTCTCGGGCCACAGGCAGTTGGCGGCGACGCCGTGTTCGGCGAACTCCGCGGCCCACCCGAGCGTCAGGAGGGTCATGCCGTACTTGGCCACCGTGTACGCCGGGTGAGCGCCGAGCCACGCCGGCGACAGGTTGAGGGGCGGGCTGAGCGAGAGGACGTGCGGGTTGCTCCCCTTGCGCAGGTGCGGGAGCGCCTTGCTGGTGAGCAGGTACGTGCCGCGCAGCTGGATCGCGGTCATCAGGTCGAACCGCTTCATGGGCAGCGTGTCGGTGCCGTCGACGGCCAGTGCGGAGGCGTTGTTGACGACGACGTCGATGCCGCCGAACCTCTCCACCGCCTGCTCGACGGCGCGCTCCACCGAGGCTTCGTCGCGGACGTCGCCCACCACGGGCAGCGCGTTGCCGCCGGCGGCCTCGATCTCGGCTGCGGCGGTGTGGATGGTGCCCGAGAGCCGCGGGTCGGGCGTGCCGGTCTTCGCCAGCAGGACGACGTCGGCGCCGCGCCGGGCGGCCGCGACCGCGATGGACAGCCCGATGCCGCGGCTGCCGCCGGACATGAGCAGGGTGCGCCCGGCGAGGCTCATCCGGTGAGGTCCTTCCCGAAGATGGTGCGGGCGACGACCCACTTGAGGATCTCGTTGGCGCCCTCGTAGATCTCGCCGATCTTGCTGTCGCGGTAGATCGCCTCGACCGGCCCGGGCGTGCCGTCGGCGCTGAGCTCGCGTGCGAAGCCGAGGCCGCCGAACGCCTGCACGGCGTCACGGGCCATGTCGACCGCCAGCCGGCTGCCGTAGAACTTCGCCATCGAGGCCTCGGGCTCGGGGAAGGTCTCGCCGGCGTCGCGCCGCAGGGCCGCCTTGAGGTAGAGGGTGCGCGCGTTCTCGATCTCGGTCGCCCGCTCGGCCATGAGGAACTGCCAGTGCTGGTTGGCGGCCAGCGTGCGGCCGAACGCCTCGCGGGTCGAGAGGTGCGCGACCGCGTGGTCGAACGCGGCCTGCGCCATGCCGACGCCCGCGGCCGCGATGCCGACGCGGCCCAGGGTGAGGGTGGCGAGCGCGTGGCGAAGTCCCTGCCCGTGGTCACCGCCGAGCAGCGCGTCGTCGGTCAGCTCGACGTCGTCGAACCAGACGTCGGCGGTGAGCTGGCCCCGGTTGCCCATCTTCCGGTCGGGCTCGCCCACGCGAACGCCCGGCAGGGAGGTGTCGACGATGAACATCGACAGCCGGTCCTCGGTGCGGGCGAGCGTGACGATGAAGCCGGCGACCGGCGAGTTGGAGATCCAGCGCTTGCGGCCGTTGAGCACCCAGGTGTCGCCGTGCCGGACGGCCACGGTCCGCACGGCCTGCGGGCTCAGGTCGGAGGAGGCCTCCGGCTCGGTGGTGGCGAAGGCCCCGACCAGGCTGCCCTTGGCCACTGGTCGCAGCCAACGCTGCTGCTGGGCCTCGGTGCCGTGCGTGAGCACGTTGCCGGCGAGGATGCAGTGCACGTCGAAGACCGCCGCGACGCTGCTGGAGTGGTAGGCGAGCTCCTCGATCGCGACCGCGGTGGCGGTGACCGGGTGGGCCAGCCCGTCGCCGCCCACCTCGGCGGCGAAGGGCACGCGGAAGAGGCCCGCGGTGGCGAGGCCGTCGAAGACGTCGCGGGGGAAGCCGTCGACGCGCTCGTCGCCGTTCGCGATCCGGCGGGCCGCCGGCGCCACCACGTCGGCGGCGATCTTCCGCGCCCGCTCCCGGACCTCGACGGTCTCGGCGGGGGACAGCAGGTCGTGGTAGAGCCGATCGGCCTGACGCGTGGGGGTTCGTGCGTGGGACATGGGGACCTTTCGTCGAGGGATCAGGTGTCCAGGCCGGCCAGGACGCGGTGGGCGGCCTGCTCACCGGAGGCCGCGGCGTCGGCGAGCGAGGGCATGTCGAGCTGGTAGTCGCCGGCGAGGTGGACGGGTCCGAGTGGGGTGCGCAGTGTCGGCAGGGTGGCGCGGCCACCGGGGGCCCAGAACGGCACCACCCGAGGGTGGCGGCGGAGGATGCCGTTGTCGAGCTTCCCGTCGAGCTCGGGGTAGAGCCCGAGGAGGTCGGCGGTGAAGCGGGCGACGATCTCCTCGTCGGTGAGCCGGAACAGCTCGTCCGCCTCGGCTCCGCCGGCGAAGCAGGCCAGCGCTCCACCGGGCTTGCGCGGGCCGCCTCGCCGCAGCGCTGCCGCGTGGTTGAACACCGCCTGGAACGACAGCCCGGGGGTGGACACCGCGAGGTGGTCGTCCCACCGCTGGGGGCCGTCCTCGCGGGTGAAGAAGCCGACCACGACGTAGCGGCCGTAGCGGATCGCCTCGAACGCCTTCCGGTGCTCGGGCGGCAGGCCCGGCATGATCCTCAGAGCGATGTCGGCGGGCACCGCCACGATCGCCCGGCGGGCCGTCAGGCGGGCAGGGCCGTCCGCGTCCGCGTAGTCGACGACGACGCCGTCGGCGGTCCACTCCAGGGTGGTCACCGGTGAGTTCAGCCGGATGCGGTCGCCGAGGTCCTCGGCCAGGACGTCGGTGAGGGTCTGGTTGCCGCCCTCGGGCAGGGTCAGGTTGGGCACCTTCTCCGGGTCCGTCAGCAGGATGCCCATGGAGATGACGAACTGCGTGGCGGCCGTCTCCTCCGGCTCGCACCCCATCCACTGGCCGGACCAGGACCGGACCATGTCGCGGGCGAGCTCGGACGACACCCCGCGCAGCACGAAGTCGGCGCGACGGTGGTCGAGCCTCGCGCGCACCGACCGCGCGAGCCGGTTCTCCGGGTTCATCTCCAGGAACGGCACGTTCGCGAGGATGCGGGTCCCGACCGCCGCCAGGCCCAGCCGATCGCGCCACGTCATCGCCGACCGGAACATGAGGCCGAACGGGTTGGAGGTGTCGACCTGCTTCCCGCCGAGCGAGAGGGCGACGGACTTCCCCTCCAGCGTCCCCAGGGGCACCTGGTGCCGGTGCAACGCATCGATCAACGGCCCCGTGCCCTCGGTGAACTGGGTGCCGAGGTTGATCCAGTAATCGCCCTGGCGAACCGAGTCCACGCGTCCCCCGGACCGGCCGGACGCCTCCAGCACGACGACGTCCCGGCCGGCGAGGGTGGTCGCGGCTATCAGGCCGGCCATCCCTGCGCCGACCACGACGACCTCGCAGGTCTCCTCGCGGATGCCGGATGGTGTGGACATGTCGGGCCTACTCCCGTTCCTCGGCGATCCGCGCGGGAACGACACCCGTTCCGCGCGCCCTGGTGGCGACGATGGGCTCGTACCGCTGGTGGACGACCTTCATCCGCCGACGACGGTGGCGACCTCCGCGTGCACCTCCCCGGACGCCGTGGCGATGTCGGTGTGGTCGACCTCCTCGTCGATGCGGCCGATGCGCGGCGCGACGGCCCGTCCGTCGAGGGCGACGCCGGGGTAACCGCGCCGGGCGATCTCCTCGCAGATGCGGCGGTAATGGCCGACGCCGCCGACATAGCCCATGAAGGTCGTCGGCTTGCCGGCGACGTTGGACCCGCGGTACCAGGAGTCGGTGGCGGCGTACAACGTCTGGCCGACCGTCCGCTCGGTGATCTCCACCCAGTCGTCCTGGGCCTCGGGGGTGGTCTCGATGACATCGTGACCGGTTGCGCGGGCGTGGGCGATCAGGTCGGCGATCCAGTCCACGGCCTGCTCGATGGTCATGACGACGTTGCTGGCGAGCGCGGGGCTCTGCGGGCCGGCGATCATGAAGAAGTTGGGGAACCCGGCGGTCATCAGGCCGAGGAACGTCCGGGGTCCCTGAGCCCAGACGTCCTGCAGCCGGCCGTGGTCGGGCGTGGTGACGTTCAGCCCGAAGAGCGGGCCGGTGAAGGCGTCGAAGCCGATCGCGAGCACGATGGCGTCGACCTCGTAGGTGCCGCCCTCGGTGACGATGCCGGTCTCGGTCATCGTGGTGAGCGGCTCCTCGCGCAGCGAGACCAGCGAGACGTTCGGGCGGTTGAACGTCTCGTAGTAGTCGGTGCCGAAACAGCTCCGCTTGGCGCCGAGCGGGAAGCGGGGCTCCAGCAGGGTCGCGGTCCGCTGGTCGTGCACGATCTCGTGGATCTTCCCGCGGAAGAACTCGGCGGCCGTCTCGTTGGCCTCGAGGTCGAACAGCAGGTCGGCGAACTCGGCTCCGACCCCCAGGAAACCGCTCCTCTCGTACGCCGCCTCGTAGCGACGGCGGCGCTCCTCGTCGTCGACGTCGAACGCCCGGTCGGTCACCGGTCGGTCCGGGATCCCGCCGGGGGAGTACCGGCACTCCTCGCGGATGTCCGGGTACCTGCTCTTGACCTCGTCGACGACCTCGGGAGCCAACGGGGCGTTGCGCGCCGGGAAGACGTAGTTGGGGGTCCGCTGGAAGACCGTGAGGTGGTCGGCCACCTCGGCGATCAACGGGATGCACTGCACCCCCGACGATCCGGTCCCGATCACGGCGACGCGCTTGCCGGTGAGGTCGTCCAGCGAGATGTTCCACCGGCTCGTCGACACGGTCGTTCCGGTGAAGTTCTCCAGGCCGGGAACGTCGACCTCCTTGGGTGTCGACAGGCCGCCCGAGCCGGCCAGCAGGTAGCGACCGCGCCGGGTCTCACCGGAGTCGAGCGTCAGTTCCCAGACCTGCTCGTCCGGGAGCCAGGTCGAGGCCACCACGGTGCTGGTGAACCGGAAGTACCGACGGAGGTCGAAGCGGTCGGCGACGTGGTTGATGTAGCGGAGGATCTCGGCCTGGGGCGCGAAGCGCTCGCTCCAGGTCCATTCCTTCTGGAGCTCCTCGCTGAACGAGTACGAGTAGTAGATGCTCTCGACGTCGCAGCGCGCGCCCGGGTAGGTGTTCCAGTACCAGGTGCCACCGACGTCCGGGGCCTTCTCGAAGCCTGCGAACGTCCAACCTCGCTCGCGAGCCTGGTAGGCGGTGTACAGGCCGGAGAAGCCGGCCCCGACGCACAGAACGTCGACGACTTCGCGGGGTGAGTTCGGGTCGGTCATGTCCCTGCCTTCTCGTCTCGCTTCGTCGAGGTGAGCGCCCGATCTCTTGATCAGACGACTGAGGCGAATGACTAAGAAGGTATCCCCGGATGTGACCTGCGTCAATGCCTCAGTGGTGATCAGCTGGGAGGGCCGCCGTCGTCTACCGGCCGATGGCCCGGAGGTACCGGACCACGTCGGTGATCGCCGCCTCGGTCTTCGCGAAGGTGCCGATCTCGGTGAAGAAGCCGTGGAAGACGCCCAGGTGCCGGACCGAGGTGACGGGGACACCGTCGTGGCGCAGGCGGTCGGCATAGGCTTCGGCGTCGTCCCGCACGGGGTCGACCTCGGCGGTGAGGATCAGAGCCGGCGGCAGGCCGCGCAGGGACCTGGCGTTGAGGGGTGCTGCGTACTCGTCGCTGCCGGGCTGGTGACCGGTGCCCACGTACTGCTCCCAGAGCCAGCGCGCGTCCGCCGCGGTCAGCAACGGGGCATCGGCGAACTCGCGCCACGACGGTGTCGAGAACTGGTCGTCGACCGCCGGGTAGACCAGGACCTGGGCGACCGGCAACGGACGTCCGTGGTTCCGGCGGTGCAGGCAGATGGCGGCGGCGAGGTTGCCGCCGGCGGAGTCGCCGCCGACGGCGATCCTGCCCGCGTCGATCCCCAGGTCGCCTGCCGACCGGCGGAGCCAGGCGAGCGCGTCGAGCGCGTCCTCGAGCGCTGCCGGGTAGGGGTGCTCCGGTGCGAGCCGGTACTCCAGGGACAGCACGTCCCAGCCCGAACGAGTGGCGAGGGCGCGGCAGGCCTCGTCCACCCCGTCGAGGGTCCCGAGCACGAAACCGCCCCCGTGCAGGTACAGGAGGGCGGGTCTCGGGATCGCGCCGGCCGGTTCCCGCGCGTGGTAGCGCCGCACGCGGAGCCCTCCGGCGCGGGTCGGGACGACGAGCTCCTCCACCCGGCGCAGTGGGGTGAGGGGGCGATCGGACGGTGGGGTCGCCAGGAGCTCCCGAGCCCGTGCGGCACCCAGTTCACGAACGGGAACGGGCATCGACCCGGCGATCAGCTGTGCGACCTGCAGGGCGTCGCTGTCGAGGCGGTCCCAGCAGCGCGGGACGGGTGCGGTCATGTGCGGGCGCCTTTCGGGGTGGTTCCGCGTCAGGTGTTGACACGGTGTGACCTGGGCCGCACTATCATAGTCATGCGTTTGAGTCAGTCGACT
Organism: Pseudonocardia sp. C8; assembly: GCF_014267175.1. Classification (NCBI taxonomy): domain Bacteria; kingdom Bacillati; phylum Actinomycetota; class Actinomycetes; order Pseudonocardiales; family Pseudonocardiaceae; genus Pseudonocardia; species Pseudonocardia sp. C8. The sequence goes on from NZ_JACMTR010000002.1 coordinate 400,765, forward strand.
AAGAAGCGCCCGGGGCCACTGACAACGAGGTGTGGCGCCACCGTGTCGCGCGAAGGCGCGCAAGCCGAAAGGACCGAACGATGACCGAGACCATGACGGCCGCCGCGCCGACGTCCGCCGGTGCTGCGGACGTCGACGTCCGGATCGAGGACGATGCGACACCCCTCGTTCGGTTGCTCGGCCGCACGCTGCGTGACGCCGTCCGCGCCGGACATGCGCTCGAGACCCTGACCAGGTCGAGCGGCGCGGTCGCCGTGCGCTCCCACGACACCCCGCAGGCCGCGACCATCCGCTTCGGCGAGACCGGCGTCGACATCTCGGACGGGGTCCTGGTCGAGCCGGATGCCGTGGTCACGGTCGACCTCCACGCACGCTTCGCGTCGACCACGGAGCCTGACGGTGACGCCGATCTGGCCGCAGGAGTCCTGCATGCGCTCACCCCGCCGGTGCCCTGGTGGCGCGAGGCGGCCCAGCGGTTCTGGGACCTGACCCGGACGCTGCCCGGCATGCCCGAGACGCTCGTCGTCGTCACCGAGGGGCCGGAGGGCGTCGAGCAGCTCGTCCTCGGCGAGGGGCCCTCGCAGTACCTGGTCGCCTCGGACCCCGACTCGCTCGCGGGCATCTTCTCCGGCGCCGACGACCTCTTCGCAGTTCTGTCCTCCGGTGCGCTGGGCCTCCAGGGCACCCTCTCCCAGCTGTCGGTCATGACCGGCGCCTCCTGGAAGGTTCGCTTCGATGCCTGAACCCACCACCGTCACGAGCACCCCCGGCGGACGCTCCGTCAGGCTCGAGGCGACGAACCCCGAGGGGTGCTTCCTCGGCAAGAACGTGTCGCAGAAGAAGTTCGAGTCCGGTAACGCCGACGCCGGGTTCCCCGGGTTTCCCTTCGCCGACCTTCTCTTCGGGCTCGACCTCGGCAACGCCCCCGTCCTCGGAGCGCCCTACCCCGCCTGGCGCGGACACCTCGACGACGTCTACCTGCGCCCCGACATGTCGACCCTCGTCGAGTGGGAGCCCGGCCTGGACTCGGTGATCGGCGACTACTGGCTCAAGGACGGCACACCGGTGCCGCTGTGTCCGCGCAACCTGGTCCGCAAGATGGTCGAGCGCCTCGCCGCGCACGGATACACCGCGACCGTGGCCGTCGAGATCGAGGCCACCGTCTTCGAGGAGTCCATCCACGAGGCCCGTGCCCGCGGATACCGGGACCTCACGCCACTGGGCGGCACGGCGGGGACGGCCTACCACCTCGCCAAGTCCAAGGACTGGGTCTCCTACATGAAGGCCGTGGCCCACCGCCTCGACGAGGTCGGCATCGAGTGGGACGCGTGGAGCGACGAGGACGCCGCGGGTCAGATCGAGCTCAACCTCGCGATGGGTGACCCGATCAAGGTCGGCGACGACTGGGCGCGCACGCGCCAGGTGATGCGCGAAGTGGCCTTCGAGCTCGGGCACAGCGTGACGTTCATGGCCAAGCCCACCGCCGGCTACGGGCAGGCCTCCCACATCAACATCTCGCTGCAACGCGACGGGGCCAACGCCTTCCACGCCGAGCACGGCCCCTCGGAGACGATGCTGCACGCCATCGGCGGGCTGCTGGCGACGCTCGCGGGCACCACCTCGATCGTGCTGCCGCAGATCACCTCCTACCGGCGGCTGGTGGACCTCAGCGGCCCGCCGGTCACCATCAGCTGGGGGATCAGCAACAAGACCACCGCGGTGCGTGCGGTCGTCGGCCACCCGAAGTACTCGCGTCTGGAGTACCGCCTCCCCGGCGCGGACGCCAACCTCTACCTCGCGCTGGCCGGTGTGCTCGCCGGGATCATCGCGGGCCTCGAGCACAAGATCGATCCGCCGGAGCCGGTCAGCGACATGGCGTGGTGCATGCCGCCCGGCCTCGGGATCGAGCGCATCCCCGACAGCATCACGAAGGCGGCGGCGGCCCTGGACGCCGACCCGCTGCTGCGGGAACTTCTCGGTGACGAGTTCGTCGACTGCTGGATCGCCTCGCGCAAGTGGGAGTGGATGCAGTTCCACACCGCCGGGGGCGACCGGTACGCCGAGCTCTCCGAGTGGGAGTCGGCCCGCTACTTCGAGCTGCCGTGACGGCCGGTGCGGAGGGCGTTCCGGTGCGACCGCTGGTCGGCATCACCGGACGGCGCTACCGGCTGGGGCTGCTGCAGGGAGCCGACGAGCGGTACGGCGACCGTTGCCTGGACAGCTACATGTCCGACTTCGCGACCCGGGTCGCGGAGGCCGGCGGGCTGCCGGTGCACCTGTCCTACGACACCGACGCGTCGTCCGTCTGCGACTGGCTGGCCGGCGTCGTGATCACCGGTGGGCAGGACGTGCATCCGTCCTGCTGGGGCGGCGATCCCGGCGTGGTCCGCGACGTCGACCCCCGGACCGATCCCATGGTCCACGACCTCGCCCGGGACGAGTACGAGATCGCGCTGGTGCGGGCCGCCCTGGACCGGGGCATCCCCGTGCTCGGTGTCTGCCGGGGGTTGCAGGTGCTCAACGTCGCCCTCGGCGGCACCCTCGTCGCCCATCTCGAGCCCGGCACCGTGAGCCATCTGTCCGCCGAGACCGCGCCCACCGACGGCACCGCCGACCACCTCGTCACCTTCGAGCAGGGGTCGCTCGCGGCCGAGCTCCTCGGCCCGAGCGCGACGACCAACTCCTGGCACCACCAGGCGGTCGACCGCTGCGGCGCCGGGCTGGTCGTGACCGGCCGGACGAGTGACGGCGTGATCGAGGCCGTCGAGCTCCCCGGCGCCCAGGTGCTCGGGGTCCAGTGGCACCCCGAGTGGATGAAGGGCGCGGACCCGACGCTGGCGTGGATCGTGCACGCCGCCAGGTCCTACCTGGCGGCCACGCGTCACGCCGAGACCGCGAGGAGCATGTCGTGACTCCGACCGTGACGCACGAGCAGGCCGGCGAAGCGCCGACCGTCCGCACCCTGACCGCGCTGCTGGCGCAGCGAGCCCGGGACTCGGCGGACCGCGAGTTCCTGCGCTTCGGCGAGACCTCCTGGACCTTCGGCCAGGTCGACGCGTGGACCTCCCGGCTCGCCCACCGGTTCGTCGAGGTCGACGGCATCGCGCCGGGCGACCGGGTGGCGATCATGCTGCCGAACGTCGTGCACTGGCCGGTGACCTGGCTCGCCGCCCAGAAGGCGGGCGCGACCGTGGTCCCGGTCAACTCCTCCTACCGGCGCGCCGATCTCGCGTTCGTCCTGCGTGACTCGGGTGCGCACGTCGTCGTCACCGACGGCGAGCACGCCGGGTTGGTCACCGACGTCCTGGAGGCCGAGGACCGGCTCGGCGACGTCCGCGTCGTCGACGTCGCCGACGACGGGTCGGAGCCCTTCCCGGGCACCGCTCCGGCCGTGCGGGTCGACGCCACCACGCTGGCGAACCTGCAGTACACCTCGGGCACCACCGGGTTCCCGAAGGCCTGCATGCTCACCCACGACTACTGGGTCCGGCTCGGGTGGCTGTGCGCCGGCGCCACCGGCCTCGGCGGCGACGACGTCCTGCTCACGGCCCAGCCGTTCTCCTACATGGACCCGCAGTGGAACGTCGCGCTGGCCCTCACGGTCGGCGCCCCGCTCGTGGTACTGCCGCGGTTCTCGGCGTCGACCTTCATGGCCGACGTACGCCGTCACCGCGCCACCTTCTTCTACGTCCTCGGGTCGATGCCGACGCTGCTCGTCAAGCAGCCGCCGGCACCGGACGACCGGGAGAACGCCCTCCGCGTGGTCTTCTGCTCGGGCATCCCGGTCAGCCTGCATGTCCAGCTGGAGGAGCGGTGGGGTGCACCGTGGCGCGAGGTCTACGGGATGACCGAGACCGGGATCGACCTGTTCAGCCCGTTCGGTGACACCGCCGCCGTAGGGAGCGGGAACCTGGGGCACCCGGTCGCCACCAAACGGGTCCGCGTCGTCGCGCCCGATGGAACCGACGTTCCCCACGGCGATCCCGGGGAGCTGGTGGTCTCGGGGGTCCCGATGATGAGCGGTTACTGGAACCGGCCCGAGGCGACGGCCGAGGTGCTGCGCGACGGTTGGCTGCACACCGGCGACCTCGCGGTCCGCCGACCCGACGGCGGCATCCAGCTGGTCGGGCGGATCAAGGACATGGTGCGCCGCGGCGGCGAGAACGTCGCCTGCGTCGAGGTCGAGGCCGCCCTCGAACGTGACGAACGGGTGGTCGGCGCCGCGGTCGTCGCCGAACCCGACGACACCCTCGGCGAGGAGGTCAAGGCGTTCGTCCAGCTGGCTCCCGGTGTACCGGAGGGCCGGGAGACCGCCCGGAGCATCGTCGAGCGGGCCGGCTCGCAGCTGGCCCGGTTCAAGGTGCCCAGGTACGTCGCGTTCGTCGCCGACCTCCCGCGGACCCCTTCCGAGCGGGTCTCCAAGCCCGCCCTCAAGGCCCGGGCGAAGGAGAACCCCGGCGTCACCCACGACTTCGCCGTCCGGAGGAGCCAGGCATGAACGACCCGACGACCGGCCCCGGGGTCATCGACGTCGACATCGACCGGGATGTCGCCGTCCTGACCCTGCGCCGTCCCGACAAGCTCAACGCCCTCGACGTCGCCACCCGGGTCCAGCTCGCGCAGGCACTGCGCGAGCACGGCACGGGCGAGACCGCCCGCGGGATCGTGCTCACCGGCGAGGGCCGCGCCTTCTCGGCGGGGCAGGACCTGCGGCGGACGCCGACCACCGAGGCCGAGTTCCTCGAGGAGTTCGCGAGCTTCCACGACATCACCCGCGCGATCCTGGAGACCCGGGTTCCGGTGGTCGCCGCGGTCAACGGCATCGCGGTCGGGGGAGCCTCCGAGATCACCCTCTGCTGCGACGCGCGCATCGGCACCCCGGCGACCGTGTACTACCAGCCGGAGAACGGCCGGGGCATCACGATCTCCAACGCCTCGAGCGTGCTGCTGCGGCGCCTCGTCGGCAACCATGCGATGCGCATCGTCCTCGGCTCCCCGCGGATCGGTGCCGAGGAGGCGCTCCGTATCGGGCTCATCGACGAGGTGGTCGAGCCCGAGGCCCTGGTCGACCGGGCCATCGAGACGGTCCATGCGTGGACGCCCGAGTCCAACACCACCGCCCTGCACCTCACGCTGCTGCGCCCGCTCGCCGAGGAGGTCGAGGCGGCCTTCGCCCGCGAGGACGTCGCCGCCAAGGCCTCCTGGGAGAGCGGCGTGTTCACGGCCGGTGTCGCCGGCTTCTGGACGACCAAGGAGACGACATCATGATCGAGACCCGAGCCGCCGTACTGACGGAGATCGGCGAGCCGCTCGAGCTCACCACCATCCGGGTCGACGAGCCGGAGCCGCACGAGGTGCGCGTCGCGGTCACCCATGTCGGCCTGTGCCACAGCGACCTCCACTACATGACCGGCACGGTGCCGACCGGCCTCCCCGTCGTGGTCGGCCACGAGGTGGCCGGCGTGGTCGAATCCGTCGGCTCCGACGTCACCTCGCTGCGCCCGGGCGACCGCGTCACGGGCGCGCTGACGCCCTCGTGCGGTCGCTGTTCCTACTGCGAGGCCGGCCGGTCGACGCAGTGCCTGCGCCTGGACGAGGTACGGCGCCGGAACCGCGCCGCCTTCGAGACCACCGACGGGCGGCCCATCGAGCGCCTTGCCGCCATCGGTGCCTTCTCCCGCCACATCCTGCTGCGGGAGAACGCCCTGGTGAAGCTGCCCGACGACGTGCCGCTGCACGTCGGTTGCCTCCTGTCCTGCTGCATCATCACCGGCGTCGGAGCGGTGTTCCGCGGCGCCGAGGTGCGGCCCGGCAGCACCGTCGCGGTCGTCGGATGCGGCGGTGTCGGATCCGCGATCATCCAGGGCGCGCGGCTCGCCGGTGCCTCGGCCATCGTCGCCGTCGACCTGGACGATGACCGGCTCAAAGCCGCCCGCGGCTACGGCGCCACCCACGTCGTCAACGGCGGCGCGGGCGACACCGTCGAGGAGCTCCACCGTCTGCTCGGCGACGGAGTCGACTACGCCTTCGAGGCGGTCGGGTCCGCCCGTACCGCGCAGCTGGCGATGGCACTGGTGCGGCCCGCCGGCACCGCCTGCCTCGTCGGCATCGCGCCGGCCGGCACGGAGCTGAGCGTGCCGGCCCTCGACTTCTTCTTCGCCGAGAAGCGGCTGATCGGCTCCTACATGGGGTCGGGCCAGGCCCGCGAGGACATCGCCCAGTTCGCCCGCCTCTACCAGCAGGGCCGCCTGCTGCTCGACGAGATGGTCACCCGCGTCATCCCGTTCGCCGAGATCAACGAGGGCTTCGAGCTCATGAAGTCCGGCGACGTCACCCGCGTCGTCGTCGACCTCCGGTCCTGACCGTGCCCGACCAACGAGATCCTGCAGAGGTGAGCTCCATGCCCGGCCACGACACCGCAGGGCCGCAGCCGGTGAACTACATCGCCGACGAGTGGTGCGCGTGCGCGACCGTCCCCGACAGCTGGAACCTAAACCCCAACACGCGCGAGCCGGTCCATCGAACGGTGACGACCACGCCCGACGACGTCGAACGAGCGCTCCGGCACGCCGAGCGGTCGTACGACGTGGGCCGCTGGGACGAGGAGTCCCGCCGGGAGCGCGCCGCGATGCTCGACCGCGTCGCGACGCTCCTGGACGGCCGCGCCGAGGACATCGCCCGCACGGACGCCCTCACCAGCGGCACACCCATCGGCGTCACGCGAACGGTCGCGGCGTTCCTGCCTCACCGGATCCGGGCCGCCGCTGCCGACCTGGTCGGCATCCCGCGCGTCACCGCCCTGGACGCCGGCGGCCGCGATGTCCGGCTCTACAAGGTTCCCTGGGGGCCGGCGGCGATCCTCACCCCGTGGAACGGGCCGAGCTTCATCCCCGCCGCCAAGGTGGTCAGCGCGATCGCCGCCGGCTGCCCGGTGATCCTCAAGCCGTCCGAGCACGCGCCCGCCAGCGCGCAGATCGTCGCCGAGTGCTTCGTCGAGGCCGGCCTGCCGAGCGGCGCCCTGCAGCTCGTGCACGGCGCGGGTGACGTCGGCGCGCGCCTGACCTCCGACCCCCGGATCAAGGTCGTCTCGTTCACGGGCGGCCCGGGTGCCGGTCGTGCCATCGCGCGCGCCGGCGCGGAGGACTTCAAGGTCCTGCAGCTCGAGCTCGGCGGGAACAACCCGGTGATCGTGCTCGACGACGCCGACATCGACGTCGCCGCGGACGGGATCCTCGAGGGAATGACCAAGATCAACGGCCAGTGGTGCGAGGGCCCGGGCAAGGTGCTGGCGCCCCGCAGCCTGGTCGACCCGCTGGTCGAGGCACTGACCGAGCGGATCTCGAAGGTCGTCGTGGGTCACTCGCTGGACGAGGACTCGCAGGTCGGGCCGATCTCCAACGCGCCGCACTTCGCGACCCTCCGGAGCCGGCTCGACCGGCTCCGCGAGCTCGGCGCCGTCATCCACCAGCCGGCGCAGCTGCCGGAGCTCGACGGCTTCTTCATGTCGCCGACGGTCGCGGCCGGCGCCGACCCGCGGGAGGCCACCGCGGAGCTCTTCGGTCCGCTCGTCTCGCTGCACGCGGTCGACTCCACGGACGAGGCGCTGCGCATCGCGAACGTCGCCCCGTCCGGTCTCGACGCCTACGTGTTCGGCAGTGACACCGACCGGGCCATCGAGGTCGGCTCGCGGATGGTGGCGGGGGAGGTGCGTGTCAACGGCGCCAAGCTCGCGGACCTCGGCGACGACTCCGCCCAGAGCTTCTGGGGTCCGGCCGGTCTCGGTGGACATGGTCCGGCGGAGTCCGTGCGCGTGTTCTGCGGCGACCGGGTGGTGGGAGTGGACTCGCCCGACCTGCCGCTGTGACACCCCAGGCCAAAGGAGAGTTGGCGCATGAAGGCATGGCAGCTGGTGGGAAAGCGCCGGCCGTTGGTCCTCGACCGGGAGTTGCCGGACCCTGCGCCGACCTGGGGAGAAGTGGTCATCGACGTTCGCGCTGCGGGCCTGTGTCACTCCGACATCGGCTTCATCGAGCATGACGGGTTCCGGCCGCCGCACCTGCCCTTCATCCTGGGCCACGAGATCGCGGGGGTGATCTCGCAGATCGGACCGGGCGTTGCCGGCTGGTGCCCGGGGGATCGGGTCAGCGTGTCGGGGCCCGGCGATGACTTGCCTGGACTCGACCGTGACGGCGGATACGCCGAGCAGGTCGTCGTCAGAGCGGACCATGTCATGGGTCTGCCGGGCTCGCTACCGTTCGAGCTCGCGGCGGTTGCCATGGACGCGGGCGCCACCTCACATGCGGCTGTGATGACCGGGGCGCAAGCCGCCGCGGGAAAGAAGATCGGAATCATCGGCTTCGGCGGATTGGGACAGTTCGGCGTACGCCTCGCTCGTCATGCCGGTGCCGAGGTGTACGTGTCCGAGATTCGTCAGGACGTGTGGCCGAGCGCGCTGGCGGCAGGTGCCGTGGCAGTCGCTCCACGCATCACCGACTTCGCCGACCGGGATCTCGATGCGATCGTCGATTTCGCCGGGTTCGGCACGACAACGACGGACGCGATGAAAGCGGTGCGTCGTCATGGCCGAGTCGTGCAGGTGGGGCTCGGTGTGACTGAGGCGACGTTGAGCATGCTGGACCTGACGCTGGGCCGGATCACGCTCGTCGGGATCATGGGTGGTGAACGCGAGGACAGTCGGAGAGTCTGCGACCTGCTGGCGACGAGAGACATCCACGTCGATGTTCAGCGCGTTCGCTTCGACGAGATCCCGCGTGCCTTGGACCGATTGCGCCGCGGAGACGTGGTCGGCCGTGTGGTGGCAATGATGGACGGTTGAACGAGTCCCGAGCCTCTCACCGGATCCATCAGGCTGTGACGGCCTCGTGCCGGAGCCGAACCGCGAGCCACGAGGCGAGCACGGACTGGGCGATCTCCATCTGCTGCTGCGCGGCCGCCTTGTCGCTGTAGGTGAGCCAGTTCACGGCGAACCCGTCTGCCAGCGTGGCCACGACGTAGGCGATCTCGTCGACGGTCGACGGCTCGACCGGGTGGTCGGGGTCGGCGGCGGCTCGCAGCGCCCCACGCACCGCGTCGAGGGCTTGGTCGAAGACCGCGATGCCGCGATCTCCGTGCTGGCGTCGCGCCCAGTTGACCAGTTCGACGGTGGCGGCGGTGAAGCTGGGGGAGTCGACGTACCACTGCATCACTCCGTGCAGGATCTGGCGGGCAGCGTCGGCCACGGTCGTGTGCGGATCGCTGCCCTCGACGACCTCTCGGTACTTGCCGGCGACGTACTCGTAGACGTCGGCGAAGAGGTCCTCCTTCGAGTCGTAGCAGTAGTGCAACATTGCCAGGTTGGCCTCGGCCTGGTCCGCGATCCGGCGGGTGGTGGCGCCGTCGATGCCGTGGGTGGCGATCACCTCGACGGCGGCCTGGATGAAGTCACTGCGGCGCTGGGCGGCAGGGATCCGTGGCATGACGCGGTCCTCCCCGATACGGCGTCCCGTTGATTAAGACGTTTGATTAAGTCATCGCCACCCTAGCAGTGGGCACCTCGGCCTGGAAGCCGCGGATACCTGTTGACCAAAGTAGGTCATGTGACTAGGTTTGCTGACCAACACTCAGCACGTCGGCGGCCCCAGCGGCAGCACGTGGTCTGGACGCGCCGATGCGCACGACAAGGAGCACGATGAACCTCGCTCGCAAGGACGTCTTCGCCACGGTCGTGGCTCGCGTCAAGGTCCCGAATGCCGACGACCTGCCCCGATTCCGCAGATTGGTCGCCGAGTACGACGAGGCAGCCGGCCGCTATCCGGAGATGATCCTGTTCACCGCCACCTACGCGGCGACCGACGACGAGTTCCGGTTCCTGGAGGTGCTCGCCCACCGCGATCACTGGCCGCCAGAGGGTACGCCGGAGACCGACGCGATCACCGAGCAGATCATGGCCATCAGCACCTGGCACGACGTCGAGGTGCTCGGTGACGCCGATGCGGAGTACCTCGACGCCTATTCGGAGCTGGCCGCGGTGCACCGTCCCTACCTGTAGCCGCGGATCCGTAGCCCGGCTTCTTCTTCCGGCCCCTGCGCCCGACCGCGATCGTCCTGCTGGCCACCACGGGTGCCCGTCCTCGGAGGAAGGCTCCACGGAGGACCGCGAGAACGCAGAGCGCGCCGAACGTCGCCGACCGGCGATGAATGACCACCAGGCGTCCGTGAGCGACGCCGCCGAATCGAATCGAAGGGTAACCGTCACCATGTCACTCCGGTCAGCCCAAGGAGTCGCGCCGGTGTGGACCGAGCAACGTGAGCAGGTCGCCGCGCACTTGCTCGGACAGTTCCACCGCCTGGCCGAAGAGATCAAGGCGTCCGCCAACGGCGTCTCCAACGTCTTCCTCGTCGCGTCCGGCGGTACTTGGGCAGGGATGATCTCCCTGAAGTACCTGCTCGACCGGCAGAGCCCCGTGCCCGTGTACCACGTTCAGGCCGAGGAGTTCCTGGCCAACGTGCCGCCCCTGGTCGGTCGGGGGAGTCTGGTATTCGTCACCTCCTACGGCGGTACGTCGGCCGGGATCGAGGCGGCACGACACTGCGCCGACGCGGGGGCCACGGTGCTGGGCATGGCCGGGGACGCGTCCAGTCCGCTGTACTCGATCTGTCAGGAGTGCGTCACGATCGACGCCCCGATCGGTGGCTTCCTCATGGATGCCACCGCCTTGGTGTTCAACCTGTTCGGCTACACCTTGCTCGACGCGTTGAACGGCAGCAACGACCATGCACCCCACCTGGATGTCGTCCGCCGCTCGCCGGAGGTGATTCGCCATGTCCGTGAGGAGGCGGACGAGACCGCACGCCAGATCGCCGAGAATGTCGCGGACCTGGACATCGTCTACCTGGTGGCCTCCGGCCCGAACTACGGCGTTGCCTACTCGGGTGCGATGTGCCTGTTCGAGGAGTCCCTCTGGCGTCACGCCTCCAGCCGTCAGGCGGGCGAGTTCTTCCACGGCACGCTGGAGATCGTGACGCCCGACTTCCCGATCTTGACCTTCATCGGCGAGGACGAGACGCGGCCGTTGTCCGAACGAGTGGTGCGGTTCGCCGAGCGCTTCTCGCCGCAGTCCCTCGTCGTCGACACCCGCGATCTGACCCTCCCCGGCGTGCCGCAGGATCTGCGGGCCGTGCTCTCCCCTGCGCTCCTGGGATCGATCATGAGCAGGATCGGCGAGCACCTTGCTTCGTTCACCGGTCACGACCTGCTCGAGCGCCGCTACATGTGGGGCAAGGAGGATTACTGATGTGGATCAACGCTTTCGGAGACTGCTGCGTCGACCGGTATCGCGACATCGGACGGCAGTTCCCGGGCGGAGGCTCTCTCAACGTGGCTCTCCACCTGGCCAGGCTCGGAGCGACGACGCGGTGGATCGGCAGGCTCGGCAACGACGACAACGCCGAGATCGTCGCCCGCGCGTTCGTCGAGCCGCGCCTGGATACCTCACGAGTCCAGCGAGTGAACGGTGAGACGACCGTGGTCGACGTCGACCTGGTCGATGGCGAGCGCACCTTCACCGGCTGGGTCGAGGGCGTCGGCCTCGGCGTCGAGCTCACCGACGAGGATCTCCGCTTCCTGTTCGCCGATGCCGACCTGGTCCACACTGCCTGGTCCGCCGAGTTCAGTACGCAGCCTGTGCCCTGGTGCAGCGGAGGAGCGGGTCTGTCGGTCGACTTCGTCAAGGACCAGTTCGCCGACGCCCGGCCCGTGCTGGAGACCGTGCCGGTCACCGTGGCGACCTTCTCGCGGACCAGCGAGGACCAGCCGAAGCTCGACCGGTTGATCGCCGACGTGCATTCACTCGGCGTGCCGTGGGTCCTCGTCGGGATGGGAGAGTCCGGCGCCGTGGTCTCGCACCGTGGCGCCAGGTGTTTCCAGCCGGCCGAGTCGATCGAGGTCGTCGACACGCTGGGTGCCGGTGACTCCTTCATCGCTGCGGCCCTGACCGAGATCGTCAAAGGCTCGGAACCGCCGACCGTCGCGCGTGTGGCGAGCCAGTACGCGGCGCGAACCTGCCTGAGCTACGGCGGCGGCGCCGAAGGTCTGCCGCTCACCGACGTGAACGAACCGAGGCCGACCGAGCGATGAGGGGAAGGGCATGACCACCGGATCCACCGCCGAAGAGGACTGGGCCTACCTGGCCGAACCACACATCGGGATCCTTTCCATCCACCGCAAGGACAAGCCCCCGCTGACCTCGCCGATCTGGTATCGCGTGGTCGACCGAACCATCGAGTTCACCGTCAAGGAGACCTCGCTCAAGGGCAGGTTGCTCCGCGACGGAGCACCCGTCTCGCTCGCGGTGAACGACGACCACTTCCCCTACCGCTACCTCGTCGCCCAGGGAACAGCCAGGATCGTCGGCGCTCCGGAACCGGACGCCGGTCTCAAGATGTCGGTTCGGTACCTTGGTACGAAGATGGGGGAGAGCTTCGCGCCGACGTTGACGGGCTACGGTGCGCTGGTCCGGCTGGAGGTCGATCGGCTGAACGGCGTGAACTTCCGGTCGTGAGCCCCGCCCACACCGGGCAGGACAGGGAATGCGAGCGGGCATGACGTACATGTCGAGCGGCGAGCGTCGTGCTCGCCTCGTCGAAGCGGCTGTGCTGGTGATCGCTGAGGTCGGCGTCAGCGCTGCGACGACCCGGAAGATCGCCGAGCGTGCAGAGTCGCCGTTGGCGGCAGTGCACTACTGCTTCGGGTCCAAGGCCAACCTGCTCTCAGCTGTTCAGCGACATCTGACCACGACCGGTCTGGCGGACATCTCGGAGTCGGAGGCCGATGCCCCGACGCTCGCCGAGGCAGCCACCGGGATTCTCACCGCGGCCATGCGAAGTGTCGTCGAGTCGCCCGAGCGGACACGAGCGACCATCGCCATCTCGTCGTGGGCCAACCGACACGATCCTGCCCTGGCCGTCCGGCTCGCCGACGACTTCATCAGCCGGTGGCAATCGCAGCTGGCCAGGTCCGCGCCCGAGTTGGCGGCCGATCAGTTGGAATCGACGACCCGTCTGCTGGTGGCGCTCGCTGACGGTCTGGTTGAGCAGTGGCGTGTCTATGACAACGCGGAGCGGCTGCTCCATGACACCGAACGGGCTTGCGAGATGGTGGAGGCGTATCTCTCGAGCCCGGAAGCCTCCGCCTGCAGCGCCGACCGCGCCCGCGACCGTTGAGCCCGTCCCGGTTCCGTCCTATCGGGTGACAAGCGTCGAGTTCGACACCGACACCGACCGTGCCGTCGATGGCGGATGGTGGCGGTGGAGTCCGTGTCGACGGCGCCGAACAGCCGGGCCGATGCCACATCGAGCCCGGGGAGCATGTTCCGGGCCCCCAGCGGTTGGAGGTTGCCCGTGGAGGTCGGGCTGTCGCGCCATGTCGATCGCCTCCGACGGGGCGAGGCGCTGGCAACGGAGGAGCCGGCACCGGGTCGTGCGAGGCGAGGGCGGCAACTTGGTCAAACATCTTGGTCATAAATCTTGATCGGATGACTAAGTTCGGGTTAGCATGACCCGGATCACATGCCTGGGCTCGCGAACGGCGCGACCCAGCAAGTCCTCGGAGGACGAACATGACCCAGAGCCAACTCGCCCGGCTCGCCCCCGACGCCACGCCGGAAGCCGTGGTCGAGGTGATCATGCGGGACGGCGGCGTCGTCATCGAAGGCCTGTTCGGCGACTCGACCATCGAAGGCATCAAGAAGGACCTGGACCCCGTCCTGGACGAGGTCGACAACGGTCACGACGAGGTCTTCGCCGGCAACAGGACCAAGCGTGCGAGCGGCCTGTTCGCGCGCACTGAGCACATGGCGACCATCGCGCTGAATCCGCTGTACCGAAGCGTCGCGGAGCGCATCCTCAACAAGCCGATCAACATCTTCTTCGGTGAGGAGTCGGTCCCCAACCCGACGGGAATGCATGTCGGCGCCACGATGGCGATCAAGATCGGCCCCGGACAGGGTGCGCAGCCGCTCCACCGCGACGACTCGGTCTGGTTGTGGCGACACCCCACCTACCAGCGGGAAGCGCGGGTCCAGATCATGGTGGCGGTCAGTGACTTCACCGCCGGGAACGGCGGCACCCTCGTCATCCCCGGCTCGCACCTGTGGGACGACGAACGACCGCCGCGCCTCGACGAGGCCGTGCCGACCGAGATGAAGGCGGGCTCGGCGCTCATCTGGATCGGGTCCACCTACCACGGTGGCGGTCGGAACACCACCGCAGACCAGTACCGGTTCGGACTGTCGATGGGGTACGACCTGGCCTTCCTGCGCCCCGAGGAGAACCCGTTCCTCACCTACACCCTCGACCAGATCCGGTCGTTCCCCGAGGAGATCCAGCGAGCCCTCGACTGGTCCTCGGAACACTACGTCGGCTGGGTCGAGGTCGACGGGCAGATGTCCGACCCGATGGACCTGCTCGGCCGCGACGACTACACCGCCATCGGCGCCGGGTTGCCCGGTCGCGCCTGAGATCAGGAGAGAACGGACATGAGGGACGACATATACGCGCTGGCGTTCTTGATCGGCGACGTGATCATGATCGTCGGCGGTTACTGGGCCGGCTGGAAGTTCATCAAGCAGTACCGCAACTACCTGCTCGGCATCGAGTGGTTCATCATCGCCACTTCGGGCGTGAACTTCCTCGTCTGGGCGCTCCGATTCCCCGAGGACAAGGAGGCCGGCCAGGCCAGCCTGCAGTACTCGGTCGCCTTCTTCCTCGATGCCTTCTCGCGCTCGGTCGGCATCACCCTGTTGCTCGTCGTCGGGTTCATGGCGGTGACCCACCGCTACAAGTCGAGCATCGCGGTTGACGCCGTCATCTTCACCGTGGGTATCGGCGCGGGCCTCTACCTGGGGCAGTCGAAGTTCCAGGACCATGTCGACGACGCCGGCCACCACATTCTCCACCCCGGTCCGGCAACGATCTATCTCGTCGTCAACCTGCTGACGCTGATCTTCCTGCTGTACCTCACCAAGCGGCTGTGGGACATCGGTGCGACGAAGGTCGGCATCGCCACCCTGCTGGTCAGCCTGGCGGCCACGGGGATCGCTCTGATCTACGACTTCTTCCCGTTCCCGGACGCCGTCGACCCGCTCGAGGATCGTCCGCTGTTCTACGCGCTGGCGCTCACGGTGTGGGGCCTGCAGATGATCACCTATCTGTTCGCCTACCGCGCGTTGCACGACCACAACGTGCGAACCGGTCCGGAGCCGGCCCACCGCGGGGCAGGAGCGGCGAGGTGACGACCGCCAACGTGCAGTACACCGACTTCACCGGATGGGTGGACCCGCCCACCGACCTGCTCCCGGCCCTGGCCGAGGACCTGACGTGTGAGGTCGCGGTCGTCGGAGGTGGACTCAACGGCATGTCCACCGCCCTACGGCTGGCCGAGCGTGGGCAGGACGTGGTGCTCCTGGAAGCCGAGTTCTGCGGACACGGGGCCAGCTCCCGCAACGCGGGTCAGCTGGCGGGCGCGCCGGGCGGTGACCTGCAACTGATCAACCTGCTGTTCCCGAAGAAGATGCCCGGCATGGTGCGGCTGGCCGAGCGTGCCGCGCACTTCGTGGAAGGCCTCATCACGACACACGACATCGACTGCGAGTACGAGCCGACGGGCAACGTCTTCGCGGCGGTGTCGCGCGGGCAGATGGGGCGGGTGCGTCGGGTCGCCAAGATCCTCCGTCGCGTCGGCGGTCACGTCGAGCTCGGCTCGAGCGCGGAGCTCGGCATCCCGCACGGGTTCCTCGGCGGGATGCGCGAGCAGGTCGGGGGCATCATGAACCCGGGTAGGTTCACGCTCGGGCTGCGTCGAGCCATGCTGGCCTCGTCCGCCCGGGTCTTCGAACGGACCCGGATCACCGACATCACGCGCGGGCCGGGCCAGGTCGTCCTGTCCACGTCGCAGGGCGAGGTGCGCGCGGACAAGGTCGTCATCGCCACCAACGCGTTCGCCGGTGAATGGGGGATCACCCCCGACCGGCTCGCCGTGCCGATCTGGGTCGTCGAGGTCGAGACCGAGCCGGTCGACCCGGAGCGCCTGGCGGCACTCGGCTGGACGAGCCGGGCGGGGCTCGTGACCCAGCACAACATCATGGAGAACTACCGGCTGACCTCCCGCAACACGATCGTCTTCGGAGTCCGCCGGCTGGAACGGGGAACCTCGTACCCGCTTCCGCAGAAGCAACCGGACCCGGACCTGGTCGCGGAACTGGCGGAGGCCTTCGCGACCCGGTTCCCCGACCTCGCCGACGTCGCCGTCGAACGCGCCTGGGGTGGCTGGATCGCGATCACGCCGTCATGGCTCCCGGTGGCCGGGCAGATCGGGGACGACGTCTTCTACTCGATCGCGTGCAACGGGCACGGGCTGGCGCAGGCCCCATACGTCGGATCGCTGATCGCCGATCTGGTCGTCGACGGTGAACGCCCCGAGGACCTGGAGGTCCTGTGGGCGAAGGAGCCGCGGTTCCCTCGTCCGATGCTGATGGGGCGGCTGGGACTGCGCTTCATCTGGGCCGTCGACCGGTTCAACGACCGTGTGAACGGAAGCCGGCGCCAGGCCCGGCGAGCGGCGACATCCGCGCACTGAGTCGCCCGGGGATGCGTTCGAGGGCCGGACCCGGAGGTTCGGCCCGTGCCGATGTCCTGAGACATCACTGGTGCCCCCGGCAGGATTCGAACCTGCGACACCCGCTTTAAGGAGTCCTGGTGGAGGTTGGTTCTACGGGGACCTACCAGGGACGGAACTGTCATCAACGGTTCTGACGGTGGCTCCACGGTGCCTGAACTTCTCCAGTTCGCTCCACGACTGGCTCCACGAACAGCCCTACCGCCCGACCCGGGCGACCGCCTGACCGTGTTCGAGGTAACCCGGGCCGTCCTGCGCGGTCGTGCGCAGCCGTCGGGCGAGCCGCGGGATGACGTAGGACTCAAGGTCGTCGAGCGCGACCCACTCCCAGCGATCAAGCTCGTTGGTCGCCAGCCGGATCCGCTCGGCATCGTCGCCGAGCCGGCCGCAGTCGAAGACGAACAGCAGCTTGTCGCCCTCCTTGTCGCTGGGTGCCCAGTCCACGGAGAGCAGTGCCACCGGCGCACGATCGAGGTTGAGCTCCTCAGCAACCTCGCGCCGGCAAGCTGTCGCGGGCGACTCGCCGCGCTCGACGTACCCCCCGGGGATATCCCAGGTGTCCTTGTAGGTGGGGTGCACGAGGAGGATCCGGCCGGCGTCGTCGAGGAAGAGCGCGCCTGCGGCGACGCGGGGGGTGGCGAATGCTTCGCTCGAATCTGGCACATCGCGGAGTTTACGGCCGCGAAGTGGGAGCGAGCGGATCGTGCCCAACCGGCTGCGACCGCCGCATGTCTCAGTCTGGGGCCGAAACCAGCGCGGCGAGAGTGGGAGAGGTTCACAGCTGCTCGGGGGCCTCGACGTCGAAGGCGTTTCGCAGCCGTCGTTCGAACTCCGGGTCGGGGGTGAGGGTCCGGTCCCCGATGCTCGTGACCGGCACGGCGGGTGTCCAGGAGTTCATGAGGACGGCGGACAGGCCGCCGAGGTCCGCCGGACGGACCTCGCGCTCGTCCTGGGGGACGCCGGCGCGGTGCAACTGTCGGCGCACGACCTGCATGGTGGTTCCGGTGAGCAGGTCGGCCCGGGGCCAAATCACGGTGTCGCCGTCGGAGAACGCGAGGTTCCAGATGGTCCCCTCGCTGATCCGGCCGGTCCTGTCGAGGAACACGGCGTCGTCGAACCCGTGGTGCCTCGCCCGTCGCAGGTAGTAGGTCTTCGCGCCTTCCCCCACGTGCTTGACGTGGGGGAGGAACCGTTCGTGCTCGACGACGTCGAGCCGCAGCGGCCCGCTCGGACCGTCCGACGGGGCACCGGTCTGCACGGTCACGTCCAGTGGGCGGCCGACTTCGGCGGGGACGAACTCGCCTTCGGCTGCTCGTATCGTCACCACGAGCGACAGGGACCGGGGACCGGTGGCGGCTGCCTGACGCATCCGGTCGCGGAGCAGTCGGTTGTCGACCTCGCGTCCGAACAGGTCGCGTGAGGCGCTCTGCAAGCGGGTCAGGTGCAGGTCGAGCCCGCGCACCGCGCCGTCGCGGACCTGCATCGCGGTGAAGTGCGCGAACCCGGCGAACGCCAGGTCCCTCGCGTCGTCGGAGGTGAGGGGCTTGCCGTTTCGCCACAGTCTCGATGCCATGGCCTCGACCGTAGAATCTGACATCGTTGTCAGATTCAACCCGGCAGGCGGAGAGGCGAGTCACATGCGGATCGGGGAGCTATCCCGTGTGACCGGGGCCAGTCCCCGGTCACTGCGGTACTACGAGGAGCAGGGACTGTTGCGGGCCCACCGCGACGACTCCGGGCACGGACATCGCCGCTACGACGACGACGCGGTCGACACGGTCCACGCGATCAGGGCCCTCCTCGCAGCAGGGGTGCCGACCGGGTTGATCTACGATCTGTTGCCCTGCGCGCAGGGGCCGGGACCACGGTTGGAGCGCTGCGCCGCGCCGATGTTGCAGGAGCAGCTCGCACGAGTCGACGCCCAGGTCGTGGCCCTGACCGAGGCCCGTGACCGGCTGCGCACGGTCCTCGACATGGTCGGATAGCTCGTCCTCGGAGCACTGCGCGCCGGCAGAGCTCCAACCCCTGGACGCTGACCGGCCATGGTCGTGCGGCCAGGCACCAGTTCACACCAGCCGCAGGCGACCAGCGAGGCCGTCGAGAGCCGGGTCTCGGTGCGAACGGTTGCCCTTGACCCAGCCGAGGACGAGCTGCCGGCTCAGGGCGTGGTGCCGGACCTGCTCCGGAGCGACTTGCTCGGCCTGCAACAGCACTGCCAGAGCTTCATCCCGCCGGTTCCGTGCCGTGTACGCGCGAGCCGTCTCGATGGCGTGGCGAACCTGCCGTTCGACCGGGAGGCCCGAGACGTCGATCGACGGGGCGAGGTCGACCGCTACCTGGACGTCGCCGAGTTCGAGAGCTGTCGTCATGCGGTGCAAGGACACGTTCGTCGGGCCGAAGGCGGTCCACATCGCATTGGTGTCCCGGCCGACCCGGTGCGCACTGTCCTCCGCCTCCCGGAGGAACGTGGTCACTGACGCACGGTCCTCGGCGCGCGCGGCCGCCACCGCCCCGGTGAGGAACAGCGTGCCGTAGACAGCGAGGAACGATTCGTCCGACCGGGTGCTGAGGTGCGTTTCGAGCACGCCGGCCGCTGTCCGCACCAGGTCGACCCCTGCGGCGAATCGGCCGGTCGAGTGCAGCGCGTACGCGACGGATCGGAACAGCGACCCCAGCACCACGGGATTCTCGGACTCCTGCGCAGCGGTCAGACCGCGCTCGGAGGCGATCCAGGCGAGATCGGTCTCTCCGAGCTTGGTGAGGACGGAGACCGCGACCTGGTAGGTCAACGCGAGCAGTGCGAGAGCCCGGTGGCGGTCGCCTGGTCCAGCGTTTCGAGTCGCGTTCAGCGCGTCGGACAGCACGAGCGGTGTCCGACCGGTGACGTAGCCGTAGCGACTCGCCTGGTAGGCCTCGAAGATCGCAGAGACATCCGCTTCCAGTGAGTTGATCTCGACCGCGTCACCGGCGGCCGCGGACGACGCCAGCAGCGGAGTGATCTGCCGATAGTCCATCAGCGCAGCACGGAGCGCCGGGACGGTCTGCACGCCGCTGTCCGCTGTCCACTCCAAGAGCGTCGGCTCGCCGACGAGGTCGCTGATGGTGATGTCCAGGGCCTCGGCGACCCGCCGGATAACCGACAGCCGGTCGAGGTCGATGCGTCCGTTCTCGACCTTGCTGAGCCAGTCCTCGGTCCGGCCGACGAGGCCGGCGAGCACGAGCTGCGACAGTCCACGCCTGCGCCGGTAGAAGGCAATCCGTTCGCCGATGGTCATCGCCGGTGTCATTCCACGCATGACAACCACTCTCCCCGACTGCTCCGTACGTACCCCGGAATTTCCTTCCGGGCTCCTCGTCCGGACTGCACTCAGGCTAGCTGCACTGACCGACAGAGGTCAGTGGTTCCGAGGGGAGAGCGGCATGAACATCTCATCTACCAGGGAAGGCGGCGCCGGTCCGGAGGCGCGCGTTCCGATCTTCTACAGCGTTCCCGAAGCGGCGAAGTTGATCGGGACTTCGTCGGTCACGCTCTACCGCGCAATTCGCGATGGCGAATTCCCGGCCCTCCGAGTCCGTGGTCGACTGATCATTCCTGCACGAGTGCTGGACGAGATGGTGAGCACCGCTGTCGGCCAGCAGAGCGTCGTCGATGTGGCTGCTTGGGTGCCGAGCCCGCGTCGGAGTGCGGACTGATGGGCAGCGTCGGGGTGCTGATTCTTGGGGCGGCGCTCGGGGCGTTCATCTGTGCCAAGGCGCGGTCGGCGGGTGGTGCGGTGGTGTTCTCGCTGCTGGCGTTGGTGTTGTTCCTGACGACGCCGGTTGGGCAGGGGGCGCCGGAGGCGTTCGCCAAGGTCGTGTCGGCGTTCGACCGGGCGGCCACGCCGGCCCTGAACGGCGAGCAACCGGCCGCGGACTCGGGCGAGGGACTGCGGGCCGAGTCGGGTGGTGGTGACCGGTGAGACCGGCCGCCGGCGAGGGCTGTGAGGGGTGTGCGCTCAAGGCCGCGCAGGGCCAAGACCTGGTTGGTCCCGCCTTCGGCGGGGCGGAGGGCCGTCCGGTCCGAGTTTGGCCCGGCCTCACTCCCCATCAAGGGCGCTGCGCGTCGCCTTCGGCGACCGGACTTCGTCCGGCCCTTGACGGCGAGCCTCGGAGGCCGTGCGCGCTGCGCGCGAGGTGGCGGGGCGAGCGCCCGCCACCCGTGGGCCGGACCGGCCGACCCTCCTCTCTATCGATCTCGGAGGCCAGCATGAACGCAAGCGTGGTGCAGGACCCGCCGGTGGTGGATCTGGCGGACGACCAGAGTGATCTCGTCGACGTGACGACCCTGGTGTGCCCGGGGTGCCGGGGCCCGGTGGTGGACGTTCCGCCGTCGGGGTGGCCGGCCCGCGCCGGTGTGGTGCCGGAGTTCTCGCACCCGGACGGGTCGGTGCTGTGCCCGGATGAGCTGGGGCGGGTTCCGGAGCCGGTCGAGGTGCGGTTGTGACCCGGCGGACGGCGGTGGAGTGGAGGGTTCCGGACCGGCGCCCGCAGGCCACCGAGCTGGATGCGCGGCTGTTGGAGCCGACCGGGCGGACGGGCCGGTTACAGGTGCTGGTGGATCACGACTCCCCGGCGGCCGGGCGCTGCCCCGGCTGCGGGTGGGTGTCGACGTCACGCCGGGGGGACTGCCCGTCGCGGGTGATCGCCCTGTCCCTGTTGGAGCGCAAGCCGTTGCCGGCGTGGCTGGCGCACCTGGTCGGGGTGGTGCCGGGGGCGCGGGTCAAGCGCGACAGCGCCGTGGATCGGCGGGCCGAGCGTGAGGCGCTGGACGGGTGGCCGGGGTTGTTCGAGGCCCCGGTGCGGGTCCCGGAGCCGCGGAGGCCGCGATGAGCAGCAAGAACAGCGGGAGCAGCAGCGGGATGGTGCGGCCCGGCGACGGGATCTTGGCGGACACACGACGCCGGGCCGCTCTCCCCACCAACAAGCATGTGGAGGCAGGAGAGATGACGAGGATAGAGCGCCGGCCGCGGGTCGGCGAGGGTCGGGGCTGGCGCGCCGACGCGGCGTGCCGGGGCACCGACCCGGAGACGTTCTTCCCGGTCGCCGAGGCCGGTCCGGCCCGGGAGCGGGCCGAGGCGGCGGCGAAGGCGGTGTGCGCGGGCTGCCCGGTGCGAGCCGAGTGTCTGGCCTGGGCCCTGGAGTCGTTGCCGTTCGGGGTGGCCGGCGGGATGGGCGAGGACGAGCGGGCTGCCCTGCGGCGCCGTCCGCGGGGCGGGCACCGGCCGAGGCCGATGACCCCGGCGCCGGCTCGACGTGGGAGCGGGCCGGTGTCGCCGGCCCGCGACGCCGGCTACGCCGCGCTGGCAGCGGGTCGAGACCGGACGACGATCGCCGCCGAGTGCGGGGTGACCCGGCGGACGGTGGACCGCTGGGCCGCCGACCTGCGCGCCGCCCAGATGCACGCGCCGGTCGGGGGTGCGCGATGAACCGCAGCGAGCAGGACGAGCGTGAGCGGTTGTTCGCGGCGCAGGTGCGTGCCCTGGTGTGGTCCGGTGCGGTGGAGGCGTTCGGCGCGGTCCGCCACGAGGACCCGATCGAGGGCTATCAGGTCCTGACCCGCTCGCGCCTGGATAACCCGCTCGCCGGAGTGACGGCGGCGCTGGTGGCCCGCAACGCCGCGGCCCGCCAGCTCGCAGAGTTCGCGGAGTCAGCGCGTGCGGCGGGTCGGTCGTGGGACGAGATCGGCGCCGCCCTCGGCCTGGACAGCGCGGGCGACGGCGGGGGCCGGTCACGGGCCGAGCTGGCGTTCGAGTGGCTCGTGGAGGGCCGCGAACCCCAGCCGGAGCCGGATCGGTGGCCCTCGTTCCGGGCGCCGACGACGTCGTGGCGGTGCGCCACCTGTGGGCAGCGGGTGACCGACCGGGGCCCGTACGAGTCACACCCCGACGACAACGAGGACGGCCACGCCGAGGCGTGCGCCCGCCACCGCGCCGACGTCAGAGCGTGGGTGCGCCGGACCGGATGGGAGGACGATCAGTGATCACCGTGTTGGCTTCTCTGGGTGCCACGCTGGTGGTGCTGCTGGTGTTCGCCGCCGGCGCCGCGCTGGCCTGGGGGCGCGGGGCCCGTTTCCTCGCGGTCGGGCTCGGGGTGATTGCGGTGTTGCCGGCGGCGACGTTGCTGCAGGCGTTGTCGTGGCCGGCGTTCGCCCTCGCCGCGCTGATCGTGGTGGCGGTGGTGTGGCACCGGTGGTCGCGGTCGTCGGCGACGGTGCACCGGTGGGCGGCCCGTAGCCGTCGCAAGGTCGGCGTTGCCTCGTCGCTGGACATCGTCCGCCACGCCGGCACCCTCGCGGTCCGCCGCAAGGCCACGACGGTGCGTCCGTCGCTGGCTGCGCTGTCGCGGTGGGAGCGTCTGCGGTTGCCGACCGCGGCGGCGGGTACGGAGTTGTGCCGGACCGGTGGGTTGCGGGTGTGGTCCTCCACCGAGGACGTCGTGATCGTGGTCGGCGGGCCGCGGACCGGCAAGACCGGCTGGCTGGCCGGCCGGGTCCTGGACGCGCCGGGCGCGGCGCTGGTGACCTCGACCCGTACCGATCTCGTGGAGCTGTGCGGGCCGTTGCGGGCCGGGCGGGGCTCGGTGTTCGTGTTCAACCCCGCCGGCCTGGGTGGGCGGGCGTCGTCGATCACCTTCGACCCGCTGACTGGCTGCACGGATGCGGTGACCGCGACCGAGCGGGCCACGGACATGATCGCCGCTGTCTCGCGCGGTTCGGGTGGGGATCGGGCGTTCTGGGACGGTCAGGCCCGTCGTGTGCTGGCCGCGTTGCTGCACGCTGCGGCCCTCGGCGACAAGCGGATGCCGGACGTGCTGGGCTGGGTGGCTGACCCGGATCTGGCCGGCCGGGAGGTTCCGGCTCTGCTCCGTAGGTCGGGGGTGGAGGCGTTCGAGCAGGACGCGATGCAGTTCATCACCACCAACGACCGCACCCGCTCGTCGATCACCTCGTCGGTGATGCCCGCGCTCGGGTGGCTGACCCACCCGGCCGCCGCCGCGGCCGCGGAGCCCGGCCAGGGCTTCGACGTCGCCCGCCTGCTCGACCAGCGGGCCACGGTGTTCCTGCTCGGCGCCGAGGAGGCCCAAACCGCACCGCTGGTGTGCGCGCTGACCGGCCACATCGCCCGTGAGGCCCGCCGGCTGGCCGCGTACCAGCCCAAGGGTCGTCTGGATCCGCCGCTGGGGTTGTTCCTTGACGAGGCCGCTCTCATCTCACCCGTGCCGCTCGAGAGCTGGACGGCGGACATGGGTGGTCGGGGTGTGAACATCGTCGCGGCGTTCCAGTCCCGCGCCCAGATCCTGGGGCGGTGGGGTGAGCACGGGGCGGCGACGATCCTGAACAACACCGCCGCCCTGATGATCTTCGGTGGGACCCGCGACAAGGCGGACCTGGAGTTCTGGTCCACCCTGGCCGGGGAGCGGGACGAGCGGATCACCACCACCGACACGAACGGCAAGGTGGCCTCTCGCACTGTGCGCAAGGTTCCCGTTCTGGCTCCGGCGCAGATCGCGAACCTGCCCGCCGGGCGGGTCGTGGTGATCCGCCGCGGGATCGCGCCGGTGATCGGCCGCACCCGCATGGCGTGGCGGCGGCGCGACGTGCGCCGCCGGGTGCGACTGCTCGCGCGGATCGAGGCCGAAACCCGGTGGCGTCGGCGCGTGGATCGGTGGGCGACCTGGCGCGACCACCAGATCGAATGGGTCCTGGTCGTGTTGGCGCGGCGGTGGCCGGCCCGGTTCGCCGAACCCGCCCGGCGAGCCGCGGAGGCCAACGCGATGTTCGCCGAGCTGCGCCGTATCCACACCAGCACCGACCCCACGGTGGCCGCGCTACCGGCCGGCCGGGACGACGTCGCGGGTGGTGAGCCGCGGTGACCGGCCCTATGCACCCGGAACCGCCGGAGGCGACGGATCGGTCGGTGTTGGCGGGACTGGCCCGTGAACTCGACGCCCTGCGCCGTGCGGTGGCCGAGCTGGAACCGGTCCCCGGGCAGGTCGAGGCGCTGGCGAAGCTGGTCGGCGAACTCTCCCAGGCCCTGGCTGCGGTGACCGCGCGCCGGCGGATCCCGGCAGCACCGTCCTGGCTACTGGCCCCCACCGACCCCGACCACGTCGCGCGGCTGCTCGACGAGCTGTGCGCCTGGCTGGAGACGGTTTTCCTCCGGTATCCGGACGGGGCGCAGGTGCTGCCCGAGTGCTGGCTGTGGCACCCCGAGGTCGTCGAGGAACTCCTGTGGCTGATGCACGCCTGGTGCGCCGCCTACCAAGGCCCCGGCGCCTCGGTCGGAGCAGCAGGCGACTGGCACGACCGCCAACGCCCCGGCGTCGTCGCCCGGGTCAAGAAGCAGGCCGGCGGCTGCTCATCCGAGCGACACCAGACCCGCCCGGGCTGGAGCAGCGCCCCGAGCGGCCCGATCGAGGTGCCCGGCCGGGGCGCGGTCGAGGCGATCACCCAGTGGTGGGCCCACGACCGCGACGCCGCCGCGCCCGAGCCGGTCGGAGGTGGCCGGCGATGAGCACCGGGCAGACGACGAACCTGTGGGGCAGCGACGCCCCCGTGACCGAGCCCGCGACGGCGCGGTCGGGGCGGTGGTCGCGGGCCGGGCTGTGGCTACCCGGCCTGGCGGTGGCAGTCGGTGCCGCGGTCGCGACCGCCCACGGCCTCTACGAGGTCGCCGTGGCTGCGCGGGTCCCGGCCGGGATCGCGTGGCTGTACCCGTTGATCACCGATGGGCTCGCGCTGGTCGCCTACACCGCCACAGCGCGGCTGTCCGGTCGGGCGGCGCGCTACGCGTGGGCGGTTGTGATCGTCGCCGCCGGGCTGTCGGGGGTCGCACAGGCGGTGTTCCTAGCCGGGCCGGCGCCGGTGCCGGGTGCGCCAGCGGTAGAGGCGGCGGCGATGCTGCGGTTCGGGGTCGGCGCGTGGCCCGCGATCGCTGCCGCGGTCGTGGCGCACCTGCTCTACCTACTCGCCGCCGACGATCACGCCCGCCGCACCACCACGCCCAGCTCCACGGTCGCCACGCCGGCCTCCTCCGGTGGTCTGGTGCCGGCCGTGGCAGAGGTGGCGCTGCGCAGTCGTGAGCCGGTGGTGTCGGGCCGGGCGGGCTGGGACACGGGACAGCCTGACCGTCCCGCCCTGGACACGCCGGGTGTCCCAGCGCTGTCCCGCCCGGTGTCCCACCCCGGGCCGTCCCAGCGTCCCGAGCTGTCCCAGCCGGTGCCGGACGGCGGCGGGGTGGGGGAGGCCGGGGCGGTCGCCCCGGCTCAGGACCGCGCCCGCGACACCGCCCGCGCCCACCAGCAGCGCCACGGGGACCTACCCACCGTGCGCGAGCTACAGGACCTCGCCGACGTCGGCCGGGGAACCGCAGCACGGGCTCTCCAGCAGCTCCGCGAACAGCCCCAGCAGGCCACCACCGGCCTGCACCTCGTCACCACCGAGCAGACCACCAGGACCCAGACATGACCACCAGCAGCGAGACCACCCAGCAGACCAGCACCACGAGGACCGCGACCGAGCACATCACCAGCAGCGAGAGCGACTACACCGAACAGACCAAGAGCACCCCAAGATCCAAGGCCTCACACCGAGGCATCACGATCCGAGGGGGCGGGCCGGCCTCCGGCCGGCCACGCCGAACCGCCCGCGTTGTCGATCTTGACGGGGCCGGTCGGAAGATCGTTTCGGGGTGGTCGGGGTGTTGAGGATCGCGACGGGCTACTCGCCGGACTACCTGTTGAAGGAGGTCGCGACCGGGCGGGAGAACTACTACACCGGAGCGGTCGCCGAGGGCGAGCCACCGGGCCGGTGGTGGGGTGCCGGCGCCGAGCGGCTCGGTCTGGCCGGTCTGGTCGATGCCCAGGACATGCGCGCGCTCTACGAGCGGTTCCTCGACCCCCGGGACGAGGGGTTCGGTGATCCGTCCCGGTGGGACGAGGTTGGGACGCTGGGACACACCGGACGCAGGTACCTGTCCGAGGACGATCTGTATGTCCAGGCGTTGGAACGGGAGCCGGACGCGGCGGCGGAACGCCGCGCCGAGCTGCGGACCGAGGCCGGGAAGGCGGCCCGGCACAACGTGGCGTTCCTGGACGCCACGTTCAGCGTGCAGAAGTCGGTGACGCTGCTGCACACCGCGTTCGAGGCCCGCGAGGTCGCCGCCCGTAAGGCTGGCGAGGAGGAGACGGCGGCGGCGTGGGGCGAGTTCCGGCAGGCGGTCGAGGACGCGATCTGGGCGGGGAACAACGCCGCGCTTGCCTATCTGGAGGACAAGGCCGGCTACGCCCGTATCGGCCATCATGGCGGTGCGGCGGGGCGGTGGGTGGACGCGCACGCGTTCACCGTGGCGTCGTTTTTCCAGCACGACTCCCGGGATCGGGACCCGCAGCTGCACGTCCACAACGCGATCCTGAACCGGGTGATGGGCCCGGACGGGGTCTGGCGGACCCTGGACTCGCGGGCGATCCACCGCTGGCGGGCGGGTGCGGGGGCGGTGGGGGAGCGCACGACCGAGGAGCGGCTCGCCGCGACGATCGGGGCCCTGGTCGCCACGCGCCCGGACGGGAAGTCCCGCGAGGTCGTCGGCGTGAGCGCCGAGGCGATGTCGCTGGTCAGTACCCGGCGGCATGCGGTGACGGCGAAGGCGGCCGAGCTGATCGGGGCGTTCGAGGCCCGCTACGGCCGCGCCCCGAACGGTGTCGAGCGCGACCGCCTGTCCCAGCAGGCCACCCTCGCCACGCGGGCGGCGAAGTCCCACGACGGCGAGAGCCGCGAGCAGCTCCTCGACCGTGTCGCGGACCGGCTGCAGGCCGACATCGCCGGCGGTCTGGCCGGGATCGCGGACACCGCGCTCGCCGCGCGGCGGGAGGGCGTGGCCCCGCAGGCGTTCAACCCCCAAGCGGTGATCGAGATAGCCCTGGAGGACGTCGCGTCGCGCAAGTCCGGGTGGACCCGCTCGGACCTGGTCCGCGCGGTGAACGCGGCGCTGCCGGACTATCTCGGTTGCCCCGACGGCGGCGACGTCGCGGCGCTGCTCGATCAGCTCACCGACCACGCACTCGAGTACGCGGTCGCGCTGGAGGCCGACAACCCCGCGACGGAGGTGCTGCCCGACGAACTGCGCCGCGCCGATGGCGAGTCGGTGTATTCCGCCCCGGGCGGGAAGGTCTTCTGCACCCCGGAGCAGGTCCGCTCCGAGCGGATCCTGCTCGCCGCCACCCAGTCCCGTGACGGGGCGGCGCTCACCACGGCCCAGGCCGACCGGTTCCTGGGCACGCTTCGGGGCGAGGGGATCGAACTCGGCGTCGACCAGGCGACGGCGGTGCGCGGGATCCTGACCTCCGGCGCGCGGGTCGAGACCCTCGTCGGGCCGGCGGGCACCGGGAAGTCGTTCGTGGTCGGGACCCTCGCCCGCGCCTGGACCGACCCCACCCTGCACCCACCAGGCGGCCCAACAAAGGGACCGGGGCGGGTGTTCGGGCTGGCGACCAGCCAGCAGGCGACCGAGGTCCTGACCGCGGAGGGGCTGGCCGCGTCGAACATCGCCCGGTGGCTCGTCACGCAGGACCGGCTCGCCGCCGCACCCGCCGAGCGGCGGGCAGCCGACGGGGACGAGGCGTGGCGGCTGGGTGAGGGGGACCTGGTGGTGATCGACGAATCCGGCATGACCGACACCGCTGCGCTGGCGGCGATCCACCGACGAGCGGACCAGGCGGGGGCGAAGCTGCTGCTGGTCGGCGACCACCGGCAGCTGTCCGCGGTGGGTGCCGGCGGCGGGATGGACCTGCTCGCCGCGGCCGGGTCACGCTACGAGCTGGCCGACGCCCGCCGGTTCAACGCCGAGTGGGAACGCACCGCGTCGTTGCGGCTGCGTGACGGCGACGAGGCCGTGCTGCGCACGTACCACCAGCAGGGCCGGCTCCTCGACTCCGGCACCCGCGAGGCCGCCGAGGCCTCGGCGGCGCGCGGGTGGCTGGCCGACCACCTCGCCGGGCGTCGGTCGCTGCTGCTGGTCGACACCAACGAGCAGGCCGCCCGCGTCTCGGCCGCGATCCGCACTGAACTCGTCGCGCTCGGCCGGGTCGCCGAGGATGGTGTTCGGCTCGGGTTCGACGGCACCACCGCCGGGATCGGGGACCTGGTCGAGGCCCGGGACAACAACTGGGACCTGGCCGGCTACGAGGGCAACCGCCGCGGCCCGCTCAACCGCGACCTCTACCGGGTCACCGCCGTCCGCGACGACGGCGCCCTGGAGGTCACCACCGACACCCACGGCGAGGGCATCGGCGTCCGGATGGTCCTGCCCGCCTCGTATGTCAGCGAGCACCTGGCCCTCGGTTATGCCGGGACCACCTACGCCGGGCAGGGCGCCACCGTGCACACCACCCACACCGTCGTCACCCCGACGACCCGGGCGAACTCCCTGTATGTCGCCATGTCCCGCGGGCGGGACCGCAACACCGCTCACGTCACGACCCGGGTCGCGCCCGAGGACCCCGCGGACGGCAGCGCCGAGCGGCACGAGCTGCACCGCGACCCGGTCGCGGTACTCGCCGGGATCCTCGACACCGCCGACCTGGCCCTCGACCGGTCGGCGTCGGCGATCGAGGCCGAGTCCGCCGAGTACGCCGGCAGCGCCCGGACGGCGGTCGAGCTGCTCGCCGACGCCGCCCAGCTCGCCGCCACCGAACGCACCGGCGCGTCACTGGACCGCCTCGTGCACGACGGTGCCCTCACGGACGAACAGCGCGCCCGGATCGCCGCCGAGGACGGCACCGCCGCCCTCACCCGGGTCCTGCGCCGCGCCGAGCTGGCCGGGCACGACCCGCACACGGTGCTCACCGAGGCCGTCGAACGCGGCCCCCTGACCGGGGCCCGGAACCTCAGCAACGTCGTCTACTCCCGCATCCGCGACAGCCACCGCCTCGACCCAGTCGGGGAACGGTGGACCGACTGGATCCCACGCACCGACAACCCCGAGTGGAACACCTACCTGCACCGCTTGGCCGAGGCCGCCGACCAGCGCGCCGACCAGCTCGGCACGGCCGCGGCCGACGAGCCGCCCACGTGGGCGATCGAGGCGTTCGGCGCGGTCCCGACCGAACCGCTGGCCCGGCAGCAGTGGTGCGACGACGTCGGGCGGGTCGCCGCCTACCGTGAGGTCCGCGACCACCACGACCAGGCCGACGCGCTGGGCCCAGCGCCGAAGCCCGGGCAGGCGGAGGAGTTCGCGGCTCACCGCGCGGCGTGGCGGGCGCTCGGGCGGCCGGAGATCGACCGCGAGCACCTGGAGCTGTCCAACGGCCAGCTCCGCATGAGGGTGCGCGCCTACGAGCGGGAACTCGCCGCGGCACCGCGCTACGTCGCCAACGAACTCGCCGGCACCCGCCAGGCCGCCGAAGCCCAGCGCCAGAACGCCGCAGTCACCCGCGCCACCATCGACACCACCCCCGACCACGCGGAGCGGGACCGGCTCGCCGAGCAGGCCGCCGACGCCGAGGCAATGGCCACGGTCCTGGAGCAGCGAGCTGCCCAGCTCCAGGAGATCGACGACGCCCGCAGCGCCTGGCTCGCCCACACCGCCCAGACCCGCGTGCAGGCCGAACTGTCCAAGGCCGAGCTGTCCGCCCGCGATGCAGCCGACGACCCCGACGACCGGGTCACCGCCGCGCAGTGGAAGGCCGCCCACGACGCCGCGATGGCTGAGGATGAGCAGCACCGCGAGGTCACAGAGGACGACGTCCACGACGCTCCTGAGGACGTTGAGGCCGTTGGGTGGTGCGAGGACGAGGCCGGCGAGGTGGCCGACAGTCTCCGCGAGGACGTCCGCGGCATCGCTGATAGCCGCCCGGCGCCGGTGCTGGAGGACGCGGTCCGGGTCCCTGAGGCAGCCGAGACGACCGACCACCTCAACCACGCCGGCCGCATCCTCGACGAGATCCGCTACCGCGACACCGCCGTGGACGACCAAGAAGAGCGGGCCGCCGAACTGGCCCGCTGGCACACCGACCAGCACATCGACGTCAACGACACCGCCGACGACTACGACGAACCAGCACTCGCCGACACCTGATCGTGACGGTGGCCGACAGCGGGGCCTACCCCGCCGCCGACCACCCCGAGACATCGACCGGCGGTGGGCCCTCGCGCCGCCAGGCCCACCGCAGCGTCGCCCGCGCCCCATCACCCCAACCCGGAGCACGATCCGCCCTACCGGGGTACAGCTCCTCGAACCGCTCCGCGGCGAGATACTCGGCCTCGATCAGCTCCTCGTACGCCGACGCTCGCGTGCGAGTCACCGGCGCCTCCGCCGGATGCGGCCGGCCCCACGGCGGCCGGTAGATCGCACACGCCATCCAATTGCACGTCGCCACCACCGCCGCGGCGTACCAGTCCAGGAGGCCACGGTCGGACTGCTCGGATGAGCGGCACTCCGCCGCTGCCCAGACCGCGGCGAACTCAGCACGCGGCACCCGAATATTCCCCACTGGAATCCGCGCGACCTGCTCAGCCGTAGTCGCCATGCACCCCAGGGTGACAGCAACCTCCGACAACAACGACGCATGAATCGCCCCGGACTCCGGGCTGACCAGGAAAGCGGCGCGACGAGGGCTCATAGCCAGATGTTGATCGTGGCGCGGTCGGCGGCGTTGAGTCGGTCGTGTCGATCGGGTCCCGCTGCTCGGGACCCGACGGTGGACCGGGTGCCCGTGTCGTCTCGTCACTCGATGTGCAACAAGAAGACGGTGAGGCGCGACGTATCCGGGGTGGGTGATCAGGTGTCGGCACGGGTGACGCGCTGGGTCGCCGTGGCCGGACTCGTGCTGGGCGTGGCGCTGGGGGTGGGCGTGGCGGTGTGGGGGTGGGTATCGGTGCCCGCCCTCTACCCGCCGCTCCCACCGAGCGCGACCGAGTCGGTGGACGCGACTCGGGAGGCGACCCGCTCGCAGGCAATCGTGACCACCCGGGCGAGCGTGCTGGCGGCGTTGGCCGGGCTCGGGGCGCTGGTCACGATCGGGATCAACTACCGGAATTCGCGCACCGCCGCGCAGAGCCTTCAGGTGGCGAACCGGACCTTCGAGATCACCGCACGTGGGCATCTCACCGACCGCTACGCCAAGGCAATCGAACACCTCGGCACGACGGAGGGGGAGGGCTCACTGGCGATCCGGCTCGGCGGGATCTACGCCCTGCAGCAGTTCGCCGTCGAGGCCGCCAACCCCGAGGACCAGACCACCGTAGTCGAGGTGCTCAGCGCGTTCGTGCGCACCAACCTGCCCCGACGCGGCACCCCGCTTGATCCACTGTCCGGCCCGCTGCCGGACGGGACACCGGACGCCCCGTCTGGCAGCGCACCCGCGCCTGCACCACGGCCGGCTGCGGGGGGACCGGTGGAACCGCCCCCGGACGTGCTCGCGGCCGTCTCCGTATTGGCCCAGCTCCCGGACCGGATCGAGCTGCGTGCCGATTTCGCCGGTGTCGATTTCACCGGTCTACATCTGGGCCGGGTCCGCCTGTATGCGGCCAATCTCGGCGGCGTCAACCTCGGCGGCGCCGTCCTCAGCCGTGCCGTCCTCAGCAACGCCGTCCTCCGCGACGCCGTCCTCCGGGACGCCGACCTCGGCCTCGCCAACCTCAACGACGTCACACTCAGCCACGCCGACCTCCGCGGCGCCGACCTCCGCGGTGCCGTCCTCCGCGGCGCCGTCCTCAACGGCGCCAAACTCAGCGGCGCCAAACTCAGCAGCGCCGTCCTCCGCGGAGCCGACCTTCGCCGCGCCGACCTCGGCCTCGCAGACCTCCGCCGCGCCAAACTCCGCGACGCCGACCTCCGCGACGCCGACCTCAGCGGCGCCGACCTCAGCGGCGCTAAACTGAGCGACGCCGACCTCAGCGGCGCCAGACTCAGCGGGGTGCGCGGGCTGGAGACCTCCCAACTCAGCGGCGCCAACCTCAGCGGGGTGCGCGGGCTGGAACCCGCTCAGCTGTCAGAGCTGGCAGAGTTCCAGCGCGCGGCATGGCGAGATGTGCCGGCAGGGTGGGGCAGGCCGGGGCCGGGCGCGGGCTGAGCCGCTCGGGGGCCACCGGCGGGTGCATCAGACACGGGTGCCCCGCAGGCCACCACAGCCCCTCCTCCTGGCTGATCGCCGGGAGCAGAGCCGGGCCGACACACGACCGACCATCGCGGCCCAGCGGTGTCCGGGATTCCGGCGACCACCCCAAGAGGGTGGGTCGATCACTGGCTGGCCGCGATGTGGATCCGGGTGTCGCTCGGGGCCGGTGTCTCGAGATCGGTCATGACCTCGCCGTCGAGCCGGAGCGTGCCTCGCTCCAGATGCTCGGCGAGCCGCTCCTCGGACATGCCGAAGGCGAGAGCGCGGCTCCGAACGGTCGGGGTCGGGTCTTCGGCGGTCACGGGATCAGCCCTTCCGCTGCTTCGGCGTGGGCGGCAGCCCAGCGCAGCGCCTTCGCGTGCAGCTCCCTGGCGTCCCGGCCGAGCGCCAACGGCTGCGGGCGGGTGTAGGGCCGACCCGACCGCGCGGCCTGCTCGTTCCTGTGTCTCTCGTCCCGCGCCGCCTCATCCCGCGGCAGCATCCGCCGCGGTGCGTCGAGCTGATCGGCGTGCTCCGCGCAGGCGAACGCCAGCCACAACATCTGCTTCTGCTCCGTGGCAAACATGACGACGCCGGCGTACGTCGCGCCCCCCGTGCAGCGGCCCGGCGGGCCCCCGAACCCGCTGACCCTCGCACCGCACCCGGAACCTGCGACATAGAACGGCTCGCGTCGCTGCTGGTCCATGTCGACCTCCCGGAAGCGTGTCACGCACGGGCCGATAGCCCGGCCAGCCAGGATAATCGTACAACTGTTCGAGCTGTCCTACAGTCCCAGGTTGGTCGCGGCTTTCTTCCCCCAGGCCGTGGCGACCCGCACGTACCCTCCGACCGAGGCCAAGGAACGGTGCCGGGTCTGGGCGGCGATCTCGCGATCCGACGCTCCGCGCAGATGGGCCCAGGTGACGAAGCCCGCGCGCAGCGAGTGCGGGCTGTAGTTCGGCTTGTTCGGGAGCTGGTCGAGCCCGGCAGCCGACACGAGCGCGGTGATCCGGCGGTGCACGAGGCCCGATGGCGCCCGCCCGGAGTGGCCCGGTTCCCGGTGGAGACCCGGCGCAGCACCGGCCTGTCTGTGACGCCGGCCAGCTCGAGCCACGTGTCGAGAGCCCTCACCGGGCAGGCGTCGGGATGCGTGGCATAGGGCAGGATCGCGGAACTGCTTGAGCTCAGCAAGGAGCCCTGTCGCTCCGGGGGCCGGCGGTCGCACCGCGTGCGGTGTGAGTCGCGTGCGTGGGGCGTTAGGGGCTGTGGTGGTGTTCGCGTTCGCGAATGAGTGGCGGCGATCCGGCCTGTGGATCCGGCGGGGCGCGCATCCTCGCGGACATGCGTGCTGTTCGGTTGTGGTTCGTCGTGGGGGTGACCTGCGTGCTCGTTGTGGTGTTCCCGGCCGGCGTGGCGTGCGCTCAGGAGATCGGGGAGCCCGACCTGGGCAGTCATCCGGGCTGGTATTTGGTCGATTCGGCGATCTATGCCGACTCGGTTGACGGCTGGGGCTGTCATTTTGTCGACGACTGTCGCAGCGATGAGCGGTTCCGTGGTGATCCGTTGCCGATCGCGGAGCCGGCCCGCGGTGAGCGGGTGGAGGTGTCGTGCCGGTTCGGGGCCTACTACCTGGTCACGACCGAGCGTGGGGTGCGCGGCTGGTCCCCGGCCCGCGAGGTCAACTCGCCGTGGCGGCAGTGGACCTGCACCGCTCTCGACTGGATGTGGTGAGACACCCCGGAGGTGCCCGCCCGCGCGCGGCGCGGGGCGGCCATGCACGGGAGCGCCGCGACCGTGACGGCGCCGCCGGTGGCCGGCTCCGGCCGTCCAGCCGGGCGAGGTGTTCTGTCCTGGCGGTACCGACCGGGGCCGAAGAGGCCGGCCGGGAGCGCTGGCGCGCGCGGGCCGGCCGGCCAGGGGGTGTCAGTCGGCGAGCTTGGCGATGGCCTGGGCCCAGAGGAAGTACTTGTTGGTGCCCAGCTCGCGGATGGTGGTGATGTTGAAGGCGTCCTTGAGGTGCTGGGCATCTGAAGCCGAGACGCCCTGGAGCGCGTCCACCGGTGCGTCGGCGAGCTCGGCGAGCGGCTTGTCCTCGTAGGCCTTGTCGAGCTTGCTGGCGATGTCGCCCACTGTGTCTCCTCCGAATCGGGGGCGGCCCCTGCAGGGGTCGCGCCGGGTCGCGTGCGGTCACCACCCTGGCAGGAGCCGGGACGCGAGTCCGGCGGCGACACCCGGGGCTCGGCGAGCGGTCGCGGCCCGGCCGGTGATCGGCCAAGGCCTGGGCGGTGATCACCAGTGTTGACGACGCACCCGGGCCCGACGGTTGTCTAGGCTTGTCGCGGCTGACCACTCATGTGCCTGGTGTTCGGACTCGGGAAAGTCGGTGCCCGCTGTGGCTGAGATCGCGTTCGGTTTCCGGCCCGAGACCCGGCGGGTCTATGACGCGCCGCTGCTGCGCGGCGTCGACGGGGACACGGTCAACATCGACCAGTCGGTGCGGATGGTCTCGATCGACACCCCCGAGACGCATGTCGGCGGCAGCGCACCGACCGCGCAGTCCACCCTCGATCGGTGTCGGCAGCGGCTCGCAGACGGCGTCTACGACGCGATCGGGCCGGGGCTACGCGCGCATCTGCTCAACCGGCTCACTGCGGACGCGGCGGCCCGGCACCTGGGCGCCGGCGCCCGGGCCGGGCAGGAGTTCGCCCGGATGCGCGCCGAACGCCTGACCATCGACCCCGTCAGTGGGGTGGGGAAGGTCGGGATTGTGGTGACCGGGGAGGTCATCGAGGAGAACGGGCGGCTGCTGGCCTACGTGACTCCGTGGCTCACGGCACCGCTGCCACCGCCGGATGACCCGCAGCGGCGAACGTTCAACCTGCAGCTGGTCGAAACCGGCTGGGCGGCATTGTTCCCGATCTACCCGTCGCTGCCGCGCGACGCCGACCTCGCCCGCGCCGTCCACGCCGCCGAGACCGCGTGGGAGCAGAAGCTGGGTGCGTGGGCGGAGTTCGGGGCGGACCTGCTGCTGGGCT
Organism: Pseudonocardia sp. C8; assembly: GCF_014267175.1. Lineage (NCBI taxonomy): Bacteria > Bacillati > Actinomycetota > Actinomycetes > Pseudonocardiales > Pseudonocardiaceae > Pseudonocardia > Pseudonocardia sp. C8. The sequence goes on from NZ_JACMTR010000002.1 coordinate 436,603, forward strand.
ACGAGTACCGGGCCTGTATCAAGCTGGGCGCCGCCGACCGGCCGAACGAGGCCCCGGTCCCACCGGGCGAGCGGATCGATCAAGCCTTCCGGCGGGTCTGTATCGACGTCCGCACTCGCACCATCCTGGGGCGCTTCAGCTACCACCAGATCGACCCGCCGTACCGGCTCTGGGTGTGGCAGGACGACCTCGACGAGGCCCGCAGGGTTTTGCAGCTCGTCGACCCCTGAGCGCGCGCCGGAGCCTGACCGACGCGCGCGTGCTGGCGCCGCGACACGCACCGGCGTTAGGTCTCGAGCAACTCCGATGCCTGCGACCGCCCGTGTCCGGGCGACCCGTGCAGCCTCGTCGTCGAGGTTGTCGGCCGGCGCACCGAGCTGGTCGTCGGTAGCACCGGGAGGGCCAGCCGCGCTGGCAGGGCCCCTGCGGCGCGCGCGGGTCGCGATATCCGCGGCGGGGCGCCCTCGACGCCGCCATGGCCAGCGGCGTCGACTACGCACGCGCGTCGACGACTGCGTCCGGCGAGTGGGCCGGCGGGGATGGGTGCCCTGGGTCGACCGCACCCCGCCTGTGTCTGCGATGTCCGCATGTTATTGCGATCATCGCAAATCTGGGTATCGTTCGGAGCCATGAACAACGACGTGTTCGATGCCCTCGCGGCGTTGGCGTGCGCGGACCCGGTCTCGGTGGATCCGCCGGAGGCGTGGGCCGATGTGGCCGACGAGCTGGCTCGGGAGCGGGCCGAGTTGGCCGACGAGCTGCGGCACCAGTGGGAGGTCGCGCCGGAGCCGGAGGATCCGTTGTTGGCCGAGTTGGCGGGGGCGCGGGCGCGGGAGTTGGCGGCGCAGCGGCACAAGCGACGGTTGTTGGCCTATGCGCGGGAGTTCAGTTCGCCGGGCCGGACTCGGCCGTACACGCTCGAGCAGCTCGCCGCCGCGGCCGGGCTGTCGATCTCGGGGGTGCGGACGGCCTACGACGGTGATGACGTCGACACCGTGGCCCGCGCCACCGGGGCCCGGCGGCACCCGAGCGCCCGGGACGGCTCGTGAACCGCGCCCCGTCCGACACGACCAGCCCGCCGGCGCGGCCGGGTTCGTTGACATTGGAGGAGTTGCGGGCTCGGCGTGACCGGCTGCGTGGCGAGCTGGCCGAGGTGATCGCGCGGCGCCGGCAGGCCGAGGCGACCGCGGCGCGTGGGGTGGGGTGGGAGCGGGCGATCGCGGTCGTGCGTCGGGACCGCGATTCGGGCCGGTCGCCGGTGCTGCTGCGGCAGCGCGCGGTGTTCGAGCAGGTCATGGACCAGTTCGAGCAGGTCGACTATTTGATCGCCCGTCTGGCCACCCGCCTCTCCGACGCGGACGCGGACGCGGGGGAGCGGCGCCGTGGTCAGGCGGCGTGCGAGCGCGGCCTGGCCGCGATCCAGGGTCTCGCCGACGCACTCCGCGCCAGCGCGCGCGAGGACGCCGACACCGTGCGGGGGAGGGGTGGGTGGTGAGTCGGGGCAAGCACGCCCGCCGCCGCGTCAACCGGGACCGGGCTGCGCTGGAGGGCGAGATCGCAACGCTGGCGGCACAGCTGGTGCGGGAACGGGACCGCCTGGACCGGGCCCAGGCCGGGGTGCGGCGCGCCGACACCGCACAGGCTCGGCTGGCCGCTGAGACCGCCGCGGCGGCGCGGGTGATGGCCCCGGTCGAGGCTGAGGTCACGCGGGCCGCGGCCGGGTTGGGGGAGGCGTGCGCGGCGTTGACCGAGGCGCAGATCGAGCTGGGCCGCTGTGATGCCCGGCTGTCCCGTATCGCGGGGCGCAGCGCGGACCCGGCGCGGTTGCGCACGGCCCTGAACACGGGGGTGCGCGCGAATCTCGACTCCGTGCACCGCAGCGCGCCGCTGGCGTACCATCACCTGGCGTTTCGGCGCCGGGCAGGCGCCGACACCCCACTGTGTCGCACCCTCGAGGTGGGTGGGTGGATCCCGCCCGAGGTCCCCGCCACCGACCACGACCGGATCGCGGCGCACATGGCGTCGCGGGCCGGCGAGCACAGCCGCGCCGCGCTGTGGTGCTGGGCGGTGCCGCCGTGGATGGGCCTGCCCGACGGCACCGACGCCGCCGAGCTGCGCGCCGAGCTCGGCGCGACCACGACCGGCGCCCCCGACCTCCCGCACGGGGACTTCCCTGCGCGGCCGCGGGCCCACCCGGTGGTGAGTACACCGTGGCGGCACCGCCCCCTGCTCTCCCTGCCCGAGGACGCGGTGGATCTGGCGTACTGGTATCGGCGCAGCGCCTGGACCCAGAACTGGCACTCCGAGAGCCGGGCGGTGCCGTTGTGGCTCGGCAACGAGCACGCGAACGGGTTCCCCCGCTCCCAACCGTTGCCGGCCGGCACCGACCGGCGGCTGCCCTTCCCCACGGTGATCGTGGTCTTCGAGTCCGGGTGGGAGCTTCCCGCCCGACACCCCGACCCGCCCGACACCCGCGCCCCGGTCGAGATCTTCTACGCCCGCGGCCGCGCCACCGCGGCACCGCTGCTGGAGGAACCGCTCTACCGGCTGGCCCCTGGTACCCGCCGCGCCGACCTCGCCACCCCACTGCAGCTCGTCGAGCGCTACGGCGCCACCGTGGAAGGGCTGATCTTTACCGCCGACCCCGACGGCCACCCCGCCGACGAGTTCGCCTGGTGCCTGGCCATCCACCACCCCTGGGGCCTGCCCCTGGGCCGGATCACCGTGCCCGCCTCCCGCTGGGCCACCCACTGGACGACCGCCATCGACAACACCCTCGCCGGGGTGTGCCTGGCCCACTTCCACCCCACCGCGACCAGCACCCGCATTCCCGGCACGGACCCGCGGCCCACCGACGCCGAGCTATCCGAGCATGACGACGCCGGCGTGCACGTCCTCGACATCGCCACCACATCACCCACCACCGGCCCGCACCGGACAACAACACGATCACCGGCCGGGCGGGCGGCCCACCTGCGTCGCGCGACCTGGCGCTACCAGCCGGTCGGCCCCGGCCGGCAGCAACGACGCTGGACCTGGGTCCGCGCCACCATCGTCGGAAACCGATCCACGCCGACCCGCTCGACGGTTTACCGACTCACCGACCAGTAGCTGCCCATCGGCGGCGGTGGGCATCTGCGCCAACAGACTGGGCGGTCGTGGCCTGAACCGGGCCGCGACACGCAAGACCCGCTCAAGGCCGCGCGGCCGAGAACACCAGTGGAGCGCCTTCGGCGCGGCCTGACGGCCCGGTGGCTTCGCACGGCCGGTCTCCCGGTCAAGGGCGCTCCGCTGGCGCTGCGCGTCGCTGCGCGACCGGACTGCGTCCGGCCCTTGACCGCGAGCCTCGCCGGCCGTGCCCGGACGCCTTGCGGCGGCGGGGAACAGCGCCCCGCCACCCCAAAGGGGTACCCGGGCCGACAGGCCCGACGACGATCGGGAGGCCAGCATGGGCACCAGGACCACACCGACCACCGGCACCGGCACGGGCACGGGCACGGCGATGAACCCCATCACCCCGGCCCCCGTCGAGCGGGGGCAGACCGCCTACGGCGCCGCGGCGGTGATGAGCATGGCCGTTCGGGTCGCCGGACAGGTCCCGACCCGCGTCGACCTGCAGAACGCCGGGACGGCCGAGCAGCAGCTCGGGCTGACCCTCGGCGCGGTCCTGGTCTACCTGCGCAGCAGCTTCACCGCCCGCATCGTCGAGCAGGGCTGGGCCCAGGCAGCACCTCTGGCCCGCTCGCTGGTGCCGGTGCTCGGTGGGCGGGCCCGCGGGGTGATGGCGACCGGGCCGTGGTCGGCGACGGCGCTGGTTCGGCTCGGCGGAACGCCGAAGGTCGACATCGCGTTGCTGCCGGTGCGGCCGGGCAGCGACCGGCCGTCGATCCTGCACATCGAGATCGGGCCGATCTCGTGGGAGATGTGCGACGCGAACTCGTACACCGCCCTGCTGCACGGGTGGCGTACCGCGGCGAACCTGCTGACGGTGCAGGAGGCACTCGACAAGTGATCGACTTGTGGATGGATCGGCCCGGCCGCTGGCGCGGCCGGGCCGATCCGCGCCAGTCTCACCGGCATGGGTGTCGCATGGCGCGTCGGTGTCCTCCGCCGGGGGACCGAGAACGTCGCGTGGGAACGGGCGGGCGTCGCCGGTGGGTGGGCCGAGGCGCGCTCTTATGCCGTCGCGGTCCTCACCGACCTCGCCCGGTCGGAGGGGCGGCAGGAGTATCGCGTGGAGGTCGGTGACGTCGTCGGGATCGTCAACCCCGGCCTGGACGAGAACGGCGAGGTCGACACAACCGACCTGGGAAGCGCACTACGGCTGCATCGCGAGTAGATAGAACACCACGCGGTGTTCAGCGTGAGCCGTAGTCAAACGCGCTACCTTGGCTACGCCAGGCTCTTCTGCCGTGCCGACGAGGTTCTGGCGCACAAGCGTCAGGTCACAACGCCTGAGCAGCGGGAGAGTTCGGTCAGCTCGCGTAACGTCGGCGGCGAAATTGTCATCTGTGGATCGGGGCTCCCGGACGATCGGTGCGCCGATGGTGGAGGCGGGCGAGCGTGTTTCCGCTATGCGGCAGGCCAACGATGAGTCCAGGATGAAGGGCCTGCCTCCGAGGGGAGAGTACAGCGCCGCGGGCGACATACCTCATAGTTGGACTGCCTCTACCCGATTTTGACGATGATGTTTCCGAGACCGTATCGGATAGTTGGTGTCTTCACCGTTCACTGGGTTTGGAGTGCAGGTGTCCTCGATCATCGGCTTGGAAGATCTTTTGGCGGCGTGTCGAAGTGGCGGGGCCAGCTGTTTGACGTCGGTCACGGAGTTGGCGCCGGCGGCCGGGTCGCATGCGTCGGTGGCTCCGGCGAAGTTCGCGGTCAGAAATTCGGACGTCGGTACCTACGCGTACGAGACGAGATTCGACGGTGGCGTGGCGGCGGACGCGGTGGTGATCGATTCGAAGCAGTCCCAGAACAATCGTTGTGAGCAGGGGTTGGTTGCTGCGATCGTCGACGGCCACGACGTGCTCTCCCGGTTGCCGCGAGTGGCCGTCAGCTACCGGGTCGGTGATCGGGTCGTGGAGTTGTCGGATCTGGAGCTGCCCCATCGAGTGTTCGACGGGCACATCCGGGCGGCGACCATCAGCGGGGCGCCGCTGACTCAGGACGAGCGGTACCGACGTGTACGCGACGCGCACCCGGGTGACGCGTTCGCTCTGCTGCAGACCAGCCCGGCCAGCCTGGTGTTCGGTTCGTGGGATTCGAGTCGGGCCACCCGGCAGGGGCGCTGGCGCAGCGTCCTGGTGGGGGAGATCGTCGGGTTCTGTTCCGGTCGTCCCGAGCCGGAGGGCCCCGAACCGAAGGGCCCCGAGCTGAAGGGTGGGGCGCGGATCGACCCGCTCGGGATGCGGATCGAGCTGACCGGGCCGGCTTTGAAGGAGCTCGCCGACCGTCAGCGTTCGGAGCTGAGCCGGGGAACCTACGACAAGATCGTGAAGTCTGCTGGTGCGGCGAAGGGGGAGCAGCGGGTCAAGGCGTCACCGGTGGGTTTGGGTGGTATTCCGCCGACGTTGGAGGCTCTCGCCGGTGTGGCCTGCAGCAAGATCGTGCGCTCGCACGTGCTGAGTTTCGCGGCTCTGCGCCAGGTCCGGTTCGGGAAGGGCGCCGAGGGTGATGCGGCGTGCCGGGCGCTGTTGGCGGCGCTGGCGCTGGCTGCGCTGGCACGGTCGGACGGCGAGCTGGTGCTGCGCGCGAACTGTGACCTCGTGGAATCCGGTCCGACCGCGGTGGTTCTGCACGGTCGCGGGGGGACCCAGACGCAGCTGTCCGCGCTGAGCGTTGAGGAAGCCGACGCGCTGCTGGCTGCGGCGTTGACCCGTGCCGAGCAGGAAGCCGGCGTCTCCTGGAACGGGGTCGTGCTCGCGGTCGACGGCGACCCGGCGATCCTGGCCGGCGCCGTCGAGGACGAGGCCGGAGGGAACTGAGGTGGTGTTCACCTTGCGTGCTACTCCGCTACTCGGGACCTACCGGGGCCACCGGCCCGATGCGACCCCGGAGACGATCCCGTCGGTGGCGCGGCTGCATGCTGCGCTGCTGTGCGCGGCCGGGTTTGGTCCCCGGGCGGTGGCCGGAGAGGACGGGTGGGTGCCCTGCGAGGCCGACGAGGCGGCGCTGCGCTGGGTCGAGGAGAACCCGCCGACCGAGATGCGGATCCCGCAGCTTCGGGTGAGCCGGCAGGACGCGGTCGCCTATCGCAACGACGGCACGATCGGGCCGGTCGGCGGCGCACGTGGGATCCGCACCCTGGCCAAGCACGAATCGGTCACCGCGGTGGATGGCCCGTTCACTTGGACCTGGCGGGAGCCGCCACCGGAACCGGTCGCCGAGGCGTTGCGGGCGTTGTGCCCGGACGTGCCGCATCTGGGCACCGCTGAATGCCCGGTGACGATGGAGGCCGCCGAGGACGATCCGGAGCCCACCCACGTTCTCGACCGGGAGGCGATGCCGTTCTCCGGTGGTCCCGGGACGATGCTGGACGTCCCGGCTCCCGGTCGGCTCGACGAGCTCGTCGAGGCCCACCGCCTGCGGCGCACGGGCCGGCTCGGGTCCGATCGCGCCGGTTCGAGCGAGCGCTCGGCCAGCCCGGTACCGCCGCGCGGGGCGGTGCGTCCCGCGATGTATCGGCCGGCCGGCCGCACCGTCGCCGAGGTGCCCTGGCCCGAGGTCCTGCTCGTTCCCCTCGATCGCCGGATCCATGAGCGGGACCGGGTGCGGTGGTGCGTAGCCGCGCACAAGGCGTTGATCAAGATGTTGGATGCGGCGGCGCCTCCGCTGCTGACCGGCGTGTATCCCGACCCGGGTACGCGTCCGGCGAACCGGTTGGCTCTGCAGATTCTCGACCGGGATGTGCCGGCGCGGCTGCCGGCCGGGGCCCGCAGCGCGCTCGCCGTGTTGTTGCCGCCGGCCGCGCCCAGCGAGTTGGAGCTGATCTACCGCGCTGTCGCGGCGTTGCGGAACCTGACTGTCGGGCGCCGCCGTGGCGAGGCGGGCGAGCACGCCCGTCAGGCTCGGGTGTCCGGAGCGGTGGAGGTCGTCCACGGGGACGCGCTGTGGCTGGAGCCGGCACCCGGGACGGTCCGGGTCTGGCGAAGCGACCCGCCGGCGGTACCGGACACCCGGGGGCAGCGAGGTTGGACCTTCACCCACGCCGCGCTGTTGTCGCTGGGGTTCGTCTGGCAGGGCTCGGGCATTGCGCGGGTGCACGGTCGCGGGGCAGAGCGGGACCATGCGCTGGTCGATGCTGTGAATGCGGCCGGGGCGGTCGTGCTGCGCACCGATCCGGTGCGGCGCAGCACCGTCCAGCACTATGCCCATCACGTGCACCACGACGCCGTGGTCCGCCCGTACCGGGTGGCGCTCGGACTCGGTCAGCTCGGCGGACCGTGCACCGTGCAGGCGATCGGGCAGAGCCGCCATCTGGGCGGAGGCCTGCTGGTCCCGCTCGACGTCGCCGAGGGTTCGCCCGTTCCGGAGCACCCGTGGTGAGGCTCAATCGCGGTGACTTCGCCGCCTACTTCGCCGCGCTGCACGAGGGCAGCGCCCCGTATGCCTGGCAGGAACGGCTTCTGGACTCGGTGCTAGACGCCGGCCGCTGGCCCGAGGCCCTCGTGGCTCCGACCGGGGCGGGCAAGACTAGCGTCATCGACGTCCACGTGTTCGCGCACGCTCTCGCGGCCGCGCGGGGCCTGGCACGCCCGCCGCGGCGCCTGGCGATGATCGTCGCACGACGGGTGCTGGTCGACGACCAGTACCGCTACGCGTGCCGGCTCGCCGAGGAGCTCGACTCCGCGCAGGAGGGTGTGCTTGCCGAGGTGGCGCACCGTCTGCGAGCCGGACGGGCCGGGGCGGACCAGGTCCCGCTGCTGGTTGCCCGGCTCCGCGGCGGGGAACCGCCGTCGCGGCGCTGGGTAGACCATCCGACCGCGGTGGCCGTTCTCTGCGCGACACCGGAGATGTGGGGAAGCCGCCTGCTCTTCCGCGGGTACGGCTCCTCCTCGCGTGCCTGGCCGCGCGAGGCCGGCCTGCTGGCCCTCGACACGGTCGCCGTGCTCGACGAGGCCCACCTGTCACGCCAGCTGCTTTGCACCGCCAGACGCGTCGCCCAGCTGGTCCCGGTCGCCGACCACGCATGGGAAGGACCGCCGCCGCTGCAGGTGGTGGAGACGACCGCGACCCCGGCATCGGGGGAGGGGCGTCGTCTCGGGGTCGACGAGACCGATCTGGCTGACGGGTCGTCGCTGCGGGAACGGCTGTGCCGGCCGAAACCGATCTCGCTCGTGCCGCGGAAGGACTGGCGGACGACCCGCCCACGACACACCGTCGTCGACGAGATCGCGCGCCGCGCCGTCGAGCTGATCGCACAGGCAGATCGGGAACACCCGACCGTGGGATGTTTCGTCAACACCGTCGAGCGGGCGGTCGCCCTCACAGCGGCACTGCGCGACAAGCGCATCGGTGAACGCCCGCTGAGGGTCGTCATGCTCTGCGGCCAGGTTCGCCCGGTCGACGTCGAGCTTCTCGAGACCCGCTATCCCCGGTTGCTGACCCCGGCCGGCAATTCCGACGTCGACGTCCTGGTGTCGACCCAGACCCTCGAGGTCGGAGCCGACCTGGACCTGCACGCGATCGTGACCGAACTGGCCAGCGGTACCGCCCTGGTCCAGCGGGCCGGGCGGGCCAACCGGCGTGGACTCGCTGCGGCCGGGCCGGTCGTGGTGATTGTGCCGGACGGGGACGTCTCCGCGCGGGACCGATCGGGTCCCTACGACTCCGACGACCTGAGCAGCGCCCTCGCCTGGCTGACCGGTCGGGCCGAGGATGAGCTGGGTCTGGCCCCGTGGGCCGTCCGGGGTGACCCGCCACCCCAGCAACGCCACACCCGACGACTGCTACAACGCCTCGAGCTCGGCCAGGTCTGGCACTGGGACCGCACGAGCGACCAGCTCGCCGCCGAACCCGAACTGGACCTGTGGCTCTCCGATGACCTCCGGCCCGAGACCTCGATCAGTCTCGTCGTCCGGGACGACCTGCCCACCGACAGCGCGGACGCGGTCGAGCAGATCCGCGTACTTCTCCCGCGCCGGCATGAGGCCTTCGGTGTCCCGATCCAGACCGCGGCCGAGATCCTGTCGGAGGAACTCGCACGCCTGCGCACCCACGACCGGCACGCGCAGCTCCCGGCCGTGCTCGTCCGGGGCGACGACGTCGGGCCGCTGACCTGGACCGGGCCATCGGAGCAGCAACGGGCGCGGATTCGCCCAGGTGACGTGGTCGTCCTCAGCGCGGACCTCGCCCTGTTCACCCCCGGCGAGCAGGGAAGCCCATCCGTCGCCGTGACCGAGTCGAGCGGTATCCGACGTGCTCGGGCGACCGACGTGCTCGAAGCCATCGCCCACCGCGCCGGAGGGCCCCGCACCGGTGAGATCGTCCACCGCGTCACCCTCGCGGACCCGGCACTGATCGACCAACTGGCCCCCATCGACGACCCGGTCGACGACGCAGGCCCACCGGTCGACCCCTGGACGGTCGCCGAGAAATGGCTCACCGACCACCAGACCGACAAGGACCCGATGGCGGCCGCGGCCGCCGGCCTGCTGGCCGCCGGCGACCGGCGTGCCGCCGACGTCGTGGTGCTGCCCAGCCACGGGCCACCGCGACAGCTCGTGGTGATCGACGGTCGCCGACGTGACGCCGACGACAGCATCCGCCAGGAGTGGACCCCGGCCTCGGGGCGGGTCACCCTCGCCGCGCACCAGCGCGACGTCGCCGAGCGTTCCGGGGAGCTCGCAGCAGCGGTCGGCCTGCCTGCGCCGCTGACATCGGCGCTCACCTCCGCGGCGCTCCACCACGACGACGGCAAGGCCGATCCGCGATTCCAGGTCCGCCTCGGTGGCCGGCCCGCGGGCCCGCCACTGGCCAAGAGCCATGGAGGTGTCGGTCCGGAAACCCAGCGACGCCGACAGGACCGCAGCGGCCTGCCGCCACGCTGGCGACACGAACAACGCAGTGTGATCGACGCGTGGCCGCACATCGGCGACACCAACGAACGGGACCTCGTCGCGCGCCTGATCGGATCCACCCACGGGCACGGTCGTACCTCGTTCCCCCACACCGCATCCGAGCTCCTCGGTCCCGGCGCCGGACCGGTCCTCACCCGGCTTGCCGAGGAGCTGTTCGACGCGGGCGGGTGGGACGAGCTGATCGAGCGGACCCGGCTCCGTCACGGCGTCTGGTGCTGCGCCTACGTCGAGGCCTTGTTGCGCGCGGCTGACGGGCAGATCTCCGGGGAGGGGCGATGACCGGGTTCGTCATGGCCGGCTCCGAGCCCTCCGTGCTCCTGCACCATCTCGCCTTCTACGGACTCGCCGACATCCTCGACGACGCCGGCGCCCACGAGGTCCGTCTGACATGGGAGGGATCCCGACCGACGGTGCATGCCGAGGGACTTACCGCCCGCGTCGTCGATGACGCCGTGCGTGCCCACGTCGATGCGCGACGCAGCTGGGTGGACGTGGCTTCCGGCAAGGACCGGCGTGGCGTCATGAGCCCGCGGCTGAGCGCGTTCAAGGACGACGCGTCGTGGACCGCGCTCCAGCGTGCGCGGCACGGCGTCTTCGACGCCCTGATCGATGCACGCGCGTGGCCGGACCTGCGCTATCTGGCCGCGCTCGGTGAGCCCAGCTACTGGAGCTTCAACCAACGTGACGAGCCACTGCAGGACGACGGGGCGAGCCGGTGGGAGATGCAGCCGCGCAACCGCGGATCCGAGTTCGTCGGGAACCGCCTGCGGCCAGTGGCCGAGGCGGTCTCGGCCCGCGGCCCGGGAGGAATCGCTGCGGGAATCGACGGGTCGAAGCCCGTCGACGAGATCGGAGGCCGCTCCGACAGCGTCTCGGCGACCGGGCTCTCCACCCCCGGCCCGGTCGACAACGCCCTGGTGTGGTGCGCGTTGTGGGGACTCGGGTGGTTGCCGACCGCCTTGCGGGTCGCCGAGGCGGCCCTGAGCAGCGGCCACTTCGGCCGCCCGCACCAGGAGTACTTCTTCACCCCGTACTGGACGGGTGCTCTGCGGCCGGCGCGGGTCCGCTCCCTGCTGGCCTCGGAGCACCTGCGGGTCGCGGCCACCGACGGCGTCGAACGGTACGCGGCCGACCCGCTCGTGCGGCAGACCGCGCACACCTGGCTGCGGGCGCGACGGGTCGTCGGAGTGTTGCGCTTTCCCATCGGTCGCTTCGGCAGTGACAACGCTCCCGAGCGCCGCGCCCTGCGCGCGGAGGCCGTACAGATCGGGGACTCACCGTGACCAGCGTCGACGAGCAACCGATTCCGATCCGCCTGGTTGCCCACCATGCTTTCTGCCCACGGAGGGCCTGGTTGGAGGCGTTGGGCGAGACGACTGACACCCACCAGGTCGCCGTGGGCGTCGCCGCGCATCACGCCGTCGACGATCCTGGGCGCTCCCGCGCCCAGGCCATGCGCTCGGTCGACGTGCTCAGCGCCGAACACGGCCTCGTCGGCCGCTGCGATTCAGTGCAGATCGACGACGACGGGCGGACGACGGTCGTCGAGTACAAGTCGACTCCCGTCCGGCGTCGGCCGGCCGTCACCGACGCCATGCGGGTCCAACTGGCGCTCCAGACGATCGCGCTACGAGAACAGGGCCGCACGGTCGACGCCGCCGCGATCTGGTTCGTCGACCACCGGCAGTACGCCGACGTCGCGATCGGACCGGACGAGCTCGACGCCGCACTCGAACAGCTTCGCCGGCTGAGAGCGGTGCTCGACGCGCAGACCGCGCCCGAACCGCTCGTCGACGACCCGCGATGCCGCACCTGCTCGCACGCGGGAGTCTGCCTGCCCGACGAACGGGCGCTGGAACCGGTCACGCGACGCGTGCTCGTCGCCGACCCCGACTCCCAGGTCCTGCACCTCGCCACTCCCGGCGCGCGCGCCGCACTACGGTCCGGCCGCGTCCGGGTCGTCAAGGGCGACGACGAGCTGCGCACGGTACCCATCGAACGGGTACTCGCCCTCGTCGTCCACGGCAACGTCGACGTCTCCAGCGGACTGCTTCGCGAGCTCCTGTGGAGACGATGCCCGACGGTCTGGTGCTCGGGGACCGGCCGGGTGATCGGGTGGGCATCGTCGGCCAACTCGCCGAACGGCGGACCCCGAGTCCACCAGCACGTGGCCTCCGCGAACGGCCACCTCGGGCTCGCCCGCGGATTCGTCGCCGCAAAGATCGGCAACCAGGCGACCATGATCCGGCGACACGGCGAAGGCGACGCCCACGCAACCCTTCGCCGGCTCCAGAGACGCGCCGACGACGCGACGTCCACGGCGGAGCTCTACGGCATCGAAGGTGACGCCGCTGCCAGGTACTTCGAAGCCTTTACGACGATGCTCAGCCCGTCCGTGCGCCAGTGGGCGTCGTTCGCCGGCCGTACCCGCCGACCGGCGAGCGATCCGGTCAACGCTGCGCTCAACCTGACCTATGGTCTGCTCCTCTCTGATGCCATCCGAGCGATCGTCGCCTGCGGGCTCGACCCGCACGCCGGATTCCTCCACTCCAGTGGCCGGAACAAGCCCGCCCTCGCGCTCGATCTCATCGAAGAATTTCGTGCTCCGGTCGCCGACTCGGTCGTGATCGGAACGTTCAACAACGGCGAACTGAAACCTGCCTCGTTCTCGCACGTGACCGGCTCGACCCGGTTGCGTGATTCCGGGCGAGCCGCAGTGATCACAGCCTACGAACGACGGGTCACCACCTCCTTCCGGCACCCGATCTTCGGATACGACGTCACCTGGCGTCGAGCGATGGAGGTCCAGGCCCGGCTCATCCTCGGAGTCCTGGACGGAACCCAGCACCGCTACAAAGGGGTCACTGTCCGATGAGTGACGCCGTTCACCGATACCTGCTGGCCTACGACGTCGGATCCGACATCCGTCGGACACGCGTCGCGAAGCTGCTCGAGGCGCACGGTGATCGGATTCAGTACAGCGTCTTCGTCGTCGACACGAGACCTGCCAAGATGCTCCGTCTCAAGGTGAACGTCGTCGCCCGGCTGCACCTCGACACGGACTCGTTGCTCATCTGTGATCTCGGCCCGCTTGGCGACGAATCCCGCCGACGCCTCGAGCGGGTGGGCGCGAGACGGGTGCTGACAGGCGACAGCGCACTGATCATCTAATCCGCGAGCGCTCCAACGGCTCGAAAACCCGGCGACCGCTCGCACGCGGCGCGAGCTGGGAATCTCTGTCGGTTGAACACAGTGACGGAGGACGATCTTCACCCGATCGGCTACCGGACGAGCAAGGCTTCGCAGAACATGCACGACGACGCAGGTCAAAGGTGGTCAACTTGGCACCCTGGTCGCCGTCCCTCCGGGGACGGCCCTTCATTGAGGCGCCCGCAACGTCCTCGGGCAGTGGGTCGCCGCTGAGGGGTCGCCGTCCCTCCGGGGACGGCCCTTCATTGAGGCGCGCCCCGCAGCCCGGGCGCGAACCCGGCCCACGGTCGCCGTCCCTCCGGGGACGGCCCTTCATTGAGGCAGCGCCACGAACGCGACCGGGACCGGCAGCGACGAGTCGCCGTCCCTCCGGGGACGGCCCTTCATTGAGGCCGGGAGAACCGCGACGTCATCGGGTCTAACCCGCACGTCGCCGTCCCTCCTGGAACGGCCCTTCATTGAGGCTCGTGGACGGCGGTGCGCGACTCCCTGCCCGTCGCCGTCCCTCCGGGGACGGCCCTTCATTGAGGCCCGGTCGACCGGACCCGGCGGTCGTTGACGACGACCGTCGCCGTCCCTCCGGGGACGGCCCTTCATTGAGGCCCGACGGGCACCGCACCACCGTGGTCGCGTTCCACGACGTCGCCGTCCCTCCGGGGACGGCCCTTCATTGAGGCAAGTCGCAGGTGGGTGCGTGGCGCCGGATCCCGTCGATGTCGCCGTCCCTCCGGGGACGGCCCTTCATTGAGGCACGAACGCCCGCTCCGGCTTGATGATCGAGTACCCCGTCGCCGTCCCTCCGGGGACGGCCCTTCATTGAGGCACGAACGCCCGCTCCGGCTTGATGATCGAGTACCCCGTCGCCGTCCCTCCGGGGACGGCCCTTCATTGAGGCCCGCTTCAACGCGAGCTCCCACGAGCTCGCTGCGCCGCGTCGCCGTCCCTCCGGGGACGGCCCTTCATTGAGGCATCCTGGGCGCGACGGAGCAGGACTTCCAGGACGCCGTCGTCGCCGTCCCTCCGGGGACGGCCCTTCATTGAGGCGGCACGAAGACCGGCCGCGTCACGCACAACCTGCGGCGGTCGCCGTCCCTCCGGGGACGGCCCTTCATTGAGGCTAGGACCTGCCGCAGGGTGACTCCGGTCCACTCAGGTCGCCGTCCCTCCGGGGACGGCCTTCATTGAGGCTTCCTGGACGGCGCAGGCGGGGTCAACCCGGTGCTGCCGGTCGCCGTCCCTCCGGGGACGGCCCTTCATTGAGGCGCGCCGAACGCGCCCGGCTGAGCGCCGACACGGGCCTGCAGGCGCTGGTGCAGCACAAGCTCGAGCAGGAGTGGAGCCCGGAGCCCGATCAGTGAGTGGATGCGCCTGAACTTTCCAGACCGGCCCGACTCATGAGCCGGAGCCAACGGGAATGCCAACGCTTACTGCCGGTTTGGGTTGACCTTGGTCGAGCACGGCTCGACATCCACACCGCTCGTGACCAGGATCGATGTCGATAGCTGATCACCGGTGATGGCCATCGTGGAGCCCACCCGGGACCGGTCAGGTTACCGATCCACGCGTTGTGCAGACGGGTGCTGACGGCGCCTGAATCCTGACCCCGTGGCGACGGGTGAACCCGGACCCCCTTCTCGCCATAGTGAGGGGTGCTGAAGGTGGAGGACTGGGCGGAGATCCGTCGGCTTCATCGGGTGGAGCAGATGCCGATCAAGGCTATCGCCCGCAAGCTCGGGATCGGCCGGAACACGGTGCGCCGGGCCCTGGCCAGCGATGAGCCACCGCGCTATCAGCGTCCGGCGAAGGGCTCGATCGTCGACGTCGTGGAGCCGCAGATCCGGGCCCTGCTGGTGGAATGGCCGCAGATGCCGGCGACGGTGATCGCCGAGCGGATCGGCTGGACACGCTCGCTGACGGTGCTCAAGGAGCGGGTCCGTGAGCTGCGCCCGCAGTTTGTCCCGGTCGACCCCGCGTCGCGCATGGACTATCGGCCCGGTGAGCTCGCGCAGTGCGATCTGTGGTTCCCACCGGTCGATGTTCCGCTCGGGGCTGGGCAGCTCGGGCGCCCACCGGTGCTGGTGATGGTGTCGGGCTACTCGCGGGCGATGACCGCCCGGATGCTGCCCTCCCGCCAAGCCCCGGACCTGCTGGCCGGGCACTGGGCCCTGCTGGGCGGGTGGGGACGGGTGCCTCGGGCGCTGGTGTGGGACAACGAGTCCGCCGTCGGGTCCTGGCGCGGCGGGCGTCCGCAGCTGACCGAGGCGATGAACAGCTTCCGCGGCGCGCTCGGCATCCGGGTGATCCAGTGCAAGCCCGGCGACCCCGAGGCCAAGGGGCTGGTCGAGCGCGGGAACCGCTATCTGGAGACCTCGTTCCTGCCCGGCCGCCGTTTCGTCTCTCCGGCGGATTTCAACGCCCAGCTCGGGGTCTGGCTGGCCCGGGCGAACACCCGCCAGCACCGCCGGCTCGGCTGCCGTCCGGTCGACCGGTGGGCAGCCGATCACGGCCACATGCTCGTCCTGCCACCCCTGGCTGCGGGGTCGGCGCTGGTCGGCTGGGCGCACTCGCTGCGGCTGCCCCGCGACCACTACGTCCGCCTCGACGCCAACGACTACTCCGTGCACCCCTGCGCGGTCGGACGCAGGGTCACCGTCACCGCCGACCTCGACCACGTGCTCGTCGTGTCCTGCGACGGCCGCCGCGTCGCCCGCCACCACCGCTGCTGGGCGCGGCATCAGACCCTCACCGACCCGGCCCACGCGGCCGCCGCCGCGGCGATGCGCGCCGCCCGCACCGCCCAGCTCGAGCGAACCCCGACCGGGGTTGAGGTCGAGCAGCGCACCCTGTCCGACTACGACCGCATCCTCGGCCTCGAGGGCCTGGACGAGGAGGTGCCGGCCTGATGGCGGCCAAGAACACCCCCACCACCGCGGCGGGTGGGCGCCACGTCGCCTCGGAGATCGCATTCCTGACCCGGGCGCTCAAGGCGCCGTCGTTGGCGGCGGCGGTCGAGCGGTTGGCCGAGCGGGCCCGCTCCGAAGGATGGACGCATGAGGAGTTCCTGGCCGCCTGCCTGCAACGCGAGGTCGCCGCCCGCGAGGCCCACGGCGGCGAAGGACGGATCCGGGCGGCCCGGTTCCCGGCGCGGAAGTCGTTGGAGGAGTTCGACTTCGACCACCAACGCTCCCTCAAACGCGACGTCATCTCCCACCTCGGCACCCTGGACTTCATCACCGGGAAGGAGAATGTGGTGTTCCTCGGCCCACCCGGCACCGGGAAGACCCACCTGGCGGTCGGGCTCGGGATCCGGGCCTGCCAGGCCGGGCACCGCACCGCGTTCGCCACCGCCGCCGAGTGGGTCGCCCGCCTCGCCGAGGTCCACCACGCCGGACGGCTCCAGCAGGAGCTGGTCAAGCTGGGCCGGGTCCCGCTGCTGATCGTCGACGAGGTCGGCTACATCCCGTTCGAAGCCGAAGCGGCGAACCTGTTCTTCCAGCTCGTCTCGTCCCGCTACGAACGCGCCAGCCTGATCGTCACCTCCAACAAGCCCTTCGGCCGCTGGGGCGAGGTGTTCGGCGACGACGTCGTCGCCGCAGCGATGATCGACCGCCTCGTCCACCACGCCGAGGTCATCTCCCTCAAGGGCGACAGCTACCGACTCAAGGACCGCGACCTCGGCCGCGTCCCCGCCGCCACCAAGACCAACGACTGACAACCATCAACCACAGGGGGTCCGTTTTCGGCCGTCGCACAGGGGTCCAGATTGAGCCGCCGTTGACAACGGGCTGATTCGCTGAGCCACCCGCGCTCGACGGCCCCGGGCCGCTTCCACCAGACCGGCTTCCTTGAGCAGTGCGACCGCTCGGTTCGCTGTCCCGGCAGACACCCCGTAGCGCTGCCGGAGAGCGGCCACGGTCGGTAACTCTTGGCCCGCCTTGAGAACTCCACACGTGATTGCGCCCTGCAGGTCCGAGGCAATCCGCTGGTACGGGCTGTCACCGGAGGGAGGACGCTGGGGAGAAGGGACGAGTTGGCCGCCGTTGTGAACGCCAGTCGGAAGCCCCGGCATCCGGACCCCCGACTTCATCGCACGCTGATCGGCCTCCGCGACCCACGCCGTATACGCACGGAGAGTCAACGAGCCGCCGCCCCCATGGCCGAGACGTCCCGCCACGGTCCGGACATCCACTCCCGCAGAGATCAACTCGGTGGCCGAGTAGTGGCGAAGCTGGTGCAGATGCATGTCCCACCCGAGCTTGGCGCACATCCGCACGTAGCGGTTGGAGACCGACGACGGCCGGCGCCAGGTGCTCCCATCGAAAGCGTCGGAGAAGACCCGTGCCTCGGCCGCCAGCGGGATACCCAGAGCCGCCGCATCGGACTCGCATTGCACCCTGTACGCACGGAGAAGAGCGACGGTGTCAGCGTCGAGCGCGATCCGCCTCTGCTGATGGGTCTTGGTGTCCTTCTCCCATGTCTTCGTGTTGTGCTGCGCAATGCTGGTCCGGATTGTGATGACGGCTCGGTCGAGGTCAACCCGGTCCCAGCGCAGCGCGCACAGTTCGCCACGTCGAGCGCCGGTCGTCATGGCGAGCCAGAGGAAGGTACCCCACCAGGCATCGCGGAACGCCGCGTTGAGGATCGTCGCGGCCTGCTCGGCGGTCGGTGGGTCCGGCTCGTTGCGGGAGCCGCGAGGCGGCTCTGCCTGATCGAGGGGGTTGACCGTGACCCAGCGCCAGCGGACGGCCCGGCTCAAGGCGCCGCTGAGGCAGTAGTGCACCTTCCGGATCGACGACGTCGCGAGCGGCTTGCAGACGTGTGGACGGCAGGCTTCGGAGCAGTCATGCGGGCCTTCAACGGCGTGCGCGATCTTGCGCCGGCCATCGCAGTGGTCCCGGCAGCGGCGGAGGATGGCCTGGTGGCTGTCAAGCGTCTCGCCGTCGAGCTTCGCGACCGTGAGCTCTCCGAGCAGCGGACGGATGTGGCAGCGGATCGTCTGCTCGTAGCGCTGCCAGGTCGTCTCCTCGACGTCGAGCAGCTCCAGATAGCGGTCCATGAGTTGGTTCACGGTCGCCTTGGTCCGGGGGTTGCGCTGCTCGTCGACCTGGTTGATGAACCGCGTGCGGATCCGCTCGGCTTCGGCCCTGGCCTTCGGGCTGGCGGGCACGGTCTCGACGAGGTAGTTCCGCTTGCCACTGAGGGCGTCGATGCCGGCATACACGCGCACCCGCAGCGATCCGCTCGGGAGCGTGTGGATCTCTCCGCGTTGGCGTCGTCGTGCGCTGCGAGGTCCCGCCATGGAGCGAGCCTAACGGCAACTCGCTCCACGTCTAGCTCCACGGGGATGGCCAGGCGGATCGTCGATGTGCCTCTGACCTGCGTGCCCCCGGCAGGATTCGAACCTGCGACACCCGCTTTAGGAGAGCGGTGCTCTATCCCCTGAGCTACGAGGGCCTGCGGCGAGCCTACCTGGGCTTCCCCCGCTCCCGGTCGGCGCCGTCGTCGTCGTGGGGCAGATCCGGGGGCGCATCCCGCAGAGTCCGGTCGGCTGCGGCCCCGGGGGCGCAGCGGCCGCCGGTGACCCTGCGACGCTGCGGGCTCATCGTTCCTGGGCACAGCGCGCGAGCGCGGCCAGGGTGTCGGGCCATCCGGCGGCGTAGCAGTCCCGGTCCTCCTCGCTGACCGCACCGAGGACGCGGTGCTCGACGGTCACCGTCGTGGTGGTGGCGCCGACCGGCTCGAGCTGCAGTCGCCACTGGCCGAGCACGGGGCCGGGCAGGCCCATGGCGCCGTCGACGACGAGTTCTCGGTGCGGTCGCAGCGCGGCGAGCACTCCCCAGAGCTCGCCCTCCGCGCCGGTGTCGAAGCCCCCGGGGTTCGAGCCGGCAGTCGGGCCGAGCCGGCCACCCACCCACGGCTCGAACACGAGGCGCTGGTCCTCGCTCCACCGCCGGGGCCACCACTGCGGCAGGTTCATCACCGTGCGCCAGGTCCGAGCGGGATCGGCCGCCACGTGGTGCTGCGCGCGTACCTCCATCGCCGGTGCCATGCCGATCATCGCGTTCCCTCCGGTCACGAGTGCCTCCTCCAGGCCGAGCACGGTGTCCGCCGCGGTGGACGCCAGCGGCCGGACCCACCGCTCGTAGGCCTGTCGCAACGGCACGGGGTTGAGGTGGTTGAGCCGCTCCCGGCCGCGGCGCTCGACGGTGACCAGCCCGACGTCGACCAGCACGTCGAGGTGGCCCATCACGGTGTAGCGGGTCGTGGGGAACGCCCCGGCCAGCGCCCCGGTGGTGCGGGGTCCGTGGCGCAGCGCGTCCAGGATCGCCCGCCGGGTCGGATCGGCCAGCGCCCGCCACAGCGGCTCGGCATCGGGCACCACACGGCGGCTCATATGTGGTTATATACCCACCTAACTCGGTCCGGGCAAATCGAGCAGAGGAGAGAAGGCGATGAGTGCACCCGCTCGCGTCCAGAACCCGACGAGTCCGGTCGTCGCGGTGGTCACCGGCGCCGCACGCGGTGTGGGCCGCGGCATCGCGCTCGCCCTGGGCGAGATCGGCGCCACGGTCTACGTCGCCGACCGCGAGACGCGGGCCCGTCGCCGGTCCGAGCTGCCCGGCACCGTCGAGGACACCGCCGAGCAGGTCCGATCCCGCGGCGGGCAGGGCGTGCCCGTGGCCGTCGACGTCACCGACGACGCGGGGGTCGCGGCACTGTTCGAGCGGGTCCGGACCGAGCACGCCGGCCTGGACCTGCTCGTCGCGAACGCCTTCGACGGCAACGCGCTCCCGTTCGCCGGCGGCCCGTTCTGGACCCTGCCCTGGGAGCACTGGCACAACATGATCGACGCCGGCGTCCGCGGCCACGCGCTGACCGCGTGGCACGCCGCGCCCCTGCTGATCCGGCGCCGGGGCCTGGCGGTGCTGACCGGCTACACCGACGGCAACGACACCGGCGTCCTCGCCGGGCACCTGTTCTACGACCTCGCGATGACCGGCATCAGCCGCCTCGCCTACGGGCTTGCCCAGGACCTGCGCCCCCACGGGGTCACCGCGCTGGCCCTCGCGCCCGGCCTGACCCGCACCGAAGCGATCACGGCCGCGCTCGGCGACGCACTGCCGCCCGGCTCCGACTCCATCGAGTTCCCGGGCCGGGCGGTCCGCGCTCTCCTGCAGGACTATGACGTCGCCCGCCACGCCGGGCGCACCCTGCCCGTCCACGACCTCGCCGCCGAGTACGGCTTCACCGACGACGACGGTGCCGCCTGAGGCGCCGACGTCCGAGCGCCGCCCGTGGACGCGGCGGCCATGTCGTGTCCGGCAGCGTCACCCGGTCGAACCATGTCCACCAAGCGGAAAAATGATTCCATTACGAGCGGTGCCGGGCCTGGGTCCGGGCTCGACGGGGAGGAGGGCAGCGTGGGCGACCCCCAGCAGGCGCGGCGCGTGACGGTGCCGCGGTCGGTCCGCGCCGCCACCGACCCGCGTCGGCGTGGCACGGCGACCAGAATCATTCACCACGGAGCCGGCGGCCGGTGTCGTCGATGCTCGCCGCGATCGAGAGGTCATGATGTCGTTGCCTTCCGTGTATGACAGCACCGCCGAATACCCCCGGGACCTGGTCGGCTACGGGGAGGACGGCTACGACCCGAAATGGCCGGGCGGTGCACGGATCGCCGTACAGTTCGTCCTGAACTACGAGGAAGGCGGGGAGAACCACGTTCTCCACGGCGACCCGACCGCCGAGACCTTCCTCTCCGAGATGTTCAACCCGACCCCGTACCCGAGCCGCCACATGTCGATGGACGGCATCTACGAGTACGGCTCCCGCCAGGGCGTGTGGCGGATCCTGCGGGAGTTCGACCGGTTCGGCCTGCCGCTGACCGTCTTCGGCGTGGCTACCGCACTGAAGCGCCATCCCGCGGTCACCGAGGCGTTCCTCAAGCGCGGCCACGAGATCGCCTGCCACGGGCTGAAGTGGATCCACTACCAGGAGGTCCCCGAGGACGTCGAGCGCGCCCACATGGAGCAGGCGCTCGAGATCATGCAGGAGATGACCGGTGGCCTGCCGCTGGGCTGGTACACCGGGCGGGACTCGCCCAACACCCGGCGGCTCGTCGTCGACGACGGGCGCCTGCTCTACGACTCCGACTATTACGGCGACGACCTGCCGTTCTGGATGACGGTCGAGAAGTCCGACGGCGAGAAGAAGCCCCACCTGGTCGTGCCGTACACGCTCGACTGCAACGACATGCGATTCTGCCTGCCGCAGGGATACAGCGACGCGGAACCCTTCTACCGTTACCTCCGCGACCAGTTCGACACCCTCTACGAGGAAGGCGACCCGGACGGGTTGGCGCGCCCCAAGATGATGAGCGTGGGGCTCCACTGCCGCATGGTGGGCCGGCCCGGTCGGCTGACGGCGCTCCGTCGGTTCCTGGAACACATCACCAGCAAGGACGGCGTGTGGGTCGCCACCCGGGGAGACATCGCGCAGCACTGGGTGGAGCACCACTCGCTGCCGGGGGCCTGAACCCACCGGTCGACGGCGGCGCCCCGTGGCGGGGGCGCCGCCATCCCGGCCGCCCCGTGAGCGCGGGCCGCGCGAGGTCGTACGCCGCGGCCTTCGGGGCAGCCGGACGAGTGGGGCTACTCCAGCAGACTCGCGGCGTGGTCCGGCACGTCCCGCTGCACCTCGCGCGGTGGCCGCTCGTAGCCCCCGGTCGCGGGCCGCTCCGGGAGCGTCAGCACCCGCCGGTCGACCGGCTGCCACGGGATCGACGCCAGCAGGTGGTGGATCATGAAGTACCACCGGCCGCGCTCGCGTGCACTCGGTGCCGGCAGCGCGACGATCCGGCAGAACCGGGGGTTGAGGTACTGGCTGACCCGCTGGATCGCACCGCCCTTGCCGGCCGCGTCGCGTCCCTCGAGCACGACGACGATCCGGGAGCCGGTCTCCCGGACCCATTCCTGCAGTCGCAACAGCTCGCCCTGCAGCCGCAACAGCTCGGTCTCGTAGACCTTGCGCGGAAGCTTCCCGGTCGCCATCGGAACACCTCACCAGAGACGTGACGCAGAGGACAGCGTTCCCGGTGGCGCCTCCGGATTTCCTCGCCTAACGTGGTTATTCGCGTCAAGGGCGTCGTTCGTCATCTCGGAGACATAACTCCCCGCTCCTCCCAGGAAGGGTCACCGATGCGTGCCGTCACCACGCGCCCCTCGCTCGCGCTCGCCGCTCTCGCGGTCGGCGCCTTCGCGATCGGCACCGGCGAGTTCGTGATCATGGGTCTGCTGCCCGACGTCGCCGGCGGGCTGGGCGTCGACATTCCCGGCGCCGGACGACTGATCTCGGGCTACGCGCTCGGCGTCGTCGTCGGCGCACCGCTGCTCATCGCCGCGGCGAACCGGTTCCCGCGCAAGCACGTGCTCATCGCGTTGATGGGCGGGTACGCCGCGTTCAACGTGCTGTCGGCGATCGTGCCCGGCTACGGCCTCGTGCTCGGCGCCCGCTTCCTCGCCGGCCTGCCGCACGGCGCGTTCTTCGGCATCGGCGCGGTCGTCGCCGGCAGCCTGGTCGCCCCGGACCGCCGGGCCCGAGCGATGGCGACGATGTTCGCCGGGCTCACCCTCGCCAACGTGGCCGGTGTGCCGGTCGGGACACTGCTCGGCCAGCAGATCGGCTGGCGCTGGGTGTTCGCCGTCGTCGGGCTGATCGCCGCGGCCGCCGCGGCCGCGGTCGCCCTCTGCGTGCCGGACGTCCGCAGCGCCGCCGGAGTCCGCATCGGCCAGGAGATGCGCGCGCTGGCCCGCCGCCCCGTGTGGATGGCGCTGCTCGTCGCGACGGTCGGCGGCGCCGTCCTGTTCACCACCTACAGCTACGTCACCCCGATGCTCACCGAGATCGCCGGCTTCACCCCGACCGAGGTGACGCTGCTGCTCGCGCTGTTCGGCGTCGGCATGACCGTCGGGAACATGGTCGGCGCCCGGCTCGCCGACATCGCCACCCTGCCGACGATCTACGCGGCGCTGGTCGCGGACGCCGTCGTCGCGCTGCTCTTCGTGCCCGCCCTGCAGAACCAGGCGACCGCGGTGATCGCGCTGTTCACCTTCGCGGTGACGACGTTCGCGATGGTCCCGGCCGTCCAGCTGCGGATCATCAACGCGGCCGGGGACGCGCCCAACCTCGCCTCGGGGGCGAACCAGGCCGCGTTCAACGTCGCCAACGCGGTCGGCGCGGCGCTCGGTGGTGCGGTGATCGCCGCCGGGTACGGCTACGCGTCGCCGAACGTCGTCGCGGCCGGCCTGGCCGTCGTCGGGCTGGGCCTCGCGGTCCTCGCCGGCCGCTCCGAGAAGGCGACCGCGCGCCGCGAGCTCGCGGCCGTGTCCAGCTAGCGGCCCGCCCGGCGCAGGGCCTCGGTGAACACCTCGGCGATCGCGGCGTGGCCGCGGTCGTTGGGGTGGAACCGGTCCGAGGCCAGCTTGCCGTGCCAGTGCCGCGTCCGCGGGTCCCTGAACTCGGCCAGCACGAGCCCGCGGCACCGCACGGCGTCGTCGATCAGGCCGTTGACCTGCAGCGCCGCCGCGAACGTCCCCGGCTGGTTACCGATCACGGTCCCCGGCGGCAGCCGGTCGAGCAGCACCGCGTACCGGTTCCCCGTGCCGTCCTGGTGCCGGGGCTGCAGGAGGTCGTTCGCGCCGATCAGGCAGAGGAGCAGGTCCGGGCGCAGCCGTTCCGCGGCCGGGAGCTGCTGGGCCAGGACGTCGTCGACCCGGGCGCCGTACTGCGCCAGGTTCACGATCCGGTGCCGGGGCAGCGCGGCGGCCAGGCGGCCGACCCAGCCGCCGTCCGGCGACGCGGCACCGACACCGAGCGCCATCGAGTCGCCGAGCGTGACGCACAGCGGCCCCGTGCGGGCGAGCTCGCCGCGGTTGTGGTCCTCCCAGAACGCGGCGTACGGCTCGATCTGCTCCTGCACCCGGCGGATGCCGGGCAGGAACCGGGACGCGAGCGTGATGTAGCGGCCCGGCGGGCGGCCGGTCCGGTTGGAGAAGCGCACGTCACCCGGATCGGTCACGGCGCCAGTGAACCAGATGTCCGCTGATCAGGGTCCGCTCAGACGCCTCTCAGCCACCTGGGCGAGACTGGGCGGCATGCGCATTCTGGTCGTCGACGACGACAAGGCGGTCCGGGACTCGCTGCGCCGCTCGCTGGCCTTCAACGGCTACCAGGTCGACCTCGCCGAGGACGGCCAGGCCGCGCTGGACAAGATGCTCACCGACCGGCCGGACGCGCTCGTCCTCGACGTGATGATGCCCCGGCTCGACGGGCTCGAGGTCTGCCGGCGGCTGCGCAGCGCCGGTGACGAGCTGCCGATCCTCGTGCTGACCGCGCGGGACGCCGTGTCCGACCGGGTCGCGGGGCTCGACGCCGGCGCCGACGACTACCTGCCCAAACCGTTCGCGCTGGAGGAGCTGCTCGCCCGGCTGCGGGCGCTGCTGCGGCGGCGCACGGTCGAACCTGCCGCCGACGGCGACGGGACGAGCGCGGCGCTCACCTTCGCCGACCTGTCGCTGGACCCGGAGACCCGCGAGGTGTCCCGCGGCGGACGGCCGATCAGCCTGACCCGGACCGAGTTCTCGCTGCTGGAGCTGCTGCTCGCCCATCCGCGCCGGGTGCTGACCCGCGCGCAGATCCTCGAACAGGTGTGGGGCTACGACTTCCCGACCAGCGGCAACGCGCTCGAGGTCTACGTCGGGTACCTGCGCCGCAAGACCGAGGCCGAGGGGGAGCCACGGCTGATCCACACCGTCCGCGGGGTCGGGTACGTGCTGCGGGAGTCACCGCCGTGACCGACCCGCGGCAGCTCAGCCCCACCGAGGAGCGGGTCGAACGGTGGTGGCAGCGGCTGCACGGCGAGCGCGCCCACGACCGCGAACGCTTCACCATGCGCGCCCGGATCGGCGTCCTCGCCGCGCTGGTCGCCGCGACGATGGTGCTGGTCGTGTCGACGGCCGCCTTCCTCGTCGTCCGGCAGAACCTCACCAGCGCGCTCGACGAGACGCTCCGCCAGCGCGCCTACCTCGCCGCGCAGAGCGATCTGATCAAACCGCAGCTGCTGGCGGCGCTGCCACCGGCCGTCCTGGGCGCGGCCGACCTGCACATCGCGCTCGTGTACTCGTCCGGGCTGGCGACGTCGGCCGACCCGTCGTCGATGCCGCCGGTCGGCGAGCCGGAGCTGGCAGTGGCCCAGGGCGGCCCGACCCAGCCGGGGCGGACGGAGGTGATGGCCGGGGTCCCGTACCGGATCGTCGCCGTGCAGGCCGGGGACGGCCGCGCCCTCGTCCTCGCCCAGCGGCTCGACACGATCACCCGGGTGGTGTCGCGGATGGGGACCGCGCTGCCGCTGGTCGGGCTCGGCGGTGTCGTGCTGGCCGGCCTGGCCGGTGCCGCCGTCGCCCGGGCCGGGCTGCGGCCGGTGCAGCGGCTCACCGCGGCGACCGAGCGGGTCGCCACCACGGGGGACCTGCGGCCGATCCCGGTGTCCGGGTCGGACGAGCTGGCCCGGCTGACGATCAGCTTCAACGCGATGCTCGGGGCGCTGGCCGCGTCGCGGGAGCAGCAGCGGCGCCTCGTCGCCGACGCCGGGCACGAGCTGCGGACCCCGCTGACGTCGCTGCGCACCAACCTGGAGCTGCTCGCCGCGGCCGACCGGCCGGACACGCCCGACCTGCCGGCGGAGGACCGGGCGGAGCTGCTCGCCGACGTCCGCGCCCAGGTCGAGGAGCTCTCGCACCTGGTCGGGGACCTGGTCGAGCTGGCCCGCGACGACGCACCCACGATGACCACCGAGGCCCTGGAGCTGAGCGAGATCGTCGAGCGGGCACTGGCCCGGGTACGGCGACGGGCCGGGGAGATCGAGTTCGACGTCCACCTGACGCCCTGGACCCTGGACGGCGACGCCAGCGCCCTCGAGCGGGCGGTGCTGAACCTGCTCGACAACGCCGTGAAGTGGAGCCCGCCCGGCGGCACCGTGCGGCTGTCGATGATCCAGATCGCGCCGGACTGGCTGGTGATCGAGGTCGCCGACGCCGGCGCCGGGATCGCCGCGGAGGACCTGCCGCACGTGTTCGAACGTTTCTACCGGGCCGACACCTCGCGGACGATGCCCGGCTCCGGGCTCGGCCTGTCGATCGTCGCGCAGGCCGCGGCCCGGCACGGCGGGGACGTCCGCGCCGGCCGGGCCCCCGAGGGCGGGGCGCTGCTCGCGATGGCGCTGCCGGGCCGTCACGTCCCGGAGCCCGGCAGCCCATAGCCTGGAGGGGTGGCCCGGGACGGCGGGCCGCGCAGGCGACGACGGACGGTGACGCATGGCCCAGGACAACCCGCCCGACGACGGACCCGGGACGGACCCGAAGGTGTCCGGCGGGGCCGGAGCGGCGGGATCCGCGCCCGAGGACACCGGTGCCTCCGCCACGCGGGAGGACACGGGCCGGGACGGGGCCGGCGGGACGGACCCCGGCGAGGCCGGGACCGCGGACGCGGAGAACGGTGGTGCCGCGACCGGAGACCCGGAGAGCGGTGCCGCCGGGGCGGGGGAGGACGACCGTGGCGGGGCCGGTGACGCGGCGGACACCGCCGGCTCCACCGAGGAACCGCCGACCGACCGCTGGACGGTCCCGGCCAGCCCGTGGGCCCGCCCCGGCTCGAGCACCGACCCCGCCGGCGACCCCGCGACCGGCGGGTACCCGCCGGCACACGGCGGCCCACCCCCGCAGGAACCACCGGTCTGGGCGCACGGTGTGCCGCCGTACCCCGGTTCCGGCCCGTACCCGCAGGCCACCGGGGTGGGCGAGCCCCCACCACCGCGCCGGTCCCGGCGGACGTTCGCGCTCCTGGTCGGGGGGCTGATCCTGGCGCTGGTCGCCGGCGCCGTCGGTGGCGCGATCGGCACCGACATCACCCGCTCCTCGGCGTCCGGTGGCGGGGTGCTCGCCGAGCCGGTCCCCGAGGTCGAGTCCGACCTGCCGGTCACCCCGGTGGAGGCGGTCGCCGCCCGCGTGCTACCCAGCGTGGTGCAGCTGCGGGTCGAGGGCGGGACCGGCAACATGGGCGGCCGCGGCGAGGGATCCGGGATGGTGATCAGCGAGGACGGGCTGATCCTCACCAACAGCCACGTCGTCCAGCCGGCGGCGACCGGCGGGACGCTGCGCGTGGTCCTCCACGACGGCCGGGTCGCGGTCGGGTCCGTCGTCGGGCAGGACCCGGAGTCGGACGTCGCGCTGGTGCGGGTCCAGCTCGGCGGCCTCACCCCGGTGGAGCTCGGCAACTCCGAGGGCGTCCGCGTCGGCCAGCAGGTCACCGCGATCGGCTCGCCGCTCGGGCTGGGCGGGTCGGTCACCTCCGGCATCGTGTCCGCACTGGACCGGGCGGTGAGCGTGGGTGGCGAGGCCGGCAACGCCTCCACCGTGCTCAACGCGATCCAGACCGACGCGGCGATCAACCCCGGGAACTCGGGCGGCCCGCTCGTCGACATGCGGGGCCGGGTCGTCGGCATCAACTCGGCGATCGCCACGGCCGGCCCGGGTGGTGGCTCGATCGGCGTCGGCTTCTCGATCCCGATGAACCAGGCCCGGCGGATCGCCGACCAGCTCCGCACCGGCGGGCCGGCCACCCACGCCGTGCTCGGCGTGGAGGTCACCGACGATCCGCAGCTACGCGGCGCGGTGGTCCGCACCGTCACCCCCGGCGGCGCGGCGGAGCAGGCGGGCCTGCGCCCGAACGACCTGGTGGTCCGGCTCGGTGACCAGCGCATCGCGACCGGCACCGACCTGCAGGCCGCGGTCCGCTCGCAGCCGCCCGGCACCGTCGTCGAGCTCCAGCTGCAGGACCGCACCGTCCGGGTGACCCTCGGCGAGCAGTGAGCGGCGGGGTTCCGGCCGGGTGGACCGGGCCTCAGCTGTTTGACTGGTGAAGGACCTCGTGATGGGCTGTGCCCGTGTTCGGTGGTGCCCCATCGAACGCGTTCCGGAGCGTCGTGCCGGTGCGGGTTCCCCCTCCCCGTGCCGGCACGGCCTCCCCCGGGCGCGATCGGCCCGGCGATAGGGTGACGACCATGGAGATGCCGGATCCGCAGATCGGCCGCGCCCTCGTGGTGATCGTCGACGACCGTGTCAGCGCCGGTGAACGCTCGGACAGCACGGGGCCGCTGGTCACCGAGCTGCTGGAGGAGGCGCACTTCGTCGTCGACGGCGTGGTGACCGCTCCGGGCGACGTGGTCGCGATCCGCAGCGCGCTGAACACGGCCGTGATCGGTGGCGTCGATCTCGTGGTGACCGTCGGCGGCACGGGTGTCTCGCCGCGCGACGTCACGCCGGACGCGACCTCCGGCGTCCTGGACCGGCCCGTGCCGGGCATCGCCGAGGCCATCCGGGCCTCCGGGCTCGCCGCCGGCGCCGTCGACGCCGGCGTGTCCCGTGGGGTGGTGGGAGTGTCCGGCAGCACGCTGGTGGTCAACCTGGCCGCGTCCCGCGCCGCGGTGCGCGACGGCATGGCCACGCTGACCCCGCTGGTCCCGCACGTGATCTCGGAGCTGTCCGGCCTGGACGACTGACGGCGCGGACGCGCGCCGCCCTGGGCACGGACGATCCGGTCCTCGGGCCGGACGGTCCCGGCGGAACGGCTCCGCCGGGACACGCCCGCCGTTGCGGGTCAGCTCGGCGGCGGCACCGGCGGGACGCCACCGTCCTTCCGGTCGTCCGACGGCGGCGTGGGCGGGGTCGCCGGACCACCCGTCGACTCCGCAGCGTTGTCCTGCGGCGCCGGCGGCACCGGCGGGACCGCGTCGCTGCCCGTGCCCCCACCCGGGGTGGTCTCGCCGGGGTGCCCGAGCGCGCTCTCGACCTTGCCCTTCACCCCGCCGATCTGCTCGTGGTACTTGCCGCCGGTGGCGTGGTCGACCTTCTCGGCGGCCTTCTCGACCAGCGGGCCGGCCTTCTCCTTGGCCTTCTCCAGGTGCGGCGCGGCCTTCTCCAGCGCGCTCTCCGCCGCCTCGCGAGCCTTGTCCAGGAATCCCATGACCGGTCTCCCTCCTGTCGTCCTGTGTCCATGGTGGCACCGAACGGAGGCTCCGTGGGGCCCAGCGGTTCCCGGCACGGCACCATGGAGTGATGAGCGAATCCGCGGACCGGCTGCGCCGGCGGATCGAGGAGATCTTCGGCGACGAGCCGACCGTGACCACGGACGAGCGCTCGGACGACGGTGCGGCCGACGAGCGGGACGACCGCGACCCGGACCGCTGGTTCACCGAGAACCGGCCACCGCACCACGGGGGCTGAGCGCGGGCCGGCCTCATCGCAGCGTCACCGTGACCTCGCCGGCGAGGGTGGCGGCGGCGACCGTCGTGGCCTCGCTCTCCGGTAGCGCGACCAGGACCAGCGGTCCCGCCCCGGAGCCGGGGGACGGCCCACCGGCCGGGGACGGCGGCAGCACCGCGACCACCCCGGCGCGCGCGGCCAGCACGCGCGGCCCCTCCGGCCCGCCGGTGATCACGTCGACCCGGGAGCCGGGGGACAGCAGGGCCGCGACGGCCGGGTCGGCGGGCCGCAGCGGCACCGCGGAGGAGCCGGGCCCGCCGGTCCGGGCGGCCAGCTCGGGACCGAGCAGGCGCAGGTCGGTGACCGGCTCGCCGACGCGCACGGGGCCGGCGGGCACGCGGCCACCGGTGTCGGCGACCGACCGCAGCGCACCGGCCGGCACCAGCTCCGGCGGCCAGCCCGCGACCGCGACGTCGCCGGGGTGCAGCGGGACACCGGGGGAGAGGTCCCGGGCCGCGACGACGACCCCGACCCGCTCGTCGGCCGGATCGGGGAGCAGCGCCACGACCAGCGCGGCGATCGCCAGCGCGGCCGCGGCAGCGCGGCGCAGCAGCAGGACGCGGGACCAGGTCGGGGCGCGGAGCAGCCCGTCCCACGGGCGCCGCGCCCGATGACCGTCGTCGTCCATGCCCGCCCTCCGTCGAAGCCGTGACCTCGACGGTAGGGCCGGAAGGCGGGTCCGCCGGCCCGGGTCCCCGGGCCTGTGGACAACTCAGCCGCTTGTGGACAACTCCCGGGTCAGGAGGCGGCGGCCTTCGCCCCGGCGGCCGCGGGGGTGGACGATGACGAGGAGCCTCCGGCCGAGCTCGACCCGCCGGAGGAGGAGCTCGACGAGGTCGAGGACGACGACGAGGAGGTGCTCTCCGACTTCGACGACGAGTCCGAGCTGCCGTTGCCGCTCACCGAGCCGGAACGCGAGTCGGTGCGGTAGAAGCCGCTGCCCTTGAAGACGATGCCGACCGAGGAGAAGACCTTGCGCAGCTTGCCCTCGCAGTTCGGGCAGGTCGTGAGGGCGTCGTCGGAGAACGCCTGAACCGCCTCGAAGCGGTGGTCACACGCCGTGCATGCGTACTGGTAGGTCGGCACAACTTCCTCCGGACGGCTCGGTGCGCTGGAGCAGCCGGGCGCCGCGACGTCCTGGCACTCCAGGGCTGCGAGTGCCAGCATACCTGGTCGCGGCGGAGAGTCCGAGCCGTCCGAGCGGTCAGGTCGAGAGGTGCACCACTCCGGCGCGCGGCAGCACCACCGCCGCCACGGGGACGTCGTGCGGCTCGGCGGGGAGCTCGTCGACGAGCTCGTCGTCGTGCAGCGGGACCACGGTCGGGGTGCCGGGGGACACGAGCGGGAGCGTCCGGTCGTAGTACCCA
The DNA here is from genome assembly GCF_014267175.1 of Pseudonocardia sp. C8. Taxonomy (NCBI): domain Bacteria; kingdom Bacillati; phylum Actinomycetota; class Actinomycetes; order Pseudonocardiales; family Pseudonocardiaceae; genus Pseudonocardia; species Pseudonocardia sp. C8. Next base: position 467,638 of record NZ_JACMTR010000002.1, read on the forward strand.
CCGCCCCGGCCGAGCCGCCGCCCCCGGCGGTCGACCGCCAGTGCCGGGACCAGCACCAGCGCCGCGGTGCCGATCGCCGCGGCCCCCAGCCGGGGGCCGACCGGTTCGCGCACGCCGAGCGGTCCGCGCTGCAGGTCGTCCAGCCCGGTGTAGCGGGTCCAGTCCAGCGGTCCCGGCGCGGCCGGCACGACGGGCGCGAGCACCTCGTGGCCGGCGGCCAGCAGGGCGTCCGGGAGCGTGGCCGTCCCGGGGCCGGCCACGCCGGGTTCCGGCCCGATCGGGAGGTAGCACGCGACCGGACCGGACACCCCGGATGCGATAGAGATCACATGCCGGATCAGGTCAGCGGTCGCCGCGGCGCGGTCCTCCGGCGACCGGGCCGCGCGGGCGTCCAGCAGGCGGCGCCGGAGCGAGCGTTTCTCGTCGTCGGGAAATGTGCCCTGATCAGGGGACGATCCGTCGGTGTCGTCAGCGCGAGCCGTCACGGCTCCAGGCTAGTGCGATGGATAGGCTCGCCGACCATGAGCGCGCAGACCTCCAGCACGGCAGGGGCGTTCCGTACCGCCGTGGTCCCCGCGGCCGGCCTCGGCACGCGGTTCCTGCCGGCCACCAAGTCCGTGCCGAAGGAGCTGCTCCCCGTCGTCGACACCCCGGGCATCGAGCTCGTCGCGGCCGAGGCCGCCGAGGCCGGCGCGGAGCGGCTGCTGATCGTCACCTCGCCGGGCAAGGACTCCGTCGCGGCGTACTTCCGCCCGGACGAGGAACTGGTCGAGACCCTGGAGTCCCGGGGGAAGGAGGCGCTCGCGGAGCGCGTCCGCCGCGCGCCCGGCCTCCTCGAGGTCGACTCCGTCTACCAGCACGAACCGAAGGGGCTCGGGCACGCCGTGGCCCAGGCCGCGCCGGCGCTGGCCGAGGGCGAGGAGGCCGTCGCCGTCCTGTTGCCCGACGATCTCGTGTACCCGACCGGGGTGCTCGCGCGGATGGCCGAGGTGCGCGCCGCGCACGGCGGCAGCGTCCTCTGCGCGTTCGACGTGCCGCGCGATCAGATCTCCGCCTACGGCGTCTTCGAGGTCACCGACACCGGGGACGACGACGTCAAGCGCGTGCACGGCATGGTCGAGAAACCGCCGGCCGACCAGGCACCGTCGACCTTCGCCGCCGCCGGCCGCTACCTGCTGGACCGGGCGGTCTTCGACGCGCTGGAGCGGATCGGCCCGGGTGCGGGCGGCGAGCTGCAGCTGACCGACGCCGTCGCGCTGCTCATCGACGAGGGGCACCCGGTGCACGTCGTCGTGCACGAGGGCGGCCGGCACGACCTGGGCAACCCGGCCGGCTACGTCCGCGCCTTCGTGGACCACATGCTGCAGCACCCCGAGTACGGCGAGAGCCTGCGCGGCTGGCTGACCGACCGCCTGAAGGACTGACGTGCGAACGGTCACCGAGCACCTGACCCGGATCCTGGACGTGGCGGTGCGGCCTGCCCCGGTGCGGGTCGCCATCGCGGACGCGCAGGGGCTGCGCAGCGCCGAGGAGGTCGTCGCCGCGCGCCCGCTCCCCGTCTTCGACCAGGCCGCCATCGACGGCTACGCGGTGCGCAGCGTCGACGTCGCCGGGGCCGGCGAGGCCGCCCCGGTCTCCGTCCCGGTGGTCGGCGAGATCGCCGCCGGGTCCCGGCAACCGCTTCGGCTGCAGCCCGGGCAGGCGGTGCGGGTCGCGACCGGGGCGCCGCTGCCGACGCTGGCCGACGCCGTCGTGCCGGCCGGCTGGACCGACGGCGGCACGGCCCGGCTGACGGTGCACCGCAGCGTGCCCTCGGCGGGCTTCGTGCGCCGGATCGGCGAGGACGTGCAGTCCGGTGACGTCGCCGTCCGCGAGGGCGACATCGTCGGGTCGGCGCAGGTCGCGATGCTGGCCGCGGCCGGGCGGGACAAGCTGCTGGTGCACCCGCGGCCGCGGGTGTCGGTCGTCGCGGTCGGCGACGAGCTGGTCGAGGTGAGCCGGTCGGCGTCGGCCGGGCAGGTCGCGGACGTCTGCTCGCACGCCCTCACCGCGGCCGCGCGGGAGGCCGGCGCGGAGACGAACCGGGCGCGCACCGTCGGGAGCAGTGCGGCCGAGATCCGCGGAGCCGTGGAGGACCTGCTGCCGGCCAGCGAGGTCGTCGTCGTCTGCGGGGCAGGCGGCGGGTCCGCGGCGGCCGAGGCCAAGAGCGGCCTGTCCGACTTCGGCGGCATCGACGACACCCGTATCGCCATGCACCCCGGGTCGGCGCAGGGCTACGGCCGGCTCGGACCGGACGCGGTGCCGGTCTTCCTGTTCCCCTCGCACCCGGCGACCGCGCTCGTGCTGTTCGAGGTGTTCGTGCGCCCCCTGATCCGGCTCGCGCTGGGGCAGGAACCGCACCGTCGCACCTGGGTGGCGCAGCTGACCTCGCCGGTGACCTCCCCGGAGGGGCGGCGGTCGTACATCCCGGCCCGGCTGCTCCGCGAGGACGACGGCGGCAGGCTCCTGGCCCAGCCGCTCGGCATGTCGGGCACCCACCTGCTCGCCGTGCTCGCCGAGGTCAACGCGCTCGCCGTCGTCCCGGAGGGGGTCACCGAACTGACCGTCGGCGAGGAGATCGAGCTCGTGACCCGCGGTCGCGGCTGACCGGCGTGCCCCCACCCAGCGTGCCGGAGCCGCCCGGGAGCCACCCGGGGTGGCCGGCACGGCTCGGCCCGCTGCGGGTGGGTGGGCACGAGGTGCGGCTGCGGCCGATCCGGCTGCGCGACGCCGGCGACTGGTCCCGGATCCGGCTGCGTGACGAGGCACGCCTGCGGCCCTGGGAGCCGACCACCCACGGCGGCTGGGCGCGCCGGAACTCCTCGGTCGAGTGGCCCGGCCGCTGGTACGCACTGCGCGCCTCGGCGCGGCGCGGGCTGGCGCTGCCGTTCACGATCGCCGTGGACGGCGAGCTCGCCGGTCACGTCATGGTCGGCAACATCGTGCGGGAGCCGCTGCTCTCGGCGTACGTCGGGTACTGGGTGGACTCGCAGCTCAGCGGGCGCGGGATCACCACGGCCGCGGTCGCGCTGGTTCTCGACCACTGCTTCGGGCCGGTCGGGCTGCACCGGGTGGAGGCCACCGTCCGGCCGGAGAACGAGGCCAGCATCGCCGTGCTGGTCAAGCTCGGGTTCCGGCGGGAGGGGCTGCTGCGCCGCTACCTCGACGTCGACGGCGCCTGGCGCGACCACTACAGCTACGCCGTGACCGCGGAGGAAGCCCCGGTCGGGGGCTTCACCGGCAAGCTGATCCGGGAGGGGCGCGCGGCCCGGTCCTAATCACCAGTAGTCCTGGTAGCACCCACTCGTGTCACACGGGCCCCTCCCGTCCCTGGCTTCGCGCCGTCCGACCGAGCGACGACGGCGCGTCGCGGCCGGATCCCGCGGGGTTCCCCTCTTATGGTGATCTGCGGTGGGCGGGTCGGGGCCGTCGCACCGGGTGGACTGCGCCGGTCGGGGAGGAGGCAGCCGTGCCCAGCTCTCTGATCTTCGTGGGTCTGGTCGTGCTGTGGCTGTTGATCCTCGTGCCGACCGTCGCCCGGCGCCAGCAGGAGGTGGCCCGGCTGAGCCCGGCGCTGCTGTCCGGCCGGGTGCTGGAACGTCCGACGCGGCATCGATACCCGGAGGTGGGCCTGATGGAACGATCCGCTCCGAGCACCGTCGGCGAGCTGGTCGAGGCCCGGGGCGAGGTCCCGGACCCGCGCGGCCGCGACGACGACCGGTACGAGCGGTACGACGGGTTCGACGCCGAGATCGACGACGACGGCCGCGTGCACGGCCTCGACGACGATCTGGACGACGACCTCGACGACCGGTGGGGCGACGACCGGGAGCGCGACCCCCGGTCCGTCGCCCCGTCCGGGGACGGGGCCGGCGATGCGGATCCCGTCGACACCCCGGAGCTCGAGTCCGATCTCGACGACAGCGGGCCGCGGGACGGTGCGGTCGGGGACCGGCGCGGTGCGGGCCCGCGGAGCGGTGAGGACCTGAGCGAGGACGCCCGCGACGGTGCGGACCTCCGCGACGAGGACCTCCGCGACGAGGACCTGCACGAGGACGAGCTCCACGAGGCGGATCTCCACGGGGAGGACCTGCACGGGGACGACCTGCGTGACGAGGACCTGCACGAAAGTGACGTGCGTGACGGGGACCCGGACCCCGACGCCGTCCACGACGACCCGGACGGTCCCGACCTGCACGCCGACGGGGACCGGGAACACCCACCGGCCCGCTACCGCCCCGGCCGGGGCGGGTTCGACCCGGAGGCGGCCGCCGCGGCCGCGCACGCCAAGTACGCGTTCCGACAGCGCGTCGTGCTCGCGCTGCTGGTGCTCCTGCTCGCCGCCGGCGCTGCCGCGTTGCTGGTGTCCGCAGTGTTCTGGTGGGTCGCGGGCGGGCTCGGGCTCGGTCTCGCCGGCTACCTCACCTACCTGCGCCGCCAGGTCCGGATCGAGGAGGCCATCCGCGCCCGCCGCGCTGCCCGCCTGGCCCGGCCACGGCCGGTCGAGGACGAGCCGGAGGAGGCGCGCGTCGCCGAGCCGGCCGTGGACGACGAGGCCACGGAGCAGGACGAGGACGAGGACGACGTCGACTGGACCGCCGACGACGGCGAGCCGACCCGCGTGCGGGGCACCGGCGAGCCGCTCGGGGTCCTCCCGGCCCGCCGCCGCACCGTCGACGAACCGGCCCCGACCGAACACGAGTCGTCCCTGCCCCGGCTCGCGGCGGCCCCGCCACCGCCCGTCCCGGCGGGAACGTCGCTGGTCGACGTGGACACGGAGGAGGAGCCGGACCTCCTCGGGGACCTGACCCCCCACCGGCGTGCGGTGGGCGAATAGGGGTCTGTTAGTGTTCTCCAGGTCAGCCCGAGAGGGCGGGCCACGGGGCTGTAGCGCAGTTGGTAGCGCGTCTCGTTCGCATCGAGAAGGTCAGGGGTTCGATTCCCCTCAGCTCCACCCCCGGTTAGGACCCGTTTCGGGTCCGCCCACCTGCTTCGGGTCGCGATCCGGTCACGAAGCACAGCGGCGACAGTTCGTCATCGGCTTCCACCGTGCCCTTCCTCTTCTCGGCGCGTCGCGAACAGTCGCCTTCGACGAGACGCGGACCGAGCGGGGTGCGCTGCCCGCGGGCGCGTCAGGTGAGGAGGCCGCGAGCGATCTCGCGGGCTTCGGTCAGCAGTCCCTTGCCGTGGATGCCGTGGTGGGCGAAGGCGCCCTCCAGAAGCAGGAACAGGTGCCGGGCCAGCTGTCCCGGGTCGTCCACCGCGGGCCGGTCCTCCGCGATGAGCGTGCAGAGCCGGTGCTCGACGGCCTGCTTGTGGGCCCGGATGATGGCGTAGGCCGGGTGTTCGGTGGACAGCTCCGCCGCCGCGTTGAGGAACGCGCAGCCGCGGGTGATCGTGCGGGCGTCCTCGGCGTAGACGTCGAAGAGGGTCAGTGCGCGCGGCGATCCGGCCGTCGCCACGCGCTCCTCCAGCTCTCGCCACCACACCTCGTGGCGGTTCTTCAGGTACGCGGCGACGAGGGCGTCCTTCGAGCCGAAGTTGTTGTAGAGGGTCCGCTTGGTCACCCCGGACTCCGCGGCGATCGTGTCCACCCCCACCGAGTGGATGCCACGGTCGTAGAACAGCTCGGAGGCGACCTCGAGGACGCGCCGCGCCCTCGGGGTCAGGTCGCGAATGTTCGCCATCTCATGCTTCACGCCCACCACCTTGACTTCACAGACCTGTGAAAATAGCCTCCCGAAACTACACAGGTCAGTATAGATCGCGGCGTCGACGAACGCCCGTGGCGACCCCACGAGCGCGACCCCGCGGCCGAGCACCGGCGCGGCATCGTGAGTCCGGTCGCCGTGCAGGGAGAGTGAGGAGAGTTCGTGGCTTCGCCACCAGAAGCAGCATCGTCGACGACCCTGGCGGCCGCCTGGCGTGGCCTGTCGAAGCCGGTGTTCGTCCCGGCCGTGCTGATCATCAGCGTCGCGCTCGTCGCCGCGACCTGGTACGGCGCCGCATACGGAGAGGACGCCGAGACCGCGTTCACCGACGTCCGGGATGCGATCGGCTCGACCGTCGGGTGGTGGTACGTCCTGGTCGTCACGGCGTTCCTGATCTTCGCGTTCTGGCTGGCGCTGTCGAGGGCGGGCGCCGTCCGACTCGGGCGCGACGACGAGAGGCCGGAGTTCTCCCGGCTCTCCTGGTTCGCCATGCTCTTCTCCGCGGGCATGGGTGTCGGCCTGATCTTCTGGGGTGTGGCCGAGCCGCTCAACCACATGATGTCTCCGCCGGAGATCGCCGGCATCGAACCGGGCAGCAAGGAGGCCAGCCGTGCGGCGATCGGGCAGGCCCTGTTCCACTGGGGCCTGCATGCCTGGGGCATCTACGTCGTCGTCGGCCTCGGGCTCGCCTACATGTCATTCCGCCGGGGCCGCCCGCTGTCGGTCCGGTGGCTGCTCGAGCCGATCTTCGGACGCACGCTCATCGAGTCCTGGGTCGGCCACGCCATCGATGTGTTCGCCATCGTCGGCACGATCTTCGGGGTCGCCACCTCGCTCGGCCAGGGTGTGCTGCAGATCCAGGCCGGGCTGGTGCACCTCGGCTGGTTCGAGCCGTCCCGCGGGCTGCTGCTCGGGCTGGTCGTGCTGATCACCGCAGCCGGGACGCTCTCGGTGGTGTCCGGCCTGAACAAGGGTGTGCTGTGGTTGTCCAACGTCAACATGTCCCTGGCGGCACTGCTGGCCGCCGGCGTCCTGCTGATCGGGCCGACGGTCTTCCTGCTCCAGTCGCTGGTGCAGAACACCGGCGAGTACATGCAGGCCATCCCGCAGCTGATGCTCGTCACCGGAGCCGGCGCCACCGACGGCTGGTCGCTGAGCTGGACCCTGTTCAACCAGGCCTGGTTCCTCAGCTGGGCGCCGTTCGTGGGCATGTTCATCGCCCGGATCTCGCGCGGCCGCACCGTACGTGAGTTCGTCCTCGGCGTGCTGCTGGCGCCCACCGCCATCGCGATCGTGTGGTTCACCGTCTTCGGCAGCACCGCGCTGCACCACCAGCTGCAGTCCGGTTCGATGGTCGGCGCCGGCGGTTCGATCGACAGCGACACGGCGCTGTTCACGCTCTTCGAGCACCTGCAGGTCGGCGGGGTGGGCACCGTCGTGCTCGCGGTCGTCGCGATCATGGTGATTGCGCTGTTCTTCGTGACCTCGTCGGACTCCTGCTCGCTGGTGGTCGACGTCCTCTCGCACGGCGGCAGCACCGAGACCCCGCGGGTGACCCGGCTGTTCTGGGCGGTGGTGATCGGTATCGCCGGTGCGCTGCTGCTGCTCGCGGGGGGTGAGGCCGCCCTGACCGTGCTGCAGGTCAGCTCGATCGCCAGTGCCGCACCGCTGTCGGTGATCTACGCGCTCGCGGTGGTGGTACTGCTGCGGATGTTCCGCCAGGAGATCGCGATCATGCCCCGTTACGTGCGCGTCCGGTCCGGTGCAGATGCGACGTCGACCGTCCTCGCGGTCCACGACATCCCGGCCGAGGAGGCCACCGTGGACGGTGACGGGGCGTTGGTGTGGGCTTCGACCGACACGGTCGAAGGCCCCGCCTCCGGCGCTCCGGAGCTCGAGAGATCCGTGGTCGCAGCCGGATCCGGGGACGACGTCATCCGTCGATGATCGTGGTGTGGGCCGCCACGGGCCGTCCGCGGCGGCCCACATCCGGGCCGGCGCGCACGTGCCTCGGCGTGACGGGGAGGTGTGCGAAAGCCGGTGGTCGTCGTACACCGTACGGTGTACGGTCGAAGGGTGCCTCTTCCCACCCTCCCGCCCGTCCCCGCCCAGGCCGAGCGACTGATCGACCTGGGCGCCACCGGCCCGCTCGAGCCGGACGTCCTGCGCAAGGAAGCCGCCGCGCTGCCCGACCGGCCCGGCCTGCTGGTCGTCGCCGGGGCGGCGCCGTCCGCGCTCGCCCCGCTGCTGCGCCGCGGGGACCGGCCGGGGTTCGTCGTCGAGGACATGACCGACGTCGACGACTTCGCCCCGGTCGCTGACGTCCCGGACGCCCCGGTGTGGCTGCTGGAGCAGCCCGACCGTGGCGACGACCTGCTGAACGCCTCGCCGGCCGAGGCGGAGGTCGAGCTCGCCGGCCGCGGGCGGGTGCCGATGCTGCTCACCGAGGGTGTGCAGTGGGTGCTGCAGGTTCCGGAGGTCCTGGAGCGCAACCGCTGCTTCATGACGACCGGGTCCCGGCTGCGCCGGCCGAACGGCCGGTTCGACGCCCGCACCCCGGCCGTGTGGATCTCCAACGGCACCGGGCGGGACGGCCGCGACCGGCGGGACGCGCCCAAGGTCGGCTGGTGCTGGTGGAACAACCGGCACACCTGGCTGGGCTTCGGGTCCGGGACCGCCCGCACGGTCCCTTAGCCGGTGTGGGTGAGCGTGGCCGCCACTCCGATCGCGGCGGCGAGCACCAGGATCTCCGCCGCCGCCCACGCGAGCAGCGGCAGCCGGCCGGCCCGCAGCCGTCGCCGGGTGAGGCCGCCCAGCGCGGCCGCCCCGGCCAGCAGCGCGACCTTCGCCGCCAGCACACCGCCGTACGGGGTGAGCAGGTCGGCCGGGGCGGCGATCCGTGCGGTGGCGGCGACCAGCCCGGACAGGGTCAGGACCGCGACGCTCCACCCGGCGAGCCGGGAGAACCGTGGCAGCGCGGTGGCGAGGACCGCGCGGTCCCGGGCGAGCACGAGCATCGCGCCGAGCCCGCCGACCCACAGCAGCGCCGCCGCCACGTGGGCCACGACCCCGGGGACGGCGAGCGCCGCCCGCGCCGACGCTGCCGCGTGCCCCGCGGCGGCCGGTGCGGCGGCCGCCGACACCGCGAGGACGAGCACGAGCACCGGCGGTCCGCTGCCCTGTCCGGGCCGCGCGGGCCGGCCGGCGACGGCGCCGGTGAGCAGCAGCACCGCGACCCCGGCCAGCAGCAACCCGGCGCCGGCCCGGAACCCGGTGAGGTAGCCGGCGACGTCGGCGACCCGCACGGACGTGAGCGGCCCGCCGGTGAGGACGGCGCCGCGCACGGTCGCCTCGACGAGCAGCACGGCGAACCAGGCCGGCGCGGCGGCGGCCAGCACCCGGTCCGCGCCGGGGACCCGGCCGGGCGCGAGGACGGCGGCCAGCGCGGCCCCGGCGACGGTGACGACCGCGAGGTCGGCCATGGCCCGGACCAGGGTGCGGGCGAGATCCAGGGGGACGCCGGCCGGGCCGATCCCACCGGCGAGTGCGGCGGTGACGAGGGCGGCGCCCACGACGACCGCGGCCCAGGCGGCGGGGGCGGGCGCCGGCTCCCGGGCTGCGGCTTCGCCGAGGGCGGCCGCGCCGGATGCAGGTTCGGCCGCGGGTGCGGGTTCGGGCGCGCGCTGTTCCCGCGCGCCCGGCACGTCTCCGCCCGGTTCCCGGGCGCGCGGTCCGCGTGCGCCCCGTTCCCGCGCCGCCGATCCGCCCGCGGGGGGCGATCCGCGCGGTGGTGGCTCCTCCTCGCCCGGCACCCGAGCCCGGTTCAGCGCCTCGCCCGGCGCAGCGCCACCGCCGCCCCGGCACCCGCCACGACGACGGCGGCCACCAGCCACGGCCACACCGGTGCGCCACCCTCGCTCGCGGTGCCCGCGACCGGAGCCTCGGTCGCCGCCGCAGGCGCAGGCGGGCCGGCGTGCCCGTGTCCGGCGGAACCCCCGTGCCCACCGGCGCCGTGGTGCCCGGCAGACCCCTCGTGCCCGGCGGCACCCCCGGGCGCAGCGGCACCGCCGGGCGCGGCCGCACCGGGACCCGGGGCGGTCAGCGTGAACGGCACGGTGCCGGAGACCGGATGACCGTCCTCCGAGACGACCCGGTACGCCACCGTGTAGGTGCCGGCGGGACCGAGCGGCCGCAGCGGGACGGTCAGCGTCTTCCCCTGCCCGGTGTCGGGCCCTGCGGCGTAGGCGGCGGCGTCCGGGCCGGTCACCGTCACCTCCGCCCGGTCGGCCGGGATCTCCTCGGAGAACGTGAGGGTCACCTCGGCCGGGGCCTGCGCGACGGCGGAGTCCGCGGCCGGGGTGCTGGACTCCAGCTCGGTGTGCGCCCACGCGGGGGCGGCGCCGAGCAGCAACGCGGCCGCACCGGCGAGCAGGACGACGGTGACGCGGCGGATCGTGGGGAGAGCGGTGCGCACGGGGGAGTGGTCGCCGCCGGCCCGGCCGCGGTTCCGCACCGGCCCGCAGATCACCTGTTCAGCCGAGCCAGCGCCTCGCACGCGGCCAGGTGCCCGGACATGCCGTGCACCCCGCCGCCGGGCGCGGTCGACGCCGAGCACAGGTAGGTCCCCGGCAGCGGGGTGGCGTAGCGCGACCAGCGCGGCACCGGGCCGAGCACCGCGGAGAAGATCCCGGCCATCGCGCCGTTGATGGCCCCGCCGACGTAGTTCTCGTCGTAGCGATGAATATCTGTCGCGGTGCGGACGATCCGGCGTTGCACCAGGTCACGGAAGCCGGGCGCGAACCGCTCGACCTGCTGCTCGATCGCCGGGCTCATGTCCCGGTCCGACCCGTTCGGCACGTGGCAGTACGTCCACAGTGTGTGCCGCCCGGACGGCGCCCGGGTCGGGTCGAACACCGACGACTGGACGGCGAGGACGTACGGCGCCGCCGGATGCCGGCCGGCCTCGGCGTCGGCCTCGGAGCGGGCGATCTCGTCGAGCGTGCCGCCCAGGTGCAGGGTCCCGGCCCGGCGGCAGTCCGGGTTCGTCCACGGCACCGGGCCGGACAGCTCGTAGTCGACCTTGCAGACCCCGGGGCCGTACCGGTGCCGGGCCAGCGCGCGGGCGTACCGGGCGGGCAGCGGGGCCATCGCCCGGAGCTGGCGCGGGGTGACGTCGAGCAGGGTGAGCCGGCGCGGCGGCAGCGCGTCGAGCGTGCCGATCCGGTGCCCGGTCTCCACGGTGCCGCCGAGCCGCTCCAGCTCGCGGACCAGCGCGCCGGCCAGCATCCCCGACCCGCCCTCGACGACCGGCCAGTCGGCCGCGTGCGCCGCGACCACCAGCGCCAGGGCGAACGCCGAGGTCAGCGGCGCGTCGAGCCGGCGGATCGCGTGCGCGCCCGCCCCGGCGAGCAGCGCGCGAGCCTCCTCGGAGGCGAACGCGGCACGGGCCAGCGTCCGGACCGGCAGCGCGCCGGGCAGGCCGAACCGGGCCAGCGTCACCGGGTGGCGCGGCAGGCGGCGCAGGTCGCCGAGCATCTCCGGCCACAGCTGCTCGTGGTGGGCGGTGACCGGTCCGAGCAGCCGCCGCCAGGCGCGGCCGTCGGGGCCGGGCAGCCCGGCCGCCGTCGTCTGCACCGAGCGGTGCGCCAGCGCGGCCCGCCCGCCGTCCAGCGGGTGCGCGAACGCGATCTCCGGGTACCGCATGCGGACCCCGAGCGCGTCCAGGTCGAGGGTCCGGAAGAACGGCGACACCATCGCCAGCGCCTGCACCGTCGAGCAGATGTCGTGGGTGAACCCGTCGCGGACCTCGCTGCGCAACCCGCCACCCGGGACGTCCGCGGCCTCGTACACCCGCACGCCGAGCCCGGCCCGGGCCAGGGTGATCGCCGCGGCGAGGCCATTCGGGCCCGACCCGACGACGGCGGCGTCGACCGCGGTCAGCGCCATGACGGCAGCCAGAGCTGGGCGTGCCAGTGCGCCTCCGTGATCGGGTCACCGACCAGGATCGGCCACAGCCAGATGAAGTTGACCCCGATCAGCGCCACCCACCCGGACACGACCAGCAGGCCGATCCGCCGTCGCCGCTCGGGCAGCCCGGCGTGCCCCAGCAGCTGGCCCATCACCAGCACGACCGCCAGCACCAGGAACGGCGCCACCGGCATCATGTAGAAGAAGTACATCTGCCGGTCCAGGTTGGCGAACCACGGCAGGAAACCGGCGCCGTAGCCGACCAGCACCGCGGCCCAGCGCCAGTCGGTGCGGGTCACCGCCCGCCACAGGCCCCAGGCCAGCACCGGGACCGACGCCCACCACAGCGCCGGGGTGCCGACGAGCATCACCGCCGACACGCAGTCGGACTCCCCGCAGCCGGTCGCGGAGTCCGAGTAGCGGTAGAGCATCGGGCGCAGCCCCATCGGCCACGTCCACGGCTTCGACTCCCACGGGTGCGCCCCGGCCGAGGACGTCGTCAGGTTCTCGTGGAACGCCAGCGCGCGGCCGTGGTAGTACCACAGCGACCGCACCGCGTCCGGCAGCCACGAGAACGCCCCGCCGGTCCCGATCTCCCGGCCGACCTGGTAGCGGTCGACGGCGTTCTCGCTGCCGAACCATGCCCACCAGGACGCGACGTAGGTCAGCATCGGGACCAGGGCCAGTGCCCACAGCGCCGGCGCCAGATCCCGGACGACGGTCCCCGCCCACGGCCGCGCCACCCCGGCGCGGCGGCGCAGCGCGACGTCCCACAGCACGCAGAGCAGCCCGAACGCGGCCACGTAGTACGCGCCGTTCCACTTCACCGCGCAGGCGAGGCCCAGGCAGACCCCGGCCGTCAGCCGCCACCAGCGCACCCCCCAGCGCGGCCCGAACGGGGTGTCGCCGACCCGGTCCTCGGCGACCACCCGGGCCATCCGGGCCCGGACGTCGTCGCGGTCGCAGAGCAGCGCGGCGAACGCGGCCACCACGAAGACGGCCGAGAACGCGTCGAGCATCCCCAGCCGGGACTGCACGTGCGAGAGCCCGTCGGCGCACAGCAGCAGCCCGGCGAGCCCGCCGAGCGCGGTCGAGCGGGTGAGGCGGCGCCCGGCCCGCACCACGAGCAGCACCGTGACCACCCCGGCCAGCGCGGCCGCCGCCCGCCAGCCGACGCCGTCGTAGCCGAACACCAGCTGGCCCAGTGCGATCAGCTGCTTCGCCAGCGGCGGATGGACGATCTTCTCGTAGCCCGGGTTGTTCTCGACGCCGCCGTTGCGGACCATCTCCCAGGCCTGCGGCACGTAGTGCTTCTCGTCGAACACCGGCGTGCCCCGGTCGGTCGGCTCGCCCAGGTCGTAGAACCGCAGCAGCACCGCGATCAGCACGACCCCGGCCGTCACCCACCAGCCGCGCAGCCGGTCGGACGGCGGCGGGACGCCGAGCCCCGCCACCGGTCCGGGATCGGCGCGCCGCAACGGCGGCGGGGTGCCCACGGGGGTCAGGCCCGGTTCCGGGGCGGCCCCGGCGACCCGGCTGCCGGGGTCGGCGGTCGAGGTGGCCATCACCGGCGATCGTAGGCTGGCCGGTGTGTCGCCCGCTCCCGGTGTTCTCGTCCTCGCCGCCACCCCGCTCGGGGACCCGCGGGACGCCTCACCCCGGCTGCGCGAGCTGATCGGCGCCGCGGACGTCATCGCGGCCGAGGACACCCGCCGGTTCCGGAACCTCGCGTCCGCCCTGGACGTCACCTGGACCGGCCGGATCGTCAGCCACTACGACGCCGTCGAGGCCGAGCGGCTGCCCGGGCTGCTCGACGCCGTCCGGGACGGGGCGACCGTGCTGGTGGTGTCGGACGCGGGGATGCCGGCCGTGTCCGACCCCGGCTACCGGCTGGTCGCCGCGGCCGCCGCGGCGGGCCTGCCGGTGACCTGCGCCCCCGGCCCGTCCGCGGTGACGACGGCGCTGGTGCTGTCCGGCCTGCCCTGCGAGCGGTTCTGCTTCGACGGGTTCCCGCCGCGCCGCTCCGGCGAGCGGCGGCGCTGGCTGGAGACGCTGCGCGACGAGCGGCGCGCCGTGGTGTTCTTCGAGTCGCCGCGGCGGACCGCGGACACCCTCGCCGACGCCGTCGCGGTGCTGGGCCCCGACCGGCCGGCGGCGGTGTGCCGGGAGCTGACCAAGACCCACGAGCAGGTCGTGCGGGGCACCCTGGCGTCGGTCCACGAGTGGGCCGCAGGCGGGGACGTGCTCGGCGAGGTGACGGTCGTGCTCGCCGGAGCCGAGGCGCGCGGGGCGCCGCCGGTGGAGAGCCTGGTCGAGGCCGTGCGGGAACGCACCGAGGACGGCGAGCGGCTCAAGGACGCGGTCGCCGCGGTCGCCGAGGCCGCCGGGGTGCCGAAACGCGAGCTCTACAACGCGACCCTCGCCGCCCGGCACTAGCCGGGCGCCGGTCAGGCCACGGCCGGGGCGCGGACCGGGACCGCCCGCATGACCGGCTCGGCGCAGCGGGCCGCGATCGGCCCGAGCACCGCCATGATCAGCACGTAGGCCGTGGCCAGCGCGGACAGCTCGGCGGGGACGGCCGCGTACCCCACCGCCAGCCCGGCGATCACGATCGAGAACTCGCCCCGCGCGACCAGCGCCGCACCGGCCCGGGCCCGGCCCATCCGGCCGATCCGGGCCCGCCGGGCCGCCCACCAACCGGTCGCGATCTTCGTCAGGGTGGTCGCCACGGCCAGCACCAGCGCCCACCCGAGCACCGGCGGGATCGCCCGCGGGTCCGTGGACAGCCCGAACACCACGAAGAACACCGCGGCGAACAGGTCCCGCAGCGGTTCCAGCAGCTTCGTCGCGTTCTCCGCGGTCGACCCGGAGATCGCGATGCCGAGCAGGAACGCGCCGACCGCCGCCGACACCTGCATCGCCTGGGCGAACCCGGCCACCAGCAGCGCGGCGCCGAGCACCTTGAGCAGGAACACCTCGCGGTCGTCGGAGTCGACGATCGCGGACACGTAGCGGCCGTAGCGCAGGGCCACGACCAGCACCACCGAGATCACCGCCAGCGAGATCGCGACCGCGCTGACTCCGCCCCACAGGGTCACGCCGAGCAGCACCGCCGTGAGGATCGGCAGGTAGAGGGCCATCACGAGGTCCTCGAACACCAGCACCGACAGGACCACCGGGGTCTCCCGGTTGCCGAGCCGGCCCAGGTCCGACAGGACCTTCGCGACGATCCCGGACGACGAGATGTAGGTGACGCCGCCGAGCACCATCGCCCCGACCGGTCCCCAGCCCAGGATCAGCGCCACCGCGACGCCCGGGCTCGCGTTGAGCACGATGTCGAGCACGCCCGCGGTCCAGGACCGCCGCAGCCCGGTGACGAGCTCGGCCGCGGTGTACTCCAGCCCGAGCAGCAACAGCAGCAGGACGACGCCGACCTCGCCGGCCAGCGAGGTGAACTCGCCGATGTCGCCGAGCGGGATGATCCCGCCGGAGCCGAAGGCGAGCCCGCCGATCAGGTAGAGCGGGATCGGGGACAGCCCGATCCGCTGGGCCAGCCGGCCGAGCAGGCCGAGCCCGAAGAAGACGGCGCCGAGCTCGAGCAGTTCGAGTGCGGTGTGGTCCAAGGATCCGTCCCGTCCCGCTCAGCCACGGGACAGGACGTCGGCGGCCTGCTCCAGCTTGTCGGCCAGGCCGACGGCGATCACGATGTCGCCGCCCGCGAGGACGAAGTCCGGTGTCGGCGAGGGATGGACCTGCCCGGCACGCATCACCGCGACCACCGAGACCTGGGTCCGGGTCCGCAGCGCGGTGTCGCCGAGCGGGCGGCCGTCGTAGGGGCTGTTCGGCTTGATCGGCAGCTTGCGGGTGGTGATGCCCGGGAGGTCGCGGTGCTCGTCGTTGAGCTGGTTCACCAGCTGCGGCGCCCCGAGGAGGTTCGCCAGCGCGCCCGCCTCCTCGACGGTGAGCGGCAGCGCGGCGACGCACGCGTCCGGATCGTCCGCCCGCGAGAGGATCAGCTCGATCCGGCCGTCCCGGTGCGAGATGACCCCGATCCGGCGCCCGTTGCGCAGCTCGATCTCCTTGCGCACCCCGATGCCGGGCAGCGGTGTCACGTCCACGTTCACACCGCAACGGTACGCCGGGGGCTGCCGTGAGATCCGGCGCGGCACCGGCCCGGGCCGCCGCCGGACCGGGCGCCGCGCGCCCCGTTCGCGCCGGTGAATACGCTGGAGAGCATGAGTAATGCCGTGCTGACCGCCGTGGCGTGGCCCTACGCCAACGGTCCCCGGCACATCGGCCACGTCTCCGGCTTCGGTGTGCCCTCCGACGTGTTCGCCCGGTACCGGCGAATGGTGGGGGACCGGGTGCTGATGGTCTCCGGCACCGACGAGCACGGCACCCCCATCCAGGTCCAGGCCGACGCCGAGGGCCTGACCCCGCGGCAGCTGGCGGACAAGTACAACGACGTGATCACCCGGGACCTGCAGGGCCTGGGCCTGTCCTACGACCTGTTCACCCGCACGACGACGACGAACCACTACGAGGTCGTGCAGCACCTGTTCACGGCCCTGTACAAGAACGGCTACGTCGTCCCGAAGACGCAGCTGGGCGCGATCAGCCCGTCGACCGGGCGCACCCTGCCGGACCGCTACATCGAGGGCACCTGCCCGATCTGCGGCTACGACGGCGCCCGCGGCGACCAGTGCGACAACTGCGGCAACCAGCTCGACCCGGCCGACCTGCGCAACCCGCGGTCGCGGATCAACGGCGAGGTCCCCGAGTTCGTCGAGACCGAGCACTTCTTCCTCGACCTGCCCGCGTTCTCCGACGCGCTCGGCTCCTGGCTGGCCACCCGCACCGACTGGCGGCCGAACGTGCTGCGGTTCTCCGCCAACCTGGTGGAGAACCTCAAGCCGCGGGCGATCACCCGGGACCTCGAGTGGGGCGTCCCGGTGCCGCTGGACGGCTGGTCGGACAACCCGATGAAGAAGATCTACGTCTGGTTCGACGCGGTCATCGGCTACCTGTCCGCGTCGGTGGAGTGGGCCCGCCGCGGGCCCGACCCGGACGCCTGGAAGCAGTGGTGGACCGACCCGGCCGCCCAGGCGTACTACTTCATGGGCAAGGACAACATCACCTTCCACTCGGTGATGTGGCCGGCGATCCTGCTCGGGCACAACGGGCAGGGCGACCGCGGCGGCGAGCCCGGCGCCTACGGGACGCTCGACCTGCCCAGCGAGGTCGTGTCGTCGGAGTACCTGACGATGAGCGGGTCGAAGTTCTCCACCAGCCGCGGCACCGTGATCTACGTCGGCGACTTCCTGCGGGAGTTCGGGCCGGATGCGCTGCGCTACCACATCGCCGTCGCCGGGCCGGAGAACCAGGACGTCGACTTCACCTGGGACGAGTTCGTCCGCCGGATCAACTTCGAGCTGGCCAACGAGTGGGGCAACCTGGTCAACCGGTCCATCTCGATGGCGCACAAGAACGTGGGCGCGGTCCCGGAGCCGAAGGCCCCGGCCCAGGCCGACGCCGAGCTGCTCGCCTACGCCAAGGCCGGGTTCGACACGGTCGGCGGGCTGCTCGCCCGGAACCGGTTCAAGCAGGCCTCGACCGAGGCGATGCGGGTGGTCACCGCCGCCAACCGGTACCTGTCCGACCAGGAGCCGTGGAAGCGCAAGGAGGACCCGGACCGCCGGGACACGATCCTGCACACCGCGCTGCAGGTCGTGCAGGACGCCAACACCCTGCTCACCCCGTTCCTGCCGCACTCGGCGCAGAAGGTGCACGAGGCACTCGGCGGCACCGGGGTGTGGGCGGCGCAGCCGGAGCGCACGGAGGTCGCCGACCTCGGTGACGGCCCCGCGTACCCGGTGCTGACCGGGGACTACGCGGCCGAGCAGGCACACTGGGGGTCCACCCCGATCGAGGTCGGCCGGCCACTGGCCAAGCCGACGCCGATCTTCGCGAAGCTGGCGCCGGAGCTGGGGGAGACGGGCCCCGAGTGGGCCCCGATCGACCGGTGAGCGGGGACGGCGGAGTGTACGGCCGCCGCGCCCGCCCGGACCTGCCGGAGCCGCTCGCGGCCCCCGCGTTCGACAGCCACACCCATCTCGACGCGTGCGGCTGTGAGACCGGCGCCGACGTCACCGCGGCCATGGACCGGGCGGCGGCGGCCGGCGTCGCCGGGGCGGTCACGATCGCCGACGACCTGGCGGCGGCCCGCTGGGCGGTCGGCGCCGCGCACGCCGACCCGCGGGTGTGGGCGGCGGTCGCGTTGCACCCCACCCGGACGGCGTCGGTGACCGCCGCCGACCTCGCGGAGATCGAGCGGCTCGCCGGCGACGAGCGGGTCGTCGCGGTCGGGGAGACCGGCCTGGACTACTACTGGGACCACAGCCCGCCCGCGGCGCAGCAGGAGGCGTTCCGCTGGCACATCGGGCTCGCCAAGCGCACCGGCAAACCGCTGATGATCCACGACCGGGACGCGCACGACGACGTCCTGCGGATCCTGCGCGAGGAGGGCGCCCCGGAGACGGTGGTCTTCCACTGCTTCTCCGGCGACGCCGCGATGGCCCGCGAGTGCGTCGAGGCCGGCTACGTCCTGTCCTTCGCCGGGCCGGTCACGTTCAAGCGCAACGACGAGCTGCGGGCCGCCGCGGCCCTGGTCCCGGAGGCGCAGTACCTGGTGGAGACGGATGCGCCGTTCCTCACCCCGCACCCGCATCGGGGCCGGGCGGGGGAGCCGTACGTGCTGCCGTGGACCGTCCGCGGGATCGCCGCGACGCGCGGGGAGCCGGAGGCACGTGTCGCCGAGACGGCACGCCGCAACGCCGAACGGGTCTTCCGGACGGGCCCGGCCGCATAGCACCGCCCGTCGACGCCGCCCGCCGGGTCGGTGACGCTCGGCGTCGATCACGGGCCGCTCGTCGCGAGTCCCGGACCCGGTTCCCCTCCGGAGGGTCACGGTCCGCTAACGTCCCTCGCCGTACCCGCCGGGATGGGGTCGCTCCCCCGACCCGCGGGACGACGGCCGGTCCGCTCCCCAGCGACGGTTCCGCTCCCCGGCTCCGCGCCGGCCGTCGTCACCGCAGGTCACGCCCCCTGCCCGGACAGCCGAGCCCTCGGGAAGTCATGTTCGAGCGCAGCGTTGGTCACGCCCCCGACGACGACGTCACGCGTCCCCTTCCCCCGTCCGGCGGCGCGCCCGCCGGCCTCGCGGGCCCGGAGACCGGGTACGTCAGCTACGAGGGCCGGCACCGATCCGGCCCGGCCCGTTCGAAGGCCGGTGTCCGCACCGTCGCCGCCGCCGCGCTGTTCTCGGTGCCGACCGGCGGGCTCGCCGTGGCCGTGATGGCGCCGCAGGGCGACCAGGACACCCGGTCGCTGCCCACCGGCCTGGCGTCGAGCATGACCGAGCTCGGCACCGCGTCGATGACGCTCGAGCGGCACTCGTCGCCGGCGTCGTACGCGCCGGTCGCCGCGCCGACGACCGCCCCGACCAACGGTGCGGACATCGTCGACGCGCAGATCGTCGAGTCGCAGAAGCTCCCGGTCCCGGAGCGGGAGGTGCAGGACCCGACCCTCGAGGAGGGCAGCCGCACCGTCGTCGACCCGGGCCGCGCCGGCGAGCGCAGCGTGATCTGGCGGGTCACCTACGACAAGGGCCGCGAGGTCGCCCGCGAGCGGATCGCCGCCGGGCAGGACACCCCCGCCGAGCCGCGCGTGGTGAAGGTCGGCACCAAGAAGAAGGTCGAGGAGGCCGCCCCCGAGCGGGCCACGAAGCCGAAGTCCGCCGCCCCGGCGGTGTCGAACGCCGCCACCTGGGACAAGCTCGCCGAGTGCGAGTCCGGGGGCGACTGGTCGACCAACACCGGCAACGGCTACCAGGGCGGCCTGCAGTTCGACAAGAAGACCTGGCAGGCCTACGGCGGCGACCAGTACGCGCCGACCGCCGACCAGGCGAGCCGCGAGGAGCAGATCGCGGTCGCCGAGAAGGTCAAGGACGACCGCGGCGGTTACAGCGCCTGGCCGTCCTGCTCCAGCAAGCTCGGCCTGAGCTGACCTCCGGTCCCGGCCCGTCCGCGTCGCGCGGGGACAATGGGCCCGTGAGCGAGCATGGCACCGCCCGGCTGCTGGGCCCCGCGGACGTCCGGGCGCTGGCCGACCGGCTGGGGCTGCGCCCCACCAAGAAGCTCGGCCAGAACTTCGTGCACGACGCCAACACGGTCCGCCGGATCGTGAAGGTGGCCGGCATCGGCAGCGACGACGTCGTGCTGGAGGTCGGGCCCGGGCTCGGCTCGCTGACCCTCGCCCTGCTCCCGGTGGCCGCCCGGGTGCACGCGGTCGAGATCGACCCCACGCTCGCCGGGCTGCTCCCGGACACCGTCGCCGACCGGGCACCCGAGCTCGCCGGCCGGCTCACGGTCACCGGGGCGGACGCGCTGCGGGTCACCGCCGCCGATCTCGCGGCCGGCTCGGGCGACGGCCTCCCGGCCCGGCCCGCGGTGTCGACGGGGTCGGCGCTGCCGACGGCAATCGTCGCGAACCTGCCGTACAACGTGGCCGTCCCCGTGTTGCTGCACCTGCTCGCCGAGCTGCCCGGCATCGAACGCGGGCTCGTCATGGTGCAGGCCGAGGTCGCCGACCGGCTCGCCGCCCGCCCCGGCTCGAAGGAGTACGGCGCGCCCAGCGCCAAGCTGGCCTGGTACGCCGACGCCCGCCGCGCCGGCCCCGTCCCGCGGGCCGTGTTCTGGCCGGTTCCCGGTGTGGACTCCGGGCTGCTCGCGTTCACCCGGCACGACCCGCCCGCCGGCGCGGACCGGGCCGCGACGTTCGCGGTGATCGAGGCGGCGTTCGCGCAGCGCCGCAAGTCACTGCGCGGCGCACTCGCCGGCTGGGCGGGCTCCCCGGGCGCGGCCGAGGCGGCGCTGCGCGCGGCCGGGGTCGATCCCACCTCGCGGGCCGAGCGGCTCTCGGTCGCCGACTTCGCCTCCGTGGCGCTGGCGCGCTCGTGAGTGGTTCGGAGGGCTCCGGCCCTCCGAACCACTCACGGGCATCATGAGGTGGTGGCGAGGGAACGAGTGATCAGCGCGGACGGGACCAGTCCGTGGCCGGCGTTGTGGGCGCTGGTCATCGGGTTCTTCATGATCCTGGTCGACGCCACGATCGTCACGGTCGCGACACCCGCGCTGCTCGCGGCGTTCGGCGCGGACGTCAACTCCGTGGTCTGGGTGACCAGCGCCTACCTGCTCGCGTACGCCGTCCCCCTGCTCATCACCGGCCGTCTCGGTGACCGGTTCGGGCCCAAGCACGTCTACCTCGCCGGGCTCGCCGTGTTCACCCTCGCCTCGCTGTGGTGCGGGCTCACGGCGTCGGTCGGGATGCTGATCCTCGCCCGGGTCGCCCAGGGGCTCGGCGCGGCGATGATGACCCCGCAGACGATGGCGGTGATCACGCGGACGTTCCCGGCGGCGCAACGCGGTCGCGCGATGAGCCTGTGGGGTGCGGTCGCCGGCGTCGCCACGCTCGCCGGCCCGATCCTGGGCGGGCTGCTCGTCGGCGGCCTCGGCTGGCAGTGGATCTTCTTCGTGAACGTGCCGTTCGGGGTCGTCGCGTTCGCCGCGGTGTGGTGGCTGGTGCCGTCGCTGGCGACCACGGTCCACCGGTTCGACCTGGTCGGCGTCGTGCTCTCGGCGACCGGGATGTTCCTGCTGGTCTTCGGCATCCAGGAGGGCCAGAAGTACGGCTGGGGCCCGATCGTCGGGCCGGTGCCGGTGTGGGCGATGATCGTCGCCGGTGCCCTGGTGCTCGTGGTGTTCGTGGGATGGCAGGCCGTGCTGGGTCGGCGCGGGGGCGAGCCGCTGGTCGCGCTGCGCCTGTTCCGGGACCGCAACTTCTCCCTGGCCAACATCGCGATCTGTACGGTCGGCTTCGCGATCACCGCGCAGGGCTTCCCGCTGATGATCTACGCGCAGAGCGTGCGCGGGTACTCCCCGACCGAGGCCGCGCTGCTGCTGGCCCCGCTGGCGATCCTCTCCGGCGGGCTGGCCCCGTGGACCGGTCGGCTCACCGACCGGATCCATCCGCGGCTGATCGGCGGCTTCGGGATGACGACGTTCGTGCTCGGCCTGGTGTGGCTGGCGCTGGTCATGGGCCCGGACACCCCGGTCTGGCAGCTGTTGCTGCCGATCGCGCTGCTCGGCGTCTCGAACTCGTGCGTGTGGGCGCCGATCTCCACCAGCGCCACCCGGAACCTGCCGATGGATCTCGCCGGGTCCGGGTCCGGGGTCTACAACACCACCCGGCAGGTCGGGGCGGTGCTGGGCAGCGCGGGCATCGCCGTGCTGATGGAGGCCCGGATCGCGGCGCTCGTCCCCGGCGCGGCCCGCGGGGGATCGGGCTCCCCGGAGACCGCCGCCGCGTCCGGCCCGCTGCCCGGGGCGATCCGCGAGCCGTTCGCGGCGGCGATGGCGCAGTCGGTGCTGCTGCCCGCGGCCGTCCTGGTGATCGGGCTGGTCGCGGTGGCGTGCTTCGCCACGCCGCGCCACCTCCTGCCGCGGCGGGAGGCCGCGGTCGCGGCGGGCGCGGGCGCGGCGCCGCCCGGTGGTGGGGCGGTCCGCGGCGGATGACCCGGGTTCGGTGGCCCGGCGGTGGGACGGTGGCCGCGTGTCGGCCGCGGTGTCCGGGTCGATCTGCACGTTGTCGCCCGTGGCAGGGCGGCATCGTGCGTCTCGGCCCCCACGCCCGGGTCGATCTTCGCGATACGGCCCCGGGCAGGGCGGCAACGTGCATCTCGGAGGCGGCACCGGGATCGATCTGCACGGTTGCACCCGACCGGGGGCGGATGCGTGCCTCCCATCCCGACGATCGGCGGGGACCGGACGGCGGGCGAGCCCGGCGTGGCGGAAGGAGCCGGGCGCGCCGGTGAACCGGCCCACCTCGACCGGGCGGGTGGCGGCGAATCCGGGCGCGGGGCCCGTAGGGTTGAACGGTGCTGTCCGCCGTGCCGCGACCGGTCACCGTCCGGGTGCCCGCGAAGATCAACCTGCACCTCGCCGTGGGCGGGGTGCGGCCGGACGGCTTCCACGACCTGGTCACCGTGTTCCACGCCGTCAGCCTGTTCGACGAGGTGTCCGTGGAGCCCGCCGAGGCGCCGGCCCTGGACGTGCACGGCGACGGGGTGGCCGAGGTCCCGCTGGACGCCACGAACCTGGCCTGGCGGGCCGTCGAGCTGCTGGCGCGGAAGGCCGGCCGCGAGCCGGACGTCCGGGTGACCCTGCGCAAGGGCATCCCGGTCGCAGGGGGGATGGCGGGCGGCTCCGCCGACGCGGCCGGGGCACTCGTCGCGCTGGCCGCGCTGTGGCGGATGGAGCTGGGCCGCGACGAGCTGGCCGCGCTGGCCGCCGAGCTGGGCTCGGACGTCACGTTCGGGCTGCACGGCGGCACCGCGCTCGGCACCGGCCGCGGCGAGCAGATCATCCCGGTGCTGGCCCGGCACAAGCTGCACTGGGTGATCGCGCTGGCCCGCGGCGGGCTGTCCACCCCGGCGGTGTTCGGTGAGCTGGACCGGCTCCGCGGCGACGGCGAGATCACCGAGCGGCCGGTGGAACCGGTGCTGGAGGCGCTCGCCGGCGGCGACCCCCGGCAGCTGGCCCTGAACCTGGGCAACGACCTGCAGGCCGCCGCCGTGTCCATGGCACCGGACCTGCGCCGCACCCTGCGTGCCGGGGTGAACGCCGGTGCACTGGCCGGGCTGGTGTCCGGCTCCGGCCCGACCTGCGCGTTCCTCTGCGCGGACGCCGACTCGGCCGTCGAGGTCGCGACCGAGCTGGCCGGGATGGGCGTCTGCCGCACCGTCCGCGTCGCGCACGGCCCGGTCGCCGGGGCCCGCGTGATCGACGACAACGACCCACCGCCGGACCGCGGCGGGCCCACCGGGTCCGGCGCCTGGCCCCCGGCGCGTGCCTGATGGATGTGACCCGCTGAATGGCCGAGAACCTGCTCAACCTCGAGAACGTCACCGCGCACGTGCCCGGTGACGCCTCCCGCGTGCTGCTCGACGCCGTCTCGCTCGGTGTCGAGCGCGGCGACCGGATCGGCGTCGTCGGGCTGAACGGCGGCGGCAAGACCACCCTGCTCGACGTGATCACCGGTGAGCGGCCGGTCGAGGGCGGCCGTATCAGCCGGGTCGGCGGGCTGCGGATGGCCCACCTGTCCCAGCACGACCGGTTCCCGGCCGGCTCCACGGTCCGCGACATCGTGCTGCGGCACTACGACGCCGACCACGAGTGGGCGTCCGACCCGCGGGTCCGGGACGTCCTCGACGGGCTGGGGGTCGCGCCGCGCAGCGCAGCGGGGGCGGTCAGCGAGTCCGCACTCGACCGGCCGACCGACGGGCTCTCCGGCGGCGAGAAGCGGCGGGTCGCGCTCGCCGCCGCGCTGGTCGGGGACCTCGACCTGGTCGTGCTCGACGAGCCCACCAACCACCTCGACGTCGAGGGGATCAGCTGGCTGGCGCGGCACCTGGTGGACCGGCGTGTCGCGCTCGTCGTCGTCACCCACGACCGCTGGTTCCTCGACACCGTCTGCACCCGCACCTGGGAGGTCGCGAACGGCCGCGTCGAGTCCTACCTCGGCGGCTACGCCGACTGGGTCTACGCCCGTGCCGAGCGCGCCCGCCAGGCCGACGCCGCCGAGCAGCGCCGCCGCAACCTCGCCCGCAAGGAGCTGGCCTGGCTGCGCCGCGGCCCGCCCGCGCGGACGTCGAAGCCGCGGTACCGGATCGAGGCCGCCGAGGCGCTGATCGCCGACGTCCCGGCCCCGCGCAACACCGTCGAGCTGATGCAGTTCGCGACCAACCGGCTCGGCCGCACGGTGCTGGAGCTGGAGGACGCGACCGCCGTGGTCGGCGGCCGCACCCTGCTGGACCGGGTGACCTGGCGGCTCGGTCCGGGGGACCGGGTCGGCATCGTCGGCGTCAACGGGTCCGGCAAGACGACCCTGCTGCGCAGCCTGTCCGGCGAGCGGGAGCTCGACGGCGGCCGGCGGGTGCAGGGCAGCACGGTGAAGCTGGCGCAGCTGACCCAGGAGCTGGTCGACCTGCCCGCCGAGATGCGGGTGCTGGAGGCGACCGAGGCTGTCGCCAAGTACGTGCGGTTCGGCAAGCAGGAGATGACGGCCTCACAGGTGCTGGAGCGGCTCGGGTTCCCCGCGTCGCGGCAGTGGACCCCGGTCGGGCGGCTGTCCGGCGGTGAGCGGCGCCGGCTGCAGCTCACCCGGCTGCTGATGGACGAGCCCAACGTGCTGCTGCTCGACGAGCCGACCAACGACCTCGACGTCGACACCCTCACCGGCCTGGAGGACCTGCTCGACGGCTGGCCGGGCACCCTCGTCGTCGTCAGCCACGACCGGTACCTCACCGAGCGGGTCTGCGACCAGGTGCTCGCGCTGTTCGGGGACGGAAAGCTCACCCACCTGCCCGGCGGGATCCCCGAGTACCTGCAGCGCCGCGCCGCCGCGGGCCAGGGGGCCGGGGTCGCTCCGCCGGTCACGACCGGGACGCCGACGGCCGGGCCGGCCGCGCCGAAGGTCGACGCCGCCGCCCAGCGCGCCGCCCGCAAGGAGGCGCAGCGCCTCGAACGGCGGATGGACCAGCTCACGAGTCGCGAGGAGAAGCTGCACGCCCAGCTGGCCGAGGCGGCGACCGACCCCTCCCGGCTGGTCGAGCTCGACCGGGAGCTCAAGGACGTCGTCGCCGAGCGCGAGTCGGTCGAGGCCGAGTGGCTCGAGGCGGCCGAACGCGCCGAGGGTTAGGGCATCTCCTACTCCGGGAGGACGCTGCCGGCGGCGGATATCAGTAGTTCGACCGATTCGGACGGGCCCGCGCCCGGATAGCGTGGCAGTCGCGTCACGGCGGGCTGGGGAGCGTCGCCGGCGACGCGGGGGGCCGGCCGGCTCCGTCGCCGTTCGTCGGGGGACGGCGACGGGCCGGCCGACGTTCGTGCCCCGGGGTGTCGGGGGTCCGTGTCAGGCTCCGGTCATGGAACTGGACGAGGAGTTCTCCGTCGACGGCCACCGGGTCCGCTGGGCGGCGTGTGGGTCGGGGCCGCCGGTCGTCTTCTGTCACGGGACGCCGTGGTCCTCGCGGCTGTGGGCACCGATCGCGGCCGCGCTGGCGTCGTCGCACCGGGTGGTGCTCTGGGACATGCCGGGATACGGCGTGTCCTCGAAGAGCGCGGAGGTCTCGCTCGGTGTGCAGGGCCGGGTGCTCGCGGCGCTGCTCGACGGGTGGCGCCTCGACGACCCGCCGCACGTCGTCGCGCACGACTACGGTGGCGCCGTCGCCCTGCGGGCGCACCTGGTGCACGGGGCAGCCTACGCCTCGCTGACGCTCGTCGACGTCGTCGCGCTGGCCCCGTGGGGCTCCGAGTTCTTCCGGCTGGTCCGGGAGAACGCCGCGGCGTTCGCGGCCCTCCCGGATCCGCTGCACGAGGCGCTGGTGCGGGCCTACATCCGCGGGGCGGCGTTCCGGCCCCTGCGGCCCGACGACGAGGACGTGCTCGTCCGGCCGTGGCTGGGGGAGTCCGGGCAGGCGGCGTTCTACCGCCAGATCGCCCAGGCCGACCAGCGCTTCACCGACGAGATCGAGCCTCGCTACGGCGAGCTCGACCTGCCCGTGCGGATCGTGTGGGGCACCGAGGACACCTGGATCCCGGTGGACCGGGCCCACCGGCTCGCGGCGGCGATCCCGGGGGCCGAGCTGCACCTGGTCCCCGAGGCCGGGCACCTGATCCAGCTCGACGCCCCCGAGGCGCTCACCGCCCTGGTCGCGAGCGCGGTCAGCGGAACTTCTCGGCCACCTGGCTGAACTCGTCGAGCTTCTCGAGGGTCTCGGACTCCGGGCGGGTCGGGAGCAGGAAGGTCACCCGCTCGACGCCGGCGTCGGCGTAGCCCGCGACCGTCTCCGGATCCGGCCGGGCGGCGAAGACCGTGGTCGGGATGTCCGGCTTCCCGCGGTCGGCGAGGTCCGCGCGCACCCGCCGGATCTCCTCGAACGACGTGTGCCCGCGCGGCAACCAGCCGTCGCCGACCTCGGCCAGCCGGTTCAGCGCGGCCTCGCTCTCGCCGCCCAGGTAGATCGGCGGGTGCGGGCTGCGGACCGGCTTGGGCCAGCAGAAGGAACGCTCGACGTCGAGGTGGTCGCCGTGGAACTCGGCCTCGTCCCGGGTCCACAGCTCCTTCAGCGTGCGCAGCTGCTCGGTCATCAGCGGGCCGCGGGTCCGCGGGTCGACGCCGTGGTTGCGCATCTCCTCGCGGTTCCAGCCCGCGCCGACGCCGAACAGCAGCCGCCCCTCCGACAGCAGGTCCAGGCTGGCGGTCTGCTTCGCGGTGTGGATGACGTCACGCTGGGGCAGCAGCGCGATGCCGGTGCCGAGCAGCAGCCGGGTCGTCGTCCCCGCCATCGCGGTCAGCGCCACGAACGGGTCGAGCGTGCGGTAGTAGACCCGGGGCATGTCCCCGCCGCCCGGGTACGGCGTCTCCCGGCTCGTCGGGATGTGGGAGTGCTCGGCGAGGAACACCGAGTCGAACCCGCGTTCCTCCAGCGCGCGGCCCAGCGGGCCGGGCCGGATGCCCTCGTCGGTCACGAACGTCGCGATGCCGAATTCCATACGACCTGGATACCGTGCCGGGCTCACCCCTGCCCGGCGAGCCTCCGCAGCAGCAGCGCCTCGGCGAGCACACCCTTCCCGAACATCTCCAGGTGCAGGCTCTCGTCGATGCCGTGCCAGCGGCTCGCCGGGTCACCGACCCCGGTCACCAGCACCGCAGCGCCGGGGAACGTCCGCGCGAACTCGGCGATGAACGGGATCGAGCCGCCGATCCCGGTCTCGACGGTCGCGTTCCCGAAGGCCGCCGCGTAGGCAGCCCGCGCGTGGTCGTACACCTCGCCGGTGGAGGACAGGCTGAACGGTTCGGCCACCCCGGTGCCCGGCGTGACGTGCACGTGCGCGCCCCACGGCACGTGCTGCTCCAGGTGCCGCGCCAGTGCCTGCTGGGCCGCGGCCGCGTCCTGCCCGGGGGCGAGCCGCATGCTCACCACCGCCCGCGCCCGCGGGAGCAGCACGTTCGCGGCCTCGGCCACCTTCGGCGCGTCGATGCCGAGTACCGCGACGGCCGGCTTGTGGTTCACCCGGTCCGGGATGCTGCCGGAACCGAGCAGCTCGACGCCCTCGAGCAGCCCGGCGTCGCTGCGGTAGGTCGCCTCGTCCGGGTCCGGCGCGTCCGACCCGCCCCGCACCAGGCCGGGCACGGCCACGTCGCCCTTGTCGTCGTGCAGCGCGGCGAGGGTCCGGCAGAGCGCGGTGAGCGCGTCGCCGACCGGGCCGCCGTACAGGCCCGAGTGCACCGGACGCTCCAACATGGACACCTCGACGACGACGTCGACCAGCCCCCGCAGGCTGGTGGTCAGCGCCGGCACGTCGACGGCCGGGTTCGCGGCGTCGGCGATCACGATGACGTCCGCGGCCAGCGAGGCGTGATGCCGCGCCAGCAGCACCGGCAGGGTGGGGGAGCCGGACTCCTCCTCACCCTCGACGAACAGCGTGACGCCCACCGGCGGCCGCCCGCCGTACGCGCGCAGCACCGCGAGGTGGGTGAGCACGCCGGCCTTGTCGTCGGCGGCGCCGCGGCCGTAGAGCCGGCCGTCACGCTCCGTCGGCTCGAACGGCGGGCTGGTCCAGTGCTCGTCACCACCGGTGGGCTGCACGTCGTGGTGGGCGTAGAGCATCACGGTCGGCATGCCCTCCGGTGCCGGCCAGTGCGCGACGACCGCGGGCGCCCCGCCGTCCGCCGCGAGGATCTCCACGTCCGCGGCGCCGGCGGCCCGGGCCAGGCCGGCGACGGCGTCGGCGCAGCGGCGGGTGTCCTCGGCGTGTGCCGGGTCGGCCCAGATGCTGGGGATGCGGACCAGGGTCTCCAGATCGGTCCGCGCACCGGGCAGGACCCCGACGACGGCGTCGGCGAGCTCGGCGGGCGGCGCGGTGATCTGGCGGTCGGACATGGGCCCGGATGCTACGCCCGGGCCCGGACCGGCCCACCGCTCCCTGATTCGTCGCTAGGGTCGGGGCATGTCCCGATTCCTGGCGACGTTAGTGGACTCCGCGACCGGTCCCGACCGGGACGCCCGCGGGATGACGACGGGGGAACCGCACGAGCCCGTGCGGCGGACCTGGTCGGAGGTGCACCGTGCGGCCCGGGGATGCGCGGACGCGCTGCGCCGGCCCGGTGCGGCGGGGGAACCGGCGTTGCCGCTCGGCGGCGCGGTCGGGGTGCTCGCCGGCGAGCCGGCGGCGATCGCCCCGGCGGCGCAGGCCGTGTGGCTGTGCGGCGGCAGCGTGACGATGCTGCACCAGCCGACGCCGCGGACCGACCTGGGGGTGTGGGCCGCCGACACGGTCGCGACGCTGCAGATGATCGACGCGTCGACGGTGCTGCTCGGGCCGCCGTTCGACGCGCTCGCACCGGTCCTGACGGAGCACGGCATCCCGTTCCGCACCCTGGACACGCTCGACGGGGACGCGGGCGCCTTCACCGCGACCCCGGACGTCGCCGGGGAACACGACACCGCGCTGCTGCAGCTCACCAGCGGCTCGACCGCGGCCCCGAAGGCCGTCCGGATCACCCACGCGAACCTGCACGCGAACATCGGCGCGATGGTCGTCGCGTCCGAACTGGACGTCGCAGCCGACCGGATGGTGTCCTGGCTGCCGCTGTTCCACGACATGGGGATGGTCGGCTTCCTCACCGTCCCGATGACGGTGGGGCTGGAGCTGGTCACCGTCACCCCGGCCGACTTCCTCGGGCGGCCCCGGCTGTGGGCCGAGCTGATCTCGAAGTACCGCGGCACCGTCACCGCCGCTCCGAACTTCGCCTACGCCGTGCTGGCACGCCAGCTCGCCCGGGTCGACGACGGCGCCCTGGACCTGTCGTCGCTGCGGATCGCGCTCAACGGCGCCGAGCCGGTCGACCCGGCGGCGGTCGAGGCGTTCACGAGTGCCGGCGCCCGGTTCGGGCTGCGGCCCGAGTCGGTGCTGTGCGCCTACGGGATGGCCGAGACCGCGCTCGGGGTGTCCTTCGCGCCCGTCCACACCGGACTGACTGTGGACCGGGTGGATGCCGGGGAGCTGGAGGAGCACCGGCGCGCGACACCGGCTGGCTCCGGCCCGGCCCGCGCGTTCCCGGAGCTGGGCCCGCCGCTGCCGGGCATCGAGGTGAAGGCCGTCGGGTCCGGGGGCCGGGAGCTCGGGCCGCGCGAGGTCGGGGTGCTGCACCTGCGCGGGGAGGCGGTGACCCCCGGATACCTGACGCTCGACGGCCCGCAGGCCACCCAGGACGCCGACGGCTGGTTCGACACCGGCGACGAGGGCTACCTGACCCCGGAGGGCGCGGTCGTCGTCTGCGGCCGCACCAAGGACGTGATCATCATGGGGGGCCGCAACATCTACCCGACCGACATCGAGCGGGCGGCCGCCGAGGCGGAGGGTGTGCGCGCAGGGAACGTCGTCGCGGTGCGGATCGCGGCCGGGGAGGACGGGCGGCACCGGGAGTCGTTCGCCGTCGCGGTCGAGGCGAAGGGCGCCGACAGCGACGAGGCCGTCAAGGCGATCCGGGACGACGTGGTCCGGCGCGTCGTATCGGCCGTGGGTGTCCGGCCGGCGGAGGTGGCCGTTCTCGCGCCGGGGAGCCTGCCGAAGACGCCGTCCGGGAAGCTCCGCCGCGCCGCCACCGCCGACCTGATCACTACGCCGGCCCCGTGAGCGCCCGCCGGCCACCCCTCGCCGGACCCCGGCCACCACGCGCACCCTGGCACCCCGGCACCCCCAGGCTCCCACTCATGGAGCTTTAGTCCTGTGCGACAGGACTAAAGCTCCATGAGTGTCACGAGGGGCGGGGATGCCACGCACGAGGGGCGGCGGGTGCCACGCACGAGGGGCGGCAGGCGCCGCGAGGGGTGGCAGGCGCCGCGAGGGAGGGGCGGCGGGGTCAGCCGGACAGCGGGTGGAAGCGGTTCTGGGCCGGTTCCAGACCGTCGGCCAGCAGCGCCTCGGTGGCGTCCGCGGCCAGGTCCAGCCCGAGGTCGAGCTCCTTCTTCTCGGCCCCCGAGAAGCGCTTGAGCACGTAGTCCGCGGGATCCTGCCGACCCGGCGGTCGGCCGATCCCGAACCGGACCCGCAGGTAGTCCTTCGTGCCCAGCGAGCGGCTGATCGAGCGGAGGCCGTTGTGCCCGCCCTCGCCGCCACCGCGCTTGAGCCGGACCACACCGAACTCGAGGTCCAGGTCGTCGTGCACGACGACCAGCTCGGTCGGCGCCACCGAGAAGTACTTCACCAGGCCGGCGACCGGTCCACCGGAGACGTTCATGTACGTCCGCGGGACGGCGACGGTCACCGGCCGGCCGGCGAGCCGGCCCTGGGCGACGTCGGTGTTCGTCCGCTTGTGCACCGAGAACCGGCCCGCGCCGGCCCGCGCCGCCAGCAGGGCGGCGACGCGGGCACCGACGTTGTGCCGGGTCTCGGCGTACTCGGGACCCGGGTTGCCGAGCCCGACGACCACCGCGGGACCCGGCACGGGGCTCACTGCTCGGAGCCGCTCTCGGAGCCCTCGCTGCTCTCGGCGGCCTGCTCCTCGTCGGAGGGCTCCTCGACGACGCCGGCGCCCTCGGTGTCGATCTCGGCCTCGAGGTCGGCCTCGGTCGGCGCCGCGATGACCTGCACGACGAGGTAGTCGGGGTCGGTGCGCAGCTCGACGCCGCGCGGCAGGTCGAGGTCCCTGGCGTAGTAGTGGGTGCCGATCTCGGCGCCCTCGAGCGAGACCTCGACCTGGTCCGGGATGTTCAGCGCGTCGGCCTCGACCACGACCGTGTTCAGGTCCTGGGAGACCAGCGAGCCCGGGGCGGCGTCGCCGGTGACGACGACGTCGAGCTCGACCTCGACCTTCTCGCCGCGCTTGATGACCAGGAGGTCGACGTGCTCGATGTAGGGGCGCAGCGGGTGCACGACGACGGTCTTGGTCAGCGCCAGCTGCGGCTTGCTGCCGGCCACGTCCAGCTCGAGCACGGCGTTGCGGCCCTGCTCGCGGACCACGGCCGCGAACTCCAGCGACGGCAGCGACAGGTGCACCGGGTCGGTGCCGTGCCCGTACAGGACGGCCGGGATCTTGCCGGCCCGGCGGGTGCGGCGGGCGGCGCCCTTGCCGAACTCGGTGCGGGTCTCGGCGGGGATGCGGGTCTGGGCCACGGGAGGCTCCTCGTCAAATCTGCTGCGACAGTGGAAGGCGTGCGCGCGGCGAGGAGCCGACCGGGATCGGCCCACGTCGATCACGGCGGGTCAGCGTGCACCCGCCCTCGCCGCGGAGATGCCGGAAGTCTACGCGACGGCTGCCCTACACCCTCCGGGCCCCCGCCGCAACGGCGGACGGGTGCGCGATCCGGCGTGCCACGGACGGCCTGCGGAGCACCGGGCGGGCAACGCGGCCGGGCTCGGTGGTCGGCGGGCTCCCCGCCGGTGAGGTGCACGTTTCCGTCCTCGCCGGGCCGGAACAGTGTTGATCGACTGGTCCCTGGTGGCTGAGGTGCACGAAGATGCCCTGGATGGGGCGAATCGGTGCTGATCGACTTGTCCCTGGTGGCTGAAGCGCACGCATCCGCCCCGGATGGGGCGAATCGGTGCTGATCGACGGCGGTGTGGTCGGTGAGGTGCGCGCTTTCGCCGTCCGGCGGTGATTTTCGTGCTGATCGACCGGGCCTGGCCTGGTGGGACGCACGTTCCTGCCCTCGCCGGGCCGGAACGGTGCTGATCGACTGGTTCCGGGGTCGGTGAGGCGCACGTCGTCGCCGTCGGCAGGGCGACACCGTGATGATCGACAGCGGTCGGCGGGCGGGGCGCCGGTCGTCCCCGGTAGAGCCGCCGTGGACGCTGGTGGCGACCCGGGCGGGCGGCGCGGCCGGGCACCCGCGGCGGCACCCGGCCCGGGAGCTCGCTCACGACGAGGAGCCGCTCGGTTCGGGAACTCTCGCCGGCCCCGGGCGGCTCGCCGGAGCCGGAGCTCGGTCAGGCGTTGCCGTCGAACAGGCTGGTCACCGAGCCGTCCTCGAAGACCTGGTGGATCGCCTCGGCCAGCAGCGGGGCGATCGGCAGCACGGTCATCTTGCCGAAGCGCTTCTCGGTCGGGATCGGCAGCGAGTCGGTGAAGACCACCTCGTCGGCGCCGCAGGTGGACAGCCGCTCGGTGGCCGGACCGGAGAGCACGCCGTGGGTCGCGGCGACGATCACCTTGGCCGCGCCCTCCTTGAGCAGCACGTCGACCGCCTTGGCCACCGTGCCACCGGTGTCGATCATGTCGTCGATGACCACGCAGCAGCGGCCCTCGATGTCACCGACGACCCGGTTCGCGACGGCCTCGTTGGGCTTGTGCGGGTCCCGGGTCTTGTGGATGAACGCCAGCGGGGTGCCGCCCAGGGTGTCGGCCCAGCGCTCGGCGAGCCGCACGCGTCCGGAGTCGGGGGAGACGACCGCGAAGTTCTCGTCCGGCCGGCTGTCCTTGATGTACTGGGCCAGCACGGGCAGCGCGAACAGGTGGTCCACGGGGCCGTCGAAGAAGCCCTGGATCTGCGCGGTGTGCAGGTCCACGGTGAGGATGCGGTCGGCGCCCGCGGTCTTGAACATGTCCGCGACGAGGCGGGCCGAGATGGGCTCGCGGCCGCGGTGCTTCTTGTCCTGGCGGGCGTAGCCCCAGAACGGCATGACGGCGGTGATCCGCTTGGCCGACCCGCGCTTCAGCGCGTCGACCATGATCAGCTGCTCCATGATCGCGTCGTTGATCGGCGCGGAGTGCGCCTGGATCACGAACGCGTCGCTGCCGCGGACCGACTCCTCGAAGCGGCAGAAGATCTCCCCGTTGGCGAACGAGTACGCCGCCTGCGGGGTGACCGTGACGTCCAGTTCCTTGGCCACGTGCTCGGCCAGCTCCGGGTGCGCCCTCCCCGAGAAGAGCATCATGTTCTTCTTCGGGGTACCTGCGATCGCGCTCACCGT
Source organism: Pseudonocardia sp. C8 (assembly GCF_014267175.1). Lineage (NCBI taxonomy): Bacteria > Bacillati > Actinomycetota > Actinomycetes > Pseudonocardiales > Pseudonocardiaceae > Pseudonocardia > Pseudonocardia sp. C8. Next base: position 501,449 of record NZ_JACMTR010000002.1, read on the forward strand.
GCGGTGCCTCCTCGGCTGAGGTCCTCGGCCGGTCCGGTGGCGGACCGGGTGTGCGGGGTGGCCGTGCCGTTGCCGGCCGGCCCGTCGTTCCCGGGCGGTCTGGTTCCCGCCCGTTCGGCCGCCTCGGCGGCCGGTGTGCCAGGGCGCTTGCGGGGCACCCAACCCTCGATGGTGCGCTGTGGCCCACCCGACACCGCGAGCGCCCCCGGCGGGACGTCCTCGCGCAGCACCGTCCCGGCGCCGGTGTAGGCGCCGTCCCCGACCGTGACGGGGGCGATGAACATGGTGTCCGAGCCGGTGCGGACGTGCGAACCGACGACCGTGCGCTGCTTGCGCACGCCGTCGTAGTTCACGAACACCGACGACGCGCCGATGTTGCTCATCTCGCCGATCGTGGCGTCCCCGACGTAGGTCAGGTGCGGGACCTTGGTGCCGGTGCCGATGTCGGAGTTCTTCACCTCGACGAACGTGCCGATCTTGCCCGTGGCCCCCAGCCGCGTGTTCGGGCGCAGGTAGGCGAACGGGCCGACCGAGGCGTTCGCCCCGATCTCGGACTCCGACCCGTGCGTGCGGACGACGGTCGCACCCGCCCCGATCACGCAGTCGGTCAGCGTGGTGTCGGGGCCGATCCGGGCCCCGTCGGCGACCGTGCAGCGGCCGTGCAGCTGCGTGCCCGGGTGCAGGACGACGTCGGTCCCGAGCTCCACCTGGACGTCGACCCAGGTGGTGGCCGGGTCGACGACGGTGACGCCGTCGAGCATCCAGCGCCGCAGCAGCCTGCGGTTCAGCTCGGCGCGCAGCTCCGCGAGCTGGACCCGGTCGTTGACCCCGCGCAGCAGCCACTCGTCGGCGCAGCGGACGGCGTGCACCGTGCGACCGGCCGCGACCGCGGCCTCGACCAGGTCGGTCAGGTACAGCTCCTGCTGCTCGTTGTGGGCGGCCAGCCCGGCGATGCCCGCGCGGAGGAACTCCGCGTCGAACGCGTAGACGCCCGAGTTGACCTCGGTGATCGCCCGCTGCGACGCGGTGGCGTCGGAGTGCTCGACGATCGCGGAGACCGCCCCGTCCCGGCGCACGATCCGGCCGTACCCGGTCGGGTCGGCCGGCTCGCCGGTCAGCAGGGTCACCGCGGCGCCGGTCTCCTCGTGCGCCCCGACCAGCGCGGACAGGGTGCCGGTGTCGAGGAGCGGGACGTCGCCGTAGGTGACGAGCACGGTGCCGGTCAGCCCGGGCGGCAGCGCCGCCAGGCCGCAGCGGACGGCGTCGCCGGTGCCCAGGCGTCGTTCCTGGACGGCGGTCGCGACGTCACGTCCGAGCTCGCCGGCCAGCCCGGTGACGGCCTCGGTGACCTGCTCGAGCTGGTGCCCGACGACGGCCACGAGGTGCTCGGGGCCCACGCCGGCGACGGCGTGCAGCGCGTGGCCGAGCATCGGCCGTCCGCCGAGCTCGTGCAGGACCTTCGGTGTCGCCGAGCGCATCCGCGTGCCCGCGCCGGCGGCGAGGACGATCCCCGCGGCGACCCGTCCGCGACCGGCTGCGGGTCGTTCGCCGGTGCTGCCCTGGTGGGCCTCGGGCATGTTCGGCTCCTCCTGCTGGGTTCACCCGCCGCCGGTCCGGGCGGCCCGTGCACGCACGCCCCGTGCGATCGGGTCGTCGTGCACCCTCCGGCCGCGCCGGTACGGCATCGTACGGGCCGGGCCCGGGCGGGTTCGCACCCGTCACCGGGAGCCCGCACGGTCCAGTGTCCCAAGGATGCCGCTCACCGGCCCGGTCCGGGGGGACAACCGGCCCGGGCAGGGCTGGACAGCGGGCCGCCGAGGCGTTGGGATCGGGCGCGACGGATACCGATGTCACTGGAGGCACCGATGCCCACGCGCAGCGCTCGCACCGCCTGGAGCGGCACCCTCGAGCAGGGCTCCGGCCAGGTCGAGCTGAGCAGCTCGAAAGCCGGCACCTACGAGGTCAGCTTCCCGAAGCGCGCCGCCGACGAGGCCGGTGGCACCACCTCGCCCGAGGAGCTGATCGCCGCGGCCCACTCGGCGTGCTTCGCGATGCAGCTGTCGGCCAACATCGCCGAGGCCGGTGGCACCCCGGAGACGCTCGACGTGTCGGCGGACGTCTCGCTGGGCCCGGACAAGGACCGCGGTGGGTTCCACCTGACCGGCATCACCCTGAAGGTCCGCGGCACGGTCTCCGGCCTGGACGAGGACGGCTTCACCAAGGCCGCGCAGGCCGCGAAGCAGGGCTGCCCGGTCTCCAAGGCGCTCTCCGGCGTCGAGATCACCCTGGACGCCGCGCTCGCGGGCTGACCGCGTCCGGCGTGACCGGAGGAGCCGATGTGGGGATGACGCCCACGCAGGACGACGTGCTCGCATACTTCGACACGCTGTCGAACTGGGGGCGGTGGGGCGACGACGACGAGCTCGGAACCCTGAACCACGTCACCGACGACGTCCGGCTGGCGGCGGCGCGGGCCGTGCGCCACGGCAGGAGCGTGTCGTGCGCGTGGGAGATCGCCGTGCCGGGGGAGATGGAGCGGTCGACGACGACGTGCCCGTGCGCCGCCGACATGCCGGGTGCCGAGCACATGCCGGCGGCCTTCCACGCCGACCGGCGCTGGGGCTTCTCGAACGAGCGGCTCGGCATCATGTTCCACAACAACACCGTCACCCACCTCGACGCGCCGTGCCACGTCTACTGGGACGGCACGATGTACAACGGGCGGCCGCACTCGCTGGTCGACGCCGCCACCGGATCGGCGTGGGCGGCCGTCACGGCGGCGGCGAACGGCATCGTCACGCGGGGTGTCCTGCTGGACGTGGCGCGGGCCCGCGACGTGCCGTGGCTGGAGCCGGGGCAGGGCGTCGGCCCCGACGACCTCGAGGAGGCCGAGCGGCGCCAGGGTGTGCGGGTGCGCCCCGGCGACGCGGTGCTCCTGCGCACCGGCCACGGCCGCGCCCGGCACGAGGCCGGCCCGGCCGGCGGGTTCACGCAGGCCGGCTGGCACGCGTCCTGCCTGCCGTGGCTGCACGAACGGGGGGTCGCGCTGATCGGCGCCGACACCCCGCAGGACGTCCAGCCGTCGGGGTACCGGGCCGTGTTGATGCCCGTCCACGCCGTGGGGCTGGTCGCCATGGGCCTGTGGCTGCTCGACAACTGCGACCTGGAGGCGTGCGCGGCGACGGCCGGCGAGCTCGGCCAGTGGGACTTCCACCTCGCCGTCGCTCCGGTCCGCTTCGCCGGCACGTCGGGCAGCCCGGTCAACCCGATCGCCACGTTCTGAGCAAGGCCCGCACCGGCGGTCCCGGGCGGGTCGTCCGGCGCCGGTACGCGCTCCCCGCCCGTGAGGCTACTCACTCATACTTGGTCGTTGCGGAAGAGTTCATCGAGAGCAATCCCCCTTGCGTCGCGTGGGCAACCCCCGTTGCTGGCGCGCTGACCTGCCCTGATTGTCGACGCATGCGCCGTTCGGTCTAGCTGCAACACTTCCCTTACGTCACGGTAGAGTTGCGCGCCGGTGGTCAGGGGGAGTGCCGTGGTCTTGCTGTCGAGCAGGTTCGATCCGCGTCGGAACGGTTTCGACGTCCTGCGGTTGCTGTTCGCGACGCTGGTGGCGGTCACGCACGGCATCGCGATTCACACGGGCAGCCAGCCGATGTGGGGGAACACGCTGCTCGGTGACCTGGCACTGGACGGCTTCTTCATCCTGAGCGGGTTCCTGGTGACGCGGAGCTTCCTGCGCCTCGACTCGCCCGCGCGCTATCTCTGGCACCGCTTCCTGCGGATCATGCCGGGGTTCTGGGTCTGCCTGGTGGTGGTCGCCGTCGTCGTCGCCCCGCTCGCCGCGCTGCTGCGGGGGCTGCCGGCCGGTGTCGCGTTCACCGGGGAGCCGTCGGCACTGCGTTACGTGCTGGCGAACGCGGGCCTGCTGATCGTGCAGTACGACATCGCCGGCATCCTCGACGGAACCCCGGAGGGGCCGAGCTTCAACGGTGCCCTGTGGACGCTGTTCTTCGAGGCCGCGTGCTACGGGCTCGTGCTCGTCCTCGGTGTGCTCGGCGTGCTGCGTCGTCGGCGACGCCGGCTCGCGCTCGTGCTCACCGCGGGATTCGCCCTCCTGACGGTCCTGCAGGAGGCCGGGGTCGACGTCCTGGTCAACGACCGTGCGCTGCGCCTCGGCTTCGTCTTCGTCCTGGGCGCGCTCGGTCACCTGTTCGACGACAGGATCGTGCTGCGCGTGGACCTGCTCCTGGCGGCGGGGGCGCTGTTCGCGGTCAGCCTGTTCGTGTTCGAGGACTACCGGGTGCTCGGTGCCGCACCGCTCGCCTACGTCTTCCTCTGGTTCGGAACGTGGGACCGGGTGTCGTGGTCGATGCGGCACGACCTGTCCTACGGCGTCTACATCTATCACTGGCCGACGCATCAGCTGGTCCACCTGACCGCGCTGAGCGCGCTTCCGACGGCGGTGGCGGTCGCGGCCGGGTTGCTCCTCACGCTGCCGGCTGCGGCGGCGTCCTGGTTCGTCGTCGAGCGCCGGGCGTTGCGCCTGAAGAACGCCGGAGGTCGTGGCCGGCACCGGCGGTGCCGTGGGGTGAACCTGAGCGCGCGGTGAGGCGGGATCGCTCCACCTGCGGAAGGTTCGGCCGAGGGCAACCGGCCCGTGGTGGGAGTCGTTCCTTGACGCCACAGGAGAGTTCTCAGGGTCCCTTCAGCGACGACGTTCTAGCTTCCGTCGTGGACGCAGTCGCAGCCTGGAGGTCACCGTGAGCCAGTCACACCCGGCCGACGCCGTCACCGCGCCGATGCCGGCCGTGACGGCGGGAGGCCGGCTGGACTGGGTCGACGCCGCCAAGGGCATGACGATCCTGCTGGTCGTGGTGCACCACGCCGTGCTGTTCCTGCAGCAGCTCGGTCTGGTGCCGCCCGCCGTGGCCACGGCGAACATGGCACTGGCGTCGTTGCGGATGCCGCTGTTCTTCCTCGTGTCGGGGCTCTTCCTGGCCGGGCCGTTGACCGCGAGCTGGCGCACCATGCTGCACAAGCGGGTCGCCCTGTTCGGCTACCTCTACGTGCTGTGGACCGCGATCCAGTACGCGGTCATGGTCCTGCTCCCGGCGGACCTGATGTTCTCGGAGCGGCTCGCGGGCGATCCGGTCGACCAGCTGCGGACGCTGCTCGTGCCGGCGCCGTCGATGTGGTTCCTGTACGCGCTGGCGCTCTACTCGGTTCTGGCCAAGCTCGTCCGCCGCGTGCCGATGGCAGCGCAGCTGGGAGTCACCGGCGTCCTGTCCGCCGTGGTCGGGGCCGGCCTGCTGGAACCGGACGACACCTGGGGCCTCGCCGCGCGCTACCTGTTCTTCTTCCTGCTCGGGTTCCACGCCCGCACGGTGGTGGAACGGCTCGCCGCCGCGTCCACCCCGGTGCGGGCCGCCCTCGCGGTGCCGGCCACCGGAGCGCTGGCCGCCGTGGCGGTCGTCCTGGACGTGCGGGGAGTGCCCGGGGTCGCGCTCCTGCTCAACGTCGCCGCTGTGGTGTGCGGTGTGCTGGTCGCCGCGCAGCTCGCCCGCTGGGCGGTGGGCCGTCCGCTCGTGCTGCTGGGGCGGCACACGCTGCCTGTCTACCTGGCGAACATGCCCTGGCTCGGTGTGATCGCGCTGGTGCTGCGGGACGTCCCGGTGCCGCCCGCGCTCGGCTACGTGCTGCCGGTGCTCCTGGCCGTGGTCACCACCGGCCTGACCCTGCTCACCTGGCGGGTGCTGCTCACGCTGCGCGCCGGATGGATGTACACCCTTCCCGGCCCGCTGGCCCACCGGCGCCCCGCCGGGTCACCTCGGCGCGCGTTGCCGCCGCCGGCCCCCGTGCGCGCGCCGGCGCCCGGGTGCCCGTCCGGTGTGCCGGGCGCGGGCGTCGTTGCGGGCCCGATGGGCGTCCGCCGGTGAGCCGGTGCACGCTGCCGGAACCGCGGCCTCGACGGCGGGCGTCAGGGCGTCCGCGAGCGGTCCGTGGAGGAGCCTTTCGACCGCGTCGTCGCGTCGAGGTTCTTGAGGTCCCGCGACAGCGACTCGAGATGGTCGACCTGGTAGCGCAGCGCGTCCAGGCGGCTGTCCGCGGCCGCCCGGAACATCGCCAGGCGCCCGAGGAGGTCCTCGACCCGCTGCGGCTCGAGCTCGTCCGCGTGGGTGAGCCCGTCGACCGTCGCGAGGAGTTCCTTGATCTGTTCGAGGCTGAAGTCGAGCGGCTTCAGCCGCTTGATCAGTGCGAGACGCTCGACGTCGGCCTCGGTGTAGAGGCGGAACCCGCCGGCCGAGCGCGCCGACGGGGTCACGAGCCCCACCTCGTCGTAGTGCCGGATGGTTCGCAGGGACAACCCGATGCGCGTCGCTACCTGCCCGATCTGCATCAGCTCGTCGCCCATCGGGTGGCTCACCTCTCGCCGCGCACTACCGGGAACCTCATCCGTCGAGGGTAACCAACGGGCCGTGCCGTGGACCCCGGACACGGCTCCCGGACGCCGTGCGGCCGTCAGTGCCCGCCGGTGAGGTGACCGGCGAGCCGGTCGTGACGGGACCGGCTGTCGGCGTTCATCCCGGTGACGGTCACCTCGGTCCCGCGTGCGGCGTACTTCGTCGTGATCGCGTCGAGCGAGGCGATCGTCGAGGCGTCCCAGACGTGCGCGTCGCTCAGGTCGATGACCACCCGGGACGGGTCGTTCGCGTAGTCGAAGGCGAAGACCAGGTCGTTGCTGCTGGCGAAGAAGAGCTGGCCGCGGACCCGGTAGACCTTGGTGCTCCCGTCCGGGTCGAGGACCGGGTCGACCTCGACGAGATGGGCGACGCGCCGGGCGAACAGGACCATCGCCACCAGGACGCCGACACCGACGCCGTAGGCCAGGTTGTGCGTGCCGACCGTCACCGCGACCGTCGAGATCATCACGGTCGTCTCGCTCTTGGGCATCCGCCGCAGGACGCTGGGCCGGACGCTGTGCCAGTCGAACGTCGCGACGGCCACCATGACCATGACGGCGACGAGGGCCGCCATCGGGATCAGGCCGACGAGCCGTCCCAGGCCGACGACCAGCACCAGCAGGAAGGCCCCGGCGAGGAACGTGGACACCCGGGTCCGGGCACCCGACTTCACGTTGATCATCGTCTGGCCGATCATGGCGCAACCGCCCATGCCACCGAAGAAGCCGGTCACGACGTTGGCGACGCCCTGGCCCCAGGACTCCCGGGTCTTGTCGGAGTGGGTGTCGGTGATGTCGTCGACCAGCTTGGCCGTCATCAGCGACTCGATGAGCCCGACGACGGCGATCGCGACCGCGTACGGCGCGATGATCGTCAATGTCTCGATCGTGAGCGGCGCCGCCGGGATGCCGAGCACGGGCAGCGTGTCCGGCAGGTCGCCCTGGTCCCCGACGGTCGGGACGTCCAGCGTCGCGAACGTCGTGACGGCGGTCAGGGCCACGATCGCGACCAGCGGCGCCGGGACCGTCCTCGTCACCCGTGGCAGGCCGATCATGATCGCGAGCCCGACCACGACGAGCGGGTAGACCTGCCACGGGACGTTCCACAGGTGGGTGAGCTGCGAGGTGAAGATCAGGATCGCGAGCGCGTTGACGAACCCGACCATCACGCTGCGCGGCAGGAACCGCATGAGCCGCGCGACACCGCTCACCGCCAGGGCGATCTGGACGAGCCCGCCCAGGACGACGGCGGCGAGCAGGTACTCGACCCCGTGCTCGGCCGAGAGCGGCGCGACGACCAGTGCGACGGCGCCGGTCGCGGCACTGATCATCGCGGGGCGCCCTCCGCACACCGCGATCACCACGGCCATGGTGAACGAGGCGTAGAGGCCGATCTCGGGATCGACCCCGGCGATGATCGAGAAGGCGATCGCCTCGGGGATCAGCGCGAGGGCGACGACGAGCCCGGCCAGCGCCTCGGTACGCAGGACGCGGGCGGGCAGCAGCCGTGGGACGGGCGGGAACGAGGACCGGGGTGAGCTGGACATCGCCACTCTCTGCAGGGCCGGACGGGGAGGCAGTCACACCGGTGGGACCGCGATCGCGGCGAACCCTACTATCACGTGAGGGAAGGGGCGTCCCGGTTGTGACCAGTGCAACCGCCCAGGTCTCGTGCGAGTTCGGGTAACCCGATGGCACGGCGGGCGACGTCAACACTCACGTGGGGTTAGTGTTGCCGCTCGGTGCCCGGTCGTGCCGCGGCACGCCGGCCCCGGCGCACGGAGGGAACGGACCGGGGACCACGCCTCACCGGACCCGGCCCGCGGTCTGTTGCTCGGCCAGGCGTGCGCGGACGGCCTCGTCCGGTCGTTCGGCGGGCGGCCCGTCGCGCCCGACGAGTGCGACGCCGTCGCCACCGCCGAACCCGTGCAGCACACCACCACCACCGAGTTGGCGCCGGCGATCGCCGACCACCTGGCGAACCACGGTGCCCTCCGTGGGCCGTCGGATTCCGGATGAGCGGCCGCCGGGCGTAGCGCAACCTCGACGGTCTCGCGGGCGGTGCGCGGCCCGTCCCGCACGTGGGCGGTGTTGCTCCGCCGCCAGGATTCGAACCTGGACCATCGGAACCAAAATCCGAGGTGCTGCCGTTACACCACGGCGGATCGTGCCCCTCCATCGTGGCACGCCCGATCCGGCGTCCTCGCAGCGCACCTCCCCTCGGAGGTTGCTTTGCGATGACCCATCTCACGGACAAACACCCAGTACCGGGCAGTGTGACCCCGCGCGCGGTGCCCGCGCGTCGAGTTGACAGACTGCGGTACGTGCTCAACACGGATGCTTCCGGCGAGGCCGGTGGGGTGGAGATTGCGTCCGGTGCCACGGTCACCTGCCGGCTGTGCGGCTCGACCGACCTGCGCAGCTTCTGCGACCTCGGCGCGACACCGCCCTGTGAGCTCTTCCTGACCCCGGAGACCGCCGAGCGGCCGGAGGCCACCTACCCGCTGCACGTGCGGGTCTGCAACGCGTGCCTGCTGGCCCAGCTGCCCCCGGAGATCAGCCCGGAGGAGACGTTCTCCGAGTACGCCTACTTCTCCTCGTTCAGCTCGTCCTGGGTCGCGCACGCGAAGCAGTTCGTCGACGACGCCGTCGAGCGCGCCGGGCTCGGCGAGGACTCGTTCGTCGTCGAGGTCGCCTCCAACGACGGGTACCTGCTGCAGCACGTCGTCGCGCGGGGCATCCGCTGCCTGGGCGTCGAGCCGAGCGTCAACGTCGGCGAGGCCGCCCGGGAGAAGGGCGTCCCGACGCTCACCGCGTTCCTCACCCCGGAGACCGGCGCGCGGGTCCGGGCCGAGCACGGCCCGGCCGACCTGGTCTGCGGCAACAACGTGTTCGCGCACATCCCGGACGTCGTCGGGTTCGCGCAGGGCCTGCGCGCCATGGTCGCGGACGACGGCTGGGTCTCGATCGAGGTCCAGCACCTGCTCACGCTGGTCGAGCGCAGGCAGTTCGACACGATCTACCACGAGCACTTCCAGTACTACACGCTGCTCACCGGGCAGCGGGCGCTGGCCGCCGGCGGGCTGACCCTGGTCGACGTCGAGCTCCTGGACACCCACGGCGGCTCGATCCGGATGTGGGCGCGCCCGTCCGAGGTCGCGGGGGAACCCTCGGAGACGGTGCGCGAGGTGCTCGCCGCCGAGGCGGCGGCCGGGCTGCACACCCCGGAGGGCCACGACGGGTTCGCCGAGGCGGTCTCCACCATCCGCGACGACCTGGTCTCGTTCCTGATCGAGGCCCGGCGGCAGGGCAAGCGGGTCGTCGGCTACGGCGCCCCCGGCAAGGGCAACACCCTGCTCAACTACTGCGGCATCCGGCCCGACCTGCTCGCCTACACGGTGGACCGCAACCCCTACAAGCACGGCAGGCTAACGCCGGGCACCCGGATTCCGATCCACGAACCGGAGCGGATCGCGCAGGACCGCCCCGACTACGTGCTGATCCTGCCCTGGAACCTGCGCAGCGAACTGACCGAGCAGCTGGCCTCCGTCCGGGAGTGGGGCGGCCGGCTGGTCTTCCCGATCCCGTCGCTCGAGGTGGTCTGACGTGAAGGTCGTCCTGTTCTGCGGTGGCTTCGGCATGCGGATGCGCGACGGCGCCTCCGACCTTCCCAAGCCGATGCACCCGGTGGGGCCGCGCCCGCTGATCTGGCACGTGATGCGCTACTACGCGCACTTCGGGCACCGCGACTTCGTCCTGTGCCTGGGCTTCGGCGCGCACCACATCAAGAACTACTTCCTGCACTACGACGAGACCGAGTCCAACGACTTCGTCCTGCACCGGGGCGAGGTCGAGCTGATGGGCAGCGACATCCAGGACTGGAACATCACGTTCGTCCACACCGGCCTCGACTCGCCGATCGGGGAGCGGCTGCGCCGGGTGCGTTCCCTGGTCCAGGACGAGGAGATGTTCCACGCCAACTACGCCGACGTCCTCACCGACGCCCCGCTGGACCGGATGGTCGAGCAGTTCGCCGGCACCGACGCCGTCGGGCAGCTGATGGCGGTGCCGCCGCAGTCGGCGTTCCACTGCGTGGACGTGACCGACGACGGGAAGCTGGACTCGATCACCACCCTGCAGGAGATGCCGCTGTGGGAGAACGGCGGCTACCTGATGTTCCGGCCCGAGGTCTTCGACTACCTGGAGAAGGACTGCGACCTGATCGGTGACGTCTGCGCCCCGCTCGCCCGCAAGGGCCGCATGGCGGCCTACCGGCACCGCGGGTTCTGGCAGCCGGCCGACACCGTCAAGGAGCGCAACGCCCTCGAGGCCGCCTACCAGGGCGGTGCCCGCCCGTGGATGCTGTGGGAGTCGCGCGACGCCGACCGCGACCCGTTGCAGGCGGCGATCGCCGAGATGAACCGCAGCAGCCACCAGCGCGACTGACCGGGGCCGGGGGGATCGAGGACCGTGCTGAACCTGCTGCCCGAGCGGCTGGACCGCATCCTGCTGCTCGGCGCGCACTGTGACGACATCGCGATCGGGGCCGGCGGCTCCCTGCTGGAGCTGTGCCGCGCCTACCCGGGCGTGCACGTGACCGCGCTGGTGCTGACCGGCGCCGGGTCGCTGCGGGAGGAGGAGGAGCGGGCCGCGCTGGCCGCGTTCTGCCCCGGCGCGCACCTCGACGTCGTGGTGATGGACCTGCCCGACGGGCGGGTGCCGCAGCACTGGGAACGGGCCAAGCTGGCGCTCGAGGACCTCCGCACCCGCGGCGAGCCGGACCTCGTCATCGGGCCGTCGCCGCACGACGCGCACCAGGACCACCGGACGCTGGCGCAGATGATCCCCACCGCGTACCGCGACCACCTGACGCTCGGCTACGAGATCCTCAAGTGGGAGGGCGACCTCGACCAGCCGACCGCCTACCTGCCGCTCGCCGAGCCGGTGCTCAGCGAGAAGATCGCGAAGCTGAACGAGCACTACGGTTCGCAGCGCGACCGGACGTGGTTCGACGACGAGACGTTCCGCGGTATCGCCCGGGTGCGTGGCGTGCAGTGCCACGCCCGCTACGCCGAGGCGTTCCACGTGCAGAAGCTGACCCTGTCCGTCGCGCCGATGACCGGTTCCGAGCCTGCCGGCTTCGGCACCGCCCCCTGACCCCCACCACATCCACCTCTCGAAGGGACCACCATGCGGGTACTGCTCACCGGACATCAGGGCTACCTGGGAACGGTGATGGCGCCGATCCTCGCCGCCGCCGGCCACGAGGTCACCGGACTCGACTCCGGGCTGTTCGCCGACTGCGTCCTGGGGCAGCTCGACACCCCGGACGTCGACGGCATGGACACCGACGTCCGCGACGTGACCGTCGAGCAGCTGCAGGGCTTCGACGCCGTCGTGCACATGGCGGCGCTGTCGAACGACCCGCTGGGCGCGCTGGCCCCGGAGATCACCTACGACATCAACCACCACGCCTCGACGCGGCTGGCGACCCTGTCGAAGGAGGCCGGGGTCGGGCGGTTCGTCTACGCCTCCACCTGCTCGGTGTACGGCGCCCAGTCCGGTGACGAGCTCGTCGACGAGGACGCCCCGCTCAAGCCGGTCACCCCGTACGCGATCTCCAAGGTCCGCGTCGAGGACGACCTCGCCGAGCTCGCCGACGCCGACTTCGTGCCGGTCTCGATGCGCAACGCCACCGCGTTCGGCTTCTCGCCGCGGCTGCGCGCCGACATCGTGCTGAACAACCTGGTCGGCCGGGCGATCCTCACCAACGAGGTCACCGTGCTCTCCGACGGCACCCCGTGGCGCCCGCTCGCGCACGCCGACGACATCGCGGGCGCCGTCGTCGCGGCCCTGGACGCCCCGGCGGACGTCGTCCGGGCCCGCGCCTACAACGTCGGCACCGAGAAGAACAACCGGACCGTCGCCGAGATCGCCCAGGCGGTCATCGAGGCCGTCCCGGGTTCGACGCTGAACATCACCGGCGAGGCCGGCAACGATCCGCGGTCGTACCGGGTGGACTTCTCCCGGGCCCGCAAGGAGCTCGGCTTCGAGGCGTCCTGGACGATCCCGGCCGGCGCCGAGCAGCTCGCGACCGAGTACAAGGCCCGGGGCCTCACCCAGGAGGCGTTCGACCAGAAGTTCACCCGGCTCGCCGTGCTCAACGCCCGGCAGCAGGCGGGGGAGCTGGATGGCGGCATGCGCCGCTTGTGAGTGGTTAGGTGGGCCCTGGCCCGCGTAACCACTCACGAGCGCCGGAGGCGCCCATGTGTCGCAACATCCGGACGTTGCACAACTTCGAGCCGCCGGCGACGGCCGACGAGGTCCACGCCGCCGCGTTGCAGTACGTCCGGAAGGTCTCCGGGGCGGCACGGCCCTCGCAGGCGAACGCCGAGGTGTTCGAGCGGGCCGTCGCCGCGGTCGCGGCGGCGACCCGCGAACTCCTCGACGGGCTCACCACCACGGCCCCTCCGAAGGACCGCGAGGTCGAGGCCGCCAAGGCCCGGGCCCGGGCGGAGCTGCGCTACGCCCGGTGAGCCGGGCCGCGGCGGCCGGTCAGGCCGACGGGGCGGCCAGCGCGTCGATCTCGACGAGCATCTCCTCGTGCGGCAGGCCGACGAAGACCGTGGTGCGGGCAGGCAGGTTCCCGTCCGGCACGTGCCGGGCGACGAACTCGCCGTAGGCCTCGTTCATCGCCGTGAAGTGGGAGCGCTCGGTCAGGTAGACCCGGAACATCAGCACGTCGCCGACGGACGCCCCGCCCGCCTCCAGGATCGCCCGCACGTTCTCCAGGGTCCGCAGGGTCTGGGCGTGGACGTCGCCGGGGGCGATGTAGGTCTTCGTCGCCGGGTCCATCGGGCCCTGACCCGAGACCTGCAGCAGGCCTCCCTTGCGCACGCCCTGGCTGAAGGTGTGTGCGGGCGCGGGCGCGTCCGGGGTCGACACGACGCTCGTGCTCATTCGATCGTCCTCTCTCGGTGCGGTCGCCAGCCGTGGTCGCGGGAGATCGCCCCGGCCACGTCCAGCAGTGACGGGACCAGCTCGATCAGCTGGTCGTAGGTGGCGACGATGCTCGGTACCGAGACCGACACCGCCGCCACCGCGTTTCCGGCCGGTCCGCGGACCGGTGCCCCGATGCAGTTGATCGAGGGCTCGTTCTCCTCCCGGTCCTGCGCCCAGCCCTGCTCGCGGACCCGGTCCAGCTCGGCCAGGTAGGCGCCGCGGTCGGTGATCGTGTTCGGGGTGCGGGCGCGGAGGTGGGCACCGTCCAGCACCCGGTCGCGCGCGGCGGGGGGCAGGTCGGCGAGCAGGACCTTCCCGGCGGCGGTCGAGTGCACCGGCCCGCGCAGCCCGACCCGGGACGCCATCCGCACGTGGTCGTGCGACTCCAGCTTGTCGATGTAGACGATCTCGCTGCCGACCAGCTCGGACAGGTGCGTGGTGTGGCCGTGGGCCCGGTTGAACGCGAGCAGGTGCGGGGCCGCGATCGACCGCACCTCCCGCTGGTCGAGGCCGAGCGACGACAGCTCGAACACCCGCGCCCCGAGGTGGTAGCGGAACTGCCCGTCGCGGTGCACGAAGTGCTCGTCGGCGAGGGTGCGCAGCAGTCGCAGCACCGTCGTCTTGTGCACGTCGAGCCGGCCGGCGAGCTCGTCCAGCGACGCCGGGCCCTCGCCGAGGAGGGTCAGGATCCGCAGGGCCTTGCCGACGCTGCCGCTCATGCCGGCACCCCGTGCACGACGCCGTCCCGGCCGACGCGCAGGCCCGCCCATCCGGCGTCGTCCAGGTCGAGCAGCTCGGCCGGCAGCGGCGGCGCCGAGTCGCCGGGCACGACGAGGACCGCGGCCGCACCGAGGTGCCCGCGCCGCAGGCAGCGGCCGACCGGCTCGCCGCGCACCAGCCCGCCCAGCAGGCCGGCGGCGAACGCGTCGCCCGCGCCCACCGGTTCGACGACGTCGACGGCGAGCGCGGGCTGCGCCGTCGTGCTGCCGTCGGGGTGCACGGCCACCGCGCGGTCGGCCCCGTCCTTGACGACGACGAGGTCCGGGCCGGGCAGCAGCACGCGCAGCCGCGCCGGGTCGTCGGTGCCGAACACCCGGACGGCCTCGTCCGCACCGGCCAGCACCACGTCCGCCCGCGCGGCGAGACCCGCGACGACCGCGGGGTCGCCGTCCGGCCACATCTGCTCCCGCCAGTTGACGTCGAACGTCACCCGGAACGGCCGCGGCCGGGACAGCAGCGCGTCCAGCGCCGCGACGCAGGACGGGGAGACCGCGGCGGTGATCCCGCCGACGTGCACCCAGGTCGCGCTCGCCAGCAGCCGCCGCACGGCAGGCCGCCGCGCGAACCCGGCGTCCGCGGCCGAGGCGGCGGAGCCGGCCCGCCGGTAGTGCATCCGGGTCCGCGGCCCGTCGTCGCCCACCGTCACCGACTTCGCGTAGCGGCCGGTGTGGCGGACCGGGTCGAGCTCGATCCCGCTGGTGTCCACCCCGGCCGCGGCGAGCGTGCGGACGACCAGGTGGCCGTGCGGGTCGTCCCCGACCCGGCCGGCCCACGCGACCGGCACCCCGGCCGCGGCGAGGTCGAGGGCCACGTTCACCTCGGCGCCCGCGGCACCGGCGGCCGCGGCGGGGTCGTCGATCCGGTCGGCGCCGCCGACCAGCGCGAGCGCCTCACCGAAGCACACCACCCGGCCCAGCCCTGTCGTTTCCACTGCTCGCGCGCCTCCAGCCGTTGACCCGATCGTCGTCCCGATGCTAGAACAGCGAGAGCAGAATACGCAACCAGCGCTGCAAAATACGCAATGATGCAGGTCAGACGCTCAGGAGGCGGCATGACGAGGACGGCGAGCGCGGACGGCGCGCTCCGGCTCGATGCGCTCGGCGACGAACGACCCGGCCGGTTCGCCAAGTCCGTTCCGGCGATCACCGGCACGGTGGGCGAGTGGCTCGCGGCGGCCCCGCGGCTGTCCTCGCTGGCCACCCCGGTGCTGACGCTCGACCGCGCGGCACTGGTCGCGAACGCCGAGCGGATGGCCGGCTGGTGCGCCGCGCACGGGGTCGAGCTGGCGCCGCACGGCAAGACGACGATGGCCCCGGCGCTGTGGGAGCTGCAGCTGCGCACCGGCGCCCGGGGCGTCACGGTCGCCACCGGGTGGCAGGCCGCGGTGGCCGTCGAGTTCGGCGTCCGCTGGATCCAGCTCGCGAACGCCCTGGTCGACCCGCGCGCGCTGCGGGAGCTCGCCGTCGCCCGGGACGCCGACCCCGGCCTCGAGGTGGTGAGCTGGGCCGACTCGGTCGAGACGGTCGCGGCGATGGAGGCCGGGGTCGGAGACCCCGTCCGGCCGCTGACCGTCCTCGTCGAGCTCGGGGCGCCCGGCGGGCGGACCGGGGCCCGGTCGGTCGCCGAGGCGGAGCGGGTCGCGGCGGCCGTCGTCGCCAGCCCGGTGCTGCGGCTCGGCGGCGTCGGCGGCTACGAGGGCGCCCTGGCGCACGACCCGGAGCCGGGCTCGCTCGCCCGGGTCCGCGCCTACCTCGACGACCTCGCCGAGCTGCACCGCAGGGTGCGGCCCGGGTACGAGACCGAGGAGGTCGTGGTGACCGCCGGCGGCAGCGCCTACTTCGACCAGGTCGCCGCGGCACTGGCCGGGCTCGCCGACGACCGCACCCGGGTGGTGCTGCGCTCGGGCGCCTACCTGGTACACGACGACGGCTTCTACCGCGGCATCTCCCCGCTGACCCGGGAGGAGGGGGAGCCGTTCCGGTCCGCGATGCACGCCTGGGCGCGGGTCGTCTCCACCCCCGAGCCGGGGCTGGCCCTGCTCGATGCCGGGAAGCGGGACGTGCCCTTCGACGAGGGCCTGCCCGAGCCGCAGCTGCTCGCCGACGACCTCGGTGAACCGGCCCGGCCGCTGGCGGGCACGGTCACGGCCGTCAACGACCAGCACGCCTTCCTGCGCACCGACTCGCCGGTCCGGGTCGGGCAGGTCGTCCGGCTCGGGCTCTCGCACCCGTGCACCGCGTTCGACAAGTGGCGCTGGATCCCGCTGCTCGACGGCTCCGCCGGTACCGACGATCCCGACCCGCGGGTCGCCGACCTGGTCCGGACGTTCTTCTGATGCGCACCCTGCTGACGGGCGGCACGGTCGTCGACGGGACCGGCGCCCCCGGGTTCCGGGCCGACGTCGTGGTCGAGGACGCGCGGATCGCCGTGGTCGGCGACGGGGCCGGGACCCGCCCGGACCGGGTCGTCGACGCCCGCGGGATGGTCGTCGCCCCCGGGTTCGTCGACATGCACGCCCACTCGGACCTGCGGCTGCTCACCGAGCCGGCACATCTGGCGAAGGTCTCCCAGGGGGTGACCACCGAGGTCCTCGGCCAGGACGGGCTGTCCTACGCCCCGGTCGACGACGACGTCCTCGCCGTGCTCCGCCGCAAGATCGCCGGCTGGAACGGCGACCCGGGGGACGAGCTGTTCAGCTGGCGCAGCGTGGCCGGCTACCTGGACCGCCTGGACCGGGGCATCGCCGGCAACGCCGCCTACCTCGTCCCGCACGGGACCGTGCGCGCCCTGGTCTGCGGCTGGGACGACCGGCCCGCCACGACCTCCGAGATCCGGCGGATGCAGGAGCTGGTCCGCACCGGCATGGCCGAGGGCGCGGTCGGGTTGTCCGCCGGTCTCACCTACACCCCCGGGATGTACGCCGACGGCTCCGAGCTGGTCGAGCTGTGCCGCACCGTGGGCGAGCTGGGCGGGTTCTTCGCCCCGCACCACCGCAGCTACGGCGCCGGCGCGCTGGAGGCCTACGCCGAGATGATCGGCGTCGCGGACCTGTCGGGCTGCGCGCTGCACCTGGCGCACGCGACGCTGAACTTCGGCCCGAACCGCGGCCGGGCCGGCGAGCTGATCGCGATGCTGGACGCGGCGATCGCCGGCGGCGCCGACATCACCCTGGACACCTACCCCTACCTGCCCGGCGCGACGACGCTGTCGGCGATCCTGCCGAGCTGGTCGCAGTCCGGCGGGCACCAGGCGACGCTCGAGCGGCTGCAGGACCCCGCCGCCCGCGCCCGGATCCGGGACGACCTGGAGGTCCGCGGCTCCGACGGCTGCCACGGCGTCGTCGCCGAGTGGGACACCATCGAGATCAGCGGAGTCACCAACCCCGAGCTGGCCGGCTACGTCGGCCGGACCATCGCCGAGATCGCCGGGACCGGTGACCCGTTCGCGACCTGCGTCGACATCCTGATCCGGGACGACCTCGGCACCGGGATCCTGCAGCACGTCGGCCACGAGGAGAACGTGCGGGCGATCATGCAGCATCCCCGGCACACCGCGGGCAGCGACGGGCTGCTGGTCGGGGCGAAGCCGCACCCGCGGGCCTGGGGCACGTTCCCGCGCTACCTCGGGCACTACTGCCGCGAGCTGGGTCTGTTCTCGCTGGAGGAGTGCGTCGCGCACCTCACCGGCCGCGCCGCGGCCCGGCTGCGGCTCGCCGACCGGGGGCTGGTCCGGGAGGGACTGGCCGCCGACCTCGTCGTGTTCGACCCGGACGCGGTGACCGACACCGCGACCTTCGCCGAGCCGGCACAGCAGCCGGCCGGCATCCCGTACGTGCTGGTGAACGGCGTCCTCGCGATCGAGGACGGCGAGCGGACCCCGGCACTCGCCGGGCGCGCGCTGCGCCGCCGTGCCGACGGGACGACCGCCCCTCTGGAAGGACTGTGATGACCGCCGTCGTCGACTGGTTACGCCACGACACCGCCGGACTGCTGACGCTGGCCGCGCTCAGCGTGGCCGTACTGCTCCTGCTGATCATGCGGCTGCGCCTGGAGCCGTTCATCGCCCTGATCGTCACCAGCGTGCTGGTCGCCCTCATCGCCGGTGTCTCGGTCACCGACCTGGTCGGATCGCCGCTCTCGGCGTCGGACTCGCTGCTCGAGACCGGGTTCGCCAAGATCCTCGGCCACATCGCACCGATCATCGGGCTCGGCACCGTGCTCGGCGCGATCATGGAACGGTCCGGGGGTGCGGACGCGCTCACCGAACGGCTGCTGCGGCTGTTCGGACCCAAGGGCGCGCCGCTGGCGATGGGCATCACCGGCCTGGTCCTGGGTATCCCGGTCTTCTTCGACATCGGGATCTTCGTGCTCGCCCCGCTGGTCTACGTCGCCGCACGCCGCGGCGGGGGCTCGCTGGTGCGGTACGCGATGCCGATGCTCGCCGGCCTGTCGATGACGCACGCCTTCCTGCCGCCGCATCCCGGCCCGGTCACCGCGGGTGGCCTGCTCGGCGTCGGCATGGGCTGGATCATCGCCATGGGCCTGCTCTGCGGCATCCCGGCCTGGCTGGTCGCCGGTGTGTGGTGGGGCTCGGTGATCGGCAAGCGGGTTCTGGTCGACGTCCCGGAGGACGCGCCCGGCGCGCCGGCGCACTCCGGCGACCCGGGCAGCGCCGGTGGCACGGCCGCCGCGCCCGTCACCGGCCCGGACGGCGGCGCCGAGGCGGGCACGACGACCCGCACCGCCGAGCGTCCGGCGGTCGCGGCGCCACCGCCGCCGTCGGTCACGCTGATCGCGACGATCATCGCCGTGCCGTTGCTCCTGATCCTCGGCGCGACCGTCGGCGCCGTGACCCTGCCCGAGGGAGCCGTGGTCCGGGACGTCCTGGTCCTGCTCGGCACCCCGACCATCGCCCTGACGCTCAGCGTGCTGCTCGCCGCGTACCTGCTGGGCGTCCGGCGGGGGACGAGCATGGCCGAGCTGGGCCGGATCTCCGGCGAGTCGCTGCGCCCGGTCGGGATGATCCTGCTGGTCGTCGGGGCCGGCGCGTTCTTCGGCAAGGTCCTTCAGGAGACCGGCGTGGGCGACGCGCTGGCCGGCTCGATGACCGCGATCGGCCTGCCCGTGATCGCATCGGCCTACCTGATCAGTGCGGCGCTGCGGGTCGCGCAGGGCTCGGCGACGGTCGCGATCGTGACGACGGCGGGCATCATCGGCCCGACCGTCGCGACCGGCGGGTACTCGCAGGCGCAGATCGCGCTCATCGTCGTCGCGGTGTCGGCGGGGTCGATCATCGCCAGCCACGTCAACGACGGCGGGTTCTGGATCGTCGCGAAGTACTTCAACATGTCGGTCTCGGACACGCTGAAGACGTGGACGGTGCTGGAGACCATCCTGTCCGTGGTCGGGTTCGCCGCGGCGGGCCTGGTGTGGGTGCTGGTCTGACCGGGCCGTGGCCCGGTTCCCGGTCAGGGGCGCTGCGGGTCGGCGTCCAGCGTGACCGGCGAGCCGTGCGGGGTGGCGGCCGCGGCCCGCTGCCAGGCGGCGGTGCGCGCGTCGAGCGAACCGGGATCGGTGAGGCCGCGGTCGGTGACCAGCGCCTCCAGGGCGGCCAGCCAGGCGTCCCAGTAGGCCGCGCCGCCGGCCAGCCGGGCGCCCAGTGCCGCGGCGAACTCCGCCCGGTCCAGCAACCCGCGGTCCTGCAGCGCCACCGCGATCGCGAACGCCTCCGCCTGCCACGGTGCGTCGAACACCGGCTCGTGCGGCACCGGCTCGCCGGCGCGCGGGTCAGGCCGGCTCAAGGTAGCTCTCCCAGGCGTCCACCGAGACCGTCGTGGTCGGGTCGGCGTCCGGGCCCCACAGCTCCGGACCGGTGAAGACGACCGTGTAGAGCTGCTCCGGGCACTCCCCGCGGCCGTGTGCGCGGGCGTCGGGCAGCACGTGCGCGCCCCGCCGCGCCTCCACCGTCCCGCACCGGCCGCGGACGTAACGGGGCAGGCGGGTGTGCCCCCGCGGGTGCATCACGCGGGCGCGCACCCGGTCACCGGGCCCGAACCGGGGCGGAGCGGGAGCCTCCCGCTCGGTGGGCGCGCCGGTCGCGAGCACCGCGGCGGCGCCCGCGGCGTCCAGCGGGGCCGGGGCGGGCACGGCGGGGCGCAGCGACCGGCCCGCGGCGAGCTCGTCCGCGCCGACCAGGCCGTGCGCGACCAGCAGCCGCTCGGTCGCCTCCAGCCAGATCTCGTAGTAGCTGAGGTTCAGGTACAGGGGCGGGGGCAGGGACTCGCGGGCGTGCCGGGACTCGTCGATCGACCAGCTGCCGGGGCGGGCCGCGGCCAGGGTCAGCGCCAGCACCAGCTTCTCCCAGTCGGCGTGGAACCGGACCTGCTCGGGTTCCGGCACGACCGGGCCGAATCCCATCGCGCCGCCGAGGTCGTGCGCGCCGTTCACCCCGTCACCAGCCGGGTGCCGATCATCGAGTCCCGGGACACGATCGCGGCCAGCTCGTCGACCGACCAGCCCTCGGTGCCGGCCGGGCGCTGCGGCACGACCAGGTAGCGCAGCTCGGAGGTGGAGTCGTGCACCCGGATCGCGACGTCGTCGCCCAGCACCGTCCCGAACTCGGCGAGCACCCCGCGGGGGTCGAGCACCGCCCGGGAACGGTAGGCGGGGGACTTGTACCAGACCGGGGGCAGGCCCAGGACCGGCCACGGGTAGCAGGAGCACAGCGTGCACACCACGAGGTGGTGCTCCCGGTCGCTGTTGAACACCGCCGCGAGGTGCTCGCCGCCGCGGCCGCCGAACCCGAGCTCGGCCACCGCGGCGGTGGCGTCCGCCGCGAGCCGCTCGGCGTACGCCGGGTCGGTCCAGGCCCGGGCGACCACCTGCGCGCCGTTGCGGGGGCCGACCCGGTGCGCGTAGGTCTCGACGATCTCGTCGAGCGCGGCGGGGTCGACGTGGCCCTTCTCGACCAGGATCGACTCCAGTGCCCGTACCCGGGCCTCCACCGGCCTCGGCTCGCTGCTCACCGGGCCGACGCTAACGACCCGGCCGCCGGGCGTCGAGGCTCAGCGGGTGGCGAGCGCGTCCGCGTAGTCCTCGGCCTGCAGCGGCGTCAGGTCGGAGACCCGCAGGAAGTCGCCGAGGGTGGTGCCGGTGGCGCCGGAGTCGACGTTGCGCGGTCCCCGGCCCTCGCGGACGTCGTCCAGGTTGATGGTGCGCAGGTCGTAGGAGAACCGGGTGACGCCGGAGGTGTTCGGCGCCGACGCGTGCAGGTGGTTCGAGGAGAACATGAACACGTCACCGGACTGCCCGGCGATCCGGATCTCGCCGCGGGAGTCGAACTCCTCCAGCGGCAGCGGGTGCGGACGGGTGTCGGCCTCCTTGTTGTCCGCCGCCGCGGTCCGGTGCTTGGCGACCCACTCGTCGTAGTCGTACTGGTTCGACCCGTTCTTCACCGGCTTGTCGAAGTAGTCGGTGTACATGCTCATGACGTTCTCGCCGACCACCGGGAAGACCGGCGTCCAGTAGTTCACGAGCTGCTGCGGGTGGCCGTACCACATGTCGCGGTGCGCCTTGTAGTTGTAGGACACCCCGGCGGTGAGGAACTGGTCGGCCGGGATGACGCGCAGCCGCGGGATGTCGAAGTAGGTGCGCTCCGGGTCGACGCCGAGGTCGATCGCGAACTGCTGGCACAGCTCCTTGGTGCGCTGCCCGTTGGTGAACTCGCCCTTGAGCGGCTCGACGCGGCGGATGAACTCGTCGACGTCCATCTCGTACTGGGCGCGCTCGGGGTCCAGCCCCTCGAACGCCTGGGAGATCAGGTCCTTGGCGTGGTCGGCGAGCGCGTCCGCACCGGCGATGTCGGTGTAGAGGAAGAAGTTGCCCCGGAACAGGGACTCGCGGCGGTCGTCGTCGCCGATCCGGCGGTTCAGGTAGACCGTGATCAACGCGTGCTCCTCGGTACGGCATCCGGGGCGCAACCCCCGCTGACACCGCCGACGCTAGCGCACCCGTTCGGGTGCCGTTCTACGAAGAAACGTAGTAGTCAGAGGTCTGTGACACGGTGTCCCGATCGTCCGGTTGGCGGCGCCCGCGGGTGGCGGCGCGGGCACGGATGTCCGCGATCAGCCCCGGTGACCCCGCACCGCTACCGCCCGGCTCGGGCGGCCGCCGGTGGAACCGCCTCTGTCGTCGGCGGCCCTGCCTCTGACGGCACGACCGCGCAGGCCGGGACGCAGAGCCCGCCACACGGCCGGCCACCGGGGTGGGGCGGCCGCCCGGAGGCGGCGGTGGGATCGATCAGTCCGGTCAGGGGGACGTGCCAGGAGCCCGGGGCCGGGCTGGGTGTGGTGGTGGACATGCCGGTTCCCTCGTCGCCGGCGTGATGGATGTGACGGGCTGCTCGGGCCGGGCGGAACCCGCCGGGGCAGCGGCGTATCGTCGACGGTCGGCAACCCGCCCGGGCCGTCGCCGCGTCCCGGGCACGCGTGTGTCCCCACCCCGTTCCACCCCACAGCGAGGAGCCAGCGCCGCCGTGGCCATCCTGTCCGGTCTGCTCACCTCCGCGCTGTCCGACGCCGGCCTGCACGCCGCCGTCGACGCCGCGCGCTCCGTGGACCCCCGTACCGCCGAGACCCCCGCCGTCCGGGTCGAGGGACCCGCCGCGCTCCGCCCGCTGCTGGCCGCCGGCCTCGCCGGCGACTCGACCGTGCTGGCCGTGACCGCCACCGACCGCGAGGCGGAGGACCTCGCGGCCGCGGTGTCGGACCTGCTCGGCCACGGCGAGGCGCTCGACGCCGCCGCCGACACCGTCACCGGCGCCGCGAGCGCGCCGGTGGTCGTGCTGCCGTCCTGGGAGACGCTGCCGCACGAGAAGCTGTCCCCGCGCCCGGACACGGTCGCCCGCCGGCTGACGATCTTCCACCGGCTGGCCTCGGTCGACACCGCACCGCGGGTGGTCGTCACGGCTGCCCGGTCGCTGATCCAGCCGGTCGCACCCGGCCTGGGCGAGCTCGCCCCGGTCTCGCTGGGCGTCGGCGAGGAGCACGACTTCGCGGAGCTGCTGGAGCGGCTCGTCGAGCTCGCCTACACCCGCGCCGAGATGGTCACCACCCGCGGCGAGTTCGCCGTGCGCGGCGGCATCCTCGACGTGTTCCCGCCGACCGCCGAGCACCCGGTGCGGGTCGAGTTCTGGGGCGACGAGGTGTCCGAGCTGCGCGCGTTCGCGGTCGCCGACCAGCGCTCGGTGGGCGAGGTGGAGCGGGTCGAGGTCCCGCCGTGCCGGGAGCTGCTGCTCACCGCGCCGGTGCGGGAACGGGCCGCGGCGCTGGCCGCCGAGCAGCCCGAGACGGCCGGGCTGAACCGCAACCCGCTGCGCGAGATGCTGGAGAAGCTCGCCGAGGGCATCCCCGGCGAGGGCATGGAGTCGCTGATCCCGGCCCTGGTGGGGGGCGGGATGCAGCTGCTCACCGACCTGTTCCCGGCCGGCACCCGGGTGCTGCTCGCCGACCCGCAGCGGATCCGCACCCGCTGCGCCGACCTCGTCCGCACCGGGCAGGAGTTCCTGGAGGCGTCCTGGCTGGCGTCCGGGTCCGGCGGGGAGGCGCCGATCGACGTCTCCGGGTCCGCGTACCGGGACCTCACCGCGACCCTCGAGCACGCCACCGCCTGCGGACGACCGGTCGTGTCGCTGTCCCCGCTGGTGTCCGGGTCCGACGAGGTGATCGTCCCGGCGGTGCACGAGATCGAGCCGTACCGCGGCGACACCGACCGCGCGCTGACCGACCTGCGCGCGCACGTCGCCACCGGTGGTGCGGCGGTGCTCGTGCTGGCCGGGCACGGCACCGCGGACCGTTCGATGGAGCAGCTGCGCGAGGCCGAGGTGCCGGCCACCAAGGTCGACACGCTGCCGGATTCGCCGGACAAGGGCGTCGTCACCGTCACCTGCGGCCGGCTGCTGAACGGCTTCACCGCCCCCGAGGTGGGCCTGGTGCTGCTGTCCGAGGCCGACCTCACCGGCAGCCGGGCCGGGCTCGACGCCGCCCCGCGCAAGACCACCCCGCGCCGGCGCAACGCCGTCGACCTGGCCGTGCTCCAGCCGGGCGACTACGTCGTCCACAACCAGCACGGGATCGGGCGCTTCGTCGAGATGCGCGAGCGCACCGTCCAGGGCGCCACCCGCGAGTACCTGGTCCTGGAGTACGCGAGCTCCAAGCGCGGCCAGCCGGCCGACCGGCTGTTCGTGCCCACCGACGCGCTCGACGAGATCAGCCGCTACGTCGGCGGGGAGCAGCCGGCCGTCAACAAGCTGGGCGGCGCGGACTGGGCGAAGACCAAGGGCCGCGCCCGCAAGGCCGTCAAGGACATCGCGGCCGGGCTGGTGCAGCTCTACGCGGCCCGGCAGGCCTCGCCGGGGCACGCGTTCGCCGCGGACACGCCGTGGCAGCGCGAGCTGGAGGACGCGTTCCCCTACACCGAGACCCCCGACCAGCTGTCGGCGATCGACGAGGTGAAGCGGGACATGGAGCGGCCGGTCCCGATGGACCGTGTCATCTCCGGTGACGTCGGCTTCGGCAAGACCGAGATCGCGGTGCGGGCCGCGTTCAAGGCGGTGCAGGACGGCAAGCAGGTCGCCGTGCTCGTCCCGACCACGCTGCTGGCCACCCAGCACCTCAACACGTTCGCCGAGCGGATGCGGGCGTTCCCGGTGACCCTGCGCGGGTTGTCCCGGTTCACCGACCCGGCCGAGGCGAAGGAGACGATCGAGAAGCTCGCCGACGGCACCGTCGACGTCGTCGTCGGCACCCACCGGCTGCTGCAGAACGGGGTCCGGTGGAAGGACCTCGGACTGGTGATCGTCGACGAGGAGCAGCGGTTCGGCGTCGAGCACAAGGAGCACATCACGGCGCTGCGGGCGCACGTCGACGTGCTGACCCTGTCCGCGACGCCGATCCCGCGGACCCTGGAGATGAGCCTCGCCGGTATCCGCGAGATGTCGGCGATCACCACCCCGCCCGAGGACCGGCACCCGACCCTGACCTACGTCGGCGCCTACGACGACAAGCAGGTCGCGGCCGCGATCCGCCGCGAGCTGCTGCGCGACGGCCAGGTGTTCTACGTGCACAACCGGGTGTCGTCGATCGACCGGGCGGCCAAGAAGGTGCAGGACCTGGTGCCCGAGGCCCGGGTCGCCGTCGCGCACGGCCAGATGAACGAGGAGCTGCTCGAACGCACGGTCAACGCGTTCTGGCACCGCGAGTTCGACGTGCTGGTGTGCACGACGATCGTCGAGAACGGCCTGGACATCTCCAACGCCAACACCCTGGTCGTCGAACGCTCCGACACGCTCGGGCTGTCCCAGCTGCACCAGCTGCGCGGGCGGGTCGGCCGGGGCCGGGAGCGGGGCTACGCCTACTTCCTGTTCCCGCCCGAGCACCCGCTCACCGAGACCGCGCACGACCGGCTCGCCACCATCGCCCAGCACTCCGAGCTGGGCTCCGGGGCCGCGGTCGCGATGAAGGACCTGGAGATCCGCGGTGCCGGCAACATCCTCGGCGCCGAGCAGTCCGGGCACATCGCCGGCGTCGGGTTCGACCTCTACATCCGGCTGGTCGGCGAGGCCGTCGCGGCGTTCCGCAAGCAGGCCGGGGACGACGGCGGCGAGCCGGTCGAGGAACTCGTCGAGGTCCGGGTGGACCTGCCGGTCGACGCGCACGTCCCGCACGACTACGTCGACGGCGAGCGCCTGCGCCTCGAGGTCTACCGCAAGATCGCCGAGGCGCCGGACGACGCGGCGCTGGGCGCGATCGTCGAGGAGCTCACCGACCGCTACGGCGAGCCGCCGACCCCGGTGCGGAACCTGCTCGAGGTGGCCCGGTTCCGGCAGCTGTGCCGCCGGCTCGGTGTCCGCGAGGTCGCCTCCGCCGGCACCCAGCTGCGGATCGGCCCGGTGCAGCTGCCCGACTCGGCGCAGCTGAAGCTCAAGCGGCTCTACCCCAAGGCCCAGTACAAGGCCGCCGCCCAGGTCGTCACGGTGCCGAAGCCGGTGCAGGGCGGCCGGATCGGCGGGGCGCCGGTGCGCGACGTCGAGCTGCTCGGCTGGTGCGCGGAGCTGCTGCTGCAGATCGTGCCGTCGTCCACCCCGGTGCACAGCACGTCGGGCTGATCGGCCGCCGGAACCGTCGGGGGCCGGGGTTAGCGTGGTGCCGTGCCCGAATTCCTGCGCCACCCGCACCTCCACGACGACACGCTGGTCCTCGTCGCGGAGGACGACGTGTGGACCGCCCCGGTCGCCGGCGGGCGGGCCTACCGGCTGACCGCTGACGAGGTCCCGGTGACGGCTCCGCGGATCTCGCCGGACGGGGCGGCGGTCGCCTGGGCCTCGCGCCGGGACGGCGGCTGGGAGCTCTACACGACCGGGGTCGAGGGCGGCGGGGTCCGGCGGCTGACCTGGTGGGGCGACCCCACCACCCGGATGGCCGGCTGGACCCCGGGCGGGGACGTGGTGGCGCTGTCCGCGCAGGCCGACGCGACCGCGCGGAGCTGGGCGTACGCCGTCCCGCCCGCGGGCGGGGCGCCGCGGCTGCTGCCGTACGGCGCGCTGACCGCGCTCGCGTACCAGCCCGGCGGTCCCGCGGTGCTCACCCAGGTCGAGGGCGGCCGGGACGCCGCGCACTGGAAGCGGTACCGCGGCGGGCGGGCCGGCCGGCTGTGGCTCGACGCCGCCGGGACCGGCGAGTTCGTCCGGGTCCTGCCCGACGTGGCGGGCCAGCTGGAGTGCCCGATGATCGTCGGCACCGGCGAGGGCCCGCGGCTGGCGTTCGTCTCGGACCACGAGGGCTGGGGCAACGTCTACTCGGTCCCGCTGGCCGGCCCGGCGACCGGGCTGCGCCGGCACACCGACCACGGTGGCGGCGGGGAGGTCCCCGACTTCTACGCCCGGCACGCCAGCACCGACGGCCGCCGGGTCGTCTACGAGTGCGCCGGCGAGATCTTCCTGCTCGACGACCTCGGCCCGGACTCGCGGCCGCGCCGGATCGACGTCCGGCTCGGCGGGCCGCGCCCGGCGCGCGACCCGTTCCGCGCCCACGTCCCCGGTGACCTCGGCCCGGTGCGGCCGGACCGGACCGGGCGGGCCAGCGTCGTCGGGGTGCGCGGCACCGTGCACCGGCTGACCCACCGCGACGGGCCGGCCCGCACGCTGCTCGCCGAGCCCGGGGTGCGGGCCCGGCTCGCGCACCCGCTGGGCGGCCGCCGCGCGGTGTGGGTGGACGACGCGGCCGGTGAGGACGCGGTCTGCGTGGCGCCGCTGGACCCGCACGCGGCCGGTGCACCGGAGCGGGTGCGCCATGCGGCCGGGGCGATCGGCCGGGTGCTGGAGCTCGTCCCCGCCCCGGACGGCACCGCGGTCGCGCTCACCACGCACGACGGGCGGCTGCTGGTGCTGCACACCGGCCCGGACGCGGAACCCGCGGCGGGCGAGGAGGCGGAGGGGGCCGAGGGCAGCGCGGAACGGCCCGCCGGGGACCTGCGCGAGCTCGCCCGGGGCACCGCGGGGGAGCCCTACGACGTGGCCTGGTCGCCGGACTCGGCCTGGCTGGCCTGGTGCGACCCGACCGAGGCCGGCCTGTCCCGGGTCGTGCTGACCCGGGCCGCCGACGGCGCGCACACCGAGGTCACGCCGGCCCGGTTCCACGACAGCGACCCGGTCTTCACCACCGACGGCAAGCACCTGGCGTTCCTGTCCCGGCGGGTGTTCGACCCGTCCTACGACCAGCACGCCTTCGACCTGATCTTCGGCACCGGCTGGAAGCCGTTCCTGGTACCGCTGGCCGCTCGGACGGCGTCGCCGTTCGGGGAGAGCCCCGACGGGCGCCCGGTCGATCCGGGGGAGGCGAGCCCGGACGACCCGCCGGCCGCCCCGCCCGAACCCGGTGACGGCGAGGGCGGCACCGGCCCCGCCGGCACCGGTTCCGCCGGCACCGGTTCCGCCGACACCGGCCCCGGCGGCACCGGCTCCGGCACTGCCGACGGGGCCGGCGGACCGCCGGAGGTCGTCGTGGACGTCGAGGGGCTCGCGGACCGGGTCGTCCCGGTCCCGGTCGACGCCGCCCAGTACCACGACCTGACCCCGGTGACCGGCGGGCTCGCCTGGCTCCGGATGCCGGGCGGGGGCGTGCTGGGCGACAGCCTCGCCGACACCGAGGCCGAGCCGGACCGCGGCGTGCTGGAGCGCTTCGACCTGGCCCGCCGCTCGGTGACGGCGATCGCCGACCCGGCGTCCGGCTTCGCGGTCAGCGGCGACGGCACCCGGATCGTCGTCCGCGACGGCGGCCGGGTCCGGCTGATCCGGGCCGACCGCAGCAGCTCCGCCGCCCCGGACGACGACGCCGGCGGCGACGAGTTCGAGATCGACACCCGGCGGCTGGTCGTCACGATCGACCCGTCCGCCGAGTGGCGGCAGATGTTCGACGAAACCGCCCGCCTGATGCGCGACCACTTCTGGGTCGAGGACATGGCCGGGGTCGACTGGGTGGCCGAGACCGCCCGCTACCGGCCGCTCGTCGACCGGGTCGGCAGCCACGACGACCTGGTCGACCTGCTCTGGGAGCTGCACGGCGAGCTCGGCACCTCGCACGCCTACGTGATCGGCAACCGGCCCGCCGGCGACGGGACGGGCCGCCCCGGCCTGCTCGGCGCCGACCTCGAGCCGGCGACCGGCGGGGCCGGGTGGCGGGTCACCCGGGTCCTGCCGCCGGAGACGTCGGCACCGGCGGCGCGCAGCCCGCTGGCCGCGCCCGGCGTCGACGTCCGGGCGGGGGACGTGCTGCTGGAGGTCAACGGCACCCCGGTCGACCCGCACTGGGGCCCGGCGCCGCTGCTGGTGTCGGCGGCCGGGCGCACCGTCGAGCTCACCGTGCGGTCCGGCCCGGACCGCGCCGACGCGGGCACGGTGCGCCGGGTCGCGGTCCGCCCGCTGCGCTCCGAGGCCGAGCTGCGCTACCAGGACCGGGTGGCCCGCACCCGGGCCGAGGTCGCCGAGCGGTCCGGCGGCCGGCTCGGCTACCTGCACGTCCCGGACATGATGGGCTACGGCTGGGCCCAGCTGCACCGCGACCTGGCCCGCGAGACCGCCAAGGACGGGCTGCTGCTCGACGTCCGCGGCAACCGCGGCGGGCACACCTCGCAGCTCGTGGTGGAGAAGCTGGCCCGGACGGTGATCGGCTGGGACCTGCCGCGGCACCGGGCGCCGTCCACCTACCCGGAGCAGGCACCTCGCGGACCGGTCGTGGCGCTGGCCGACGAGCGCTCCGGATCGGACGGCGACATCGTCACCGCCGCGATCAAACGGCTCGGGATCGGGCCGGTCGTCGGCGTCCGCACCTGGGGCGGCGTCATCGGCATCGACGGGCGGTACGGGCTCGTCGACGGCACCCGCATCACCCAGCCCCGGTACGCGACCTGGTTCGACGACCTGGGCTGGAGCATGGAGAACCACGGCGTCGACCCGGACGTCGAGGTCGTCGTGACCCCGCAGGACCGGGCCGCGGGCCGGGACCCGCAGCTGGACCGGGCCGTCGTGCTGGCACTGGAGCGGCTCGCGGAGCGCCCCCCGGTCCGGCCGCCGGACGTCGCGACCCGGCCGTCGATGGCGCGCTCCCCGCTGCCCGCCCGGCCGGGCCCCGGTTGAGCAGAGGCCCGGGGCGTGCCGGGCCGCGAGTCCTCCGGAGATCGCCGCCACACCGCGTGAGAAGGTGACCGGGTGCGGACACGCAGGATCATCGCCGCCCTGGCGGTCGCCGGGGCACTCGTCGCCGGGTGCGGCAGCGGCCCCGCGCGGGCCGACTCGGCCGCGATCGTCGGGGAGACCTCGATCCCGCTCGCCGAGGCGCAACCGGCGATCACCTCGGTGCTCACCCGGCCCGGGCTCGTCGACGAGCTCCGGGCGCAGGGCGGCACGGAGGCCGACATCGGCCGCGCCGTCGTGTCCCAGCTCGTCATCCGGAACCTGCTGGCCGGTGCCGCCGCCGAACAGGGCGTCCGCGTCACCGAGCAGCAGGTGGACGCCCAGATCGCCGCGGCGGGCGGTCCGGAGGCACTGACGACGCGGTCGCTCGCGGTCGGCGGCCCGCGGGCCTCGGCCCGCGACGACCTGGAGCTCGCCGCGCTGGCCCGCGCCCAGATCGACCGGCTCTCGGTCACCGCCGACGTCGCGGTCACGCGCGGCCGCGACGAGGCCGTCCGGCTGGCCCGCGAGGTCGCGGCCGGCGGCGCCCGCGCCGAGACCGCGCTGGCCGGGGCCAGCACCACCCAGCGCGGCCTCGCGATCCGCCCGGCGGAGACCCCGCAGGCCGCGCTCACCCCGCTGGTCGGCATCCCGGCCGGCTCGGTGGCCGCGTTCCCGCTGGGCAGCGGGCAGGGCTGGGTCGTGGTCCGGGTGACCGGGCGCACGCTGGGGGCACCCGCGCCGGCTCCGGGCGCCGCCGGCGGGCTCGACCAGCAGACGCTCGCCGAGGCCGGGGTCCGGCTGCTCACCCCGGCCGCGCTCCGTACCGGCGTCGAGCTGAACCCCCGCTACGGCGTGTGGGACCCGGTGCGGATGCTCGCCGTGCCGACCGCGGAGGAGGCCTCGGTGCTGTTCCCGACGACCCCGCAGGCGCGCTGATGGCCGCCACGATCGTCGTCTGCCCGCGCCGCGGGGCCGCCCTGCCCGCGGCCGCGCTGCCCGCGTTGCGCTCCGCGACGACCGTGCTCGCCGTCCCCGGGCTGGACGCCGGGCCGGCCGCGGGCGCCGCCGAGTGGGACGGCACCGACCCGGCCACCCTGCCGCAGGACACGGTGCTGCTCGTCCCCGCCGGGCACCCGGTTGCCTCCACCGGGACCGCCGTCGCGCCGCCGGCCGGGCACGCCGTGCTGGACGCGGTCGCCGTGATGGACCGGCTCCGCTCGCCGGGCGGCTGCCCGTGGGACGCCGAGCAGACCCACACCTCGCTGCTGCGCTACCTCGTCGAGGAGTGCTACGAGCTCTACCAGTCGATCGAGGACGGGGACCGCGCCGAGCTGCGCGAGGAGCTCGGTGACGTGCTCCTGCAGGTGCTGTTCCACGCCCGGGTGGCCGCCGAGGACCCGGACCTGCCGTTCGGCATCGACGAGGTCGCGACCGGCCTGGTCGACAAGCTCGTCGCGCGGCACCCGCACGTGTTCGCCGCCGGCGAGCAGGTCGCCACCGCCGCGGACCAGGACCGGCGGTGGGACGAGTTGAAGCGCGCCGAGAAGCAGCGCGACTCCAGCGTGGACGGCGTCGCCACCGCCCAGCCGGCCGTCGCGCTCGCCGCGAAGCTCGTGTCCCGCACCGCGAAGGCCGGGCTGCCGGCCGACCTGCTGCCGGGTGGGGACGACGCCGGGGAGCGCCTGTTCCGGCTGGCCGCGGCGATCCAGCTCGGCGGGGGAGACCCGGAGGCCCGGCTGCGGGCGGTCGCCCGCGGGTTCGACGCCGCCGTCCGCTCCGCCGAGAAGGCCGCCGCCGCGGACGGGAAGGACCCGCACGCGCTCACCGCCGCCGACTGGCGCCGGTACTGGCAGGCGCCCTGACCAGGGCCGGATGCCGCAGCCGATCGCCGTATCTCGCGTCGCCGCATGGGTCCGGTGCCCGCCGCACACGTCGCAGACCGTGCGGTGCCCGGGCAACCTGTGCGGCGGCCCCGCCCGACCCGAGGCGCTTACCGGCGGTCGCCGGTGAGGGCGATCCGGGCCCGTACCTCGCCGAGCGCCTCCTGGTACTCCGGGCGCGGGTCCATCGCCGAGGCCATCTTCAGCTGTGTCTCGGCCTCCGGGAGACGGCCCTGGCGCTGCAACGTCTTGCCGAGCGCGAACCGCGCGTAGTGGTCGGCCGGGTCGATGTCGATGACCCGGACGAACGCGGTCTCGGCCTTCCGCAGCTGCGCGGAGTCCAGGTAGGCGCGACCGGCGAGCAGGTGCACCGAGGCCGACGTCGGGCCGGTCGCGTCCGCGGTGTCCGCGGCGTCCAGCACGGTGCGCAGGGCGTCGAGCGCCTCGAGCGGCCGGCGCCGGGAGAGCAACTCGTCGGCCCGCCGGAACGCGGCGACCGGGTCCGGTGTGTTCGCGCGTCGACTGCTCATGGTCACTCCCACGTTAGGTGCGATCCAGGCCCGGCGCGAGGCTTGACAACGACCGGCCACCGCACGTCGCTCGCGCGTGCAGGCGGGTTGACTACGCTGGCCCCCCGGACGAGACGCCCAGCAGAACAGGAGTCACGGTGGCGGTCATCGAGCAGGTCGGGGCACGCGAGATCCTCGATTCACGGGGCAACCCCACGGTGGAGGTCGAGGTCGCCCTGGACGACGGCACGCTGGCGCGTGCCGCCGTACCGTCGGGCGCCTCGACCGGCGAGCACGAGGCCGTCGAGCTGCGGGACGGCGACCCGAAGCGGTACGGCGGCAAGGGCGTCGAGAAGGCCGTCGCCGCGGTCCTCGACGAGATCGGCCCCGAGCTGGTTGGCGTCGAGGCGGTCGACCAGCGCCTGGTCGACCAGCGTCTGGTCGACCTGGACGGCACCCCGGACAAGTCGAAGTTCGGCGCGAACGCGCTGCTGGGCGTCTCCCTCGCGGTCGCGAAGGCCGGGGCCGAGTCGTCCGGCCTGGAGCTGTTCCGCTACGTCGGCGGCTCCAACGCGCACGTGCTGCCGGTGCCGATGATGAACATCCTCAACGGGGGCGCGCACGCCGACACCTCCGTCGACGTGCAGGAGTTCATGATCGCGCCGATCGGTGCGGAGACCTTCCGGGAGTCGCTGCGCTGGGGCGCCGAGGTGTACCACGCGCTGAAGGCGGAGCTGAAGGACAAGGGCCTGTCGACCGGGCTCGGCGACGAGGGCGGGTTCGCCCCGGACGTCAAGGGCGGCACCCGCGGGGCGCTGGACCTCATCGCCGCCGCCGTGCAGCGGGCCGGCTACACCCTGGGCACCGACGTCGTGCTGGCCCTCGACGTCGCCGCGACCGAGTTCCACGCCGACGGCAAGTACGCCTTCGAGGGCAAGAAGCTGTCCGCCGACAAGCTCGCCGAGGTGTGGAAGGAGCTCGCCGAGGCCTACCCGCTGGTGTCCATCGAGGACCCGCTCGACGAGAACGACTGGGACGGCTGGGTCGCGCTCACCGAGAGCATCGGCGACAAGGTGCAGCTGGTCGGCGACGACCTGTTCGTGACCAACCCGGAGCGGCTCGAGGACGGCATCGCCCGCGGTGCCGCGAACGCGCTGCTGGTCAAGGTCAACCAGATCGGCACGCTGTCCGAGACCCTCGACGCGGTGACGATGGCGCACAACGCCGGCTACCGCTGCATGATGAGCCACCGCTCCGGGGAGACCGAGGACGTCACCATCGCCGACCTCGCCGTCGCCACCGGCTGCGGCCAGATCAAGACCGGCGCACCGGCCCGCTCCGAGCGGGTCGCCAAGTACAACCAGCTCCTGCGCATCGAGGAGCTGCTCGGCGACGCCGCCCGCTACAACGGCGAGCTGGCGTTCCCGCGCTACCAGGTGCCCGGCCAGGGCTGAGCCCCCGTACCGGTCACCGCTCGTGACGGGCGCCGCGCCGATCGTCTCCGGACGGCTCGGCGCGGCGCCCTGACCGACGCCCGATCGGGCGGCATGCTGGAGGCGTCGAACACGAGACCGGTACGGACCGTGCCGCCGCCCGCGGGAGTGCGCACCGGTCGTGCCATCCGGCGAGGACGGGGGAGGACGCATGGCCGAGCGTCGCGGGCGGGCCCGCGAGTCCCGCGCACGTGCGGCCGGCACCGCCCGTGGCCGGGCCGCCGCGAAGCCCCGCCCCGCCCCCGCGCGCTCGACCGGCGGACGCGCGTCCGCGGCCGACGCCTCCGGGTCCCGGTCCCGCCCGGCCGGTCCGCCGCCGGCCCGGCCCCGGCTGACCCGGGCCCGCACCCGGGCCGGCGAGGTGGTCGCCCGCACCACCGGGCTGCTCGGCCTGTCCTCGACGAAGCGGGCCGCGATCCTCGCGATCGTGGTCTGCGTGCTCGCCCTGACGGTCGCGGTGCCGCTGCACAACTTCGTCGCCCAGCGCCAGGAGCTGGCCGCCGTCTCCGAACGCCAGCAGGCCCTCGAGGCCGACGTCGCGCGGCTGTCCGCGGACCGGGCCCGGCTGTCGGACCCGGCCGAGGTCGAGGCACAGGCCCGCGCCCGCCTCGGGATGGTCCGCCCGGGCGAGACCCCCTACATCGTGCAGTTCCCGGTCCCACCCGAGCCCGCGGCGGACGACGGCCAGGCCCAGCCCGGCGTCCCCTGGTTCCACACCCTCTGGGACGACGTCTCCGGCGAACCGCGACGATGAACCGGTGAGCGCAGCACACGACCACCGTCCCCCCGGCCTGGAACCCGGCCCCGTCTCCGCCGGCGACCTCGAGGCCGTCGCCCGGCAGCTCGGGCGGGCCCCGCGGGGGATCCTGGCGATCGCGTACCGCTGCCCGTCCGGGCACCCCACCGTCGTGCAGACCGCGCCGCGCCTGCCCGACGGCACCCCGTTCCCGACGCTGTACTACCTGACCTGCCCCCGGCTGTCGTCCCGGATCGGGACCCTGGAGGCGGCGGGCCGGATGAAGGAGATGCAGGACCGGCTGGCCGTGGACCCGGATCTCGCGCGGCGGTACCGGGCCGCGCACGAGGCCTACCTGGCCGAGCGGGACGCGATCGAGCCGCTGCCCACCCACCCGGACGTGACCGCAGGCGGCATGCCGGACCGGGTCAAGTGCCTGCACGTGCACGTCGCGCACGCCCTCGCGGCCGGGTCCGGGGTGAACCCGTTCGGCGACGAGGCCCTCGCCGAGATCGGGGAGTGGTGGCGCGGCGGGGACTGTGCCTGACCCGGTGGCCTGACGCCTACCCCGCCGGCGTGGCCCGCTCCAGCAGGACGCCGGCCGCGTCCGGGCCCGGGTGGGTGCCGGCGGTCCGCAGCGGCCCGTCCGCGCCGAGGCGGGTCGCGGCGAACACGTCCGCCACCGCGCCCGGCGCGTGCCGGACCAGCAGCGACCCGGCCAGGGCCAGCGCCGCCAGCTCGGCGAGGCGGCGGGCGCGGCGCTCGTCGGGCGCGGCCAGCTCGGCCCGCAGCGCGGCGGTCGTGGCGTCGAGCCGCGGGTCGGCGCCGGCGGCGAGGTCGATCTCGGCGAGCAGGGCGTCCACGGCGTGCGGTTCGCGGGCGATCGCGCGCAGCGCGTCCAGCGCGGTCACGTTGCCCGAACCCTCCCAGATCGAGTTCAGCGGGGCTTCCCGGTAGAGCCGCGGCAGGTCAAACTCCTCGACGTAGCCGTTGCCGCCCAGGCACTCCAGGGCCTCCGCGACGACGGCCGAGGTCCGCTTGCACACCAGGTACTTCGCCACCGGGAGGGCCAGCCGCAGCAGCGCCGTCTCGCCCCGGTCCACCGCGCCCGCGAGCCGCAGGCCGAGCACGGTCGCCGCCTCGCTCTCCGCGGCCAGCTCGGCGAGGACCTCCCGCATCAGGGGTTGATCGGCGAGCCGCGCCCCGAACGCCGACCGGTGCGCGACGTGGTGCGCGGCCTCGGTGACGGCGGCGCGCTGGGTCCCGGCCGCGCCGAGCACGCAGTCGAGCCGGGTCATCGACACCATCTCGATGATCGTCCGGACGCCGCGGCCCTCGTCGCCGACCCGCCAGCCGGCGGCGCCGAGGTACTCGATCTCCGACGACGCGTTCGACCGGTTGCCGAGCTTGTCCTTGAGCCGCTGCAGCCGGATCGCGTTCCGGGACCCGTCCGGCAACACCCGGGGCACGACCAGGCAGGTCAGCCCGCCGGGCGCCTGCGCCAGTGTCAGGAACAGGTCGTTCATCGGGGCCGAGGTGAACCACTTGTGGCCGGTGAGCCGGTAGCTGCCGTCCGGCTGCGGGGCGGCGACGGTGGTGCCGGAACGGACGTCGGAGCCGCCCTGCTTCTCGGTCATCGACATCCCGGCCAGCAGGCCGGCCTTGGCCTCCGGGAGCGCGAGCCCGGGGCTGTAGGCACGGGCGGTGAGGCCCGGCTCGTACGCGGCGGCGAGCTCGGGGGCGTGCCGCAGCGCGGGGATCGACGCGTAGGTCATCGAGATCGGGCAGAGATGGCCCTGCTCGACCTGCGAGGTCAGGTAGAACCCGGCGGCCCGGGTGACGTGTGCGCCGGCGCCGGGGGCCGCCGTCCAGGGCGCGGCGCCGAGACCGTGCTCGACGCTGACCCGCATCAGCTCGTGCCAGGACGGGTGGAACTCCACCTCGTCGATCCGGTGCCCGGCGCGGTCGTGCGTGCGCAGCTCCGGTTCGTGCCGGTTGGCGGCCCGCGCGTGCTCGCGGTGGGCCTCGGTGCCGATCACCCCGGCCAGTGACTCGAGCGCGGCCCGGTCCCCGCCCTCCCGGCCGACCGCGTCGACGACGGCGGGGTCGGCGCCGAGCAGGTCCCCGGCCGGGCGGGGCGGGACCTGGTTGGTGACCTCGTGGGTGCCCAGGTCGGCCAGCGGGGCCGGGCGGGCCGGCGTCCCCGGCCGGGTGTGCGTCGTTGTCACTACCTGAGAGTAACTTGGTCGGGCCGGCCCGCTCCAGGACGCGGCGTACGGTCGTCGCTGTTCGATCGTCCACAGCTAGGAGTGCCGATGTCGCGGGTGGCCGCCATCGACTGCGGGACCAACTCGATCCGACTGCTCGTCGCCGACGTCACCGAGGCCTTCGACGGCCTCAAGGAGCTGCGTGACCTGCATCGCGAGATGCGGATCGTGCGGCTCGGCAAGGGTGTCGACGCGACCGGGCGGCTCGACCCGGAGGCCCTCGAACGCACCCGGGCCGCCCTGGTCGACTACGCCGTCGCCGCCCGCCGCAAGGGTGCCGAACGGGTGCGGATGGTGGCGACGTCGGCGACCCGGGACGCGTCCAACCGGGAGGACTTCTTCGCGATGGTGCGCGAGACCCTCGGCGTCGACGCGGAGATCATCACCGGTGACGAGGAGGCGCGGCTGTCGTTCATCGGCGCGGTCGGTGACCTCGACCCGGACGACGGGCCGTTCGTGGTGACCGACGTCGGCGGCGGCTCCACCGAGGTCGTCGTGGGCGAGCTGCGCGACGGTGTCGCCGAGGTGACGGCCGCCCGCTCGGTGGACATCGGCTCGGTGCGGCTGACCGAGCGGTGCCTGCACTCCGACCCGCCCACCCCGGACGAGGTCGACCAGGCGCGCCGGGTCGCGATCGGTGTGCTCGACGAGGCGTTCGCCTCGGTGCCGGTGGAGCCGGCGCGGACCTGGGTCGGCGTCGCCGGCACGATCACGACCCTGTCCGGGATCGCCCAGGACCTCACGCGCTACGACCCCGAGCAGGTGCACCTGTCGACGCTGCCCCGCACCGAGCTGCACAGGGTCGCCGACCTGCTGATCCGCTCGTCGCGCGCGGAGCGGGAGAAGCACGGCGCGCTGCACCCCGGCCGGGTCGACGTGATCGGCGGCGGCGCGCTCGTCGTGGAGGCACTGGCCGAGGAGCTGCACGCCCGGGCCGGGATCGAGCGCATCGTGGTGTCCGAGCACGACATCCTGGACGGCATCGCCCGCTCGATCGCATGAGCTCCCCGCTCGCCCTGCTGGACCAGGAGATCAGCGCGTGCCGGGCCTGCCCGCGACTGGTCGAGTGGCGGGAGCGGGTCGCGGTCGAGAAGCGGGCCGCGTTCCGCGACCAGACCTACTGGGGACGCCCGGTGCCCGGCTTCGGCCCGGCCGACGCGGCGATGCTGATCGTCGGGCTCGCGCCGGCGGCGCACGGCGCCAACCGGACCGGCCGGATGTTCACCGGCGACCGCAGCGGCGACGTCCTGTACGCGGCCCTGCACGCCGTCGGGCTCGCGTCCCAGCCGACGGCGACGCACATCGGCGACGGCCTCGAGCTCTACGGCGTCCGGATCACCGCGCCGGTGCACTGCGCGCCGCCGGCGAACAAGCCGACCCCGGCCGAACGCGACACCTGCCGCGGCTGGCTGGAACGGGAGCTGGACCTGCTCGCCCCGACCGTCCGGTCGATCATGGTGCTCGGTGCGTTCGGCTGGCAGGCGCTGCTGCCGGTGCTGGCCGGGGCGGGGTGGCGGGTGCCGCGTCCGGCACCGAGGTTCGGGCACGGTGCCTCGGTGACCCTGCACCCCGCGGCCGGGGGACGGGAGCCGCTGGAGCTGTTCGGCTGCTACCACGTGAGCCAGCAGAACACCTTCACCGGCCGGCTCACCCCGGCCATGCTCGAGCAGGTCCTGGCCGACACCGCCCGGGCCGCCGGCCTGTCGCCGACCGGGCCCTGAGCTGCCGTCTGCACCCCCGCTCCCTCGCCGAGATGCAGCGCACGGTTCCGCAGAGATCCACGATTCGCGCTCACCTGCATGTCGGCGGGGGCGGGTCGCGCCGGCCCGTCAGCGGGACGTGCCGTGCCGGCGACGGGCTCCACACCGGGCCCGGCGCACCCGTCAGCCTGCGCACCCGGTCAGTCGGTCGTGAAGCGGTGCAGCCGCATCGCGTCCTGCAGCGCGGGCAGCCGAGCGACCGCGGCGAACAGCGGCCGCACCCAGGGCCGGGGCTCGTGGGCCGCGGCCTCGTCGTAGACCGAGATGTCGTCGAGCTCCCGCAGCGACGGGTGCCGGTGCGCGAACGTGGCGGGCTGCCACGCGGACCGGAACTCGGTGCCGATCGCCCGGAAGGTGGGCGTCCACCGGGACACGGGCACCGTCCACGGGGCGACGGCGTCGAAGGCCAGCACCGCCCGCGGGGTGCCGGTCACGACCCGGTCGACGATCGCGTGCACGTCCTCCGGCGGCAGGTACATGAACAGGCCCTCGGCGACCATCAGCGTCGCCCGGGCCGGGTCGACCGCCTCCCACCAGGCGTCGTCGGTGACCGAGGCGGGGACCTGGACGACGTGCCCGGGGACCGTGTAGAGGCGGCGCCGGACGTCCACCACCTCGGCCTGGTCGACGTCCAGCCAGCGGCTCGACGGCGGCGCGCCGACCCGCAGCGGGCGGCTGTCCAGCCCGCAGCCGAGGTGCAGGACCTGCCCGTCCGGCTCGGCCCGGAGGAACTCCCGGGTCCAGCCGTCGAGGATCGCGGCCCGGCACGCGACCGTGGTGGCGTCCCCGGTGACCTGCCAGAGCCCGTGGACGTCGTGCTCGATGCGGCCGTACACCTCCTCGGCGTACGGGTCCCCGAGGATCGGCCGCGGGGAGCGCGCGTCCTGCCGGCGCAGGTAGAGGGTCATCAGCAGCGTGGCCGCCGCGCCCCGCAGGTCGACCGTCTCGGTGCTCGTCATCGACACCTCCCGCCTGGATAGGCTGGCCGGGCGCCCCCGTAGCCCAACGGCAGAGGCAGGCCCCTTAAAAGGGTCCGAGTGTCGGTTCGAGTCCGACCGGGGGCACCCGCTCCGACCCGACGGTACGCCCGGCCGGCGGGTCCGTCCGGCGTCAGCGGGACGACGACGGCCGGGCCAGGTCGTCGCCGCCGTTTCCGATGACTCCCCGGCGCGCCGCCGGTCTGCCCTGTCGTGCCGGCCCGGCCACCACTCGCCACGAGGAGACCGCCATGAGCGCCACCGCGACCCACACGCTCGACCACACCTTCACCGGCGTCCTGCAGAAGAGCGAGCAGCCGGGCGGCTGGACCTATCTCTGCACCGACTGGTCCGCCGCGTTCTTCGGCACCCGGGGGCTGGTGAAGGTGCGCGGCACGATCGACGGCCACCCGTTCCGGGGCTCGTTCATGGCGCTCGGCGACGGAACGCACAAGCTGCCGGTCACGGCGGCGGTCCGCAAGGCGATCCACAAGCAGGCCGGCGACACCGTCGTCGTGCACCTCGAGGAGCGCCTGGACCGCCGGTGACGGCCGTACCCGGCCGCCGCGCGCGTCCCGGCCGCCGAGATCGTCACCGGTCCGCGCGGCCGGTCACCGTCACGTGGGGATCGCGGGGGCCGTGCCGGTCAGCTCGGCGAGCAGCCGGCGGACCCGGGCGTCGATGTCGTCGCGGATCGGACGGATCTCCGCGGCGCTCTTCCCGGCGGGGTCGGTGAGCTCCCAGTCGAGGTAGCGCTTGCCGGGGAACACCGGGCAGGCGTCCCCGCAGCCCATGGTGATCACGACGTCGGCGGCGCCCACGGCGTCGGTGGTGAGCTTCTTCGGGATCTCCCGGGACAGGTCGATCCCGATCTCCTGCATCACCTCGCGGACCGCGGGGTTGACGGTGTCGGCCGGGGCGGAGCCGGCCGAGCGGACCCGGACCGCGCCGGCGGCGTGGTGGGCGAGCAGCGCGGCGGCCATCTGGGAGCGGCCGGCATTGTGGACGCAGACGAACAGCACTTCGGGGGTGGCATCGGCCATGAGGTCGGTCTCCTTCGGGTCAGGCAGGGGGACGGGCGCCGGTGGGGTCCGGCTGCGGGGCCCCGAACAGGCGTCGGCGCAGCCATAGGGAGACGTAGACCAGGGCGACCAGGACGGGCACCTCGATCAGCGGCCCGACGACACCGGCGAGGGCCTGCCCCGAGGTGACGCCGAAGGTGCCGATGGCGACCGCGATCGCGAGCTCGAAGTTGTTGCCCGCGGCGGTGAACGCCAGCGTGGTGGTGCGTCGGTAGCCCAGCCCGACGGCCCGCCCGAGGGCGTAGGACCCGGCCCACATCAGCGCGAAGTAGACCAGCAGCGGCAGCGCGATCCGCGCGACGTCCAGCGGGTTGCCCGTGATCTGGCGGCCCTGCAGGGCGAACAGCAGCACGATGGTGAACAGCAGCCCGTAGAGCGCCAGCGGGCCCACGCGCGGCAGGAACGTCTCCTCGTACCAGGTGCGGCCCTTCGCCCGTTCCCCGAGGCGACGGGACAGGTAGCCGGCCAGCAGCGGGATCCCGAGGAAGACGAGCACCGACTTCACGATGTCCCACGTCGACACGTTCAGGTCGGCGACCGGCAGGCCGAGCCAGCCGGGCAGGACCTGCAGGTAGAACCAGCCCAGGGCACCGAACGCGATCACCTGGAAGATCGAGTTCAGGGCGACGAGCACGGCCGCGGCCTCCCGGTCCCCGCA
Source organism: Pseudonocardia sp. C8 (assembly GCF_014267175.1). Classification (NCBI taxonomy): domain Bacteria; kingdom Bacillati; phylum Actinomycetota; class Actinomycetes; order Pseudonocardiales; family Pseudonocardiaceae; genus Pseudonocardia; species Pseudonocardia sp. C8. The sequence continues at coordinate 542,782 of NZ_JACMTR010000002.1, forward strand.
GGCCAGGTCGTTCCAGATGATGACCATGGCGATGCAGCGGGCCAGTCCGACGATGATCAGACCGGTGCGGTACTCGGGCAGGTCGGGCAGGAGCAGCCATGCCAGGGCGAACATGACCGCCGGGCCCAGGACCCAGTTCAAGAGCAGCGAGGACACGAGCAGGCGCCGATCGCCGGTGACCGTGTCGAGACGGTCGTAGCGGACCTTGGCCAGCACCGGGTACATCATCACCAGCAGCCCGACCGCGATCGGGAGCGAGACGCCGTCGACGGCCAGCGTGTCCAGGGCCGGGGCCAGCCCGGGGATCAGCCGCCCCAGCAGCAGCCCACCGGCCATGGCCGCGATGATCCAGACGGGCAGGAACCGGTCGAGCGTGGACAGCTTCGCGACGACGGCCGGAGAGTCGGTCTGCACGCTCACGCCTCCACCGCCGGGGCCTCGTCGGGGACCAGGACCGCGGACAGCCGGCCCAGCGCCTCCGGGTGGACCCGGTAGTAGATCCACGTGCCGCGGCGCTCACCGGAGATCAGCCCGGCCTCGCGCAGGACCTTCAGGTGGTGGCTGATCGTCGGCCCGGACAGGTCGAACACGCCGGTCAGGTCGCAGACACACGCCTCGCCCCCGGCGTGCGACGCGATCAGCGACAGCAGCCGCAGCCGTACCGGGTCGCCCATCGCCTTGAACAGCCGCGCCAGCTCCACCGACCGTTCCGCCGACAACGGCTCGCGGACCAGCGGCGAGCAGCAGCCGACCGCGTCCGTGAGCGCGGCGAGCATCCGCTCCTGATTCGACATGCATCTACCTTGACAGGTGTCTAATCCATGCGCAAACCTCTGTATCGACAGTCATCTAAACAAGGAGTGTGGGTGCCATGTCCCGAGTCCAGCTCGCCCTGCGCGTGTCCGACCTCGAGGCCTCGATCGCGTTCTACGGGTCGCTGTTCGGGGTGGAGCCGGCCAAGCGCCGTCCCGGCTACGCCAACTTCGCGATCGCCGAGCCGCCGCTGAAGCTGGTCCTGATCGAGGGGGAGCCCGACCGGCCCACCGTGCTGGACCACCTCGGCGTCGAGGTCGAGACCACGGAGGACGTCGAGAAGGCCACCGAGCGCCTGTCCGCGCTCGGCCTGTTCACCCAGGTCGAAGCCGACACCACCTGCTGCTACGCGCTGCAGGACAAGGTCTGGGTGCACGGCCCCGGCGCCGAGCCGTGGGAGGTCTACACCGTCAAGGCCGACGCTCCCGAGGCGACATCGGTCCATCCGGTGGGCACCGCGCCGACCGCGGCCGGGCCGTGCGTGTGCGGGACACCGCAGGGGTAGCCGGGCTCACGGGGCGACGCGCGGGCGGTGGTGGCGCAGCTCGTCGTGGTGGGCGGCGCCCTCCGGACCGTCCGGGCTCACGTGCACGGTGGCCCCGGCGAGTTTCGGGATCGCGTGGAGCAGGCGGTGGTGCGCGTCGCCGGCGATCGCGTGGGCGTCGACCACGCTGTGCCCACGGTCGACGACGAGACCGGTCTCGGCGTGCAGTCGGTGCCCGATCCAGCGGAGCCGGACCGCCTCGACGTCCAGCACGCCGGGGACCGCGCGCAGGGTGCGGTCGGCCGTGTCCACGAGCGCCGGGTCCACGGCATCCATGAGGCGCCGGTAGACGTCGACCAGGGCACCCCGCAGCACGACGAGGATCGCGATCGTGATCAGGATGCCGACGAGCGGGTCGGCCAGCGGGAAGCCGGCCATGACCCCGAGGGCGCCCAGCACGACGGCCAGCGAGGTGAACCCGTCGGTCCGGGCGTGCAGGCCGTCGGCGACCAGCGCCGCCGAGCCGATGCGGCGGCCGACCCGGATGCGGTAGACCGCCACCGCCTCGTTGCCCACGAAACCGACCACGCCGGCCGCGACCAGAACGCCCAGGTTCTCCAGCGGCCGGGGATCGGCCAGCCGGCGGAGCGACTCGTAGCCGGCGACGACCGCGGACAGCGCGATCATCGCGACGATGAAGATCCCGGCCAGGTCCTCGGCCCGCCCGTAGCCGTAGGTGTAGCGCCGGGTCGGTGCGCGGGCGGCGAGCGCGAACGCGATCCAGAGCGGTACGGCCGTCAGCGCGTCCGAGAAGTTGTGGATCGTGTCGGCGAGGAGGCCGACGGACCCGGTGACCGTCACGACGGCGAGCTGGACCGCGGTCGTCGCCAGCAGCACGACCAAGCTGATCTTGACGGCCCGGATGCCGTCCGCATCGGCCTCCAGCGCGTCGTCGACGGAGTCGGCGGCGTCGTGGCTGTGCGGGCGGAACACCGACGCGATCGCAGTCCGGACACCGGCGGCGCGGCCGTGGCCGCCGTGTCCGTGCCCGTGGCCGTGCGCGTGACCGTGACCGTGCCCGTGCCCGTGCCCGTGCCCGTGCGCGTGACCCGGGCCGTGCCCGCCGTGCCCGGGGCGGCCCGGCGCGGAGGGTGCCGGAGCGTGCGGGTGATCGGGCACCGGGCGGCCGTGCGGCGTCGAGGGCGGGCCGGTCTCCGGGGTCGTCGGGTCGCTCACCCTTGCGAGGATGCCCAGCGCAGCGACATCATGCAACCATGCGCGCGCACATTGAAATGGCTTCTGCGGAGACCGTGCAGGAGCCGGTGACTCGCGATCACCTGACCCGCACGGCGGAGATCCTGCGCCATCTCGCCGACCCGACCCGCCTGCACCTGCTCCGGCTCCTCGTGGCGGGCCCGCGCGACGTCAGCGAGCTCACCGCGCAGGTCGAGGCCTCGCGGTCGTCGGTCTCCCAGCACCTCGGGCGGTTGCGGCTGGCCGGCCTGGTCCGGGCCGGCCGGGACGGCCGGCGCATGGTCTACACCCTGACCAGCGACCACCTGGCGGCGCTCGTCGCGGAGGCGTTCCAGTTCGCGGCGCACGATCTGTACGAGATCCCGCATCACCGGCGATGCTGACGACCGCCGCCGGCTCCACTGGAGCACCGCTCCGCCCCGCCGGCGGGCCGGCCCGATGCTCAGGCGACGGGCAGGCCGGCCACACCGGCGGCGAGCCCGAGGGCCGCGCACACCCCGAGGACCCGCAGGACCGGCCAGCGGGCGGCGAACACCAGCAGCGCGCCGACGACGACGAGCGCGAGCGTCACCGGGCGCAGGGTCGTCAGGTCCGGAAGGTGCAGTGTGAGCGGCCCGTCGTCGACGGTGACCGTGCGGGCGAACAGGGTGGACGTCGCGAAGTAGACGGCCAGGTTCGCGATCACACCGACGACGGCGGCGGTGATGCCGGTCAGCGCTCCCGTGAGTGCCCGGTTGTCGCGGACGCGCTCGATGTAGGGCGCGCCGAGGAAGATGAACAGGAAGCTGGGGACGAACGTGACCCACGCGACCAGCAGCGAGGCGACCACCCCCGCGGTCCAGGGGGAGAGGGGGCCCGGGTCGGCGTACGCCCCGAGGAACGCGACGAACTGCACGACGATGATCAAGGGTCCGGGGGTGGTCTCGGCCAGCGCCAGGCCGCGGACCATGTCCCCGGCGGTGAGCCAGCCGAACGCCTGGACGGCCTGCTGGGCGACGAAGGCGAGCACCGCGTACGCGCCTCCGAAGGTAACCAGTGCGGTCCCGGCGAAGAACAGCCCTTGCGCCGTGTAGACGCTCGCCACCCCGGTGGTGAGGGCTGCCACCGCGACCGGGAGGAGCCACACGACGAGGCCGAGCACGAGCGTGCGCAGCGTCCGCCGGCCCGAGGGTGCCTCGTGGTGGAGTGCCTCGTCGGCGATCAACGGCGCCGGCCCGTCGTCGGTGTCGGAAGGGCGGGAACGGGTCAGCGCGGGGATCCGGCGGGCGGCGAGCCACCCGATCACGGCGGCGACGGCGACGACGACCGGGAACGGGACGCCGAAGACCGCCAGCGCGAGGAACGCGGCCACGGACAGGCCGACGAGCAGGGGGTGGGTGAACGCGCGCGCTGCGATCCGGGTGACCGCCTGAACCACGATGCCGACCACGGCGGCGCCGAGGCCGGCGAACACCGCCGAGACCACGGTCGTGTCCCCGAGCCCGACGTAGACCGCCGACAGCACGAGCAGGGCGACCAGCCCGGGGAGCACGAACAGCACCCCGGCGGCCACGCCACCGCGGAACCCGTTGAGCAACCACCCGACGTAGATGGCCAGCTGGTGGGCTTCGGGCCCGGGCAGCAGCATGCAGTAGTTCAGGGCGTGCTGGAACCGGCGTTGCCCGATCCAGCGGCGCTCGTCGACCAGCGCACGCTGCATGACCGCGATCTGTCCGGCCGGTCCGCCGAAGGTCTGCAGGGAGATGCCGAACCAGGCGCGCACCGCGGTGCGGAACGGGATCACGTCACCGTCGCGCGCCGGCGACGCCCCGTGCCCTGCGTGCGCGTCGGGGTCCGCACCGGCCCGTTCGGACGGCCGGCGGGCACGGTCGTCGGGGGTCATCCTCGTCCTCCGTCCGGGTCGGCCGGGGTGGTGCCGAGCAGGGTGGCCCGGCGGTAGTACTCGTAGAGTCCGTCGAAGAGCGGGCCGGTGACGGCGAGGACCTGATCGTCGTCGAGGGTCATCGACAGCCCCCGCAGGACCGTGTCCAGCCCGGCGGCGTCGGGGGCGTCGAAGCGGTCGTCCTCCAGGTCGGCCTCGTGGACGGCCTCCCCGATCTTCCACAGCACCGGATCGGCCAGCTCGTAGTGGCGGAGGATCGTCTCGAACGTGCAGTCCTCACCCTGGGCGTGGTGCTGGTGTCCGAGTGGCACGCCCCGCATGTCGAACGGGGTGGCGTCCTCGGGGACGTCGCGGGGGTCGGTGACGAAGACGAACTCGGCGTCGCGGTCGACCAGACGGCGGATCAGCCACGCCGACGCCGCACGGTCGATGTGCACCCCGGCCCGGGTCGCCCACCTCATGCGGGCTCCCGGCCGGGCGTTCCGGCCAGGGCCGCGAGCTCGCGCAGCGCCGAGCGGGCCTCCGCTCGCTCCGGTGGGGGGAAGTGGTCCCGGCGCTCGATCCGGCGCTGCTCGGCCCGCAGCCGGCGCAACGCCGCCCGGACGCCGCCCGGGTCCGTGCCGGCGCCGGCCTCCCGTGCCCGGTCCCGCAGCTGCCGGTACTCCCCGGCCCGGGCCTCGGCCATCTCCACCACCATCCGTCGCTCCTGCGCCCGCGACATCGGACGCGCCCGCCACACGCTCGCGGTCCCGCCGGCCTGTTCGACCTCCTCGGCCACCCACTCCAGCTGCTCCTGGGTGCGCGCGTCCGCGGGCAGTGCGATCAACCCGTCGCCGAGCTGCGCCACGCCGAGCCGCTTCAGCCGGCGCCAGATCGCGATCCGCGGCGTCGACGGCTCCCGGGGGACGCGGTAGAGCAACAGCACCCACTCGACACCCGCCGGCCCCGCCACGGAGGGACTGTAACCACGGTTGCACTGAACGGGCAAGGTGCCGTCGCCGGGCACGCCGCGGACCCGGCCGCACGGGCGGTGCGGCCGGGTCCGGGGCGGGATGGGACGGCTCGGTCGGTCAGGAGTCGACGGTGGTGGCCGACCGCTCGTGCGGCCGCGGCACGGCCCGGGCCTCGTCGCGCGCCGCCGCGAGGAACGCGCGGTGGTTCGACGCGCAGGCGAGGCAGATCGGCTGGTGCCCGTTCGCCGGGTCGCGGTCCATCTCGTAGGCGACGTAGGCCCGCGAGCAGTGGAAGCAGCGGATCCGGCTCTCCCAGTGGTCATCGACCTCGTCACGCGGGTCGTGCGGCCGGGCGAGGGTGAACCAGCTCGGCCGGGCGAAGGTCAGCGACAGCCCGTAGCAGGCGACGGCGACGGCGAACGTGATCGGCGGGGCCCAGGTGCCGCCGAACTCGCCGCCGGCCGCCAGCAGGGCGATCCCGACGACCGAGGAGAGCACCCATGCGGTCATCCCGCCGGGGTTGACGAGCGGGACCCGGCCGGGCCGGAACTCGACGCTGTCCGGGCGGATCCGGCGCGCCTTGGACCAGAGGATGTGCGTGAGCACGATGGCCACCCAGGCGACGATCACGACGCCCTGGAACTGCAGGGCCTGCAGCAGGTAGGACAGCACGTTCGTGAGCATCATCAGGTAGACGACGACGGCCACCACGGCGAGCCAGAACGTGCGCGGCAGCACCAGGCGGAAGGCGCGGGCGAAGAAGTTCTGGTAGTTCGACGACGCGAGGTAGAAGTTCGCCGTGTTGATCCTGGTCTGGCTGACGAAGATCCAGAACATGCCCCAGAAACCCATCAGCGCGACCACGCCCAGGATCGCCGTCTCCTCGGACAGGGCACCCGGGATCGGGATCAGGCTGACGATCAGGATGCCGACCGCGGCGTTCACCAGCAGGGTGATGACGTAGAACGGGACCCCGAAGGTGACCCGGCCGTTGAACCCGGCGTCCTCGTTGCGGCCGAACCGGGCGTAGTCCCAGGTCATCATGACCACCACCCAGACGCCCATGTAGACGGTGAACGCGAACCAGGACCCGGAGAGGCTGAACCCGTCGGTCCCGGGCGGGGTGAAGAACAGCCAGTCGTTGCTGTAGCCGTACTTCGCGATCGCCCACACCACCGAGCCGACGAGGCCGAGCAGGTAGAACGGCAGGAGCAGCCCGTTGACCTTGTCCAGCCAGGTCCGGACACCCTTGATGACGAGCGGCGCGTTGTACGCCACGACGATCAGGTACCAGATCTCCAGGGGTGGCCCGCCGAAGTAGGCGTGCAGGGCCACGGCGACGATCGATCCCTCCGCCACCGCGTAGTAGGTGATGGTGATCCCGAACAGGGCCGCGGCGAACGTGGCGCCGATCTGGCCGAACACCGACCGGGAGAACAGGGCGACGTTGGTCCCGCTCAGGTTCGCGTACCGGGAGGCCACGCTGTTGATCAGGCCGTAGACGACGACCGAGGCGCAGATCCCGACGAGCGTGTTGACGGTTCCGATCTTCAAGGTCAACGTGCTGCCGACGACGACCCAGAACATCGCGCTCATCAGCGCGAACCAGGCCATCGACAGCGACAGCCGCGAGCTCCGCCAGGACTTCGGCACGGCGTGCAGGGAGTAGTCCTCGGCGGCGGCCTGGGCCACGACGGCGGGGTCGTCGGAGTACGAGACGTCCAGTGGTGGGACCTGTCGGGCGACGTCGGTCATGCTGCGACTCCTGTCTGGGGGCTCGGTCGATGTCTCTGAATTGCCGGTGCGCGCCGGCGGAAAGGCAGGTGCGAGAAGGCGCCGCCCATTTCGGTCGGGATCGGCCGGACGATGGTGAAACCAGGAGAGAATTGCCCCGGGCCATTCGATGTGTCAACGGTCACACCGTAAAGTCTGGGTAGGTGTACAGGGCGGTGCGGGTCACCGGCGGCAGGCTGTGGGATCTCACACGAGCCGCTGCCGGGACCAGCTTCTGAATGACCCTACAAAGCCGGACGGCGCGCTGGTCGATCGTCCAACCGCGGGCCGCGTAGCGGTGCCGGGATTCCGGCGAATGCGTGGCGCTCACGCGATATGGCGGGTCTTGTGATCGGACTGACAGCCTGTCATCCTCGGTGGCACTAATCGAGAGGCAGGGGAGCTCGGCGGAGTCCGATCCGTCCGGTTCGATCGCGAAGTCCGGCGTGGTCGTCGTCGTGGCGGCACCGAGTAGAGGGCGGTCACCATGCAGGCACGACGGCGCCGGGACACGCATGGTGATCATGAATCGGTGCCCCTGTTGCTGCTCTTCTCGTCCACGGGTGGCCTGGCCGCCGTCGAGCAGTCGATCGCCCAGGGGGCCCTGCTGGCCGTGGACGAGGTCAACGCGGCCGGCGGGGTCGGCGGTCGCGAGCTGGTCGGCCTGCCCACCGACGTGGGGGCCCACCACGCCGCCGCACCGACCAGGATCAGCGGGCTGCTGGAGGAGTCCGGAGCCGTCGCGGCGGTCGGCGGGTACACCTCGTCGAGCCGGGTCGCGATGATTCCGGCGTTCCTCGGCGGCCGGGCGCTCCTGCTCTACAGCACGTATTTCGAAGGGCTCGAGTCCGAGCGGAACGTCTTCTACACGGGTGCGATCCCCAACCAGTTCCTGATCGACTACGTCGACTGGATCATCGAACGGATCGGACGCAAGATCTACGTCCTGGGTTCGGACTACGTCTATCCGCGTTCCCTCGGTGCGATCGTCCGCAAGGTCGTCCGCAGGCGCGGTGGTGAGGTGGTCGGTGGCCGCTACGTCCCGCTCGGTGCCACGAACTTCGACGCCGTGCTGCGGGAGATCGAGGCACTCGCGCCGGACGTGGTGTTCTCGAACCTGGTCGGCACCGATTCGACGTCGTCGTTCTACCGGGCGTTCGCGGCCGCCGGTCACTCGCCCGACACGCTCCCGATCGCGGCCACCGTCACGACCGAGTTCGACGTGGAGCAGATGGGCGCCGAACACGCCGCAGGCCACTACATGACCGCGACCTACTTCGGGTCGCTGCGCAACCCGGCCAACCGCCGGTACGTCACCGCGATGAGGCTCCGGTTCGGGGCCGAGACCGTCGTGCACGCACCCCAGGTCGGCGCCTACAACGCGGTGAGGTTGTTCGCGCTGGCCGCCGACCGCTGCGCCGGCGAGCTGACACCGGAGAACCTGCGCCAGGCGCTGACCGGTCTCACGTTCGACGGGAACCCGGAGGGAGAGGCGATCCGGATCCACCCGAACCACTACACCAGCCACGCGTCCTACGTCGGCTGCGCCCGTGCGGACGGCCAGTACGACATCGTGCACCGGTTCCCGTGCCGGCCGCCCGAGCCGTACCCGTCCATCCTGGTGCCGACGTCCAAGCGGCCGGCGGGGTTCCGGCGCGAACTCGGTGTCGTGGGCGACACCGTGGCCCGGGAATGCCGGCGGTCCGGGACAGCACGGTGATCACCGTTTCCGAGCTGGTCGCCGCCCGGCACCTCAAGCTGAGCGTGCGGGCGTGCCCGGACCGGCTCGGTGAGTGGATCAGACGGGTCCGGGCGGTCGACACGGTCGAGGCCGCCGGCACGCTCACCGGCGGCGAGCTGGTGCTCGCGACCGACCGGTGGAACCACGACCCGCCCGAGATCGACCGGTTCGTCTGCGCGCTGGCCCGCCGGCGGGCCAGCGCGCTGGTCGTGCCGGCGCCGCGGCAGAGCACCACCCCGGACGACGTGATCGGCGCCTGCGAGCGGTGGCGCCTGCCCCTGATCGAGTCACCGGCCGGGACGCAGTGGCAGGACGTCGCGGAGTGCGCGCTGATCCTGGGGATCGACCGGCGCCGGGCCGGCCTGATGCGCACGGTGGAGCGGCATCGCACGCTGCTCGCCGCCGTCGCACCGGAGGGCGAGTTCCGGCCGGTCCTCGACGCGCTGCACGACGAGTGCGCGAGCACGGTCTGGCTGCTGACCGCCGGTGGCGTGTTCACCGCGAGCGGGGCACGCCGGCCGTCGATCGCCGACGTGAGTGCCGTCGTCGGGCGGCGGGAGAGCCCGGAGTCGGGCGCCGAGATCGCGATCACCGGCGGCGACCGGGCCTGGGTGTTCCCGGTCGTCCCGGGCCCGGCCGGCCGGCGCGCGGAGGCGGTGATCTGTGTCGTCACCGACGAGGAACCGTCGACGGAGCTGAGGCTCGCCGTCGACCAGGCGCGTGACTTCCTGGCCGCGGCGCTGGCCGTCACCGCGCGCCGGCGCGGCGAGCGGGTCGCGACGGCGACCGAGTTCCTGGCCAGGCTGAGCGCTCCGGACGCGGCCCCGGACGAGATCGCGGCCTGGTCGCGGGCGCTCGGGGTGGAGCTCCGCGGGCACGTGGTGTGCGTGACCGCGCAGGTTCCGGCGGCCGACCGGCACGTCATCGACCACCTCGTGGTGGCGCTCGACCAGTTCGCGGCGGCGGTCGGCTCGCCGGCGGTCGTCGCCGCCGGCCCGGACGAGGCGAGCGCGTTCGTCTTCCACCGGTCCGCCGACGACGCCGTCGAGCGCGCGCTGGCCGAGCTCGCCGTGCTGCTCGAACCGGACCTCGCGCGGACCGGTGCCGTGCTGGGGACCAGCTCGGCGATCACCGAGGACGCGGCGGGGGTCTACGGGACCCTGCTCGAGGCCCGGCAGGTGTGCCGGTTCAACCGGCTGCACGACCCCGAGGCCGACGACGAGACGACCACCGGCGGCCCGCCGCTGGCGGCGATGCTGCTCGCCGACGACATGCGGGCGAGCCGGTCGCTGGAGTCGGCGATGCTCGCCCCGCTGCTGGCCTACGACCAGAAGCACGACTCGGAGCTCGTCCGGACCCTCGACGTGTTCCTGTCGTCCGCGGGGCAGTGGGCGACCTGCGCGAGCGCGCTGGGGATCCACGTCAACACCGTCCGTTACCGGCTGGGCCGGATCGAGAAGCTGACCGGCCGCAGCATCACCTCGATGGCCGACCGGGTGGACTTCTACCTGGCGCTGCGGACCCGGGAGAAACGGGTCGCCGACCGGTCCGATGCGCGGCGCCCGGTGGCCCGCGCGATCCGCGCGGTGCGCTGACGCTCAGTGCGCCGGCCGGCCCCGCGCGCGGCCCGGACCACGGGCCGCGCGCGGGGCAGTCGCACCGATCAGTGACCGGGGTCCCGGGCCCCGGCTGGGAGGCCGGACTCCCAGAACGGGGCCATCCGCCGCAGCAGCATGCCGCGGAACTGCTCGGTGGTGGTCGCGAGCAGCTCGCCGCTGCCCCAGTCGAGGATCACCCCGTACTGCCGGATGGAGTCCAGCTCGTCGATCTCCCCGGCCCGGTATCGGGCGGCGACCTCCTCCGGGTCGCAGGCCAGCCAGCCGGCCCGGTGCCGGCGGATGTGCTCGCGGGTGGTCGCGGTCGCCTCGAGGTCGGCCTCGTACTCGCAGATCTCCGCGTCGACCTCGGTCACCACGACGCCGTAGTCCTTCGCGGCGCGCTCGACGGTGACGTAGCCGTCGATGACGTCCTCGACGACCTGCTGCACCGGGCGCAGGAGCGGGTCGCCCATGCCACCGCCGCCCGCGGAGGGCCGGGTGAACACGTCACCGGGTTCGATCGGCTCGCCGGAGAAGATCGAGCCCAGGTAGCGCTGCTTGTCGGTGCCCTTGTTGAGCCACACCCCGTGCGGGATGGACGGCAGGCCGCCCCACAGCCCCCACGTGACCGACCGCTCGCGGTCGCAGCAGTAGGACATGACGGTGCGGGTGGCGGCGTAGAGCGTGCCGCCCTTCTCCGCACCGAGGCCGCCGCGCCACGTTCCGGGTCCGCCGGAGTCGGGGACCAGCTCGTGCCCCGTGGTGAGCACGGGTGCGAGGCGTTCCTGGCCCTCGAACGGCTGCGTGCCCAGCTGGACGCCGAACACCGGGCCGGTGGCGCCCCAGCCGTCGCGGCCGTTGCGCGCCCCCCAGCCGCCGACCATCCAGTCGTACCACATGAAGTAGGGCCGGTCCGGATGCCGCTCGTCGCGGCCGCCGACCAGCAGGTACTCCAGGTTGAACGTGCAGGCCATGGCGCGTTCCGGGAGGATCTTCGACCAGATCTCGAAGACCGAGTTCATGATCTTCTCGAAGGGGCCTGAGCAGAACCCGGCGCACGGGGTCGGCCAGACGGCGTTGACGACGCTGCCCTCGTCACCGAGGTCGACGGTGACCACGCGGTAGAACCCCGAGTTGAGCGGGATGTCCGGGAACTGCATCTTGGTGCCGGCCACGATCGCCGCGAACGAGCCCCCGAAGGTGGCGTTGAGCATCGTGGAGATCGACGGGTGCGAGCCGGACAGGTCGTAGTGCACGCTGTCGCCGTCGATCGTCATCTTGATCTTGACCGGGATCATGCCCTCGCCGAGCTGGGGATCCTGGTCGATGTAGTCCTCGGTCTCCCACACCCCGTCGGCCAGCGCGCCGACCCGGGTGCGGGTGACCTCCTCGACGTAGTCCTGGACCTCGGCGAACGCGGCCCGGATGACGTCCACGCCGTACTTGCGGCAGAGCCGCTGGATCTCGCGTTCGGCCAGCCGGGTGGCTTCCGCCTGGGCCTGCATGTCGCCGATGATGTCCCGGGGCGCCCGGGTGTTCTTGGCGATCAGCTGGGCCACGTCGGTGAGGAACCGGTCCTGGCTCCACACCCGGACCGGCGGGATCCGCAGGCCCTCCGCGCAGTGGTCCAGTGCGGTGACGTTGAACGAGCCGGGTACGGCGCCACCCACGTCGGCCCAGTGCCCGTTGGCCTGGGCGTAGCCGAGCAGCTCGCCCTCGAAGAAGATCGGCCGGACGACGCGGGTGTCGTTGAAGTGGGTGCCGCCGACGTAGACGTCGTTGACGACGAAGATGTCGCCGGGGTGGACGTCGTCGCCGAACTCGTTGATCACCGCCTTCGCGGTGTAGTGCAGGGTCCCGACGTGCGCGGCGATGTCGCCGGTGCCCTGCATGACGGTGTTCCCGTGCGGATCGCACAACGCGGACGAGAAGTCCCGCGAGTAGATGACGAACGAGTAGCAGGTCCGGAAGATCTGCTCGGCCATCTGGTCGACGGTGTTGACGAACGCGTTCTTGAGGACCTCGAAGGTCACCGGGTCGAGCGTGTAGCTCGGCTTCTTCTCGGCGGTCTGTGTCATGACTACGCTCCCGCTGGTCGTCGGTCAGGCGGTCGGCCGGGTGAGGGTGATCTGGAGGTTGTGCCACTCGTCGACCCGGGCGCGGGTGCCGGGCGGTACCGCCGTGGTCGAGTCCAGCTGGCCGATGATGCACGGCCCGTCGAGGACCGTTCCCGGCTCCAGGTCGGACCGGTTGTAGATCGCGGTCCGGACGGCCTCGGTCTCGTCGACGAACAGCACCTGCCGGTGCGCGACCGGTTCCGGCCGGCACTCGGCCGGATCCTTGAGGGTGGCCGGGGCCAGATCCGGCTTGGGCGTCACGCCGATGGCCCGCACGGAGAGCCGGTAGATCTCGACCGGGGCGTCGGTGGAGGAGTAGTTGTGCTCCCGGCCGTGCTCGACGTGGAACCGCTCGACGACCGGTGCGAGGACGTCGAACGGGCGGTCGACCTCCACCGCGATGGCCCGCCACTGGCCCGCGTAGCGCATGTCGATGAACCACTGGAAGACCATGTCCTCCGGGTCGACCTTCTCGGCCGCGAGCCGGGCCCGTCCCTCCTCCTCCAGCTCCCGGAACGCGGTCGCGACCTCGGCCGCGTCGACGTCGTCGACCGGGGACAGGTACATCCGGGTCAGGTCGTGCTGGATGTCGACCAGCATGCAGCCCATGGCCGAGGTGACGCCCGGGTGCGGCGGGACGATCACCGCCGGGATGCCGAGGTTCCTGGCCAGGTCCGCGGCGTGCAGCGGGCCGGCACCGCCGAAGCCGACCAGTGCGAAGTCGCGGGGGTCGTGACCCCTGCGGATCGAGATCAGCCGGATCGCGTCGGCCATGTTCGAGTTGGCCACCCGCAGCACCGCCTGCGCGGTCTCCTCGACGTCCATGCCGAGCGGTTCGCCGAGCCGGGTCAGCGCCGCGACCGAGGCCGAGCGGTCCAGCTTCATCCCGCCGCCGACGAGCTCGTCACCGATGATGCCGAGCACCAGGTTGGCGTCGGTGTTCGTGGGGATCTGGTCGCCGCCGCCGTAGCAGGCCGGGCCGGGGTCCGATCCCGCCGACTGCGGGCCGTTGCGCAGCGCGCCGCCGTCGTCGAGCCAGGCGATCGAGCCGCCACCGGCGCCGATGGTCAGGACCTCGATGCTCGGGAAGCAGATCGGGTAGCCGTATTCGACGTACCAGTTCGTCGTGGTGTTCAGGACACCGCGATCGGTCAGTGACACGTCGGTGGAGGTGCCGCCCATGTCGAATCCGATGGAGTTCTCGAACCCGCACATCCGGGCGATGTGCCGGCTCGCGATCGCGCCGGCGGCGATCCCGGACGCGGCGAGCCGGGCCCCGAACCGCTCGGCCATCGACGGGGTCATCACCCCGCCGCCGGAATGCAGCAGCAGGACGTCGCCGTCGTAGCCGGCATCGCTGAGCCGGCCTTCCAGGGTGGAGGCGTACGGCTGGATGATCGGCGCCAGCGCGGCGTTCGCCACCGTGGTGGAGAACCGCTCGTACTCGAAGATCTCCGGCAGCACGTCGCTGGAGGTCGTGATGCTGACCCCGGGCAGCTCCTCGGTGAGGATCTCGGCCAGCCGCACCTCGTTCGCCGGGTTCGCGAACGAGTTCACCAGGCACACCGCGACCGCTTCCACCTGCCGCCTGCGCAGGATCCGCGCCACGTCGCGGGCCTGGTCCTCGTCCAGCGGGGTCACGACGTTGCCGGAGTAGTCGACCCGCTCGGACACGGTCAGCCGGTGCCGGCGGGCCACGTACGGCGGCGCCATCTCCTTGTAGGTGTCCCACAGGTCGTCCCGGTTCCCGCGCCGGATCTCGATGACGTCGCGGAAACCCTCGGTCGTCACGACCGCGATCCGCGGGAACCGGCGGGTGATCAACGCGTTCGTGGCGATCGTCGTCCCGTGCGAGAACAGCGCGACGTCCCGCCAGTCGACGTCCGCCGCCTCCATTCCCATGAGAACACCGTCGATCGGATTCTTCTGCGTGGGGACCTTCGCCGTCCTGATCGAACCACTGCCGTCGTCGACGAACACGTCGGTGAACGTCCCCCCGATGTCCACCGCAGTTCGAATTCTGCTGATTCCGCCGGTTGCTTGCGTCATCGACTCCTCCTGCGATTGAGTAGACCCGGAGACAGTCTGTGACGGGGGTTGTGATCCGCGCAATAAGAGAATGACACAACGGGAGGGGCGGTGTTGTTCCGATTCACAGGGCCCCTGCACCGCACCTGCCGCGCGGGTGACGGGGTGAGCCGGGCGTAGGGTCGTCGTGCCGCTCGTGAGGAGGTGCGCCGGGATGGAGCTGCAGATCGCCCGCAATCCCGACCCGGGCAGCTCGCTGCCGTTCCTGATGCGGGTCCCGCTGGACGAGGGCGTGCTCGTGTTCCGCACGAAGGGCACCTGGCCGCGGACCTCGGCCCTGTACTGCCATCCGGTCCCGCCCGACGAGTGGCCGGGCGACGCGGAGGTCGTCGAGCGGGTGGCGTTGCGCGCGTGCCGTCGCCGGGGCGCGGCGATCGACGTCATCGCCGACCGTGGACGCGAGCAGCGCTCCCAGGTCGTGTTCACCCGCGCCCGCGGCCGGGAGATGGTGTTCTGGCAGTCGCCCCGGACCCGCAAGCAGGCCCGCCCCGACGTGCGGGTCCCCACGGCACGCGCGGCCGGGGTCTCCGGGCTGGAGATCGTGGTGGACGCCCACGAGCGCTACCCGTACACCTTCGCCGACCAGCAGGTCTCCACGGTGCGGCGCGGGCTGCGGTGCGGGGACTACGCCGTCGTCGACGACACCGGCGCCGTGCTGGCCGCCGCGACCCCGGCCGAGATCCGCCGTTGGGCCAGGGCACGGGGGATCGAGGTGTCGGACCGCGGCCGGGTGTCCGGCGAGGTCGTGCAGGCCTTCAAGGACGCGCACCCGGCACCAGGGTGACGGTGTCTCTCAGCTGCCGCCGAAGTCGGGCAGGGTCAGCGAGCCGTCCTCGGCCAGCGTGAACCCGGGGTTGTGGGCGACCTCCCAGGGATGCCCGTCGGGGTCGGTGAAGACCCCGGAGTAGAAACCCAGGGCCGAGGTAGCCGCCGGCTTGGTCACCGTCCCGCCGGCCCGCTCGGCCGCGGCCAGCACCTCGTCGACCTCGCCGTCGGAGCGGACGTTGTGGGCGAGCGCGATCCCGCCGAACCCGCCGGCCCGCTCGTCGGGCAGGCCGCAGTCGGCGGCGAGCTTCCCGCGGTCCCACAGGACGAGCGCGAGCCCGCTGGCCTGGAAGAACACGGTCTCCTCGACCTCCTGGCCGCGCCATCCGAGCGCCTCGTAGAAGGTGCGGGCGCGGTGCAGGTCGGTGACGCCCAGGGTCACGAGGCTGATGCGCTGCTCCACGACCCGCATGCTAGGCGCCCGGCGACCGGAGCAAGAACGTTCCGCGCCGCCCGTCGGAGCGCGCCGCTCAGTAGCTCCGCCCGACCACGGCCAGGACGTCGTCGCCGGAGACGTCGTCCGGGATCCGCCCGTCCGCGGTCTGCAGGCACCGGACGCTGATCGCGTCGCCGGCCAGCGCCCGCTCGCCGTCCTCGCCGAGCACGCGCCACGGGATCCGGGCGAACCCGGTCCGCGCCGCCTCGCGGGCCTCGTCGACGGAGCGGGTGTCGACGGTCCGGCCGGCCCGCGCGGCCTCGGCACCGGCGAGCAGCCCGGCCTGCACGTCCTCCAGCAGGGCGGGGAGCCGCCGGGGAAGCTCGGCGACCGGCACGCGGAGCCGCTCGCCGGTGTCGCGGCGGGCCACCGGCAGCTCCCCGGACCCGAGGTCGCGGGGGCCGACGTCGATGCGCAGGGGGACGCCCTTCAGCTCCCAGTCCGTGGCGCGCCGTCCGAACCCGCGCTCCGTGGAGTCGTCGAGGCGCGCCCGGATGCCGGCCCGGCCCATCGCCTCGACGAGCTCGCGGGCGGTGCCGAGGACGGCGTCGTCGGCCCGGACCGGCAGCACCACCACCTGGACCGGGGCCAGCCGGGGCGGGACGACGAGGCCGTCGTCGTCACCGTGCCCCATGATCAGGGCGCCGACCATACGCGTGCTGCACCCCCAGGACGTCGTCCAGCAGTGCCGGTGCACGCCGCCGGCGTCGGTGAACGTCATGTCGAACGCCCGCGCGAAGTTCTGTCCCAGCTCGTGGCTGGTGGCGCACTGCAGCGCCTTGCCGTCGCCCATCATCGCCTCGCAGGTCAGCGTGTCGACGGCGCCGGCGAACCGCTCGCGGGCGGTCTTGACCCCGACCAGCACCGGCAGCGCGAGGACCGAGCGCAGGAAGTCCCGGTAGACGTCGAGGTGGATCGTCCGGGCGTACCGTGCGGCCTCCTCGGCGGTCGCGTGCGCGGTGTGTCCCTCCTGCCAGAGGAACTCGCTGGTCCGCAGGAAGATCCGGGGGCGCAGCTCCCAGCGGACGACGTTGGCCCACTGGTTGAGCAGCAACGGCAGGTCGCGGTGGCTCTGGATCCACCGGGCCATCAGCTCGCCGAACAGCGTCTCGCTGGTGGGGCGGACGACGATGGGCTCGGTGAGCGGCTTCCCGCCGGCGTGCGTCACGACGGCCAGCTCGGGGTCGAAGCCCTCGACGTGTTCGGCCTCCCGCCGGAGGTGACCCTCGGGGATGAACAGCGGCAGGTAGACGTTCTCCGCGCCGGCCCGCTTGATGCGGGAGTCGACCTCGGCCTGCATCCGCTCCCACAACGCGTAGCCGTACGGCCGGACGACCATCGTGCCCCGGACCGGGCCGTGGTCGGCCAGCTGCGCCTTCTCCAGGACCTCCTGGTACCAGCGAGGGAAGTCGACCGCCCTCGGCGTGAGGACCGCTCCCAGCCGCGCGCCCGCCATGGCGCGGGATGCTACGACCCGTGTCCGGTGGCCGTCCTCGAATTCGTATCCGGTACTCCCCGCTGCCCGACGGCTGTACCGTGCCCGCACGTTCGGGGTGCGCGCCGGCCGTCCACTGCTCGACTGCTCGACGGGGAGGTCCCATGATCAAATACCCGAGGTTCGTGACGATCTGGGTGTCCGACCAGGAGAAGGCCCGGGACTTCTTCACCGAGACGCTCGGCTGCGAGCTGCTGACCGACGTCCCGTACTCGGGGGAGGACCGCTGGATCGAGGTCCGCTGGCCCGGAGCGCAGACCCGGCTCGTGCTGGCCCGCGCCGACACCGAGCTGCGGGCCGTGCTGCGTGAGCGGGTCGGTGCGATGAGCCACGTGTGGTTCGAGTGTGACGACCTGGACGCGACCTACGCGCAGCTGACGGCGAACGGCGTCGAGTTCCCGGTGCCACCGGGCCCGGCGCCCTGGGAACCCGACCGGACCCGGTGGGCCCAGTTCGCGGACCCGGACGGCAACCTGTACGGGATGAGCGAACAGGCCGGGTGAGTCCGGTCAGCGCGCGAACAGCGTGCCGAGGCCGGGGCGCCTGTCGTCCCGGCCGAGCTGCCGGAGCGCCCGCCAGATGGTCACCTGCGTCGCCGTCAGGACCGGCTTGCCGGTGCGGGCCTCCAGCTCGGCCAGCAGGCCGGCCGTGTGCAGCGCCGTCTCCGGGACGAGCACGGCGTCGGCGTCGTCGGAGTCGCCGGCCGCGACCAGCTCGACGATCCGGTCGCGGTCCCACCGGGCCAGGGCCCGGTCCGACGGCGCGTCGAAGGCCACGTGGTGCACCGTGCTGATCCCGGCGGCGCGGAGGAACTCGACGAAGCCCGCGGTGCCCTCCTCGCCGTAGACCGAGGCGACCGACACCCGCTGCGCCCCGAGTGCCTGCGTGGCCGCGACGAACGCCAGCGAGGTGCTGCTCGCGGGGAGCGCCGCCCGCTCGGCCAGGTCCGCCGCCTGGTGGATCGCGCCCTCGTAGCCGCACAGGAAGCTGCAGCTCGAGCACGCCCACGACAGGACCTCCGGGGCGAAGCCGGCCAGCTCGTCGACGGCCTGCTGCAGCCGCCGCGGTTCACCGAGCTCGCGGACGGCGGCGAGCTTGCCCGCGGGATCCAGGTCGGCGACGTCGGACACCGACTCGCCCCACGGCACGTACCCGAACGCCACCTCGATCGCCGGATCGACGAGCGCGGCGAAGCGGACGAAGTCGTCCTCACCGCAGTCCCGGGTCGGGTAGAGCAGGCCGATGCGGCAGGGCGCGGTGTCCATGGTTCCCACCGTGACGCAGATGATCGGCGACGGCTCGTCGGATCAGCTCGCGCGCTTGCCGTATCCGGCTGGGGGACGACAATTCGGGTGTGGCGTGAACAGGACCCGGAAGGAGCCGAGATGGCGCGTGCAGCAGGTAGCAGCGGAGCCGCAGTGATCACCCTGCCGGCCGACGACCAGATCCTGATCACGCGGGACCTCTGTGCTCCCCGGCGCCAGGTGTACCGGGCCTGGACCACGCCCGAACTGGTCGAACGGTGGTGGAGCGGCCACCGGGGCACGATGACGAGCGTCGAGATCGACCTGCGGGTCGGCGGCCGGTGGCGGTACGTGATGATCGTCGGAGACGATCACACGGGCGGGCGCGAGGTCGCGTTCCACGGTGAGTACCGCGAGATCGTCCCCAACCAGCGGATCGTCACGACCGAGGTGTACGAGATGCCGGACGCCCCGGACCCCGGCGGGGACGTGCCGCTGAACACCGTCACCTTCACCGACAACGGCTGGCACACCATCCTCACGCTGCTCACGGAGTGCCCGAGCAACGAGCTCCGTGACGCGATCCTGGAGTCCGGCATGGAGGTCGGCGTCCAGGAACAGATGGATCTCCTGGAGGAGGTCGCGACGTTGCGTCAGTGAAGCCGCCACGGCGGTGGGTGCGGGTTCCCGAGCGGTCGGTCACCGCCACATCAGCACGTCGTCGAGCGGCAACCGCCCGCTCGGCACCGCCGAGCGGCCCACCGGACGCGCACCCGGCCACCCGAGGGAGAAGCACCAGCGGGGATCCCAGCCTTCGGGCGCCTCGAGCAGCCGGGCGGCCTCCCGGACGTTCCCGTCCGGGTAGAGCGTCGCCGGGCAGCAGCCGAGCCCGGCCGCGGTGGCTGCAAGCACGAGCGACTGCGCGGCCCGGCCGACGTCGAACAGGGTGTCCCGGCGGCCGTCGTCCGCGGCCAGCAGGACGATCGCGCACGGCGCCGTCGCGACGTGCTGGGCGTAGGCACCGAGCCGGCTCAGGGCGCGGCGCAGCGGGGCGTCGGTGACCACGACGAAGCGCCACGGCTGCCGGTTGCGGGCCGAGCCGGTCCGGCGGGCCACGTCGACGAGCGCACGCACCGTCTCCGACGGGACCGGCTCGTCGTCGAAGATGCGGACGGCGGGCGCGGCCGTGAGCCGGCGCAGGTCGGTGAGGTCCGGGGTGTCCACTCCGGAATCGTGCCAGGCCGTGCCGGTGCCGGTGGTGGGGGAAGGGACGACCGCGCGGCCGGTGGCCGGCGGCACCGCGGACGCCGAGCACGCCGGCGAACCCCGTGACGTCGTCGGGCAGCACCGTCGACGGTGGCGGGTGAACGTCGGCCCGTCCGGCCGCCGCTCGGAATCAGAACGGCGGAGCGGGGTCGGACCGGGCCGGTGGGGCCCGGTCGGTGGCCGGGGTGCTCGATCGCTGCCGCGGCGCCGGTGGGGGTGCCGTGGGATAGAGGGGTTGCTCGTCGATCTCGCGTTGGGCCGGGATCGGCGGCGCGGGCGGTTGCTCGTCCTCGGCCCGGGAGATGGGGTCGGGGAGCGGGTCGGGCAGGGGCACGCAGACGGGCTCGCCGCGGGTGAGGTAGATGCGGCCGAGCGGGCTGCGCCAGTGGAACACTCCCGGCGCCGGTTGTCGTAGCTGCCAGCGTCCGGCGGTCTTGAGGGCGTGGTGCAGCACGCAGAGCGGGCCGAGGTTGCCGGCGACGGTGTCGCCGCCGTGGCGGTGGTCGTGGGTGTGGTCCTGCTGGGTCTTGCAGGCCGGTCGGCGGCAGCCGGGGAAGCTGCAGGTGCGGTCCCGGACCTCGATGTGGCGGCGCAGCGCGGGGTGCGGGAACCGGTCGCCGGGACGGCTGTCGAGCTCGGCCAGGAGCTGGTCGCGGCGGGCGTTCTGGGCGGCCAGGTCGGCGAGCAGGGGTGCCCAGCCGGTGGCGGGTCGGCGGCGAGTGCGGCCAGCAGATCCGCGGGGATCTGGAGTTCGACGGTGCCGCCGTGGGCCTGCCGGGGCGAGGACGGCCCGCGCCCGGTGGGCGCGGTGGGTGGGCGGCGGCGGGTGGTGCCGGCGAGCAGGAGGTGGCCGTCCGGGTCGGTGATCGCGAACCGCCACTCGGCGTGCCGGTGGCGGGTCACGCAGGCCCGGGCGGTGGGGGCCAGGACCGGGCCGAGACCGGGGATCTCGGCGGGGTGGTCGTCGTGTCCGAGCAGGGTCGCCAGCCGGATCCGGATCTCGATGCCGGGCCGGGCCGGCTCCGGGACCGGTGGGGACGCCGCGGAGCCAGGGCCGTCGGATCCGACGCCACCACCACCTTCACCGCTGCCACCGCTATCGCCGCCGGCGCTGCTGCCGCTGCGGCCGGTGCTGCCGCTGCGCCCGGTGCTGTCGCTGCGGTCGGTGCTGCCGCTGCCCGTGCTGCTGCCGCCCGTGCTGGCAGCGGTGCCGGTGCTGTCGTCGCTCCCGCCGGCGTTCCCGGCGGGGCCGGTGCTGTCGTGCGGGCCCCGATCGCGGGGGCCATCCCCGCCACCACCGTCGCCGCCCCCGCCCTCATCCTCCTCGCCGTCCGCGCCGTCGCCCTCGCCGTCCTCGCCGTCCGCCCCGTCGCCCTCGCCGTCCTCGCCGTCCTCGCCGTGGTCCTCGCCGTCGGCGCCGCCGTGGGCGCGGTCCTCCTCGTCCTCCTCGGCGTCGTCCGCGCCGCCGCCGCCGTCCTTGCCGGTGTCGGGGTCGCTGTCGGTGTCGGCGGCACCCGCGGGGTCGGGGTCGGTGGGGTCGTCGTGCTCGGTGGCGCGGTCGAGCATGGTGGTGATGATCTGGTCCTGGGTCAGGGTGTGCAGGCTGCCGTCCAGCAGCGCGGTGGCCAGGTCGGCCCGGATGCACGACAACGACGCCGGGTGCCCGGCCGCGCGGATCGCGTGGGCCAGTCCGTCGAGGCGTTCGCAGGCGGCCTGGGCGGCGGTGGGGTCGAGCCCGCTGGCTGCGATGGTGGCGGTGCCCTCGGGGTCGAGGTAGCAGATCACCCGCCGCTCGCGCAGGGCGCGGCGGTAGCGGCGGCGGGCGGCGTCGGGGTCGATGGCGATCACCCGTCGCTGCAGCCGGGCCCGTAGCTGTCCGCTGGTCCAGCCCGAGGCCTTGGGCAGCAGGTCGGCCACGATCGTGGCGTTCTGGGTGTCGGTCAGCGGTTCGAGCAGGTCGGCGAACACCGCGGCCCGGCCCTTGTCGATGTCTCCGGCGGCCAGGGCGGCGTGTACGGCGGGTAGGCGGTGGACCAGCATCTCGGCCAGGGCGTGTTCGCGGCAGGCGGTCAGCTCGGTCACGGTGAGCGCGACCGCGATCTCCATCCGGCAGTCCGGGTCCGGCTCCGGTAGCCGGGTGGTCGACCACAGCGGTGCGTCCGGGTCACACCGCCCGACCGCGGCCATCGCGGCCAGCTCGTGGGCGTCGACATACGAGCGCAGCCGCCGCCAGGCCTGCAGCAGTTCCACCATGTCGCCGTTGGCGACCCGGGCGGGATCCAGGTCGGCGAGCACCGCAGCCAGCTCCGGGCGGACGGGCATCCCCGCCAGGCCCTGCGGCATGGTCTCCGACTGCATGGACCGAACATACATTCGACCACCGGCATTCTCGGCCGCCCGGACCTCACGACGTCGACGGCCGGTCCGGCGATGCCGAGGGCGGACCGCGACTGCGAGGCGTGATCAGGGGCGTCCGCGAAGGGTGGGAGTCCCGGTCACCGATCGGCCGGGAGGCGATGAGTCCTCAGGTGCGCACGAGTCATCCCGGTATGGGACGGCTGCGCTACACCGCCATCATGTCGGCCGACGGTTTCCTCACCGACCCCGACGGACGCTACGACTGGGCCGTGCCCGACGACGAGGTGCTCGCGTTCGTCACCGACCGCGAGCGCGGCGCCGACACCCACCTCTACGGCCGCCGCATGTACGAGGAGATGCGGGTCTGGGAGGACGTCTCCTCGGGGTGGCCCGACCTGGAACTCGAGTTCGCGCGGACGTGGCGGGCCGCGACGAAGGTCGTCTACTCCTCGACGCTGCCGGAGGTCGCCACCGCTCGGACCCGGCTGGAACGCGTCTTCGACCCGGTGAGGGTCCGCGCGATCGTCGACGGCGCCCCGCACGACGTCTCGGTCTCCGGTCCCACCCTCGCGGCCGAGGCGTTCCGGCACGACCTCGTCGACGACGTCGAGCTCTACCTCGTGCCGATGCTCGTCGGGGGTGGCCTGCGTGCGCTGCCCGACGGCGTCCGCGCCGGCCTGGAGCTCGCCGGGCAGCACCGCTTCGGCAACGGGTTCGCGTTCCTGCACTACCGCCGCGCCCGCGGTCAGGACGGCCGGTAGCGGTACCGGGTGAGCCACACGCACCAGATCGCCAGCCCGGCCACGAGCAACCCGACGGCCGTCCACACCGGACCAGCCGGAAGCCGGGGCGGCTGCACGCGGGTGGCGTGCACCGCCGACACCGGCACGACCGCCAGGAACGCCAGCAGCACCCCGAAGGTCCACCCCATGTCGTGGACGAGCATGGAACGCAGCCGTGCCACCCGCTGCGGGTGCGTCCAGTACTCCTTGTGCGGGACGTTCAGCGCGGTCAGCGGGCCGCGCGCCGCCAGCAGGCACGTGCCGGCGCCGACCAGCACCATGAGCGTCCCGACGAACGCGCCGAGACCGAGGAAGTCCGCGCGCGTCCCCAGCCGGGTCGGGGTGCCGGCGGCGTCGACGTGCATCGGGACGCCGTCCGGCGGCAGCTCGAGCGCCGCCCACAGCAGGGCGGCCGCGTAGCAGGCCGAACCGGTGAGCAGCGGAACCCACGGACGCATCCTGGTGATCGTGCCAGCGGCCCGGCGACAATGCCCGCCGTGACTCCCGCACCTGCCGTGGACCGGGCGCGCTGGCTCGGCTTCCGCTGGTCCCGGCACGGCCTCGGGGCGGCTCGCCCGGTCGGGGCCCGCACGGACCTGCTGCTGCTCGGTGTCCAGGACGGCCGGCGCGACGGAGCGGCGCACTCCCTCGCCGCCCGGGGGGCCGGCGACGACGGCACCGTGCTGGTCTACTCGGTCCGCGGCGCGCCGCACCGGCACGCGCGTAACCGGCTCGGCACCGTGCGCGCCGCGGTCGCCCCGCTCGACACCGACACCGGCGGGCCGGAGCGCGTGTCCGCGCTCCGGGAGATCGCGGACGCGCTCTGCCGGGTCGTGACCGGCCCGGAGACCAAGGGGGAGATCAGCACCGCGCTGACCGCGCGGGTGGCCCACCGCGCGACCTGGTGTGCCCGCTGCGGCGCCGACCACGTCCCGGACCTGGACTTCCGGATCGCGGCGACGCTCGCCGGGCTCGTGCTCGTCCCGGGACCCGGCACCGTCCTCGAACCCGGCCCGCCGACCCCGGCGGAGTCCACGGTGGACGCGCGGACGGCGCTGCTCGACGCCTGGTTCCGGTTCGACGGCCCGGTCGCCCGGGCGACGGTGACGGACTGGTTCGGTGGCGACCCCGCCGCGATCGGTCCCCTGTGGAAGGCCGGCTCCGGCAGCCGGGTCACCGTCCGGGTCGACGACCGCCGGTGCGAGGTGCCGGGAGCACTGCTGGACGACCTGCGCGCCGCACCCGTCGCCGAAGGGGTCGCGCTCGTCCCTCCGCACGACGCCTGGCTGCGCCGGGTGGACCGCGCCCTGCTGGTCCCGGACCGGGCACGCCGGTCGCGGGTGTGGCAGGCGGTGTCGGCGCCCGGCGCGCTGCTGGCCGGCGGCGAGGTCGCCGGAACCTGGCGGCACCGCCGGGAGGGGACGCTGGTGGAACCGTTCGAGGAGCTGCCCCGGACCGTCGTGGACGCCGTCGTCGCCGAGGCGGAGCGGGTGACCGGTTCCGCGCGGGTCGAGGTGCACGCTCGGCCGTAGGACTCAGCCGCCCGGTCGCGCCGCCCGCGCGGCCAGCATCTCGTCGGTCGCGGATCGGAGCTCGGACTCCGCGATCTCCTCGGTCCCCGCCGCGGTGACCGTCACGACGGTGGGGAACAGCGAACGGGTCAGGTCCGGGCCGGCGGTCGCGGTGTCGTCGTCGGCGGCGTCCCACAGCGCGTTCACCGCGAGCGCGATCGCGCCGTCCCGGTCGAGGTCCGGCCGGTGCCGCTTCTTCAGCGATCCCTCGGCGAACGCGGAACCGGATCCGATGCTCGCGTAGCCGGACCGGTTGCGCGCGACGCTGCCCGAGGGATCGAACGTCACGATCCGGGCCGGGTCGGCGTCGGACGCGTCGTAGCCGGCGTACAGCGGCAACGCCACGAACCCCTGCAGCGCCGCACCCAGGTTCTCCCGCACGATCGTGGACAGCCGGCGGATCTTGCCGTCCTGGCTGATCGGGGCCCCCTCGACCTTCTCGTACTGCTCCACCTCGGCCGCGAACAGCTTGAGCATGAGCACGGCGTGCCCGACCGAGCCGGCGAACCCGGCGGCCGACGTGTCGTCGATCGCCATGACCTTGACCAGGTCCTTCTGGGCGATCAGGTTGCCGGACGTGGCCCGCCGGTCCCCTGCGAGGAGCACGCCGTCGGCCCAGGTGAACGCGATGATCGTCGTGCCGTGCGGGGTGCGCAGGTCGGCGGGCACGCGCTGGGCGGGGTCGCGGGGCAGGGCGGCGGGCAGCACCTCGGGGGCGTGCGCACGCAGCTGGTCCAGGAACGACGGGCCGGTCATGCGGGGAGCGTGCTCCGTTCTGTTCGTGCCGGGGAGATCGGGTCGATCCTTCCCCGCACAGGACGTGTGGTCCAGCCGTGCGCGGTGCAGACTCGGTGATCGTGAACGCACGGAGTCGCGCCGAGAGTTTCTGCACGCGTCACGGGCTCCGGGTGCCCGTCCTGGAAGCACCGATGGCGGGCGCCTGTCCACCGGAACTGGCGGCCGCGGTCGCCGGCGCCGGCGGGATGGGCGCCTCGGGCGTCGTCAACGACCCGCCGGAGAAGATCGCCGGCTGGGTGCGGCGCTACCGCGAGCTCGCCGGTGACGCCCCGCTCCAGCTGAACCTGTGGATCCCGGACCCGCCGGCCCCCGACGACGTCACCGCGCAGGCGGCGTTCCTCGACGCGCTCGGCGGGACCGCCGCCCCCGCGGCCGGGCCCGCCCCGGACTTCGGGGCCCAGTTCGACGCCGTGCTGGCGGCCCGCCCCACCGCCGTCTCGACGATCATGGGGCTGCTGACGCCGGACCAGGTCGCCGCGGCCCGGGACGCGGGTGTCGCGTGGTTCGCCACCGCCACCACCCGTGCGGAGGCGCTGGCCGCCGAGCGGGCGGGCGCGGACGCCGTCGTCGCGCAGGCGATGGAGGCGGGCGGGCACCGCGGCACCGCCGACCCGGACGCCGCCGAGGCCACCGCGGTCGGGCTGTTCGCGCTGATCCCGTGGCTGGCCGACGCGCTGGAGGTTCCGGTCGTCGCGGCCGGGGCGGTTGCCGACGGCCGGTCGCTGGCCGCCGCGCTGACCCTCGGGGCGAGCGCGGTGCAGGTCGGGACGGCACTGCTGCGCACCCCCGAGGCCGGCATCGACGCCGGCTGGGCCGCCACCCTCGATGGCCTGGCCCCGGAGGACACCGTGACCACCCGGGCGTACACCGGGCGGCTGGCCCGCGGCGTCCCGACCGGCTACGTCCGTGCCTGGACCCGGCCGGACGCCCCCGCCCCGGCGCCCTACCCGCACCAGCGACGCCTGGTCGCCCGCTACCGCGCGGGGGAGCCGGGTGGCGTGGACCGGGTCAACCACTGGGCCGGGCAGGCCGCCGCCCGGGCGAGCACCGACCCGGCCGGGGAGGTCGTGGCGCGGATGTGGCGGGAGGCCGACGACCTGCTGCCGTGAGCCCGGCTCACTCGACCATGTCGTCGAACTCGCCCTTCTTCGCCCCGTCGACGAACGCGGCGATCTCCGCCGGGGTGTAGACGAGCACCGGCCCCTCGGGGTCGCGGGCGTTGCGGACGGCGACCTGCCCGTCGTCGAGGACGGCGAACTCGACGCTGTCCCCGTCGGCGGGCGCGCCCGCGGGGCGGCGCCAGGTGACCGGGCCGAGGTCGACCGCGCGGATGCCGTTCGGCTGGGACATGGGACCTCCGAGGGCGTTCGGGCAATTGCGGAGTGTGATGGAGCGTGTGCGTTCGCACTTGCATCCGCAAGGAACATGACCGACGATGGGAACCGAGCCACCGCGAAGGAGTTCGGAAAATGCGCCGGTCGACGCATGGATGCAAGTTCGGATGGTCGTCGCTGTGACCGCCGAACGGGTCAACGACGCGGACATGCCCGAGGTTCTCACGCTGACGTCCGTGATCGACAGTCGAGCACACAAAGTAACCGACTCGGAGCTGTGTGCTCCCCATGCGATGCGCAACGGACGCTACGCGGCACTGTGCGGTCACCTGGTGTCGCCGGCTCCCCTGATCGAGGCCGACGGTGCGCCCTGTGCCCGCTGCGTGCAGCTCGACCCGACACCCCCGGCCACGCCGCCGCGGCGCCCCCGTCGGCGGGGGTGGGGGCTGCGCCGCCTGCTCGCGGTCTGAGCTGACCCGCGCCGTCAGCGCGCGAGCCGGTCCGCGTCGGGATGAGAACGCTTGCGGAGCGGACCGCGCGTCCGGCGCTCCAGGAACCGGCGGCCCTTGTGCGAGAGCGAGCTGAGGGTGTTCGGCCCGCGCCGGCGCTCGATCGCCTCGCCGAGCTTGCCGAGCAGCCAGGCGACCAGCGGCGCACCCACCGCCAGCAGCAGCCACACCCGCAGGTGACGGGAGAACAACGCCCACATCGCCGGCCCCACCTTTCCTCGTCGTGCCCGGTTCCGGGGACCGTAGTACCCGCCACCGACACCCGCCGGGCACGTCACCCGTCCCGGGCCGGATCGTTGATCATGTCGAGGGCGGATCCGGCGGCCCCCGGCCGGATGCCCGGGTATCGAGGAGGTTCACCCGTGTTCGCACCCGGAACCGGCGGCCTCGTGCTGCTCGCCGTCTCCGCGTTGCTGGTCGTCGCGGCCCTGGTCAGCCCGCCCGGGCGCCGGGCAGCCGCGGCGGCGATCGGCTCCGTCGGCCGCTGGCCGGCCCTGATCCGCTCCGAGCTGCGCGGCGACGCCCCGCTCGACGACCGTGGCCACCGGGACGACACCACCCCCGAGCTCCCGGCCGTGCGCGACGAACCGCCGCGCCCGACGCGGGTCTTCCCCCAGGTGGAGCTGCCCGACCGCTGACACCGCGGCGGCGGTGTCGCCGGACGCCCCGGACGCGGTAAATTTTCTTTTACCGACGGGAACCCCCGGCACCCTCCCGGCGTTGTTCGGATGCGAGGGTCGCCGCTGGCGGACCCCGCACACATCCGTCGAGGAGGATCCAGGTGCGCTCCACGAGCAACCCGGCGTTCCGCAACCTGCCCACCCAGCAGGGCGGCTACGCCACGTTCGACCGCTCGGGCGGCGGCATGGCAGGCGCGGGCGCCGCCTACGCCGGCGGCCAGACGTCCTATGTCGACCCGACCCGGGCCGCGGAGGAGGTCGGTCGTCCGATCACGATCGACGACATCGTCCAGAAGACCGCCATCAGTGGTGGCCTCGCCCTGGTGGCCGGGTTCCTGACCGCGTACTCCGGGCTGTGGATCCTGGCGCTTCCGGCGTTCGTCGTCGGCCTGGTCGTGTCGCTGATCGTCATCTTCAAGCAGAAGCCCAGCGCGCCGCTGACGCTGACGTACTCGGTGGCGATGGGCGTCGCCCTCGGCGGCATCACCGGGCCGATCAACCAGCTCTACCCGGGCATCGCGTTCCAGGCGCTGATCGGCACGGCCGGGGTGTTCTTCGGCATGCTGGTCGTCTACAAGACCGGTGCGGTCAAGGTGACACCCCGCTTCACCAAGTGGCTCATGGGCGCGATGATCGGCGTCGTCGTCCTGATGATCGCCAACCTGGTCGCGAGCTTCTTCACCACCGGTGGTCTGGGACTGCGCGACGGTGGCCCGCTCGCGATCCTCTTCAGCCTGGTCGTGATCGGCGTGGCCGCCTTCAGCCT
The DNA here is from genome assembly GCF_014267175.1 of Pseudonocardia sp. C8. Lineage (NCBI taxonomy): Bacteria > Bacillati > Actinomycetota > Actinomycetes > Pseudonocardiales > Pseudonocardiaceae > Pseudonocardia > Pseudonocardia sp. C8. The sequence continues at coordinate 571,549 of NZ_JACMTR010000002.1, forward strand.
GCTGCTCGACTTCGACGCGGCCGACAACGCCGTCCGCGCCGGGGTGCCGGAGAAGTACTCCTGGTACATCGCCTTCGGCCTGATGACCACCCTGGTCTGGCTCTACATCGAGATCCTGCGCCTGCTGAGCTACCTCCGCCAGGACTGACGCACACCGACGACCCGGCCCGCGCGGGCCGGGAGCGGACCGGAACCGCCCCCTCCGGTCCTGCGCGCCGCGGACGCCCACCGGTGTCCGCGGCGCCGTCGTCTCCGGGGCTGTTCCCGGGACGCGGGCCGCCGTACCGTCGTCCACGTGCCCGGGAACGACCCGGTCGCCACCGGGATCGCCGTCTTCCTGGCGATCTCGTTCGGTCCCGCGGTGCTGCTGTGGCTGCTGTTGCGGGTGCCCACGGTCGTCCGCCGGATCGCGGCGGCGCACCGCCGGCGCCGCTGCCCGCCGCCGACGGGACCACCGCTGGAGCGTCTCGTCGCCGACCTCCGGCGGCTCCACCACCTCGTGCTGGCCGCCCACCCGCCCGCGCCGCCGACCACCCGGGTCCGCCGGCTCGCGGTGCTCGCCGCCTACGACGACGTCCTGCTCGCCACCTGCCGGGCCGTCGGCATCGACGACCCGCCGCTGCGGGCCTGGGTGGAGGACGGCGGGACGGCCGGCGCGCTCGACGCCGGCCGGGACCTGGCCCGGCTCCGGACCGAGGCCGAGCTCGAGACGACCGGGGTGCGGATCGACCCGCCAGGGCCGGCCGCGGCCTGACCGGGTCCCGGTGCTACGCGAGGCGCTCGAGCACCATGGCCATGCCCTGGCCGCCGCCGACGCACATGGTCTCCAGGCCGTAGCGGCCGCCGGTGGCCCGCAGCCCGTTGAGCAGCGTCGTGGTGATCCGGGCACCGGTCATGCCGAACGGGTGACCGAGCGCGATCGCGCCGCCGTGCACGTTCAGCTTCGCCTCGTCGATGCCGAGATCGTGGGCCGACGGCAGGACCTGGGCCGCGAACGCCTCGTTGATCTCGACGAGGTCCATGTCGTCGATCGTGAGCCCGGCCCGCCCGAGCGCCTGCTTCGACGCCTCGACCGGGCCGTAGCCCATGATCTCCGGGGAGAGTCCGGTGACCCCGGTGGACACCACGCGGGCCAGCGGGGTGATCCCGAGCTGCTCGGCCCGGGTGTCGGACATGACGACCAGGGCCGCGGCGCCGTCGTTGAGCGGGCAGGCGTTGCCCGCGGTGATCCGTCCGTCCGGGCGGAAGACCGGCTTGAGCTCGGAGATCTTCTCGTAGGTGGTGCCGGGGCGCGGGCCGTCGTCGGTGCTCACCGTGGTGCCGTCGGGCAGGGTCACCGGGGTGATCTCGCGGGCGAAGAAGCCGTCCGCGATGGCCTTCTCGGCGCGGTTCTGCGACTGCACCGCGAACCGGTCCATCTCCTCGCGGGACACGTCCTTGTACCGGGCCAGGTTCTCCGCCGTCTGCCCCATCGCGATGTAGGCGTCCGGCAGCAGGTTCTGCTCGCGCGGGTCGGTCCAGGAGCCGGCGCCCTTCTCGGCCGTCTCCTTCGTGCGGGCCTCGGCCTCGGCGAACAGCGGGTTGTGCGTGTCCGGCCAGGAGTCCGAGGTGCCCTTGGCGAACCGGGACACCGTCTCCACGCCGGCCGAGACGAACACGTCACCCTCGCCGGCCTTGATCGCGTGCAGGGCCATCCGGGTGGTCTGCAGCGACGAGGAGCAGTAGCGGGTGATCGTGGTGCCCGGCAGCGAGTCGTACCCGAGCTGGACGGCCACCAGGCGGGCCATGTTGTTGCCCTGCTCGCCGCCCGGCAGGCCGCAGCCCAGCATCAGGTCGTCGATCTCGGCCGGGTCCAGCGCGGGGACCTGGTCGAGCGCGGCGCGCACCATCTGCACGGTCAGGTCGTCCGGGCGCATCCCGGCCAGGGAGCCCTTGTTCGCGCGGCCGATCGGGGACCGGGCCGCGGCGACGATCACGGCTTCGGGCATCGTCGTCCTCCTCCATCGCAGGATGTCTCCGCGCCGAGACTACTCAGCGGTAACACCCGCTCCGCCCGGACGTGACGAAACCGTCAGGGGTGACGGGCATCCTCGTGCCATGACGTCGTGGGGAGACTTCCGGGCCGCCGAGCCCGAGTTCGCGGCCCTGGCCGAGCGGATCCTGCAGCGCGGGGTGGCACTCGTCATCGCGACCCTGCGCGCCGACGGGTCGCCGCGGGTGTCCGGCATCGAGGTGGTGCTCGACGACTCGGGCCCCGGGGTCGAGCTCGCGTTCGGCTCGATGCCCGGCGCGCGCAAGGGGGCCGACCTGCGCCGGGACCCGCGGTTCGCGCTGCACGCCGCGCCCGCCGACCAGTCCGGCGGCGACCTGGGGGAGGGCGACCTGAAGGTGGCCGGCCGGGCGATCTGGAACGGGCCGCTGTCCGGCCCCGTCGCGGGCGACGCGTTCCGGGCCGACCTCACCGAGGTGGTGTGGACCGGGCTGAACGACGAGCGGAACCGGCTCGTCGTGCGGTGGTGGACGCCGTCGGCCGGGTTGCGGTCGGTGGAACGGGAGTGAGGGGTGCGAGGATGCGCACATGCGCTACGTCGAGCACGTCGTCGACCTGGTCGGGAACACCCCGCTCGTCCGGCTGGGAGCGGTGGCGGAGGGGATCGCGCCGCCGGTCCTCGCCAAGGTGGAGTACATGAACCCGGGCGGCTCGGTGAAGGACCGGATCGCGCTGCGCATGGTGGAGGCGGCCGAGGCGTCCGGCGAGCTGCGGCCGGGCGGCACGATCGTGGAGCCGACCTCCGGCAACACCGGGGTCGGGCTCGCCATGGTCGCCCAGCGCAAGGGCTACCGCTGCGTGTTCGTCTGCCCGGACAAGGTCGGCGAGGACAAGCGCAACGTGCTCGCGGCCTACGGCGCCGAGGTGGTGGTGTGCCCGACCGCCGTCGACCCGGAGCACCCGGACTCCTACTACCGGACCTCCGACCGGCTCGTCGACGAGATCGACGGCGCCTGGAAGCCCAACCAGTACGCCAACCAGGCCAACCCGGAGTCGCACTACCACGCGACCGGCCCGGAGATCTGGGAGCAGACCGACGGGAAGATCACCCACTTCGTCGCCGGCATCGGCACCGGCGGCACGATCTCCGGTATCGGGCGGTACCTCAAGGAGGTCTCCGGCGGCGCGGTGAAGATCATCGGTGCGGACCCGGAGGGGTCGGTCTACTCCGGCGGGAGCGGGCGGCCCTACCTGGTCGAGGGCGTCGGCGAGGACTTCTGGCCGACCACCTACGACCCCGACATCTGCGACGAGGTCGTCGCCGTCTCGGACGCGGACTCGTTCCACATGACCCGCCGGCTCGCCCGGGAGGAGGCGCTGCTCGTCGGCGGTTCCTGCGGGATGGCCACGGTGGCCGCGCTGCGGGTGGCGGCGGACCTGCCGGCGGACGCGGTGGTCGTCGTCCTGCTGCCGGACGGCGGCCGCGGCTACCTCGGCAAGGTCTTCAACGACGCCTGGATGGCCAGCTACGGCTTCCTGCCGCCGTCGGAGGGCGCCACCATCGGCGACGTGCTCCGCCGCAAGGACGGATCGATCCCCGCGCTGGTGCACGCCCACCCCAACGAGACCGTCGCCGACGCGGCCCTCTACCTGCGCGAGTTCGGCGTCTCGCAGATGCCGGTCGTGAAGGCCGAGCCGCCGGTGATGGCCGCCGAGGTGGCCGGCGCGGTCGTCGAGCGGGACCTGCTGGACGCGTTGTTCACCGGCCGTGCTCAGCTCGCCGACCGGCTGGAGGACCACATGTCCCCGCCACTGCCGACCCTCGGTGCGGGCGAGTCGCTGCAGGACGCGATGAAGGCGTTCGCCCGGGCCGACGCCGCCCTGGTACTGATCGACGGCAAGCCGGCCGGCGTCGTCACCCGGTCGGACGTGATCGCCTTCCTCGGGAACGGCTGACTCCGCGTCCCGGGGCGGGGGCCCGCCCGGCCCGCGCCGGCCCCGGGGGTGCGGCTGCGGGGCCGGCCTGCCGGCGTAACCTCGTCCGGCATGCAGGGCTTCTCGACGCGTGCCATCCATGCCGGGCAGGACCCGGACCCGACGACCGGCGCGGTCACGACCTCCATCCACACCAGCTCCACCTACGCCCAGGACGGCGTCGGCGGCACCCGCGGCGGGTACGAGTACTCGCGCAGCGCCAACCCGACGCGGACCGCCCTGCAGGAGTGCCTGGCCGCGCTCGAGGGCGGCCGGCACGCCGTCGCGTTCGGGTCCGGCATGGGGGCCACCGACACCCTGCTGCGGATCCTGTGCGGGCCCGGCGACCACCTCGTGATCCCGCACGATGCCTACGGCGGCACGTTCCGGCTGATCGACAAGGTGCTGTCCGGGTTCGGTGTCGAGTACACCCCGGTCGACCTGGGTGACCTCGACGCGCTGCGGGCCGCGCTGCGCCCCACCACGAAGGTGGTCTGGTCGGAGACGCCGACGAACCCGCTGCTCGGCATCGCCGACATCGGCGCGCTCGCCACGGTGGCGCACGAGGCCGGGGCCCGGCTCGTCGTCGACAACACCTTCGCCTCGCCGTACCTGCAGACGCCCCTCGCGCTGGGCGCGGACGTCGTCGTCCACTCGACGACCAAGTACATCGGCGGGCACTCCGACGTCGTCGGCGGGGCCCTGGTCACCGACGACGACGAGCTCGCCGAGCGCGCCCTGTTCACCCAGAACTCGGTCGGCTCGGTGCCCGGCCCGTTCGACGCCTGGCTGACGCTGCGCGGAGCCAAGACGCTGGCCGTCCGGATGGAGCGGCACTGCGACAACGCCGAGCGGGTCGCCGAGCTGCTCACCGCGCACCCGGCGGTCTCCTCGGTCCTCTACCCCGGGCTGCCCGGGCACCCCGGCCACGAGATCGCCGCGAAGCAGATGCGCCGGTTCGGCGGCATGGTGTCGTTCCTCGCCGCCGGCGGGCGGGAGGCGGCGTTGCAGATCTGCGCGGGGACGACCCTGTTCACCCTCGCCGAGTCGCTCGGCGGGGTCGAGTCGCTGATCGAGCACCCGGGGCAGATGACGCACGCGTCCACGGCGGGGTCGATGCTGGAGGTGCCGGACAACCTGGTGCGGCTCTCGGTCGGCATCGAGGACGCCGACGACCTGCTCGACGACCTGCGCACCGCCCTCGACGGCCTGAGCTGACCCGCCCACCCGGGGGCGCTCGCCGTCCGCCACCCACCCGCGGAACACACTCATGGAGCTTCAGTCCCGTGCCACGGGACCAAAGCACCATGAGTGTGTGCGGGGGTGGTGCGGATGAGGCCGGTGTGACGGGTGGTGTCAGCTGCGGGACTGCTCCGGGGCCGAGGCCGGTGCGGGGGCGGCCGGCGGCGCCGGGACGACCAGGTCGGCCGGGTCGACACAGCCGCCGACGAGTGACCAGGTCCCGTCGGGGCGCAGCTCGTAGCGGCCCGGGTCGTCGCAGCCGGCGTCGCGCACGGTCGCCACGGCCAGCGCGGCCAGGCCGGCGGCCAGCAGCAGCGGCACCGTGGTGCGCAGCCGGGTCATCTCGCGAGTCCCTCCCGACACCGGACGCACAGCGACAGGGTTATCACGTCCGGTGAGACACCGCCGAGGTTACCGGGGGAGATGCCAGACTGCGCGGATGGTCGCCCCACCGGACGCCGCGCTCACGCCCCCGGTCACCTCCGCGGACGTGGACGCCGCCCGCGAGCTGCTCACCGGCGTGGTCCGGACGACCCCGGTCGCCGGAGCCCGCGCGCTGTCCGACCTCACCGGCACACCCGTCCACCTCAAGTGCGAGAACCTGCAGCGCACCGGCTCCTTCAAGATCCGCGGCGCCTACACCCGGATCGCCCGGCTCACCGCGGCCGAGCGCGCCCGCGGGGTCGTCGCCGCGTCCGCGGGAAACCACGCCCAGGGTGTCGCACTGGCCGCCCGGCTGCTCGGGGTGCGGGCCACCGTGTTCATGCCGGAACGCGCCACGCTGCCCAAGGTCGACGCCACCCGCGGCTACGGCGCCGAGGTCGTCCTCACCGGCCGCAGCGTCGACGACGCGGTGCAGGCCGCCACCGCCGCGGCCCAGGAGTCGGGGGCCGTGCTCGTGCACCCGTTCGACCATCCGGACATCATCGCCGGCCAGGGCACGGTCGGCTGCGAGATCGTCGAGCAGGTCCCGGACGTCGCGACGGTGCTCGTCCCGGCCGGGGGCGGTGGGCTGCTCGGCGGGATCGCCGCGGTGCTGCGGGCGCGGCGGCCCGGTGCGCGGATCGTCGGTGTGCAGGCGGCCGGGGCGGCGGCGTGGCCGCCGTCGCTGGCCGCCGGGCACCCGCAGGCGCTCGACGGGATGCGCACGATGGCCGACGGCATCGCGGTGGGCCGGCCGGGTGACATCACGTTCCCGCAGGTCGCCGGCCTGATCGACGAGCTGGTCACGGTCGGCGAGGACGCGCTCTCCGGGGCGCTGGTGCACTGCCTCGAACGGGCGAAGCTGGTCGTCGAACCCGCCGGAGCGGCACCGGTCGCGGCGCTGCTCGAGCAGCCCGGCCGGTTCGAGGGCCCGGTGGTCGCCGTGCTCTCCGGCGGCAACGTGGACCCGCTGGTGCTGCTGCACGTCATCCGGCACGGCCTGGTCGCGTCGTCGCGCTACCTGAACCTGCACGTGCAGATCCCGGACCGGCCCGGCGCGCTGGCCGAGCTGCTGGCCCGGATCGGCACGCTCGGCGCGAACATCACCGACATCGCCCACTCGCGGATCAGCGGGGCGCTGCCGGTCGGGGAGGTCGACGTCGAGCTGAGCCTGGAGACCCGGGGACCGGACCACCGGGACGCCATCGTGGCCTCGCTCCGCGACGCCGGGCACGCGGTCACCGCGCCGTCGTAGGACCCGCCGCACGACGACGGGGCCCGGCGCCGATCATCCGGCCGGGCCCCGTGGAGTCGTGTCCGGATCAGCCGGTGAAGGCCTCGATCTCGACGAGCGTGACCTTCATGCTGCCGCCGTCCGGCAGCTGGTACTCGCGGGTGTCACCGGGCTTCGCGCCGAGCAGCGCCGCGCCGAGCGGGGAGTTCGGCGAGATGACCTGCAGGTCGCCGTGGCTGCCCTCCTCGCGGGAGCCGAGCAGGACCCGCTCGGCCTCGTCGTCGTCCTCGTACTTGATCGTGAGAACCGTGCCGGGGGCCGCCTCGTCCGCGCTGCTGGGAGCGGTGCCGACCTGGGCCGTACGCAGCAGCTCCTGCAGCTGGCGGATCCGGGCCTCCTGCTGGCCCTGCTCCTCGCGGGCCGCGTGGTAGCCGCCGTTCTCCTTCAGGTCGCCCTCCTCGCGGCGGGCGTTGATCTCGGCGGCGATGACGGGCCGGTTCTCGATCAACCCGTCCAGCTCGGACTTCAGCCGGTCGTAGGCGTCCTGGGTCAGCCAGGTGGCCTGGGTGTCCGTCACCGTCATCAACTCCTCCAGGAAAGCAGGGCGTGTCACCGCCGCACGCCATGCGCCGGCGGGCACACGGGGGTGGCGGCGCTGCGGCGGCACGCCCCGAGTAAGGAAAAACACGACCCGCGGGCGGGCCGTGTGGGAGCCAGTCTAGCACGATGCGTGCCGCTCATCGCAGCTGTCGAGTGAACGCACCGGGGTCCCGGGAAGTTCCCGGCCCCGGCGTCGTCGCAGGTGACGGCGTACGTCTCGGGTCTGAGGAATCGCTTCCGAAGTGGGCGTGAACCGCTCGCCGCAGAGGACCGGTACGGGCGTCCAGCTCGGGGAACAGCCGTGCGGGCGCCGGTGTTGCAGCTCGCGGAGCACGACTCTCGGAGCGTTCACTGTCGGTCCCCTCTGCCAGGATCGCTCCCGAGCACGACATCGCCGCCCGCGCAGCCGGCGCGGGGCCCGAGCCCGGTGACCGTGGAGGAACCCGACCCCATGACCCATACCGAACCCGTCCTCGCCCCCGGCGAGCGTCCTCGGCTGATGACGGTGCACGCGCATCCCGACGACGAGTCGTCGAAGGGCGCGGCGACGACCGCGCGGTACGTCGACGAGGGGCACGACGTGATCGTCGTGACCTGTACCGGCGGCGAGCGCGGCAGCATCCTGAACCCGGCGATGGAGCGGCCGGAGGTCGCCGAGAACCTGACCGCGGTGCGGCAGGCCGAGATGGCGAAGGCGGCCGAGATCCTCGGGGTGCAGCACGTCTGGCTCGGCTTCGTCGACTCCGGCCTGCCCGAGGGCGACCCCAAGCCGCCGCTGCCGGAGGGCTGCTTCGCCGAGGGCGACGTCGAGGAGCAGACCGCGAAGCTCGTGGCGGTGATCCGCGACTTCAAGCCGCACGTGATCGTCACCTACGACGAGAACGGCGGTTACCCGCACCCGGACCACATCCGCACGCACGTCATCTCGATGGCCGCGTGGGAGGCCGCCGGCGACCCGGCGCGGTTCCCGGAGGCCGGCCCGCCGTGGCAGCCGCTGAAGCTGTACTACGGCCACGGCTTCTCCAAGGCCCGCCTGGAGGCGTTCCACAACGCGTTCCTGGAGGCGGGGGAGGAGTCGCCGTACGCCGAGTGGCTCGCCAACTGGCGCTCCGACCGGCCCGACCCCGGGACACGGGTCACCACCCGGGTGCCGTGCGCGGAGTGGTTCTCCCGGAGGGACGACGCGCTGCGCGCGCACGCCACCCAGATCGACCCGAACAGCCGGTTCTTCTTCACCCCGCTCGAGGTCCAGGCCCGGGTGTGGCCGACGGAGGACTACGAGCTCGTGCACTCCCTGGTCGACACGGCCACCCCGGAGGACGACCTGTTCGCCGGGATCCCGTACGAGCGCGGGGAGCAGCGGCGGGCCGGATGACCCACGGGTAGCCTGGGACCGGGCCGGCCGGCGGCCCGCGGGCCACGAGGGAAGGACACGGCGGTGCTGATCGAAGACGTGACGGCTGCGGTGCGGCTGGTCGCGACGCACGGCCTCGTCCCCCTGCAGGACCGCCCGCCGCCGCCCGGCCAGCTGCCCGAGTTCGGCAACGCCGCGCCGGTCGGGCTGGCGGTCGTGCTCCTGCTGCTGCTGGCGACGGTGTTCCTCATCCGCAACATGAGCAAGCGGATCAACCGGCTGCCCGAGTCCTTCGAGCCGGACCCACCGGAGAAGGCGGAGTCCAGCGGCGACGTGGAGCCCCGCGGCACCTGAGGGCGGTCTGCCAGGCTGGGCGGATGCCCAACCGGCTCGCGACGGCCACCAGCCCGTACCTGCTCCAGCACGCCGACAACCCGATCGACTGGTACCCGTGGTCGGCAGCGGCGTTCGCCGAGGCGCGCCGCCGGAACGTCCCGATCCTGCTCTCGATCGGCTACGCCGCCTGCCACTGGTGCCACGTGATGGCGCACGAGTCGTTCTCCGACCCGGAGATCGCCGCCGTCGTCAACCGGGGGTTCGTCGCGATCAAGGTGGACCGCGAGGAACGCCCGGACGTCGACGCCGTCCACATGGCCGCCACCCAGGCGCTCACCGGACAGGGCGGCTGGCCGATGACCTGCTTCCTCACCCCGGACGGCGAGCCGTTCCACTGCGGGACCTACTTCCCGCCCGAGCCCCGGCATGGGCTGCCGTCGTTCCGGCAGCTGCTGGACGCGGTGTCCGCGGCCTGGGCGTCCGACGGCGACCGGGTCCGGTTCGCGGCCGGGCAGATCGCCGGGCAGCTGGCCGAGCAGGCGGCGACCGACCCGGAACCGGTCGCCGTGGGGGAGCAGACCCTCGACGACGTCGTCGAGGAGCTCGCGGCCGGGTACGACCGGGTGCACGGCGGGTTCGGCGGCGCGCCCAAGTTCCCGCCCTCGATGGTGTGCGAGTTCCTGCTCCGCCACCACGAGCGGACCGGCTCGGAAGCGGCGTGGCGGATGGTCACCGGCACCTGCGAGGCGATGGCCCGGGGCGGGATGCACGACCAGCTCGCCGGCGGGTTCGCCCGCTACTCCGTCGACGAGGGCTGGACGGTCCCGCACTTCGAGAAGATGCTCTCCGACAACGCCCTGCTGCTGCGCGCCAACGCGCACCTGGGGCGTCGGGGTTCCGCACTGGGCGAGCGGGTCGCGGCGTCCACGGCCGCGTTCCTGCTCCGGGACCTGCGCACCGCCGAGGGCGGGCTGGCGTCCGCGCTCGACGCGGACACCGACGGTGTCGAGGGACTCACCTACGTGTGGACGCCGGCCCAGCTGCGCGAGGTCCTCGGCGACGCCGACGGCGACCGGGCCGCCGCCCTGCTGGGGGTCACCGAGGCCGGGACCTTCGAGTACGGGGCCTCGACCCTGCAGCTGCGCCAGGACCCGGACGACCCCGCCTGGTGGGAGCGCACCCGGGCCGCGCTGCTCGCGGCCCGCGACCGGCGCCCGCAGCCGGCCCGGGACGACAAGGTGGTGACCGAGTGGAACGCGCTCGCCGCCGTCGCCCTGGCCGAGGCGGGGGCCGCGGCCGGCGACGCGGACTGGGTGCGGGCGGCGGGGGAGATCGTCGACCTGCTGCTGGACGTGCACGTCGTCGAGGGGCGGCTGCGGCGGTCGTCGCGACACGGTGTGGCCGGTGACGCCGACGCCGTGCTCGCCGACCACGCCCTGCTCGCCGCGGCGCTGCTCGCGCTGCACCAGGCCACCGGGGACCCCGCCCGGCTGGCCTCGGCGCTCGACCTGCTGGACACCACGCTCGAGCGGTTCGCGGTCCCCGACCGCCCCGGCACCTACCGGGACACGGCGGCGGACACCGCCGACGCGGCGCTGCTGCCGCACCGGCCGCGGGAGCTGACCGACAACGCGTCGCCGTGCGGGACGTCGGCGCTGGCCGAGGCGCTGGTGACGGCGTCCGTGCTGGCACCGCCGGAGCGGGCGGCCGGGTACCGGGAACGGGCGGAACGGGCGCTGCGCACGGTCGGCACGCTCGTGCCGCGCGCGCCGCGGTTCCTCGGGCACTGGCTAACGGCGGCCGAGGCACTGGTCGCCGGCCCGGCCCAGGTCGCGGTCGTGGGGGAGCCCGGGGGCGGCCCGCTGACCAGCCGGGCGCGCCGGGACGCGCCGGGCGGCGCCGTGGTCGTCGCGGGGGAGCCGGACGCCGCCGGCGTCCCGCTGCTCGCCGGTCGCGGCCCGGTCGAGGGGGCGCCGGCCGCCTACGTCTGCCGCGGGTTCGTCTGCGACGTTCCGGTGACCACCCCGGACGAACTCTCCGCCCTGCTCGCACGCGCGACGTAACTGTGTAATTCTGTAATCATCGAGCACGGAGGTGCGTGATGAGGACAGGACGAGGACGTGGCGGGTGGCAGCAGGCGGAGCTGCCCTCGGCCGACGACGCGGCGGCGTGGTTCTCCGGGCGGCTGCCGGACGGCTGGTTCACCGGCGCGCCGGAGGTCACCTGCGACCGGGACGAGATCGTCGTCGTCGGCGAGCTCCCGCCCCTGGAGGACGAGTACCCGGACACGGACGCCGGCCGGGCCGACGCGGCCGCGGCGGAGGCCGGCCGGATCTCTCGGTTCCGCGAGGACACCCGGGCGAAGCGGATCGAGATCGCCCGCCAGGCCGAGGCCCGCTACCAGCGGAAGGTCGCCTGGGGTGCGCGGATCGGCGGGACCCGCGAGCTGTTCACGACAGCGTCGGTGCCGGTGATGACGAGGCTGCGGCAGTCCGAACGGATCGTGCTGGACACGCTGGTCGACGCCGGCGTCGCCCGGTCCCGGTCGGACGCGCTCGCCTGGTCGGTCCGCCTGGTCGGGGAGCACGCCGACGAGTGGCTCGCCGAGCTGCGGGCGGCGATGGCACGGGTCGACGAGCTGCGGGGCCAGGGGCCCTCGTGAGGGGATAGGAGGGTCGGGGCCCTCCGAACCACTCACGGGCGCAGGAGCACCAGCCAGATCGCGACGTGGTGGCAGGCCCAGGCCAGGACCGTCGCCGCGTGGAAGAACTCGTGGTACCCGAACGTCGCAGGCCACGGGTCCGGGCGGCGCAGCGCGTACATGACCGCGCCCGCGGTGTAGAGCGCCCCGCCGACGAGCAGCAGGACGAGCGCGGCGACCCCGCCGCCGGCCAGCAGCCCCGGCAGGACGAACACCGCGACCCAGCCGAGCGCGACGTAGACCGGGACGCCGACCCACGCGGGGGCGGTCGGCCAGGCCAGCTTCAGGGCGACCCCGGCCAGCGCGCCGCCCCAGACCACGGCCAGCACCCAGGTGGCGGTGCCGGCGGGCAGCGCCAGTGCCGAGACCGGTGTGTACGTCCCGGCGATGAACATGAAGATCATCGAGTGGTCGAGGCGCTTCATCAGCCGGCGGCGGGCCGGGTCGGTCCAGGTGTGCCGGTGGTAGAGCGCGCTGATCCCGAACAGCCCGAACGTCGTCGCCGTGTACACGGCGGTCGCGACGGCCGCGGCCGCGCCGACCAGCGCGCCGGCGACGCCGATGAGCGCCGCGCAGGCGAAGACCGAGGCGACCAGGCTCCACAGGTGCAGCCAGCCGCGCATCCGGGGCCTGACCGGAGCGGGGAGGGCGCTGCTCACCGGGGACACGGCTCGACGCTACGTGCCTCAGCGGCGGGCGTCGCCCGGTCCGGACGAACGCCACAGGCCGCGGGGGACCCGACTAGGCTCCCTCCCCGTGGCCGTCCGAGATCTGCTCTACACGGTGTACGAGCGCAGGATCCTGCGCCAGCTCGACGGAGCCGAGAGTCCGAAGCACGTCGCGCTGATCCTCGACGGCAACCGTCGCTGGGCCCGCGAGGCCGGTCTCGACGATCCGGCCGAGGGACACCGCGCCGGCGCGGCGAAGATCGCCGAGATGCTCGGCTGGTGCTCCGAGGCCGGGGTCGAGGTGGTGACGGTGTTCCTGCTGTCCACCGACAACCTCGGCACCCGGTCCCCGGACGAGCTGAAGGACCTGCTGGAGATCATCGGCGGGGTCGTGGACGACCTCTCCGGCCCGGACACGCCGTGGCGGCTGCGGGTGGTCGGGGCGATGGAGCTGCTGCCGCGCTCGCTCGCGGACCGGTTGACCGCCGCCGTGGCGCGGACCAGCGACCGTGGGGGCCTGCAGCTGAACGTCGCCGTCGGGTACGGCGGACGGCAGGAGATCGCCGACGCCGTCCGGAAGATGCTGCTGACCGAGGCCGAGGCCGGCCGGACCATCGAGGAGCTCGCCGAGAGCCTCGACGTCGACCTCATCGCGGAGCACCTGTACACGTCCGGACAGCCGGATCCGGACCTGGTCATCCGGACCAGCGGGGAGCAGCGTCTGTCGGGCTTCCTGCTCTGGCAGTCGGCGCATTCGGAGTTCTGGTTCTGCGAGGCCTACTGGCCGGAGTTCCGCCGGGTCGATTTCCTCCGCGCGCTGCGGGACTTCGCCGCCCGGCACCGGCGTTTCGGCGGCTGAACGGAATTCGACCGTAACCTCCGGGGTGCTCGCTCGTTAGTGCGCATTCCGGTGCGGTCGGCCCCGTTCCGGGAACGACGAAGGCCCCGGGGTGAATCCCCGGGGCCTTGCGCTGCACGGAGCAGGAGGGCGACCTACTTGGTGCCCTTCTCGCCGTCCTGGTGCGAGCCGCCGTCGTTCGACTGGTTGAACTCGTCCCCGGCGTCGGAGGCGTTGGTGCACTGGACGCTGTTGTCCGAGGTGACGCCGGAGGAGTTCTCGGCCTCCGAGAAGAGGCCGCCCAGGGCGCCCTGGACCACGCTGTTGCCGTTGGCGGCGGTGAAGCAGGTGGTCGGGGACGTGTTCACGTTGTTCCCCGAGATGTTGACCAGGCCACCGTGCGCGGACTTGTCGGCGACGTTGCCACCCTCGTGACCGACGTGGACGTCGTTCTTCTCGACGGTCTTGTTGTGGCTGTCCTTGGTCTTGTTGAAGCTGTCGTTCGCCTCGTACTCCTCGCCCGCGAACGCCAGCGGGCTCACCGCGACGAGCGACGCGGCGCCAGCCGCAGCCACGATCCCAGCCTTCTTCAGCACAGTCCGTCTCCTGTTGAGTAGGAGAGTGCGCGCGGCAGAGCCGCGCACACTCTCGGTACCTGTCGACGCTCGAACCGGGGAGCCCGCGTCGACTGTGCGTCAATCTATCGGAGGGTTTCGAACGGGACAATCTGACCCTCCGTGTTTTTCCCGGGCGATGCCCCGATCCATTCGTGGACCTGCGGATTCGGACGGGTGAGCAGCGGCCGGCTCGGCGTGGCGGACGGGCGTGTCGCGGTAAGGCTGCACGGTGCAACGGTGTGGGCCGGTCGGTCCGGCGACCGGCGCCCGGACGGTGGGGCGGGCGGGCTGAGTGCTGCGGATACGGGCCGCGCTGTGAGTGTTCCGGCTGTCGGTGCCGCACGAGATCGGACGGTGCTCGCGAGATCGGGCGGTGCTCGCGTGTTCGGGCGGTGCTCGCGAGAACGGGTGAGCGTTCGCGAGTTCGGTGAGCGTTCGCCGCCGCCGGTGGCCCTTGCCTCGCATCGGCTCGCCTCCCGCGAGCGCTGGGGTGCGCGACGACGGGCCACGGCCGGCGGCGCACCGCGGCGCCCCCCGAACCTAGTGACTACACAGAGCGATCAGCGCGAAGGAGATCGGGGGAGCGCATCGATGGCCGTCACGCGACCGGGTGACGACATGCGATGCATGCTGACGGTCCGTGCCTGCCGTGCAGAATCCGGCACCCGTCCGGGCGGTCCACCGGAAACGCGAAATGCCCCGGGGTGAACACCCCGGGGCATTTCGGTGATCTGATCGAGATCAGTCGGCGATCGTGTCGCCCGCGCCCGACTCCTGCGCGCAGTTGTCGGACTGGTCGGTGGTCGAGTCGCCCGACTTGGCCTTGGCCTCGCCCAGGATGCCGAGGGCACCGGTGATGCCGTTGAGGGCAGCGCCGTCCTCGACCGGGACCTGGATGCCCAGGGCGTTGACCGGCACGTTGTTGTTGCAGGCCTGGATCGGCACGTTGACGTTGTTGCCGTTCAGGCCGGCGATGAGGCCCTTGGCGTCCTTGTCGATGACGTTCTCGGCGCCGTGGTGCTTGCCACCGTGGCCGTGGTCGTCACCCTTGTCGCCGGCGAAGGCGAGCGGGCTGACGGCGAGCAGGGACGCGGCCGAGGCCGCAACCACGATTCCAGCCTTCTTCAGCACAGTTCTTCTCCTGTTGGATCTCTGAGTCCGCCCGAAGCCGGTCTCACGCCTGCCGGCACGCTGACAGTGGGGGAGCCCGTACCGACTGCGCAACAATCTATCCCCTGGATTCCCGGTCCCACAAACCGCGCAACACCATCGGGGGACCCTATTACTTTCCGTTCGGTTACTCCCCGGATCGGGGAATTCCGGTGGGTCCCGAACGGGATCCGGGGCCCCCAGATCGGACACGCTCGGTGAGGGGATACGTCCGAACGGACGCGTACCCTCGCGCGCGGGGCGTCGTTCGCTCCCCGGGCCGCCTACGCTCCGGGAATGTCCCTGACCGGGTTGCTGCGCGCGGCGACGGAGCTCGCGTTGCGTCTGGAGCGCCTGCGGCCCGGCGTCCTGGACGGCCCCGTCCCGGACCGGGCACTCGCCCGCCGGGTGGACGACGAACCCCGTCCGGAGCCCCGTGACCTCGTCGCCGACGCCCGGCGGCTCCGCCGCGACGTCGCCGTGTCCGGCCTGCCCGACCCGCGGCGGCGCTACCTGGAGGCCGTGCTGTCCGCTCTCGACTGCCACGCGCGGCTGCTGGCGGGCGAGCGGCCCGGCTACGTCGAGGAGGTCCGGGCGCTGTTCGGGGTGGTCCCGCGCCGCGGCGACCCCGACGGGTACCGCGAGGTGCACCGCCGGCTCGGTGCGCTGCTGCCCGGCCACGGACCGGTGGCCGCGCGGATGGGCGCCTACCGGGACGCCGACGTCGTGCCGCCCGGCCGGGTGGGGCAGGCGGTGGCCGCGGTGACCGCGGAGCTGCGCGGCCGGGTGCACGCCGAGCTGGGGCTCCCGGCCGCGGAACGGGCCACCGTCGAGCTCGTCGGCGAGCGTCCGTGGACGGCGTTCACCCGGTACCGCGGCGGCTTCCGGAGCCGGGTGTCGATCACCACGGCGACCCGGTTGCGGGGCGGCTCGCTGCTGCCGCTGCTCGCCCACGAGCTCTATCCCGGCCACCACACCCAGTACTGCCGCGCGGAGCTCGCCGCCCCGCGCCACCCCGAGCTCGCGTTGCGGCTGGTGCACGGCCCGCTGGGCCTGGTCGCGGAGGGTGCGGCCGAGGCGGGCGTGACCGCGCTGCCCGGTCCGGGCTGGGGCGCGCCGGCCGAGAGGGCGCTCGCCCGGGCCGGTGTCCGGATCGACGGCGGGCTCGCCGAGCGGATCGAGGCGGAGCTGGACCTGCTCGGCCGGGTCCGGCAGGACGCCGCGCTCCTGCGGTACGTCGACAATGCCGGCCCGGACGAGGTCACCGGCCACCTGTCCCGCTGGCTGCTGATCCCGGAAGCGCGGGCGCGGCGGATCCTCGCGTTCCTCGACCACCCGCAGTGGCGCGGCTACGCGGTCGCCTACGCCGAGGGCGCGCCCCTGGTCCGGGACTGGCTGGCCCGGTACCCGCACGGCCCGGTCGCCGGCCTGCGCACCCTGCTGGACACGCCGGTCCTGCCCGCGGACCTGCTCACCGTGGGTGGTGGTGCGCCGCGGAAAGGTGCCACAGCGGCAGCAACTGCCGGGCCATCGTCCGCCCGTTCGCATCAGTGACGCTACGACGAACGGAGCGCGGCCCTCCGTGTCTACGCAGGTGGAATCCGCGTCGGACGGTAGTGAGCGTGCGATGAACGGCCGGTAACGGCTGTGCCATCGGGGTTCACCTCACACGTCCGACGGCCGGTCGCTATTGACCGCACGAGGGTGACCACTAGTAGCGTCCGGTTCGACGGGTCGTACCCGATGCGACCCGTCCGGGAGGCCCTGAACGTGGTGTCGAACGCACCCGAGGAGGGCCGGCACCCGGCCCTCGCGGGCGTGCCGGCCGGCGGACCGCACGGTCCACCGGCGCGGTCACGTCCCGCAGCAGGGCCGGCCGGCCCGACGCAGAGCAGGCGTGGTGCCGCGCCTGCGAGGGAGCACCCGTGACCGATCGTCGCCCCGCCCTCACCGACCGGCTTCCGCTCACCGAGGCGGTCGGGGACGCACCGGCAGGCCCCACCCGCTGCTACGTGCTCGACACGTCCGTTCTGCTGTCCGACCCGTGGTCGCTGCTCCGTTTCGACGAGCACCAGGTCGTCCTGCCGCTGGTCGTGATCTCGGAGCTGGAGGCCAAGCGGCACCACCCCGAGCTCGGTTGGTTCGCCCGGACCGCACTGCGCCAGCTCGACGAGATGCGGGTCAAGCACGGCCGCCTCGACGCGCCGATCCCCGTCGGCGACAAGGGCGGGACCCTGCACGTCGAGCTCAACCACTCCGACCCCACGGTCCTGCCGGCCGGGTTCCGCACCGACTCGAACGACTCGCGGATCCTGGCCTGCGCGCTGAACCTGAAGGCCGACGCGGGTTCCCCGTCGGAGGTCACCCTGGTCACCAAGGACATGCCGCTGCGGGTCAAGGCGGCGGCGGTCGGGCTGGACGCCGACGAGTACCACGGCCAGGACGTCCTGTTCTCGGGCTGGACCGGGATGACCGACCTGGAGGTCTCCGCCGACGACGTCGACACCCTGTTCCGGGACGGCGTGCTCGACCACGACGCGGCGCGGGAGCTGCCCTGCAACACCGGGCTGCGGCTGATCGGGGCGTCCAACGCGCTGGGGCGGGTCACCGCCGACAAGCAGGTCAAGCTGGTCCGCGGTGACCGCGAGGCGTTCGGGCTGCACGGGCGCTCCGCCGAGCAGCGGATCGCGCTCGACCTCCTGCTCGACAACGAGGTCGGGATCGTGTCCCTCGGGGGCCGCGCCGGTACCGGCAAGTCGGCGCTCGCCCTGTGCGCCGGGCTGGAGGCGGTGCTGGAGCGCCAGGCGCACCGCAAGATCGTCGTGTTCCGGCCGCTCTACGCCGTCGGCGGGCAGGACCTCGGCTACCTGCCGGGCAACGAGAGCGAGAAGATGCAGCCCTGGGCGCAGGCCGTGTTCGACACGCTCGGCGCGCTGGTCAGCCAGGACGTCATCGACGAGGTCATCGCCCGCGGGATGCTCGAGGTCCTCCCGCTCACCCACATCCGCGGGCGGTCGCTGCACGACACGTTCGTGATCGTCGACGAGGCCCAGTCGCTGGAGCGCAACGTGCTGCTCACGGTGCTGTCCCGGCTCGGCGCCGCGTCCCGGGTGGTGCTCACCCACGACGTCGCCCAGCGCGACAACCTGCGCGTCGGCCGGCACGACGGCGTCAACGCCGTCATCGAGAAGCTGAAGGGCCACCCGCTGTTCGCCCACGTCACGCTGACCCGCAGCGAGCGCTCGCCGATCGCGGCGCTGGTCACCGAGATGCTGGAGGGCCCGAACTCGTAGCGGTCCCGCCGTCCGGAGGCACCGTGGCCCCCGCGCACCGCCGGTGCGCGGGGGCCACGGCCGTGCCGGGGAGCCCTACAGCCCGTGCGGGGTGCCCTCGGTGAACCCGGCGGTGGTCTGCACCCCGACGACGGAGCGCTCGTGCAGCTCGTCCAGGGTCCGGGCGCCGGCGTAGGTGCAGGCCGAGCGGACCCCGGCGCAGATCGCGTCGACGACGTCCTCCACCCCGGGCCGCTCCGGGTCGAGGCGCTGCCGCGACGACGAGATGCCCTCCTCGAACAGGGCCTTGCGGGCCCGCTCGAAGGCGTTGTCCCCGCGGGTCCGGGCACCGACCGCCCGCTTCGAGGCCATGCCGAACGACTCCTTGTACGGCCGGCCCTGCTCGTCGGTCAGCAGGTCGCCGGGGGACTCGTAGGTGCCGGCCAGCCAGGAACCGATCATCACCGACGCGGCGCCCGCGGCGAGCGCCAGCGCGACGTCCCTCGGGTGCCGCACACCGCCGTCGGCCCAGATCACGGCGCCGCGCTCGCGGGCCGCGGCGGCGCACTCGGCGACCGCGGAGAACTGCGGCCGCCCGACCCCGGTCATCATCCGGGTCGTGCACATGGCGCCCGGGCCGACACCGACCTTGACGATGTCCGCGCCGGCGTCGACGAGGTCGGCGACCCCGTCGGCGGTGACCACGTTGCCGGCCGCGACCGGCACCCGGGCGCCGGTCTCGGACACGACCCTGCGCACCGCGCCGAGCGCGTCGAGCATCTTCTCCTGGTGGCCGTGCGCGGTGTCCACCACGAGGACGTCGACGCCGGCGTTGAGCAGCGCCTTCGCCTTCACCGCGACGTCGCCGTTGATCCCGATCGCGGCCGCGGTGCGCAGCCGGCCCGCCCCGTCGAGCGCGGGCGTGTAGATGCCGGCGCGGATCGCGCCGAGCGGGGTGAGCAGGCCGGCGAGGCGGCCGTCGCCGTCGAGACCGAGCGCGACCGTCCCACGGCGGGCGTCGAGCTGCTCGAACACCTCGCGCGGCGCGGTGTCCAGCGCCACGGCGACCGGGTTGGGGTCGAGGACCTCGGCCAGCCGGGTGAACCGGTCGACGCCGGTGCACGCCGCGTCGTTCACCGTGCCGACCGGGCGGCCACCGTCGTCGACGATCACGACGGCGTCGTGGGCCCGCTTGGGCAGCAGGTTCAGCGCGTCCGCGACCGCGTCACCGGGACGCAGCACGAGCGGGGTGTCCCAGACCGGGTGGCGGGACTTCAGCCAGGACACGATCTCCGCGACCGCGTCCGTGGGGACGTCCTGCGGCAGCACGGTCAGCGCGCCGCGGCGGGCGAGCGTCTCGGCCATCCGGCGGCCCGCGACGGCGGTCATGTTCGCGGCCACCACGGGCACGGTGGCGCCGGTACCGTCCGGGGTGCTCAGGTCGACGTCGAACCGGGACGCCACCGAGGACCGTCGCGGGACGAGGAAGACGTCGTCGTAGGTGAGGTCGTGATCCGGCGAGCGGTCGTCGAGGAAGCGCACGGTATCGGAATGGTACGCCTGCCGCGGTGGGTCAGCCGGACAGCAGCGCCCGCACCGCTTCGAGGGTGTCCGCCTCGTCCGGCGTCTTGTCCGGCCGGTACCGCACCACCCGCGCGAACCGGAGGGCGACGCCGCCCGGGTAGCGGGTGCTGCGCTGCGCCCCGTCCAGCGCGATCTCCACGACCAGCTCCGGCCGCAGGTACACCACCCCCGGTTCCTCCGCCCGCGCGTACCGCGGGAACGTCTCGGTCTGCCACGCCAGCAGCTCGTCGGTCATGCCCTTGAACGTCTTGCCGACCATCACCGGCTCGCCGCCGTCCGGGTCGCGGGCACCGAGGTGGATGTTCGACAGCGACCCGGTGCGCCGGCCGTATCCCCACTCGGCGCCGAGCACCACGAGGTCGAGCGTGTGCACCGGCTTGACCTTCTGCCAGGCCTTCCCGCGCCGGCCCGCCGCGTAGGGCGCGGCCAGGTCCTTCACGACGACGCCCTCGTGCCCGGCGCCGAGCGCCGCGTCCAGCACCGCGGCGGCCTCCTCCGCGGACGGCCGCCGCGCGCCCGGCATCCGCAGCGGCGCGTGCTCCCCGGCGGCGAGCAGGTGCCCGAGCGCGTCGAGCCGGGTCTCCAGGGCCTCGTCGACGAGGTCCCGGCCGTCGAGGTGGAGCAGGTCGAAGAAGAACGGGGACAGCAGGACGCCCTCGTCGGCGTCCGACCCGAACCGGCTCATCGTGTCCTGGAACGGGCGGGGGCGGCCGTCGTCGTCCAGGGCGAGGGTCTCGCCGTCGAGCACCGCGGTGTCGCAGGGGAGCCCGCGGACGTGCGCGGCCAGCTCCGGGACCGCGGCGGTGATCTCGCGCAGGGTGCGGGTCCAGACCCGGACGTCGTCGCCGCGGCGGTGCACCTGGATCCGGGCGCCGTCGAGCTTGTGCTCGACGACGACCCCCGGGCCGAGCGCCGCCAGCGCGGCGTCCAGCGAGGCACCGGGGGAGGCGAGCATCGGCCGGATCGGGCGACCGACCTCGAGCCCGATCGCGGCGAGCGCGCCGGTGCCGCCCCCGAGCGCGGTCGCGGCCGTCTCCGGGAGCCGCCCGGACAGCATGAACGCCCGCCGCACCGCTGCCTGGCCCGCCCCGGACGCGGCGGCGACCGCGTCCACCATCAGGCCCTCCAGGGCGCCCTGGCGCAGCTCACCGGTGAGCAGCCGGTGCAGGAACCGTTGCTCGTCGGTGGTCGCCGCCCCGTAGAGCCGCTCCAGGAGCTCCCGGCGGCGCAGCGCGGACCCCTGCCCGGCGGTCCCGGCCAGCTCGTCGAGCAGCCCGTCGACCTGCCCGACCGTCAGCGACGGCGCGCCGGCCGGTGCGACGTCGACCGCGGCGAGGGTCCGCCAGCCGGTGCCGATCCGGCCCTGCCGCGGGAACCCGGACAGCCACGCCACCACCGGCTCGACCTCGCCGGGCGCGGCGGCGCGCAGCAGCTCGGCGAGCGCGGTGGTCTTCTCCGAGCGCGCGCGGGTCGCCCCGACCGCGGCCGAGGTGGTGACGACGTCGGTGAACAGCACGGGGTCATGAAAGCAGCGACCCCCGACAGCCGCGCGCCGCCGCGGCGGGTGACCGGGCGGCGGTCAGGCGCTGCGGGCGGGGCGCTCGCGTCCGTGCTCGGGCCGCGGCGCCGCGGGCCCGTCGGGCACGGCCTCGGACGCCGCACCGGCCGGGCGGCCGGTGGAGGGTGTGCCCTCGGACGCCGCGCCGGCCGAGCGGGCGGTGGACGGCGCGGCCTCGGGTGCCGTGCCGGCCGGGCGGCCGGCGGATGGCGCGGCGGCGGGATGCGCGCCGGTGGCGCGCGCCGTGCCGGGATCCCCACCCGACGGCGGCTGCGGCACGACGATCGGCCGCGGCGGACCGCCCACCGGGCCGGCCCCGGCCGGCCGGATCGCCTGCCGCCACAGCTCGGCGACGGCGACGACCCCGCGGCAGGCCCCGTCCGCGGCGACGACGACCAGGTCGTCGTACCCGCGGGCGGGGTCCCCGGCCAGGCTGAGCTCGAGGGCCCGGGCGAGCGGGGTGCGCTCGTCCATCGTCCGTGGCGGGTCGGCCAGCTCCCGGGCCGGCTTGTCCGCCCAGAGCGCGTGCCCGAACCGGCCGGTCATGGTGAGCAGGAACCGGCTCCGGTCCAGGTAGCCGACCGGACGGTGCTCGTCGTCGACCAGCACGATGCCGACCGTGTCCGGGTGCTCGCGCATCGTCTCGCGGACCGTGTCGCCGGTGACGTCGTCGGGCAGGGTCACCGCGGGTGTCGCGAGACCGCGCACCGGCGGGCCGGCTGCGGCCACCGCGGGCGGAGCCCCGGGCGGGCCCGCGCCGCCGGCTCCGGCGGGCGCCGGGGAGGAGGCGGGGCCGGCCTGCGCCGGGGGGCGCGGCGCAGGTGAGCCGGCACCGACGGGCGTCGTCCGGAGCAGGACCAGCAGCTCGGACGCCGTCACCGGGTCCGGCTCGGGCGCGGCCCGCACCCCGCCCAGCAGCGGCCCCTGCGCGAACGCGACCCCGATCGCGTACAGCCCGGCGAGGCGGCTCCGGTCCCGCACACCGGTCGCGGCCACCGGCACGCCGACCGCGCGGGCGACCTCCAGCACGGCCCGCACGACCGCACCCGTGCCCGCGTCGAGGACCCCGTCGGCGAGGCCCGGCTCGAGCTTCACGACGTCCGGACGGGCGGCGGCGATCACCTCCGGCCCGAACGCGCGGCCCCCGCCGTCGAGCCCGATCCGGAAGCCCCAGCGCCGCAGCTCGGCCAGCGCCGGGACCAGGTGCTCGGCCTGCGCGGCCGCGGCGATCGGCGGCCCGACCTCCAGCAGGGGCGCCACGGCGGTGCCCCCGAGCATGGCCCGCAGCCGCTCGCGGGCGTGGAGGACGGTGTCGGCCGCGACGTCGACCTGCACCGGCACCGACCCGGAGCCCCGCCGTGCCGACGCGACCGCGGACACCGCGGTGCTCGCGTCGAGCTCGGCGATCTGGCGGGCGTCCCAGCCGCGGTCGGCGGCCTGCACGGCGACCGCGTCGTACGGCCGCCGGGGCACCACCTCGACGCCGGCGAAGCGGCCGCTGCGGAGGTCGTGCACCGGCTCGTACGCGAAGCGCTCATCGGTCATGCGACTGGTCCGTCCGGGGGGTGGAGATCGGCAATCGGTCACACGGTGTCACGTTCATATGGACCAAATGGGGAATGGAAGGTGAACAGCAGATGGACTGACGTGATGCGACGGGCCGGTCGCCGTCCGCAGCGGGCCTCAGCTGCGCTTCTCGCCGCGGGTCATCGCCAGCACGTCGAGCGCCCGGTCCAGCTCCTCCTCGGTGAGCGCACCGGACGCCACGTGCCCCCGCTCGATCACCACGTCCCGGATCGTCTTGCGCTCCTTGAGGGCCTGCTTGGCGACCGCGGCCGCCTCCTCGTAACCGATCTTCGAGTTCAGCGGCGTGACGATCGACGGCGAGGACTCGGCGTACTCCCGGGTCCGCTCCAGGTCGGCCTCCATCCCGTCGACGACCTTGTCGGCGAGCAGCCGGGACGCGTTCGTGAGCAGCCGCGCCGACTCCAGCACGTTGCGGGCCATCACCGGCATCATCACGTTCAGCTCCAGGTTGCCCTGGCTGCCGGAGAAGCCCACGGTGGCGTCGTTGCCCATCACCTGCGCGCAGACCATCATCGTGGCCTCGCAGATCACCGGGTTGACCTTGCCCGGCATGATCGAGCTGCCCGGCTGCAGGTCCGGCAGCCGGATCTCGGCGAGGCCGGTCCGCGGGCCCGAGGACAGCCAGCGCAGGTCGTTGGCGATCTTGTACAGGGAGACGGCCACGGTGCGCAGCGCGCCGGAGGCCTCCACGAGCCCGTCCCGGGAGCCCTGGGCCTCGATGTGGTCGGTCGCCTCCGCGAGCTGGTCCAGCCCGGTGGCCTCGCGCAGCTTCGCGACGACGGCCGCGCCGAACCCGGCGGGGGCGTTCAGCCCGGTCCCGACGGCGGTTCCCCCGATCGGCAGCATGGCGAGTCGGGGCAGCACGTCCCGTACCCGGTCGGCGCCGTAGCCGGCCTGGCTGGCCCAGCCGCCCGCCTCCTGCCCGAGGGTGATCGGGACGGCGTCCATCAGGTGCGTCCGGCCCGCCTTCACGACCTCCGCCCAGTCGGCGGCCCGCCGGCGCAGCGCCGCCTCGAGGTGCTCCAGTGCCGGGACGACGCCGGTCACCAGCGCCTCGGTCGCGGCCAGGTGGATCGTCGTGGGGAAGACGTCGTTCGACGACTGGGACGCGTTGACGTGGTCGTTCGGGTGGACGCCGAGGGCACCGTTCCCGGCGCGCTCGGCGAGCGTCGCGATCACCTCGTTGGCGTTCATGTTCGACGACGTGCCGGAGCCGGTCTGGAACACGTCGACCGGGAAGTGGTCGTCGTGGCGGCCCTCGGCGACCTCGTCGGCGGCGGCCGCGATGGCCGCCGCCGTGTCGCCGTCGAGCACGCCCAGCTCGCCGTTCACCCGGGCCGCCGCCGCCTTGACCAGGCCGAGCGCGCGGATCTGGGCGCGTTCGAGCGGGCGGTGAGAGATCGGGAAGTTCTCCACCGCCCGCTGCGTCTGGGCCCGCCAGAGCGCGGCCGCCGGGACCCGGACCTCACCCATGGTGTCGTGCTCGATGCGGTAGTCCTCGCTCATACGCGCAGGTCTACTCCACCGCGGCCGATTCCGCGCGCCCGGGCGAGGGTTGCCTCACCTGGCTACGGGAGGGGCGGTGCCTCGCCCTCCACGCCGTCGAAGTCGACCGAGGAGAACTCGCGCAGCTTGGTCAGCCGGTGGTAGCCGTCGATCAGCCGCACGGTGCCCGACTTCGACCGCATCACGATCGACTGCGTGGTCGCACCGCCGCCCCGGTAGTGGACGCCGCGCAGCAGCGACCCGTCGGTGATGCCGGTGGCGCAGAAGAACACGTTCTCCCCGCGGACGAGCTCCGCGGTGGTGAGCACCTTGTCGAGGTCGTGGCCGGCGGCGAGCGCCTTCTGACGCTCTTCGTCGTCCTTGGGCCACAGCCGGCCCTGGATCTCCCCGCCCATGCACTTCAGGGCGGCCGCGGTGATGATCCCCTCCGGGGTGCCGCCCACGCCGTAGAGCATGTCGACGCCCGAGGTCGGCCGGGCCGCGGCGATCGCGCCCGCGACGTCACCGTCGGAGATGAACGCGATCCGCGCGCCCGCCTCCCGGATCTCCTTGACGATCTGCTCGTGCCGCGGCCGGTCCAGCACGCACACGGTGACGTCGGCGACGTCGATGTGCTTGGCCCGCGCGACCCGCCGGATGTTCTCGGCGACCGGCGCGGTGATGTCGATGGCGTCCGCGGCCTCCGGCCCGACCGCGATCTTCTCCATGTAGAACACGGCGGACGGGTCGAACATGGCGTCCCGCTCGGCGACGGCGAGCACCGCAAGGGCGTTCGGCATGCCCTTGCTCATCAGGGTCGTGCCGTCGATCGGGTCCACGGCGACGTCGCAGAACGGGCCCTCGCCGTTCCCGACCTCCTCGCCGTTGAACAGCATCGGGGCCTCGTCCTTCTCTCCCTCGCCGATCACGACGACGCCGCGCATCGACACCGACGAGATCAGCTGGCGCATGGCGTCGACCGCCGCGCCGTCGCCGCCGTTCTTGTCGCCCTTGCCGACCCAGCGCCCGGCCGCCATCGCCGCGGCCTCGGTGACCCGGACCAGCTCCATCGCCAGGTTGCGGTCGGGCGCCTCACGGCGGCGGGGGGACGGGCTGGTGGACTCGCTCACGGACGTCTCCATTTCACGGCGGCGTGCTCGGTGAGCCCGATCCTCGCACGCGAGCCGGGCCGGGAGGAGGGATGAGCGACCGACGCCATGCCTGAGGGACCATGTGTCCGTGAGTCCGCGACCGGATCCGAGCAGGTCCCCCTCCGACGACGGCGCGCCCGCCCGCCGGGTCGGCCCGCGCCCGCTGCGCAAGCCCGAGCGCGGCGAGACGACGGTCCGCGACATGCTCGGCGCGCTGCTGATCCTCATCCCGGTCGGCCTGCTGCTGTTCTCGGTCGGCAACTCGTGCTCGTTCGCCCCCACCGGGCCGGTCGAGGACGCCGGTGCGGGCCCGCGCGTGAACGTCGACGCCCGGCTGGCCGAGTACGCCCGCGGCTCGGCGTTCCCGCTCCGGCTGCCGGACGTGCCGTTCCGGGCCAACTCCGCCAACCGGGGCCCGGTCGAGGGTGGCGGGACCGCGGTCCGGATCGGCTACGTCACCCCGGACGCCGACTACCTGAGCCTCGTGCAGACCGATGCCTCCACCGAGGGGATCCTCGTCACCGAGTCCGGCGTGTCCGGGCGCGGCGAGGGGCCGCCGCGGATGCAGGGCACCGTCGACGCGGGCGGGCTGACCTGGGAGGTCTACCGGCCCGAGGGCGGGGAGCCGTTCCGGGTCGCGACGCTGCCCGGCGCGCCCGAGGTGCGGGTGCTGGTGACCGGATCGGCGTCGGAGGAACGGTTCCGCACCCTGGCCGGCGCCCTGGTGCGGGCCCGGGTCCTGCCCGGTGGCGGCGCGACGCGCTGAGGACCGGTCAGCGGTCCGCCCGGTCCCGGGTCGGGTCGACCGCCAGCGCGAAGACGAGCCCACCCAGGGCCAGGACGCTGCCGAAGACGAGGAACGCAGCGGTGTAGCCGCTCCCGGGTGCGGCGCCGGCGTCGATCAGGTGACCGGCGACGAGCGGGCTGACGATGCCGGCGGCCGCCGAGGCCACCGTGATCATGGCGAGCGCGCCGGCCCGATGGGCCGTCGCGAACAGCTCCGACACGACGGGGAACGTCACCGTGTTCACCGCGACCGAGAAGCCGTACCCGAGCGTGACGGCGGCGACGGCGAGGATCGGCGCGTCGATGAGCGGGATGGCGGCCAGCACGAGTCCGGAGAGGAGCAGGCAGGTGCCACCGACCCGGCCGCGGCCGACCCGGCTCGACGCCCCGGACCGCATGAGCCGGTCGCCGATCCCGCCGATCAGGAACAGGGCCGCGACACCGACCACGCTGGGCAGGGCGAACAGCGTGCCGGCGGTCGCGGCCGAGAAGCCGAGGCCGTTCTGGAAGTAGGACGGCAACCAGGTGAAGACGACCGCCGCGAGCGCTCCCTGGGTGAACGTCGCGAACAGGCAGGCCAGCATGGTCGGCGTGAGCAGGCCGCGCATCCACCCGCGGTCCGCCGACGGGGCCGCACCGTCCGGACCGGCGTAGGGGCCGGTCCGTCCCACGAGGAACCACACTGCCGTCCAGGCCACGGCGACGACCCCGATCGCGACGAAGCCCGCCCGCCAGCCGAAGGCGACGACGAGCAGCGAGATCACCGGCAGGAGGGCGATCTTGGCGAAGGACGCTCCACTGGTGATCACCGCGGCGGGCAGTCCGCGCCGCCGGGCGGGGAACCAGGAGTACGCGGCGTTGTGCGCCAGGGGCACCGCCGGCCCCTCGGCGGTCCCGACCACGACCCGGCTCAGGACGAGCATGACCGCGCCGGCAGCGAGCGCGGCCGGGATCTGCCCCAGCGCACAGAGCGCTCCGCAGCCGAGCAGGACGACCCGGGTGGAGACGCGCCGGCCGGCCAGGGCGATGGCCAGGCAGCTGAGCATGGTCAGCAGGTAGGTGGCGCTGCTGATCATCCCGAACGTGGTCGCCGACAGGCCGAGCTCTCGCCGGACGGGGGTGGCGACGATGCCGAGCAGCCCCTTGTCGACGAACACCAGGACGTGGGCGCCGGCCGCCGCGCCGGTCACCGCCCACGGCTTCCATCTCGGGACGTCCCGGGCCGGGTCGTCCGCCGGGGTGGAACTGAGATCGGTCGTCATCGGCTCTCCTCGTCGAGCGGCCGCTCCGGTCGGTCCGGAGGCGGGGTGCGGTGCCCGGACCGGGGCCGGGCACGGTGGGGATCAGGGGGACGGGGCCAGCTGGGCGCCGCCGCACACGTGCAGGACCTCGCCGGTGACGAAGCCGGCGTCCTCCGAGGCGAGGTAGCCGACCGCGGTCGCCACGTCCTCCGGGGTCGCGAACCGGCGCAGCGGGGTCATGGCCAGGTGCGTGGCCTCGAACGCGGCGTACTCCTCCGGGCTGCGGCCCGCGCGGGTGAACGGGGTGGTGACCATGCTCGGGGCGACCGCGTTCACGGTGACCCCGAGCGGTGCGAGCTCCAGCGCGAGCGAGCGGGTGAGCCCGACGACCCCCGCCTTGGAGGTCGTGTAGGCGATCGGGCCACCGGACAGCCACGTCCGAGAGGTGATGTTCACGACGCGGCCTCCCGACCCCGCCGCACGCCATCCGGGAACCGCCTGCCGGCACAGCGACGTCGGCCCCCAGACGTTGACGGCCATCACCCGCTCCCAGTCCTCCCGGGTGAGCGCGTCCATGCCGCGCGGCGCGGTGACGGCCGCGTTGTTGACGATCACGTCGAGGCGGCCGAACCGGCGGCCGACCATCTCGATCAGCTCGGCGACGGAGTCGTCGTCGGCGATGTCGAGGTGGCAGGCCTCGAGCACGTCCGAGCCGGCGCATCGCTGCCGGGCCGCGTCGAGGTCGCGGTCGGCGAGGAGCACGACGTCGGCCCGCGTGGCCAGGTGCTCCCCGATCGCGGCGCCGATGGCGCCCGCGCCGCCGGTGACGACGGCGACCCGGCGCGCGGTCATCGGGCCACCGCCGCGGGCCGCCCGGCGCGGAGCGCCTCGACCCCGACCCGCAGCGCGGACGCGGGCGGGAGGTCGGCGGTGAAGTCCTCCAGGGACAGCCACCCCTGGTAGCCCCCGCGGTCCAGGGCGGTCCGGAGCGCGGGCAGGTCGAGCAGGCCGTCGTCCATCCGCGACCATTGCAGCCGCCACGGCCTTCCCGGGGACGAGGGCACCCACCGGGCGTTCTTGAGGTGCACGTGGGCGAGGTGCGGGCCGAGCAGCTCGACCGCGGTGTCGTGGTCCTCGTAGCCCTCCACCAGCAGGTTCCCCGCGTCGTAGATGACACCGACCCGTGCGGGGTCGGCGTGCCCGACGACCCGCCGGGTCAGCGAGGCGCTCGGACAGATCGTGCGTTGGTGCAGCTCGAGCAGGGCGCGGACGCCGTGGCGGCGGGAGATCGTCTCGAGGTCGTCGACGAAGCGGCGGGCGCGGTCGGCGAGCTCGTTCCACGGTGTCCCGTCGCGCCACGGGGCACGGAACCGGA
Organism: Pseudonocardia sp. C8; assembly: GCF_014267175.1. Classification (NCBI taxonomy): domain Bacteria; kingdom Bacillati; phylum Actinomycetota; class Actinomycetes; order Pseudonocardiales; family Pseudonocardiaceae; genus Pseudonocardia; species Pseudonocardia sp. C8. The sequence continues at coordinate 600,714 of NZ_JACMTR010000002.1, forward strand.
ACCAGGGGACACCCGCGTCCGCGGCGACGGCGGCCGCCTGCCCGGCCGTGGCGAGGTCACCGCACTCGACGTATGTGTCGAGGCCGATCACCTCCAGCCCGTGCCGACGGCAGCGGGCGGTGACCTCGGTGACCTCGTCGAACCGGAGGGTGCAGCGGTTGTCGGTGAAGACGTCCGTCCCGCGGCCCGCGCCGGTCTCGGTGACCCGCCACTCGATGCCGGTCACACCCTCCGCGGCCGCCACCGCGATCGCCTCGTCCGGGGAACGGTCGTGCAGCATGATCGAGCAGATGCCGATCGGGTTCGTCGTCGCCGCCGTCATGCCGTGAAGTGAACGCTCCCCGTGTTCGAGCTGTCCAAGACCGGCTGAGCCACCCCTGTCATGCCTCACAGGTATGGCCGGGCGCATACTTCGCCGGTGGAGCTGCGTCACATGCGGTACGTCCTGGCGGTCGCCCGGCACGGCTCGTTCAGCCGCGCGGCCGAAGCGCTCCTGGTCGCCCAGCCCGCGCTCAGCCGCCAGATCCGCGACGTCGAGGCCGAGATCGGCGAGACGCTGTTCGAGCGGGGCTCCACCGGGGCCACGGTGACGCCCGCCGGCCGGACGTTCGTCGCCCACGTCCGCCAGGTCGTCGCGCTCGCCGACGCGACCCGCGAGGTGGTCCGGGCGGAGTCCCCGCCGCGCGAGCTCGTCCACGTCGGGCTGCCGCCCGGCCTGTCGCCGCGGTGGACCGTGGCGGTCGGCCGCCGGCTGGTCTCGACGGTGCCGACCGCGTCCGTCCGGTTCGTCGAGGCCGGGAGCGCGGAACAGCTACGGCTGCTCGCCCGCGGCCGGCTAGACATCGCCGTGGTGCATCAGCTGCCGCCCGCGGACGTGCAGTCGCTCCTGCTGGCCACCGAACGGCTCGGCGTCGCGGTCCGGCCCGACCATCCGCTCGCCCGCGCGGACCGTTACCGGCTCGAGGACCTCGACGGCATGCGCATCCTGGTGCACTCGCGCGACCAGATCCCCACCCAGCAGGACGGCCTGCTGGCTGCCGCCGGCTCCGCCGGGATCGAACCCGAATGGATCTTTGCGCGGTTCGTCGAGCACGCGCGGGCGTGCGCCGAGGCCGCCGAGGCGGACGCGGTCATGGCCGGATCGCACACCGCGAACGCCCAGCTGGCCGGGTGGGTCTGGCGGCCCATCGAGGATCTCGATCTCGCCATGAGCACCTGGGTGGTCCGGCGCACCGATGCCCGCGACATCGTCTCGCCCGTGATCGCCGCCATCCGGGAGGCCGACCCGCCGCCGGGGAGCGACGGATCGGTGTCCCGGCGGTAGCGGCTCGCCGCCGGGCTCATCCCTCGCCGGGGTCGGCGGCGTCGGCGAGCTTCTCCTCGATCCGGGCGCGGGCCCCGGCGAGCTGGTCCTCGCAGCGCCGCGCCAGTGCCTCGCCGCGCTCCCACAGCGCGACGGACTCGTCCAGCCCGAGGCCGCCCACCTCCAGGGCGCGGACGACCTCGACGAGCTCGTCGCGGGCCTGCTCGTAGCCGAGGGTGTCGACGGCCGGTCGCTCGCTCATCCGGTCTCCTCCGGGGTGGTCGTGGGGGCGGGATCCGGCTGGTCGGCCGCGCCGGTCACGGTGGCGGCGACGGCGCCGTCGGCGACCCGGATCCGCAGCGCGGTGCCCGCGGGGGCGTCGGTGGCCGAGCGCAGCAGCGGCGGGACGTCGTGCCCGGTGCCGCTCAGCTGCACGATCGCGTAGCCGCGGGCCAGGGTGGCAGCCGGCCCCAGCGCGGAGAGCCGCGCCGTCAGGTGCTCCAGCTCCGCCGCCGAGCGGTCCAGCCGGCGCCGGACCGCCCGGTGCGCGGCGGCCCGGGCGTCGGCGACCTCGCGTTCCCGGGACTCGATCATCCGGAGCGGTTCGGCGAGCACCGGGCGGTGCCGCAGGTCGGCGAGCCGCCGCTGCTCGCGGTCCACCCAGCCGTGCAGGGCGCGGCGGGCCCGGTCGCGCAGCCCGGCGATCCGGGCGGTCTCCTCGGCCAGGTCCGGGACCAGGCTGCGGCCGGCCTCGGTCGGCGTCGAGCACCGGACGTCGGCGACGTGGTCGACCAGCGGGGTGTCCGGTTCGTGCCCGATCGCGGACACGACCGGTGTCCGGCACGCGGCGACCGCGCGGCACAGCGTCTCGTCGGAGAACGGCAGCAGGTCCTCCACGCTGCCGCCGCCGCGGGCCAGGACGATCACCTCGACGTCCGGGTCCCGGTCCAGCACGCGCAGCGCGTCGACGATCTGTTCCACTGCGAGCCCGCCCTGCACGGCGACGTTCTCGATCCGGAACCGCACCGCGGGCCAGCGGGCGGTCGCGTTGGTGACGACGTCGTGCTCGGCGGCCGAGTCCCGGCCGGTGACCAGGCCGATGGTCGTCGGGAGCAGCGGCGGCCGCCGCTTCAGCGCGGGGTCGAACAGTCCCTCCGCGGCGAGCAGGCGGCGCAGCCGCTCGATCCGGGCGAGCAGCTCACCGAGACCGACGGCGCGGATGCGGTCGACCCGCAGGCTCAGGGTGCCGCGGCCCAGGAAGAACGACGGCTTGCCGTGCACGATCACCCGGTTGCCCTCGCTCACCGCGCCACCGGAGTCGCGGACCAGCGCGGACGGGGCCGTGAGCTGGAGCGACACGTCGGCGGCCGGGTCGCGCAGGGTGAGGAACGCGGTGCCGGAGCGGGCGTTGACCTGGGCGAGCTGCCCCTCGACCCACACCGGCCCGAGCCGGTCCACCCACTCGGCGATCTTGCGGGCGACCGTGCGGACCGGCCAGGGGCTCTCCTCCGACGTCGGGGGGTTCACTTCTCCTGGGACAGCGTCGCGATCCGGTTCGTCAGCATCGTGACGTACGGCGGGCGGTTCTCGTGCGCCGTCTCCCAGGCCAGCAGGTCGGACAGATCGTCGATGCTCAGCGTGCGGAGCTTCCCGCGCAGCTGGGGGACCGTCAGCGTCGGGTACTCGGGGACGGCGTTCGGGGCGCTCGCGGTGGCCTCCGGCTGGTTCGACGCCGCGGCGGGCCGCTCGGACCGCGCGATCGGGATGCCGGAGCGTGCCGGGCGCAGCGCCGAGATACTGCCGTTGCGCGGCTCGTCGATACTGCTGCGGCGCGGCTCGTCGAGACTGCCGTTGCGCGGCTCGTCGCCGGCCGGGGCCGAGGTGACCGGCTCCGGGTCGGGGAGCCGGAGGTCGGTGTCGTCGGCGAGGTCGTCGTCGAACGTGGCCCAGCTCGGGACCTCGTCGCCCGCGCGCAGCGTGCCCAGGGCCCGGTCGCCCTTGATGGCCAGCTCGGTGATCCTCTGCTGCACGCGCATCGACACCTGCAGCGCCTGGCTGACCGCGGTCACCGGCAGCTCGACGGCGTGGCGGGGCAGGTCGCGGGCCTGCTCGACGGCCGTCACGACGAGGCCGGCGGCGATCCGCACGGGGAACGGCAGCGGTGACATGGGCGCCATTGTCCCCCGCGCCGGGTGCTCGTGTCGCGCCGGGCGGGTCGAGCGGGTCACGTGTCGCTGCCCGGTCCGATCGTGGTCCGTACGCTGGAGGCCATGTCCGGTTCTGCCAAGCAGGTCCTGCTCGCCAAGCCCCGCGGCTACTGCGCGGGCGTCGACCGTGCCGTCGAGGCGGTGGAGCAGGCCCTCGACAAGTACGGGGCCCCGGTGTACGTCCGCAAGGAGATCGTGCACAACAAGCACGTCGTGGAGACGCTGCGCGAGCGTGGCGCGATCTTCGTGGAGGAGGCCTCCGAGGTCCCCGAGGGTGCGCACGTGGTGTTCTCCGCACACGGTGTCTCGCCCGCGGTGCGGGACCAGGCGAAGGACCGGCAGCTGAGGACGATCGACGCGACCTGCCCGCTGGTGACCAAGGTGCACCAGGAGGCGAAGCGCTTCGCCCGCGAGGACTACGACATCCTGTTGGTCGGGCACGCCGGGCACGAGGAGGTCGAGGGCACCTCCGGTGAGGCGCCGGAGCACATCCAGCTCGTCGAGTCGGCCGCCGACGTGGACAAGGTCACCGTCCGGGACCCGGACAAGGTGGTCTGGCTGTCGCAGACCACGCTCTCGGTCGACGAGACGATGGAGACCGTGCGTGCGCTGCGCGAGCGGTTCCCGAAGCTGCAGAACCCACCGTCGGACGACATCTGCTACGCCACCCAGAACCGTCAGGTGGCTGTGAAGACGATGGCACCGCGGTGCGACCTGGTGCTGGTCGTCGGCTCGCGGAACTCGTCGAACTCGGTGCGGCTGGTCGAGGTCGCGCTCGGCGCCGGCGCCGGTGCCGCCCATCTGATCGACTACGCCAAGGAGATCGACGAGTCCTGGCTCGACGGCGTCGACACGGTCGGCGTGACCAGCGGTGCCTCGGTGCCGGAGGTATTGGTGCGGGGCGTCGTCGAGCACCTCGCCGAGCGCGGTTTCGGCTCGGTGGAGGAGGTCGACACCGCCGAGGAGACGCTGGTCTTCTCGCTGCCCCGCGAGCTGCGCCCGCCGCGCCCCGCCGCCACGCACTGACCCTGGCGATCACGAACGGCCCCGGACCTGCGCGGTCCGGGGCCGTTCGTCGTGGTGGTCGTCAGGCGCGGTCGGCGTGCACCTGCTTGGCCGAGACGACCTGGACCTGGTCGCCGATCTGCAGGTGGTTGAACCAGGTGATCGCGTTGTCCCGGGTGAGCCGCACGCAGCCGGCGGACGGGGCGTCGACCCGGCCCTCGTGGAACGCGATACCACCGTCCTGGAAGAACACCGACCAGGGCATCGGGGCGGGCTCGCCGTTCGTGGCGGTGTACTCGCCGCTGTGGTGCAGCTGCTCCTTGCGGTACACACGCAGCGAGTGCCCGATCGGGGTCTCCTTGCCCGGGCCGCCGGTCGCGACCGGCACCGGGCCGTGGGCGATCTTGCCCTCGTGGAACAGCCAGGACCGCTTCGTGTCGAGGTCGACGCACGCCCGCGCGGTGACCGTGCAGGGGGTGCCGGGGACCAGCGGCTGGTCGCGGAACGCCTGCGCCGCAGGGGTGGAGGCCAGCGCCGTGCCGGCACCGATCAGCGCGACGGCCGTCGCCACGAGCGCGACGAGGACCGCGGGCCGGGGGAAGCGGGTGCTCCGGGTGGTGGACATCGTTCTCCAGGTCGTGCGGCGGGGGAGCGGCGGGGTTCGGGGCCTGCCCTCGCTAGATGTGACGCCCGGGTGGGCGCCAGGTTGCCTCGATTCTCCGGACAGATCGTCGGCCCGGTCGAGCCGGGGTCGGTGCGGGCGGTTCACCTGCGACGACGCGGACGACCGGGTCGAGTCGCCCGAGCCCGGACGTGCCGCACCCTCCCTCGGCGTGCCGCACCCCGCCCGTGAGGTGCGGCACGCCGTGACGGGGTGCGGCAGGTGTGCGGGCGCCGGGTCACCCCGGCCGGCCGCGCGGGCCCCGGGCCGGGGTCACGAGGAGCGGCGGCGTGTCCGGTCGGGTGCGCCGTCGCGAGCCGGGGACGTCCCGCGTGTCGTGGAGGCTCCGCTGCGCGTCCCGGACGCCCCGCCGTGCGTCGCAGCCGACGGGCGCCCGCCCGCGCTGTCGCCGGAGGCGCGGCCGCGCCCGCCGCTCCGCCCGGGTACACGGTCGCGGTTGCCGGTCGCCCCGGGCGCCCGGCCACGGCTGTCGGCTCCGGAAGCACGGTCGTGGCTGTCGGCCCCGGATGCCCGGCCACCTCGGTCGGCTCCGGAAGCACGGTCGCGGCGGTCGGCCCCCGAGGCACGGTCGCGGTCGCCTTCGGAAGCCCGGCTCCGGTTCCCGGCTCCGCGGGCACGGTCGCGGTCGCCCTCGGGAGCGCGGTTCCGGTTCCCGGCGGGCCGGGCCCGGTCGCCGGGGCCGCCGCCGGCCCGTGCCCGGCCCGCCGGGCGGGAACCCGGGCGCGGGCTCCGCGGACCGTCCGGGTCGTGCCCGCCGGGGTCCCGGCCGAGCCGGCTACGCAGCCGCCCGACAGCGTCGTCCGGGCCGAGCCGCTGGCGCACCAGCCGGAACGCGGTGAGGAGCAGGACGGCCGCCGTCGTCACCGCCATCGCCGGGAAGGCGTTGATCAGCGGGGCACCCGCCAGCAGCACGCTCTGGGCGGACAGCCCGCCCGACGGCGCGCCGATCAGCACCGCCATCAGCGGCACGACCACGGCGAGCAGCAGCGGCGGCTGCACCGCGGGCAGGAAGATGCCGCGCCGGCGTACCCAGCCCACCGCGAGCACGCAGCCGAGCAGGTAGCCGATCTCGAAGACCCGGCCGACGGTGCCGATCCGCAGCAGGTCCACGAACACGCCGAGGGCCGTGGCCCCGACGGCCAGGCCGACCGCGGCCACCGGCGGGATGCCGAGCACCGGCCGGAGCAGCGACCGCTCCCGGACCGGCCAGCCACCCCGCCCGGGAGCGGGCGGCCGGGACGACGTCCCGCCGGGCCGGCGGGCCGAGCTCGTACGGGCGGCGGTCACCCGGTCAGCCTAACTCCCCCCGTCGCAGCGAGCCGGACCCCTCGGCCGGGGCCCCGCCGCCGTCACCGGACGGGGCGACGCGGGCGCCGTCCGGCCGGGCCGGGTCCGGCTGCGCGACGCCCGACCACGGTCCGCGGCCCCGCTCGCCGGCCTCGCCGGCCCGCCCGAGGTCCTCCAGCGACACGAGCGACTCCCCGGCGGAGGCCACGAGCTCGGGGGCGGAGATCCCACGCGGGGTGCGGTCGACCGTGGACGGCCCGTCGAGCTCGGCGTCGGTGACCTGGAGCTCGGTGAACTTGCGGGCACTGACCAGCACCCGGGCCTCGAGCGACGACACCGTGCGGTTGTAGCTCTCCACCACCGAGTCGAGGCTGCGGCCCAGCTTGGCGACGTGCGTGCCCATGGTGGCGAGCCGGCCGTGCAGCTCGCGGCCGAGCTTGTGCACCTGCGCGGCGTTGCGGGCCAGCGCCTCCTGCTTCCAGCCGTAGGCGACCGTGCGCAGCAGCGCGACCAGCGTGGTCGGGGTCGCGAGCACGACGTTGCGGCCGAACGCGTGCTCCAGCAGCCCGGGGTCCGAGCGCAGGGCCGCCTCCAGGAACGGGTCCCCGGGCACGAACAGCACCACGAACTCCGGCGTCGGCTCGAACGCCTCCCAGTACGCCTTCCCCGCCAGCTGGTCCACGTGGGTGCGCAGCTGGCGGGCGTGCGCGGTCAGCTTCCGGGCGTGGACGTCCGGGTCCGCCTCCTCGACCGCCTCCAGGTAGGCCGCGAACGGCACCTTCGCGTCCACCACGATCTGCTTGCCGCCCGCGAGCCGCACCAGCATGTCCGGGCGGACCCCGCCGTCCTCGCCGTCCGCGACGACCTGGGTGGAGAAGTCGCAGTGCTCGACCATCCCGGCCATCTCGGCGACCCGCTGCAGTTGCATCTCGCCCCACCGCCCGCGGACCTGCGGGGCCCGCAGCGCGTTCACCAGGGCCCGCGTCTCGGTGCCGAGCTTCTCCGAGCTCGTGGCCATCGCCCGGACCTGCTCGCGCAGCCCCGCGTAGGCCGACTCGCGTTCCTTCTCCACGGACCGCAGCTGGCCCTCGACGCGGCCGAGCGCCGTCGTGACCGGGTCGAGCAGCTGCTCGACGGCCTTGGCCCGGGCCTCCTCGTCGCCCTGGACCCGCTCCGACAGCGCGGCCGTCGCCTCCTTGAGCCGACTCTCGGCGAGCGCCACGAACGCCTCGTTGTTGCGGGCCAGCGCGTCCTGCGACAGCGCGGCGAACGAGTCCTTCATCCCGGCCTCGGCCTCCGCGCGGGCCTGCCGCTCGGCCCGCAGCGCCGCGGTCGCGCCCGCGGCCTCGGACTCGGCGCGCCGGGCCCGCGCGGTGGCGTCCTCGAGGGACTCGTGCAGCTCCTCGATGCGCTCCAGCAACCCGGTCCGCTCGGCACGCAGGCCGGCCGCGTCGGCCCGGGTGGTCGCGGCGGTGTTCGCGGCGACCCGGGCCGCCTCCGCCGCCTCGGCCCGGAACCGGGCGGCGGCGAGCAGCCAGGTGACGACGGCGGCGACGGCCGCACCGAACAGCGTCCCGGCGAGCAGGCTGATGGCATCCACGTCGCGCAGCGTGCACCCGACCCCTGACAGTCACGGCGAACCCGCAGGCCGCGGGCGTGTCCGGGGCCGGCTCAGCCCGCCTCGTGGTCGAGCAGCCACCGCTTCACCGGCAGCCCCCAGCGGAAGCCGCCGAGCGAGCCGTCGGTGCGCAGCACCCGGTGGCAGGGCACGAACAGGGCCGCGGCGTTGTGCGCGCACGCCCCGGCCGCCGCCCGGACGGCGGCCGGGCGTCCCGTCTTCCCGGCGTAGCCGGTGTAGGTGACCGGGGCGCCGGCCGGGACCGTCCGCAGCACCTCCCAGGCGTGCTCGCGGTACGGGCCGGAGCGCTGCCGGACCGGGACGTCGTCGATCGCCGTCAGGTCGCCGCCGAGGTAGCGGTCGAGCGCCTCGCCGACCGGCCCGAGATCGCCCTCGGTGACCTCGTCCGGGGCGAGCGAGTCGTGGATGAGCGGCAGCAGGTCGTCCACCGACGCGGTCCAGCCCGAGGCGAGGACGTACCCGTCGGCGTCGACGACGGCGGTGAACGGGCCGGCCGGGGTGGGCCGGGTCGCGAAGACGGCGGTGGTCATGCGTTCCTCCGATCGGCGGGCACGGCGGCCCGCCACAGGTGGGTGGCGGCGTAGGACCGCCAGGGGGCCCAGGCGGTGGATCGCGCCACGAGCGCGTCCTCGTCACCGGGCAGGCCGAGCGCCGCGGCCCCGCGGCGCACCGCGAGGTCGGACGCCAGCAGCTCGTCGGGCTCGCCCAGCACCCGCATCGCCAGGTAGCCGGCGCTCCACGGCCCGATCCCGGGCAGCGCCCGCAGCTCGGCGCGCAACGCGGCGGGATCCCGGCCGGCGTCGAGGATCAGCTCACCGGACGCGAGCGCCGCGCACAGCCGGCGCAGCGACGTCGCCCGCCGTGCGGGACCGGCGAGTTCCACGCCGGCGAGCGTCTCCGGAGCCGGGAACAGCAGGTCGGGGCCGTCGTCGTCGTGGAGCGCGGCCGGCAGCGGCGTCCCGTGCGCGACGGCCAGCCGGGACGCCGCGGTCCGCGCCGCCGCCACCGACACCTGCTGGCCCAGCACCGTGCGGACCGCGGTCTCTGCCGGGTCCGCGGTCCCGGCCAGCCGGATGCCCGGTGTGGCCGCGACCAGCGGTGCGAGGACCGGGTCGGTGGCGAGGGCAGTGTCGATCGCGAGCGGGTCCGCGTCGAGGTCGAGCAGCCGGCGCAGCCGGGACACGGCCGGCCCGATGTCGCGCGGGTCGGCGGTCCGCAGCGTCGCGAGCACCGCGCCGGGCCGTGCGGTCAGGTCCAGCGCGACGGCGGCGGGGCCGTGCGGCAGCCGCAGCGTGCGCCGGTAGACACCGCCGTCGACCTGCTCGACCCGGTCGACCGCCCGTGCCGCCAGGTGCTCCAGCAGCCCGTGCGGATCGAACGGCGCCCGGTACGGCAACCGGAGCGTGATCGTTCCGGGGCCGGCCTGCGGGGTGCCCCGCCGCCGGGCCGCCTCGGCCCGCAGCCGCGAGGGCGGCACCCCGTACACGGCGCGGACGGTGTCGTTGAACTGGCGGACGCTACCGAACCCGGCCGCGAACGCGACGTCCGCGAGCCCGAGCGGGGTCGTCTCCACCAGCACGCGGGCGGTGTGCGCTCGCTGCGCGCGGGCCAGGGCGAGCGGGCCGGCGCCGAGCTCGGCGGACAGGATCCGGCCGAGCTGGCGCGGCGAGTACCCGAGCCGCGCGGCGAGCCCGGGCACCCCCTCCCGTTCGACGACGCCGTCGGCGATCAGCCGCATCGCCCGCCCGGCCGCGTCGGCCCGCAGGTTCCACTCGGGTGATCCCGGGACGGCGTCCGGCAGGCAGCGCCGGCACGCCCGGTACCCGGCCGACTGGGCGGCCGCCGCGGTCCGCAGGAACTCGACGTTGCGCGCCTTCGGCGGCGGTACCGGGCAGGACGGCCGGCAGTAGATGCCGGTGGTGCGCACAGCCGTGACGAACTGGCCGTCGAACCGCGCGTCCTTGGCGGCGACGGCGCGGTAGCAGGTGTCGTGGTCGAGCAGCACGGCATCGACTCTGCCACCGCGCCGCGGCGCGGACTCGCGGGAATCGGTCGCGGGTGTCGGTCAGTTCCGGCGGCACATCGAGCCGGAGATCCAGCCCTGCCGGCAGGCGTACTCGACCTGCTGCTCGCGCTCCTCGGCGTTGTCCGGGGCGCCGCGGGGCGGCGTGCCGCCGTCGTCGTCGCGGTCCGGCTGCGGCCGGCTCGGCCGCTCCGCGCCGCCGTCGGAGCCGCCGCCGGAGCCGCCCGTGCCGCCCGAGCCGCCCGAGCCGCCGGAGCCCGAGCCGCCGGAGTCACGGGAGCCGTCCGAGCCGCCGGAGGCGCTGCCGGACCCGTCCGCGGATCCACGGCCCGAGCCGGACGACCCCGAACCGGAGCCGCCGGAACCGGAGGATCCCGAACCGTCGGGCGCCGGGTCAGCGGAACCGGTCTCCGGGGCCGGCGGTGCGGGCGCGGGCGGCGGGAGGACCGGCGGCGCCGGCGGGGGCGGGGCGGATGTCGCGGGCGGCCGGGGCGGCAGCGCCGGCGCGTCGGACCCGGTCGACGTCAGCGACACCGCCGACACGGTGCCGGCGGTGGCGAGCACCGCCACTCCTGCGGTCAGCAGCGCGTGCATTCCCGGCAGGCGCATGAATCCCCCTCGGTCTCGGCACGGTGGTCCCGGCCCGCGTCGGGCGTGCGCCCGGACGGGTGAGGCGCCCCGGCCGTACCGGCGAACGATGCGCCACGACCGGGTGCTCGGCGTAGTATGGCGTACGCCTCTCGGAGTAGTGACGGCGACGGTCGGTGACGTGCCGGGCTCACCTGTCGATCGCCGCCGATCCCGCGTCGCCGCACGGGTTCGGTGCCCGCCGCACAGGCCACGACTTGTGCGGCGCCCGCCCAGCCTGTGCGGCACCCGGTCAACCCGTGCGGCGCCGCCCACACCGGTGCGCGGTGCCGGCCACCGGCTCGAACCGGGCCGGTGCGCGCGACTACCCTGGTCGTCCGTGTCCCTCACCCTCGGCATCGTCGGTCTGCCCAACGTCGGCAAGTCGACCCTGTTCAACGCGCTGACCCGGAACGACGTCCTCGCCGCGAACTACCCGTTCGCCACGATCGAGCCGAACGTCGGGGTGGTGCCGCTGCCGGACTCCCGCCTGGAGAAGCTGGCCGAGATCTTCGGTTCCGAGAAGATCCTCCCGGCGACGGTGTCGTTCGTCGACATCGCCGGCATCGTCAAGGGGGCCTCCGAGGGCGCGGGCCTGGGCAACAAGTTCCTCGCGAACATCCGCGAGTCCGACGCGATCTGCCAGGTCGTGCGGGTCTTCGACGACCCGGACGTGGTGCACGTCGACGGCCGGATCGACGCCGCGAGCGACATCGAGACGATCGCGACCGAGCTGGTCCTCGCCGACCTGCAGACCCTGGACAGGGCGCTGCCACGGCTGGAGAAGGAGGCGCGCACGCACAAGGACCGGCGCCCGGCGCTGGAGGCCGCGCAGCAGGCCCGGGCCGTCCTCGACGAGGGCAGGACGCTGTTCCAGGCCGGTGTCGACCCGGAGCCGCTGCGCGAGCTGACCCTGCTCACCACGAAGCCGTTCCTCTACGTGTTCAACGCCGACGAGGCCGTCCTGTCCGACGAGACCCGCCGCAAGGAGCTCACCGACCTGGTCTCCCCGGCGCAGGCCGTGTTCCTGGACGCCAAGGTCGAGGCCGAGCTGCTGGAGCTGGACGAGGAGTCCGCCGCCGAGCTGCTGGCGTCCATCGGGCAGGACGAGCCCGGCCTGGCCCAGCTGGCCCGGGCCGGTTTCTCCACCCTGGGGCTGCAGACCTACCTGACCGCCGGGCCGAAGGAGGCCCGCGCGTGGACGATCCCGCAGGGCGCCACCGCCCCGCAGGCCGCCGGCGTGATCCACACCGACTTCGAGCGGGGCTTCATCAAGGCCGAGATCGTGTCCTACGACGATCTCGTCGCCGCGGGTTCGATGAACGCCGCCAAGGCCGCCGGGAAGGTCCGGATGGAGGGTAAGGACTACGTCATGCGGGACGGCGACGTGGTGGAGTTCCGGTTCAACGTGTAGCCGGGAGCGTTCGCGCGCTGGTCATCGGGGGTGTCGTCCTTCCGTTGCCCGCACGAGGGCGGCCAGGCCGAGGCCATCCGCGTACCGCTGGCCGACTGTCTGACATGCGGGAGCTGCGAGTCGCGCGCGGTCGTTCCGCCGGGAGCAGTCACGATCCGCCCGTCGCGGGGACGACCGCTCCGGTGACGTAGGAGGCGTCGGGACCCAACAGCCAGCTGATCACCGCGGCGATCTCGTCCGGCTCGGCGACCCGCCCCATCGGGATGCGACCGGCGATTCGTGCCGGTCGGTCGGGATCTCCGGACCGGGCATGGATACCCGTCGCCGTCGTGCCCGGTGCCACGGCGTTGACCCGCACCCCGAGTGGTGCGACCTCCTTCGCCAGACCGACCGTCAGTGCTTCCACTCCGGCCTTGGCCGCGGCATAGGCGACGTACTCGTGCGGTGCTCCCGACGAGGCGGCGACGGAGGACACGTTGACGATCGAGCGCCCGGACGGATCCGGCTGCCAACGGCGGACGGCGAGCCGGCACAGGAGGACCGGCGCGACCAGATCGACCTCGATGGCACGCCGGATGTCCTCGGGTCGGGACCGTGCCAGATCGCCCAACGGGTAGGTGACTGCGGCGTTGTTGACCAGCGCGGTGACGCGACCCATCGCGTCGGCCCGGTCGAAGACGGCTTCCATGCCGTCGAGGTCGGTCGCGTCGGTACGGACGGCACACACCCGCTCCGGTTCCCCGATCTGCGCCACGAGGTCGGCCGCTGCCTCGGCAGCGTCGACGTAGGTGAAGCAGACGGACATGCCGAGCCGGACGCACCGGCGCACGACCGCAGCGCCGATTCCCCGAGCGCCACCGGTGATCAGGACGACCTCCGGGGCGCGGCTGCCCGCCAGAGCTCGGTGAGCCCGTTCCTCCGTGCTCATGCGGGCCGTCCCCGGTGCCGGGATCGCGTCGGTCGTCTGCTCCCGAGGGCGATCGGACGTGGTCTGAGAGAGCGCATGCCCGCGTTCCTACCGTCCCGGGCTGACAGGACCCTGATCCCGGACGGCCGCGGCACGAGGATGCCGGCGTGGCGGACATGACGAAGGCCGGCACGACGAGCGACCCGAACCACGCGGTCATCAGCCGAACAGCGGCTCGAACCCGCCGCCCGGCCGGCCGAGCAGGTGGCGCAGCAGGGCGACGGCGCCGCTGGTGCCGGCCGCCGCGGCAACCGCCGTGTGGAGCGCGCTCCGCAGCGCCGCCTCCGAGGGAGAGAACGGCATGCCCGTGGCCGCCGCGATGTCGAGGCCGTGCACCGTCAGCTCGAAGGTGCGCGTCGGCAGGTAGTCGCCGAGGTGCATTCCACCGGCCACGGTGCTGATCACCGGGTCTCCCCGGACGGCACGGAGCACCTCGCGGGCCCGGGTGATCGCGGCGCGCACGGTCGCCGCCGGATCCGGCCCGAGCCGGCGCCCCGCATCGTGACCGCGCTCGGCGACCGCGCGGGCACCGGCGTCACCGAGGGCCCGCACCCGCACCAGGTACTCGCCCGCGCTGCGGCACGTCACGGCGTCCGGTCCCGGCTCCTCGAGGTATGCGGTCACGGTCGTCACCGCACGCAGGGTGTGCCCCACCAGCGCCCGCACGTCCCACTCGCCGAGGCCGGGCAGGTCCCACCGGTCGCCGGTGATGCGGTCGCAGAGGCCGGCGAACGTGTCTGCCACCGCCAGGAAGGTCGCGGACTCGGCGCTGACGATCGCCGCCCGTTCCCCGTCGGCGGTCATGACAGCAGCGGCACGGCCGGATCACCGGTCGCGATGCGGCCGGTGGCGACCCGTACCAGCTCCAGGCCCCGCCACCGCGGCGGCCGGCCGGTCGCCTCCTCGTAGGCGGCCGCGAACACCCCGCACACCAGCGCGACCGCTGCACCCACCAGGGGGCCCGGACGCTGCGGGCCGAGGCGGCGGTGCAGATCGTCTCCGTGCGTGACCAGCTCGATCAGCCGGGTGAGCAGGAAGTCGTCGCGCCGCAGCGGGCCCCGGCGGCCGAGCACCACGTCGGGGAGCCCACCGTCGAGTGCCTGCCATGTCTCGTCCGCGAGCCGGTCGACGGTCCGGAGCTCGGCCCCGCGCGCGGACGCTGCGATCCCGGCCGTCTCGGCGGCGATCCGGTGCTGCGCGGGGGCGTACCCGGCGACGTACTCGGCGATGCCGATCGGCTCCCGGCCCGCCGCGGACCCGAGGTCGGCGACCATCCGGAGCCCGAAGCCGAGGTGGACCACCAGGTCGCCGACGGTCCATCCGCCCAGACCGGACGGCTCCGACGCGTGGTCGAGCACCCGCTCGTCCTCGATCCACGCCCGCAGGACCGCCCACTGGTCGCGCAGCACGCGCTCGACCTCACTGGTGGTCGTCATGGCGTGACGGTAGGGCGTGCCGCTGACAGCGCGCTGACCGTAGGACGACATGGCGCCACCAGCCGCCCGTCAGCCGGCCCGTCAGCCGGTTGTCAGGCGACGCGGCCAATGTGGTCGTACCGGGCGGATACGCTGCGACCGGGCCCGCCGAGGCGGACCCGGAGTGAGGTAGGTGGGCCATGGCCGGGTTCGACGGCTCCTCCGTGGCAGCGTCTCGGCGCAGCTCCGAGCGTGCGCTGTGGCGGCTGGTCGAGGCGTATCACGCGCTGGTGTACTACGCGCCCGAGCGCGCGCCGGCGTACACGGCGCTCGGTCTCAAGGGCGGCTGGATGGGATACTTCGCGAGCCGCTCGCGGCACTGGGCACGGTGCCGCCCGATGTGGTGACGGCCTGCTTCTACGGGTTCGCACCGCGGATGGTCGAGCGGGCGCTGCCCGACGCCTGGCGGTACACGACGCCCCAGCAGGCGCTGGATGCGCGGCTCGGTGTGTTCGACCGGGCGATCCGCCGGCACGTCGGTGACCGCGTCGACGACCTCGCCGTGGGCGCCCTGGTGACACGGCTCGTCGAGATGGTGGACGCGTTGCCGTCGGCGGGCGCCCCGCTGTTCGCCGCGCACCGCGCCCTGCCCCGGCCGACCGTGCCTCACCTGGCGTTGTTCTGGGCCACGACGGCGTTGCGGGAGTTCCGCGGCGACGCGCACGTCGCCGCCCTGCGCGCGGCGTCGCTGGGCCCCGCCGCCAGCAACGTGCTGATGACGGCCCTCGGCCTGGTGCCGCAGGACCATCGCCGGTATCGCGGCTGGAGCGTCGACGAGTGGGAGGCGGCCGCCGCCGACCTGACGGCGCGTGGCTGGCTCGACGAGGACCACACGGTGACGCCGACGGGTCGGCGCGAGCGGGCGGCGATCGAGGACCTCACCGACGCCATGACCGCCCACGCATGGGCCGGGATGCCGGACGGGGCGCTGCGCGCGACGGTCACGGACCTCACCGCACTGACCGAGCCGGTGATCACCGCAGGGGGCGTGCCCTATCCCAACGGGATGGGCATGGCGCCCGCGGCGGAACTGGCGGTGACCGAGTGAACGACCGGCCGCTGGTCCGCATCCTCGGCCCGATCACGGTCGGCCTGCCGTCGGGGGAGGAGGTGGCGCCGGCCCGGCTGGATCGCGCGTGCTCGCCCACCTCGTGCTCGCCGACGGACGCGGGGTGCCCGCGGACGATCTCCTCGAGGCGATCTGGAGGCCGTCGCACTCACCCACGACGACGCCGTGACGCGGGCACGGGCGCTCGGCGGGGCACGGCAGCTGCGACGGGTCATCCGCTCGCCGCTCCCGGCCCCGATCGCGACACCGCTGCGCGCCGTGCACGACCGGCTCGCTGCGCGCTGGGGAACCGACCTCACACGCCTGCTCGACGAGGGTGGGCAGCAGGCGCGGGCGCTCGCGGGCCTCGGCGCACCGTCCTGACCCGCCTCAGGGAGGGGCGGCGGCCCCGTAGGCCCGTGCGATCCCGTGCGCGGCCGCCCGCAGCGCGGCGACGACACCTGCGGCCCGGCCGTCGTTCGGCTGCACGGTCCCCAGCGCGGCGACCACCGTGCCGGTCCGGTCGCGGACGGGGGTCGCGATCCCGGCGGCGTCCGGATGGACGTGCCCCTCGGTGATCACGTAGCCGTCCCGCCGGATCCGCGCCAGCAGCGCTCGCAGCTCGCGCGCGTCGGCGACGGTCGCAGGCGTCAGCCGCTCGAGCGGGGAGGCGAGCACGTGTTCCTGCAGCTCGGGGCTGCTGTGGGCGAGCAGGATCAGCCCGGACGACGACACGTGCAGCGGCAGCCGCCCGGCGATCCTGGTGAGGTTGATGACCGCGCCCGGTGCGGACAGCCGCTCCAGGAAGATCACCTCGGCGTCGTCGAGCACGCCGAGCTGCACGTGGTGCCCGACCGCGGCGTGCAGGTCCTCGAGGAACGGCATGGCCGCCTCGCGCAGCGACAGGGTCGGCGACGCCCGCTGGCCGAGCTCCCACAGCCGCATCCCCACCCGGACCCGGCCGGTCGGGGTGCGGCTCAGCAGCCCGTGCTCGACGAGCTGCCCGACCAGCCGGGACGCCGTCGCGATGTGCAGGCCGGTCGCCCGCGCGATCTCGGCGACGCCGGCCTCGGCCCGGTCGGGGGTGAAGACGGCGAGGATGCGCACGGCGCGTGCGAGCACCGACTCCCCGCGGGTCACGCGCCGATTGTGCCCGGTCTAGGCGACGCGGACACGGACCGGCAGCGACTCCCACGACCGCAGGGTGTTGTTGCGGCGGCGCCGGGCAGGTCCGGACAGCTCGATCGTCTCGACCCGCGCGGCGAGCGCCCGCAGCACCGACTCGGCCTCCAGCCGCGCGACGTGCTGGCCCACGCACTGGTGCAGGCCCATCCCGAACCCGACGTGCCCCGACGGGTCCCGGCCGAGGTCGAACGCGTCCGCGTCCGGTCCCCAGCGGCGCGGGTCGCGGTTGGCGGACCCGAGGAACATCAGGACCTTGCGCCCGGCCGGGATCGGCACCCCGCCGAGCTCGGTGTCCCGGGTGGTGGTGCGGAAGAACGTCTGCACCGGGGACTCCCAGCGGACCGCCTCGTCGAAGGCCACCCGGGACAGCTCGGGCCGCTCGCGCAGCCGCGCCCACTGCTCCGGGTGGGTGGCGAACGCGTGGAGCACGGCCGCCAGCCCGTTCACCGTGGTGTCGACGCCGGCCGAGAGCAGCGACCGGACGACCAGCGGTGCCTGGTCGTGGGTGATGTCCCCGCGGTCGGCCGCCGCCCAGATCGCGGCACCGAACCCGTCGGGGGTCAGCGCCTCGCGTGCGCACTGCGCGTTCACCCACGCCGAGAGCTCGGCCATCCGCGGGAGCTTCTGCTCGAGCAGCGCGTTGCGCGGGCCGAAGGCGTTGAACAGCAGGTCGCCGTAGGGCAGCAGGTTCTCCCGGCCGTCCGGGCCGAGGCCGACGGCGTCCGGGAACACCCGCAGCGGGAAGGCCTCGGACACGGCGGGGACGGCGTCGAACTCGCCTCCGGCGGCCAGCAGGTCGTCGACCAGCGCTTCGGCGTCGGCGGCCCAGCGGTCGCGCAGCCTGCGCAGCGCGCGCGGACCGAGGATCGCCGACAGCACCCGCCGGGGCGCGTCGTGCCGTGGCGGGTCGGCCTCCAGCAGCAGCGACGGCGGCCGCCACGGTGGCTCGTGGTCGAAGTCGGCCAGTCCGACGCCCGCCCCCGACCGGAAGGTCTGCCAGTCGCTCAGCGCCGCCCGCACCTGCTCGTCGCGGCCGAGGGCGTCCACGTCGTAGCGGCTCAGCCGGGCGACCGGCCCGGCCTCGCGCAGCCACCGGTGGAACGGGACCGGGTCGTCCAGCAGCTCGGGGCCGAACGGGTCGGCGTCGGTGACCGGGACCGGGTGGGCGGGGTGCTCGGCGAGCGTCACGGCAGCAGCTCCATCGGTGCGGTGGGGGATCGGAGGTCGAGGACGGGTCAGAGGTCGAGGACGAGGCGGGGCCCGCACGAGCGCGACACGCACACGAACATGCAGTCGCCCGCCGCGCGGCCGGCGTCGTCGAGGATCGAGTCGCGGTGGTCCGGTTCGCCGGCCAGCACCGGTGTCTCGCAGGTGCCGCAGGTGCCCTGGCGGCAGGAGGACAGGACGTCGACCCCCGCCCCGGCGAGCGCCTCCAGCACCGTGCGGTCGGGCGTGACGGTGACGGTCGCGCCGTTGCGGGCCAGCTCGACCTCGAACGGGGCGTCCCGCACCGGCGCGCCGGCCTCCCGGGCCACGAACCGCTCGGTGCGGACCGCGTGCGGCGGCCAGTCCGCCGTCGCGTCGGCGAGCGCGGCGAGCAGCGGCGCCGGGCCGCACGCGTAGACGCGGGTGTCCGCGTCGGGGCCGCCCAGGAACCCGGGCAGGTCCAGCAGGCCCGTCTCGTCCTGGGGCGCGACGCGGACCCGGTCGCCGTAGCGGGCCAGCTCGTCGAGGAACGCCATCGACGACCGGGTCCGCCCGCCGTAGAGCAGCTGCCAGTCGGCGCCGAGCAGGTCGGCCTGGTGGATCATCGGCAGGAGCGGGGTGATCCCGATGCCGCCGGCGACGAAGCGGTAGCGCCGGGCCGGGACGAGCGGGAAGTTGTTGCGCGGCCCGCCGAGCCCCACCGTGTCCCCGGCGCCGAGCCGGTCGTGCACGTACGCCGAGCCGCCGCGACCCGCGGGTTCGCGCAGGACGGCGATCCGGTAGCGGTGCGCGTCCCAGCGGTCGCCGCACAGCGAGTACTGCCGGACGGTCCCGTGCGGCAGCACGAGGTCGACGTGGGCGCCCGGGGCCCAGTCCGGCAGCCGCCGCCCGTCGGCGGCCACCAGCTCCAGCGACACCACGCCGTTGGACTCGTCCCGTCGGGCACCGACGACCACGGTGGCCGCCGCGTCGGCGACGGCCCGTCCGGGGTCCCGGGCGGTGCGTGTGTCGATGCTGGTCACGGGGTGCCCTCCTGTCATCGGGTGTGGCAGGAGCATGCAGCGGGGCCGGCGAGCCGAGGAAGGCGACTCTCGTTCACCGAGAGCCGGGCAGGATGTGAGCCAGGTCACGGCGGTCCGGCCGTGACGATCGCGGTGACGCCGTGTCCAACAGGTGTCGGGGTCCCCGGGGGAGCACGTCGCACCGTGTCCGGCGACGTCCATCGGGCCGCGGCGGCCGGGCCCCGTGGGGGCGGGGCCCGGCTTCGTACGTCGGGGGAGCGGAGGTGTGGTGACAGCGGGGGACGACGGTGCGGACGGCCTCGACGCCGCTGCGGACGCCTGGCTGGTGGCGAAGGCCAAGAGCGGGTCCCCGGACGCCTACGAGGTGCTGGTCCGCCGGCACCGCGACCGGATCTACCGGATCGCGCTGCGGATGGTCGGCAACACCCACGACGCCGAGGACATCTCGCAGGACGTCGTGCTCCAGCTGTGGACGGCGCTGACCGGGTTCGCCGGGGACAGCATGTTCACGACCTGGATGTACCGGATCGTCGTCAACCGGTGCCTCAACATGATCAACCGCCGGCAGCGGCACGAGCCGCTCGACGACCTCAACGTGCTCACCGCCCCGGGCGCGGACACACAGGTGATGGCCGAGGGCCGGGCCCGTGCGGCGCTCGCCGCGGTGACCGCGCTACCGGCCGAGCTGCGCGCCCCGATCGTGCTGGTCGACGTGGAGCAACTCAGCTACCAGGAGGTGGCCGCGATCCTGAACGTGCCCGAGTCGACGGTCCGGGGGCGCCTGTACCGGGCACGTCGTCAGCTCGTCGACACCCTGCGGGAGTGGGCATGAGCGCCGGGGAGCAGGACGCGATGGGCACCGAGCGCCTGGTGTGCGGCCGCTCGGCCGACGAGCTGATCGACCAGGTCGCCTCCGGCCGGGGCGACCGGCGGGACGCGCACCAGCAGGACTGCGTGCACTGCCGGGCCGCGCTGGCCGAGTACTCGCGGCTGTGGTCGCCGGTCCAGGACCTCGCGGCGGAGAAGATCACCGCTCCGGAGGGACGCTTCGACCGGATGATGAGCACGCTGCGCGGTGTGCTGTCCGAGCCGGACTACGCGACGCTGCCCGGACCGGACGGGGTCACCCGGATCGCGGCGCGGGTCGTCGTCGTCACCGCCCGGCGGTCCGCGCAGCAGGTCCCCGGGGTCCGGGTGGCGCTGAGCCGCAAGCTCGACGGCGACGCCCCCGGCTCGGGCGTCTCGGCCGGGGTCGCGGGCACGAGCACGGTCATCGAGATCGTGCTGGCCGCGAACTACGGGGAGGACCTGCACGCCCTCGCCGACCGGGTCCGCCGGACCGTCACCGAACGGGTCCGGGCCCTCACCGGCCTGTCGGCCACCGAGATCACCGTCGTGATCGACGACGTCCTGGAGTGAAGGGGTGTGGCAGTGCAGGCGTGCCTTCGTGACCGTACGGTCCCGCCCGACCGGCGGGGCGTCCGTGGCTGCTCCCGTGAGGCCCGGGCCGTGACCCCCGCACCCGGCGCCCGGCCGATGCTGCGGCTCGACGTCGTCGGAGGCCCGGGGCGTCCGGTGCGGGTGCGGTGCCTCGGTGAGGTGGACACGACCACCGCCGCGCAGCTGGAGCGGGACCTGTGCCGGTGGATCGACGCGTCGTGCTGCGTGCTGCTGGACCTGTCGAGCCTGGAGTTCGTCGACGCGTCGGGGCTGTCCGGCCTGGTCGCGGCGTTCGAGCACGCGCGGCGGGCCGGGCACCCGCTGCGCCTGGGCCGGCGGTGCTCGCGCCCGGTGCGCCGGGCCCTGGCCGCGTCCGGACTGCTGACGCTGTTCGACGAGGCCGGGGCCGGGCCCGGCTGCCCGCGCCACCCCGGCACAGGACGGGCGTGAGCCGGACCCGGCGACCGGGCCGGTGACCGCCGAGACGGGGGCCGTGCGAGGGGGCACGGCCCCCGTCGTCCCGCCTCAGCGACGGCCGGAACGCACCGCGGCCGCCAGCGTGCCGAGCAGCTCGTCGGTAGTGTCCCAGGACAGGCACGCGTCGGTGACCGAGCGGCCGCGCACCATGCCCGGGCCGACGTCCTGACGCCCCGCCTCGAGGAAGCTCTCCATCATCAGCCCGGTGACCGCGCGCTCCCCGGCACCGATCCGCTCCGCCAGCTCACCGACGACGACGGCCTGGCGCACGTGGTCCTTGCCGCTGTTGCCGTGGCTGGCGTCGACGACGACCCGCTCCGGCAGGCCGGCCGCGCGCAGCCGGCCCGCGACGTCGGCGACATCGGCGGCCGAGTAGTTGGGCCGGGCGCCGCCGCGCAGGATGACGTGCGTGTCCGGGTTGCCGGTGGTGGTGACCAGCCCGGCGAGCCCGTCGGCGTTGACCCCCATGAACACGTGCGACGCGGCCGCCGCCCGCATGCCGTCGACCGCGGCGTTGATGTCGCCGTCGGTCGCGTTCTTGATCCCGACCGGCATCGACAGCCCGCTCACGAGCTGGCGGTGCACCTGGCTCTCCGCGGTTCGCGCCCCGATGGCCCCCCAGGTCACGACGTCGGCGATGTACTGCGGGGTGATCGGGTCGAGGAACTCGCAGCCCACCGGCAGGCCCAGCGCGGAGATGTCCAGCAGCAGCCTGCGGGCGGTGCGCAGGCCGCGGTTGACGTCGAACGTGCCGTCCAGCCCGGGGTCGTTGATGAGGCCCTTCCAGCCGACGGTCGTGCGCGGCTTCTCGAAGTAGGTCCGCATCACGACGCACAGCTCGCCGGACAGCTCGTCGGCGCGGGCCGCGAGCCGCCGGGCGTAGTCGGTGGCGGCGTCCGGGTCGTGCACCGAGCACGGGCCGACGACGACGAGCAGCCGGTCGTCGGTGCCGTCCAGGACGTCGGTGACGGCGGCCCGCCCCCGGGTGACGGTGTCGGCGACGGCGGGCGTGCACGGCAGCTCGTGGCGCAGCAGTGCGGGCGAGATCAGCGGGCTGATCCGCTCGATGCGCCGGTCGTCGAGCGGCGTGTCGAGCAGCGGGGCGGAGGGGGTACTCATGTGGAGGACGGCGGTCCTTTCCCGGCGGACCGCCCCGGAGCACCTCGCCCGAACCGGTCCGTGAGCCGGCTCGAGGGGATGGAGGTCAGCGCGCTACGGCACCGGCCGACCCATCCCGGGCCGGCTGGCGAAACCAGTAGTAGTACGCGCGCAGCACGCCTCGACCGTACCGCACCGGTGGCCCCCGGATCGACCGGCGTGTCCGCGGCCCGGTCGTGGTACGACCGACACATGCGGATCGCACTGGCCCAGATCTCGTCCACCCCGGACCCGGAGGAGAACCTCGCCGAGGTCGGCAGGCGGGCCCGGGACGCGGCCGCGGCCGGGGCGCGGCTCGTCGTGTTCCCGGAGGCCACGATGTGCTGCTTCGGGGTCCCGCTCGGCCCGGTCGCCGAGCCGCTGGACGGCCCGTGGGCGAGCCGGGTGCGCGAGGTCGCCGCCGGCGCCGGGATCACGGTGGCCGCCGGGATGTTCACCCCGTCCGGCGACGGCCGGGTCCGCAACACCCTGCTCGTGACCGGTGCGGGGGTGGACACCCACTACGACAAGATCCACATGTTCGACGCGTTCGGGTTCGCCGAGTCCGACACGGTGGCACCCGGGACCGAACCGGTCACGGTCGACGTGCCGGACGCGGCCGGCGCCGGCACCGGTACGGCCCGGGTCGGCCTCACCACCTGCTACGACGTTCGGTTCCCCGGGCTGTACCAGCGGCTCGCCGACACGGGGGCCGCCCTGCTGGTGGTCCCGGCGTCCTGGGGTGCCGGGGAGGGCAAGCGCGAGCAGTGGGAGCTGCTGGTCCGGGCCCGCGCACTGGACACCGGGTCGTTCGTCGTGGCCTGCGACCAGGCCGACCCGACGACCGTCGGCCGGGAGCACGGCAAGGCCCCGACCGGGATCGGGTACAGCCTGGTGGCCGGCCCGCGCGGCGAGGTGGTGGACGCCCTCGGCGCCGAGCCGGGCCTGCTCGTCGTCGACGTCGACCCGGCCGCGGCCGAGCGGGTCCGCGAGCAGATCCCGGTGCTGCGCAACCGCCGCTTCTGACGCGCCCTCGTCGGCGCGGCGCGGCGGGTCAGCCGCCGGCCGCGGAGATCCGGTCCGAGATCTGGCCGGCCAGATCGGTGTCCTTCGCGGTGAGCCCGCCCTCGGAGTGCGTCGAGAGCCGGAAGGTCACCTTGGAGTACCGGATGTCGATGTCCGGGTGGTGGTCGGCCGCCTCGGCGTCCTCGGCGACCCGGTCGACCAGCCACACGGCGGCGACGAAGTCGGGCAGCCGCGCGGTGCGGACGATCGTGTCGCCGTCCCGCTCCCAGCCCGGGAGCTTCTGCAGGGCGTCGGTGATCTCGGCGTCGGACAGCAGGGGGGTCGTGGCCATTGCCCCATCGTGGCGCAGACCGGGCGCTCCGGCGCGCCGGAGCGGCGCTGATGCCTCGGCCCTCGGCCGCCGGGCCTCGGTGCTGATGCCTCGGCCCTCGGCCGCCGGGCCTCGGTCAGCCGTCCCGCCGGGTCAGCAGGAACAGCGTGATCCCGGCGCCGGCGACGGCGAACCCGCCGGCCCGCACCGTCGTCGCCCAGAGCGCGCCGGTCTCCGCGGGCACCGCCGTCACCGCGGCGAGTACCTCGTGCCACTGCCCCGACGGCAGGACCGGCGCCGCCGGGCGCCAGACGGCCGCCACCAGCGGCGCGATGGTCAGCGCGGCGAGCCCGGCGGCGACGACGGCGGCGGGCCGGCGGACCGCCGCGGACAGCGCCAGCAGCAGCAGGCCCGCGCCGGTCAGCTGCCCGGTCATCCAGGCGCCGAGCAGCAGCGCCCGGCCGAGGGTGGCGGCGGTGCCGTAGGGCCCGGTCCCCAGCACCAGCGACCCGGCCACCAGCCCGGCACCGACCACGACGGCCGCGGCCGCCGCCGCGGCGGCCGCCACCGCCGACGCCTTGAGCAGCAGCAGCCGGCCCGGGCCGACCGGGGACAGCCGCAGGCCGTCCAGGGTGCGCCGGCCCCGTTCGGTGGCGAACGCGTCCGCCGCGACCAGCACCACCGGCATGCCCAGCGAGAACGCGGCGAACTCGGACAGCGCGACGGCCACGACCCCGAGCGCGTGCGCCGCGTGCGCCGGCCCGCCGGACAGCGCGACCGCCGCGAGCACCGGGACCAGCACGGCGGCACCCAGGACCACCGCGGTCCGCGGGCGCAGCAGGGCCAGCTCGAGCTCGGAGCGCAGCAGCCGGGGCAGCGGGGCCGCCGTCCGGCGGCGGGCGCGGTTCCGCGCCCGGGGATCGCGGGCCGCGTGCGGGGGCCGGACACCCGCCCGGGGGCTCATCGGAGGGCCCCGTACGGGACCGGTGCCGCCGGGTGCTCGGGCTCGGCGGGTGACGCGACCGCGTCCGGGAACCCGGGCCCGGCAGCCTCCGGGTAGGTGAACGCCGGTGCCGCCACGGGCGGTCCGGGGTCACCGGTGAGCCGCGCGAACACCTCCTCGAGCCGCGCCGCCGGCCGGGTGATCTCGTGCACCGCGACGCCGGCGTGCACCAGCACGGCGACGACGTCCGGCGCGGGCGGCCCCGGCGGCACGGTGACGCGGGCGCCGGGCCCCGCCGCGGCGTCGATCCCGCGGGCCCGCAGCGCCCGGACCGCCCGGTCACCGTCCGGCGTGGTCACCACCAGGCCGGGCCCGGTGCCGAGCAGGGCCCGCAGCGGGCCGGCCGCGACCAGCCGGCCCGCCTGCAGCACGGCGACGTGCGTGCAGGTGGCCTCGATCTCGGCGAGCAGGTGCGAGCTGACGACCACGGTCGCGCCCGCCGCGTTCATCTCCGCGATCAGCCGCCGGACGTCCCGGGTCCCGGCCGGGTCGAGACCGTGGGTGGGCTCGTCGAGCACGACCAGCCGGCGCCGGGTCAGCAGCGGGACGGCCAGCCCGAGCCGCTGCCGCATGCCGAGCGAGTACCCGTGGACCCGCCGGTCCGCGGCCCCGGTCAGCCCGACCCGGTCCAGCACGGCGGCGACGGCGACCGGGATGCGGGCCGTGTCCAGCAGCGGCTCGGCCGCCGCGTACCGGAGCAGGTTCTGCCGGCCCGTGCGGTGCGGGTGCAGCGCCGGGCCCTCGATCAACGCGCCCACGTGCGGCAGCACCTCCGCGGCCCGGCCGGGGAGGCGCCGGCCCAGCAGCTCCACGGCCCCCTCGGTCGGCGCCAGCAGGCCCAGCAGCATCCGCAGCAGCGTCGTCTTGCCCGCACCGTTGGGCCCGAGCAGGCCGAGCACCGCACCCATCGGGATGTCGAGATCGACCCCGTCGACGGCCCGGACGGCGCCGAACCCGCGGCTCAGCCCGATCGCGCGGACGGCGGGCGGCCGGCCGGGGACGGCGTCGTACGGCGGGTGCGCGGTGTGGGTCGGCGGCACGGGGTCAGCGTGACCGGCCGCGGCCGCGAGCGCGGCGTTTCCGCGAGATCCGCCGTGGTCCGCTTCGGTGCGCCGGCCGTGGCGGCCGCGCCGTCCCTTGCGAGGATCACCGCCGTGCCGGTGCTGCGCCTCGACCATCACGTGGACGGACCGCCGCGGCTGGTCGCCGGGGTGCTGCGGGAGACCGCGCCGTCGGCGGAGGCCGTCGCCCGGGCCGGGGCGCGCCTGACCGCGCCGGTCCGGTTGCTCGTCGCCGGGGACGAGGTCCGGGTGGCGCTGCCCGGCGGGGTCCTCGCCTGCCGGACCCGGGTGACCGGGGCCGGGGTGGACGGCCTGCGGTCCGAGCTCGCGGCGGGCCCGGCCGCGGCGCTGCAGCACGTCACCCGGGTGATCCCGGACGGGTGCGGGACGCTCGTGCGCGACGAGCTCGCCTGGGCTGCGCCCGGCGGCGCGGCGGGCCGGCTCTCGGACCCGGTGCTGCGCCGGTGGGGGCGACGGCTGCTCGAGGCCCGCCGGGACGTCGTCGCCGGCCGGGTCGCCGAGCTCGGCCGGGCCCCGGCCGTCGTCGGGGCGGCGATCGTCCGGGACGGGCGGCTCCTCGCCGCGCAGCGCTCATACCCGGCCGAGCTCGCCGGGCGGTGGGAGCTGCCCGGGGGCGGGGTCGAGCCCGGCGAGCCCGAGCCGGACGCGCTGGTCCGCGAGTGCGCCGAGGAGCTGGGCGCGCGGATCGTCGTCGGTCGCCGGATCGGGACCGACCTGCCGATCGGGCGGCGGGTGCTGCGCATCCACACCGCCCGGCTCGCGCCCGGGTCACCCGAGCCGGAGGCCCGCGAGCACCGGTCGCTGCGCTGGGTGGGCCTGCGGGATGTCGCGGCGCTGGGCTGGCTGGACGCCGACCGGGCGGTCGTCGCCGAGCTGGTCGCGCTGCTGCGGGGGTGACGGGCGCCGGGGTTCACCCGCGGCGTGCGGTGCCGAACCGGTGATCGTCGCCGAGACCCGGTGGAACCGCCCGGGCGCGGCCGTCGTCCAAGCCGCATGACCCGCACAGCCACCCCACCCGCCCCCACCGCCCTCGACGCGCTGATCGCCGCGCAGGGCGGACTCGTCACCCGGAGCCAGGCGACCCGGCTCGGCCTGTCCCCGGACGCGATCGACCGGCTGCTCGCCGCGCGCCGCTGGGTCCCGGCGCACCCGCGGGTCCACCGCGACGTCCGCTACCCGGCCACGGAGGAGACCCGGGTCCGGGCGGCCGTGCTGTGGGCCGGCGCGGGCGCGGTGCTGACCGGGGCGGCCGCGGCGTGGTGGTGGGGCCTGCTCGACACGGCGCCGGAGGTGGTCACGGTGACCGTGCCGCGGCGCCGGGCGCCGCGGCCCCGGGCGGGTGTCCAGGTGCGCCGCCGGGGGCTCGACCCGGCCGACGTCGCCGAGCACGCCGGCCTGGCCGTCGCCGCGCCGGCACTCGCGGTCCTGGAGTCCGCGCTGGACCCGGACGTGGCGGGGGAGGCGTACCTCGCCCGGATCCTGGTCGGAGCTGCCGGAACAGCCGGGGCCGGGCGGGCGGGGCGCATCGCCGCGCCACCGCCGGACCTGGCCGCGCTCGCCGCCGCCCGGGCCCGCAACGCCGGAGCGCACGGCTCGGCGACGACCGCCCGGATGCTCACGTCCGCGGCCCGGCAGGCGTCCACGAGCGCCGTGCACCGCCTGCGCGCGCTGCTCGTGCAGGAACGGCTGCCGGGCTGGTGCAGCGACCACGAGGTCGCCGGCGTCGTGCTGCGGCTGGCGTTCCCGGCCTCCCGGGTCGCCGTCGAGGTCCGCGGCGACGGCCCGGACCCCCTTGCACGGCCCGGCGGACCCGCCTGGCGGCATGCGGTGCTGCGCCGGCAGGGATGGCAGGTCCACACCCTGGAGCCCGCCGACCCGTGGCAGCGGCCCGAGGCCACGCTCGCCGGGCTGCGGGGTGCCCTCGCCGGGACCGGCCCGGCCGGCCGCGCCGCCGGGTGAGCGTCTGATGACCGAACTCCTCGCACCCACGGTGGCCGACCCGACGGTGTGATTCCGCCCATGCGCCCGAGGGCCGTCACCGGGCGCGTCCGGACCGCGCCGGCCGGTCCCGGGCACCGGCGATGCCGCCTCCCGGGGCGCTCCCTCGTGGACGGCGCGACGGCAGCACGGCGCCGTCGGGTGGATCTTCCGGCCGGTCGCCGGCCACGGTGTCCCCGCTGCTCACCCGCCCCGGAACGCGATCAGTAGATGCGCGCGACCTTCAGGGCCCGCTCGTAGGCCTTGCCACTCAGCTCGTCGGCGCCGGCCTTGCGCAGGCGCATCGCGACGACCGGGCAACGCGCGCAGCGTTTCGGTTTCGAACGGCAGCATTTCTTCTTGACCTTGCCCATTGTCAGGTCAGGCTAACCTGCACCGCACGCCGGGGACAGGCCTTGCAGCCGATACCGTGGTGGTGTGACCATCCCACGTTCCGCCTCGGCTCTCGACGCTGCCTCCGCCATCGGAAGCGACGCCGTGCCCGATTCCGCGGGCCGCCCCGAGCTGCGCAACGTCGCGATCGTCGCGCACGTCGACCACGGCAAGACCACCCTCGTCGATGCCATGCTGCGCCAGTCCGGCGCCTTCGGCGAGCGCACCGAACCCGTCGACCGGATCATGGACTCCGGCGACCTGGAGCGCGAGAAGGGCATCACGATCCTCGCCAAGCACACCGCGGTGCGCTGGCACGGATACACGATCAACGTCGTAGACACCCCCGGGCACGCCGACTTCGGCGGCGAGGTCGAGCGCGGCCTGTCCATGGTGGACGGCGTCGTGCTGCTGGTCGACGCCTCCGAGGGCCCGCTGCCGCAAACCCGGTTCGTGCTGCGCAAGACCCTCGCCGCCCACCTCCCGGTGATGCTCGTGGTCAACAAGACCGACCGCGGCGACGCCCGGATCGCCGAGGTCGTCGACGAGTCCCTGGAGCTGCTCCTCGAACTGGCCGACGAGCTCGAGCTCGACGAGTCGGTCACCGCGCACCTGCTCGACCTGCCGGTCGTCTACGCCTCCGGCCGCGCGGGCAAGGCGTCCCGGCTGCGCCCCGCCGACGGCGAGCTGCCCGACTCCGACGACCTGACCCCGCTGTTCGAGACGCTGCTCGACGTCGTCCCGGCGCCGGCCGACGACCCGGACGCGCCGCTGCAGGCGCACGTCACCAACCTCGACGCGTCGAGCTTCCTCGGCCGGATCGCGCTGTGCCGGGTCCGGGCCGGCGTGCTGCGCCGCGGCCAGCAGGTCGCCTGGTGCCGCGAGGACGGCACCACCCCGCGCGTCAAGATCACCGAGCTGCTGCGGACCGAGGCGCTGGACCGGGTCCCCGCCGACGAGGCCCGAGCCGGTGACCTCGTCGCCGTCGCCGGGATCGCCGACGTCACCATCGGCGACACGCTCGCCGACCCGGAGCGCCCCGCCGCGCTCCCGCGGATCGCCGTCGACGAGCCCGCCATCTCGATGACGATCGGCACCAACACCTCGCCGCTCGCCGGCCGCGACCCGGTCCCGGGCAAGAAGCTGACCGCGCGCCTGGTGAAGAACCGGCTCGACGCCGAGCTGGTCGGCAACGTCTCGGTCCGGGTGCTGCCGACCGAGCGCCCGGACACCTGGGAGGTCCAGGGCCGCGGCGAGCTCGCGCTGGCCGTGCTGGTCGAGACCATGCGCCGGGAGGGCTTCGAGCTCACCGTCGGCAAGCCGCAGGTCGTCACGAAGACGATCGACGGGAAACTGCACGAGCCGTTCGAGCAGCTCTCGGTGGACGTCCCCGACGACAGCCTCGGCGCCGTCACCCAGCTGCTCGCCGCCCGCAAGGGCGAGATGGGCGACATGGTGCACGGCGAGGGCCGGGTCCGGATGGAGTTCCGGGTCCCGTCCCGCGGTCTCATCGGGTTCCGCACCGAGTTCCTGACGATCACCCGCGGCGCCGGCATCGCCAGCCACGTCTTCGACGGCTACGGCCCCTGGGTCGGCGAGATCCGCACCCGCAGCAAGGGCTCGCTGATCGCCGACCGCTCCGGCCCGGTGACCGCCTACGCGGTCGACCAGCTCGCCGACCGCGGCACCCTGTTCGTCGGCCCGACCACGATCGTCTACGGCGGCATGGTCGTCGGCGAGTACACCCGCGCCGAGGACCTCGAGGTCAACATCTGCCGGGAGAAGAAGCTGACCAACATCCGCTCCTCCACCGCGGACGAGCTGGTCAAGCTGACCCCGCCGACGATCCTGTCGCTGGAGCAGTCGCTGGAGTTCTGCGCGGCCGACGAGTGCGTCGAGATCACCCCGCAGAACGTGCGGATCCGCAAGATCGAGCTGGACCCGAACCTGCGGGCCCGGGCCCGTTCGCGGGCCAAGGCGGCGGCGAACGCGGCGAAGTGAGACCGGGGGCGGGCCGGCTCGGGGGCGGCGGCGATACTGCCGGAGTGACCGCACGTCGACCGTTCCGAGCGCTCCCCGCGCTGCTGCTGGCCGGCCTGCTGGCGCTGACCGCGTGCTCCGCGGACCCGCAGCCGGCGCCCCCGCCGGAGCCGGCACCGCCGACCGAGCCGGTCACCAGCCCGACCCGGGTGGTGGCCGGGATCGACGAGCTGGGGCCGGGGTTCAACCCGCACCTGCGCTCGGACCAGTCGCCGGTCACGACCGCGATCGCGGCGATGGCGCTGCCCTCGGTGTTCCGGCCCGACGCCCAGGGCGTGCCCCGGCTCGACCGCACCGTCGCCACCGACGCGAAGGTCACCTCGCAGAGCCCGTTCACGGTCAGCTACGAGCTCAACGTCGAGGCCGGCTGGTCGACCGGGGCCCCGATCGCCGCCGAGGACTTCGTCTACCTGTGGCAGCAGATGCGCAGCCGGCCCAACACGATCAACGCGGCCGGCTACCGGGAGATCATCGACGTGCGCTCGCGGGCCGCGGGCAAGGCCGTCGACGTCGTCTTCGCCGAGCCGTACCCGCACTGGCAGGAGCTGTTCGACAACCTGCTGCCGGCGCACCTGCTCAAGGATGCGCCCGGTGGCTGGACCGCGCCGTTCCGCAACGGCGTCCCCGCATCGGGCGGCCCGTTCCGGCTCATGCAGGTGGACCGGCTGCGGGGCGAGGTCCTGCTGGCCCGCAACGATCCGTACTGGGACACCCCGTCGGTGGTCGACGAGATCGTCCTGCGCCGCATCCCGCCGAACACGCTGCCGACCGCCCTGCAGAGCCAGGGCATCGACCTCGCCCTCCCGGACGCCCGGCCGGACGTGACCCGGGCCCTCGACGTGCTCGCCCGCTCGCCGGAGCCGCCGACCGTGCAGCGCGGCCCGCGCCCGGCGGTCCAGCAGCTGTCGTTCCGGACCCAGGACGGGCCGCTGGCCGACCCCCGGGTGCGCGAGGGCGTTGCCGCGTCCCTGGACCGGGACGCGATCCGGGAACGGGTCAACCCCGGCTCCGTCGCCGCCGACGCGTTCGGGCTCGCCCCCTCCGACCCGGGGTACGCGCCGACCGCGCCCGCCGGCGCGCCCGGCCGGCCCGACCCGGCGGCCGCCGCCGCGGCGTTCACCGAGGCCGGGTACGTGCGCGGCGCCGACGGCCGCTGGTCGCTCGGCGGGCGGCCGCTGACCGTGGTGGTCGGCGCCGGGGCCGAGCGCAGCGAGGACGTCGAGGTCGCGCGGGCGGTCGCCGAGCAGCTGGAGGCGGGCGGGATCGGTGCGACCGTCGTCGCCCCCGCCACCCCGGAGCTGCTGACCAGCGCGGACGTGCCGCCCACGCCGCCGACCACGACCGCACCGGCGCCCGGCGCCGGCGGCGCTCCCACCACCACCACCCCGGCGCCCGGCGCCGCCCCGCCGCCCGGCGCGCAACAGCCGGCCCCGGCGCCCACGCCGGACCCGGCCACCGCGCCGACCACGACGAGCACGGCCCCCGGCGGGGGCGGCCCGGTCGCGGTGGACATCGTCGTCGCACCGCGGCCGGCGTACGGGGCGATCGGGCCCCGGCTGGACTCCGACTACGGCTGCCCGCCGGACGACGTCCCGGACGACCTGCCGGGCACGTCCTGCTTCCCGGCGCTGCAGCCGCTGCTCGACGAGCTGCGCACCGGCCCGGCGGACCCGTCGGTCGTCGTCGAGGCCGAGCGGGTGCTGTGGCGCCAGCTCCCCGCCCTGCCGCTCTACCAGGCCCAGGGACTGGTGATCAGCAACCGGGAGACCGACGCCGCGACGCACGTGACGCCCGGCCCGATCGAGACCGGCCCGATGAGCGGGGCCCGGACCTGGGCCGAGCCGGCGGGCTCGAGCGAGGTCGTCCCGACCGACGAGGCGGGCGAGCCCGAGAACTGACGCGCCACCGCGTCGATGAGTGGTACGTGTGTACCAAACAGGTTGCGAAGTGCGGTGAAGGTCTGCCGGACACCCGTGCGCGTTGTTAGCGTCCGGTCCGTCCGCGACCGCGCTCGTCGACGTGGAGGTCACCCTTTGGACACGATCGACGACGGGGCGTCGCGGTGGGGCGACGCGATTCCTAGCGTTCCTCCGGACGCGTTACCCGGCAGTACATCCGGGCGCTCGTCCCGTCCGAGCGGGTGCCACACCGGCGTGCACCCCACCGATCTCGAGAGGCACGTTCGACGATGAGAATCAAGGCGGCGGCCGCGGTCGCGGTGGCGGGCGTGAGCGCCCTGCTGCTCAGCGCGTGCGGCGTGGGGGGCGGCGGTGGAGGCAGTGCCACCGCCAGTGGCAACTTCGCCGACTGTCCCGCGAACGTCAACACCTGCAACGCCGTTCCGGCGGACCAGCTGCAACGGGGCGGTACGATCACGTTCGCGATCGAGAAGAACATCCCGAACTGGAACGTCGTCTCGGCCGACGGCAACGTGTTCGAGACCGGCATGGCCACCCAGGCCTACCTGCCGGCCGCGTTCAAGACCCAGCCGGACCTCAAGCTGGCGCTCAACACCGACCTCATGGTGTCCGCCGACCTGGTCAACCCGACCACCATCGTCTACAAGATCAAGCCCGAGGCGGTCTGGAGCGACGGGACGCCGATCAGCGCCCAGGACTTCATCTACGCCTGGAAGATGCAGAGCCCGGCCCGGTGCCCGGACTGCTCCACCGCGGGCAACGGCGGCTGGGAGCTCGTACAGAACGTGACCGCCTCCGACGGCGGCAAGACCGCGACCATGACGCTGAGCAAGCCGTTCACGGACTGGCAGAACTACTTCAGCTCCGGCCAGCCCCTCTACCCGGCCCACATCGCCGCCCAGCACGGCGACCTCAACACCCCGCAGGGCGTCGCCGCCTCGTTCGACTGGTTCGGGAAGAACCCGCCGACCTACTCCGGTGGCCCGTACGTCGTCGAGCGCTGGCAGGACAACCAGGCGCTGACGCTGGCCCCCAACCCGCGCTGGTACGGGGCGACCAAGCCCACGCTGGACAAGCTGATCATGCGGGTGATCACCGACGCCACCCAGGAGCCGATCGCCCTGCAGAACAACGAGGTGCAGGTGATCTACCCGCAGCCGCAGGTGGACATCGTCCAGCAGCTCCAGCAGATCCCGAACGTCTCCCAGCAGCAGCAGCTCGGCCTGACCTGGGAGCACTACGATCTCAACCTGCGCAACCCGGCCCTGCAGGACAAGGCGCTGCGGCAGGCGATGTTCACCGCGGTGAACCGGCAGGACATCATCGCCAAGACCGTCGGGCAGTTCAACCCCGAGGTCGGGCCGCTGAACAGCCTGATGTTCCTGCCCCAGCAGGAGGGCTACACCGACAACATCGCGCAGACCGGGCTCGGCTCGGGCGACGTCGAGCGGGCCAAGAAGATCCTCACCGACGCCGGCTACACCGGGGTCGGGCAGGCGCTGGTCGCCCCGGGCGGGAAGCCGGTGCCGGCCATGCGGATCCGCTACACGGTCGGCAACGCCATCCGGCAGAACGAGAGCGAGCTGTTCGCCGGCTACATGCGTCAGCTCGGGATCAACGTCACCGTCGAGCCGACCGACGACCTCGGGACCACCCTGACCGCCGGTGACTACGACATCATGGTGTTCGCCTGGGTGCAGTCGCCCGCGCCGTTCGCCAACGCCCAGCAGACGTTCCTGTCGACGTCCGGGAACAACTTCGGCCAGTACAAGAACCCGGCCACCGACAAGCTGCTGACCGAGGCGGCGTCCTCGGTGGACAAGGCGGCGGCCACGGCGAAGCTGAACGAGGCGGACCGGATCATCCTCGGGGACGCCTACGTCCTGCCGCTGTACCAGAAGCCGGTCCTGCTCGCGACGCAGAACGGCGTCGCCAACGTGCGGAGCAACGCGAGCCTGAACGGGCCGATGTACAACGCCGGGGAGTGGGGCCTCCGCACCGGCGGCTGACCCGGCCCGGCCGTCCCGGCCGCCCCCGCGGCGGCCGGGACGGCGAAAGGACTGCACATGCTCATCTACGCCGTGCGCCGGATCGTGGTCTCGATCCCGATCCTGCTCGTGTCCTCGTTCGTCGTGTTCTGGCTGGGGACCCTGTCCGGGAACCCGCTGACCCCGCTGATCCTGCGCAACCCGCCGCCCCCGCCGCACGTCCTCGCCGCCGAGGCGGACCGGCTGCACCTGAACGAACCGCTGGTCCCGCGGTACCTGTCGTGGCTCGGCGGGGTGCTCCGCGGCGACTTCGGGCCCTCGGTCATCGCCACCCAGGACATCGGCGCCGAGCTGGGCGCCCGGTTCTGGGTCACCATGCGGCTGATCATCGTCGCGATGGTGATCGCACTCGTGCTCGCCGTCCTGGTGGGCGTCTACACGGCGGTGCGGCAGTACTCGAAGGCCGACTACACCGCGACCTTCCTCGGGTTCCTGTTCCTGGCGATGCCGTCGTTCTGGCTGGCGATCCTGCTCAAGCAGGGCGGCATCGACTTCAACACGATCGTCGGCGACCAGGTCATCTACACCATCGGCGCGTCGTCGGTCCCGGCGCCGCCGGGCTTCCTCGCCCGGGTCGTGGACATCGCCGGGCACCTGGTGCTGCCGACGATCGCCCTCGCGCTGATCTCCTACGCCGCCTGGAGCCGCTTCACCCGGGCGTCGATGCTCGAGACGCTGAACTCCGACTACGTGCGGCTCGCGCGGGCGAAGGGCCTCTCCCGGCGCACCGTCATGTTCCGGCACGCCCTGCGCACCGCGCTGATCCCGCTGACCACGGTGACCGCGCTCGACGTGGCGACCATCCTGGGCGGTGCGGTGATCACCGAGCGGGTGTTCCAGTGGCGCGGGCTGGGGGACTTCCTGATCGAGTCGATCCGGCAGTTCGACACCTACGCCGTGACGTCCTGGCTGCTGGTCTCGGCCGCGATCGTGATCGCGTTCAACCTGGTCGCCGACCTGCTCTACGGCGTCCTCGACCCCAGGATCCGCTATGCCTGACGCCTCGACCACGCACCGTGCCGGGTCGGCGCCCGCCGCCGTCGCGGGCGCGGCCGACGACCGCGAGTTCACCGTCGCCGAGCGCAGCCAGGGCCGGCTCGTGCTGCGCCGCTTCCTGCGGCACCGGGCCGCGATGGTCAGCCTCGTGGTGCTGGTCGGGCTGATCCTGCTCGCCTACGTCGGCGGGGCGCTCTGGCGCTACGACGTCGGCGAGATCACCCCGGACAACTCGGCGGCCCCGTCGCTGCAGCACCCGTTCGGCACCGACGCCGTCGGCAAGGACCAACTCGCCCAGGTGCTCGGCGGCACCCGGATCTCGCTGCAGGTCTCGGTGATGGTCGCCGTGCTGGCGACGCTCGTCGGCACGCTGTGGGGCTCGGTCGCCGGGTACTTCGGCGGCTGGATCGACACGCTCATGATGCGGATCGCCGACCTGGTGCTGACGCTGC
The DNA here is from genome assembly GCF_014267175.1 of Pseudonocardia sp. C8. NCBI lineage: Bacteria > Bacillati > Actinomycetota > Actinomycetes > Pseudonocardiales > Pseudonocardiaceae > Pseudonocardia > Pseudonocardia sp. C8. The sequence continues at coordinate 636,104 of NZ_JACMTR010000002.1, forward strand.
CGCTCATCGCGGTGGCCGCGATGCTCGCCCACCACTTCGGCGGGACCTGGTACCTCATCGGGCTGGTCATCGCCGGCCTGTACTGGGCCTACGTCTCCCGGGTCGCGCGCGGCGTCGTCCTGTCGCTGCGGGAGAAGGAGTTCATCGAGGCGGCCCGGGCGCTGGGCGCGTCGAACTCCCGGATCATCCTGCGGCACCTGGTCCCCAACGCGCTCGGCTCGATCTTCGTCAACCTGACGATCCTGGTCGCGTTGGCGATCCTGCTGGAGACGGCGCTGTCCTACCTGGGCTTCGGCGTGCAGACGCCGGACACCTCGCTGGGGCTGCTCGTCTCGGAGGCACAGACGGCGCTGACCACCCGGCCGTGGCTGTTCTACTTCCCGGGCCTGTTCATCATCACGATCGCGCTCACGATCAACTTCATCGGCGACGGCCTGCGTGACGCGTTCGACCCGCAGCAGACGAAGGTGCGCCAGTGACAGCAGCTACCCCCGAGGCGGTCCTCGAGGTCTCCGGGCTCACCGTCACGTTCCCGAGCGACGAGGGCCCGGTCCGCGCCGTCCGCGGTGTCGACTACCGGCTCGGCCGCGGCGAGGTGCTCGGCATCGTGGGCGAGTCCGGGTCCGGCAAGTCCGTCACCTCGCTCGCGGTGATGGGGCTGCTGCCCCGCACCGCGCAGGTGACCGGCGAGATCCGGTTCGACGGCCGCGACCTGCTCACCCTCTCCGAGCGTGAGCTCAACACGGTCCGCGGCGAGCGCATCGCGATGATCTTCCAGGACCCGATGACCTCTCTGAACCCGGTCTACACGGTCGGCTACCAGATCGAGGAGGCGGTGCTCGCGCACCGCGACGTGTCCCGGGCCCGGGCCCGGGAACGGGCGGTCGAGCTGCTGGAGCTGGTCCGGATCCCGAACCCGGAACAGCGCGTCGCGTCCTACCCGCACGAGCTGTCCGGCGGCATGCGGCAACGCGTGGTGATCGCGATCGCGATGGCCAACGACCCGGACGTCATCATCGCCGACGAGCCGACGACGGCACTGGACGTGACCGTCCAGGCCCAGGTCCTGGAGGCGCTGCAGGCCGCGCAGCGGTCGACCGGCGCCGCCATGGTGCTGATCACCCACGACCTGGGGGTGATCGCCGGCCAGGCGGACCGCGTGCTGGTCATGTACGCGGGCAAGCCGGTCGAGGTCGGCGGCGTGGAGGACATCTTCTACCGGCCGCGGATGCCCTACACGCTGGGCCTGCTCGGCAGCCTGCCCCGGCTCGACCGACCCACCGAGCGGCTGACGCCGATCCCGGGATCCCCGCCGTCGGTGGTCGCGATGCCGCCGGGCTGCCCGTTCACGCCGCGCTGCCCGCTGGCCACCGAGATCTGCGGCCGGTCCGAGCCGGAGCTCGCCGAGGTCGGCGACGGGCACCGCGCCGCGTGCCACCACTCGTCGCAGGTGGACGGTGCGGCGCCGCAGGACGTGTTCGGTGCGGACCCGGCCCGTGGCGAGGCCGAGGATCAGGCCGCGGTCGGAGCGGAGGGCACCCGGTGAGCCACCCGGCGGACACGGCCACGACGACGGCGCTGCTGTCGGCCCGCAACCTGGTCAAGAACTTCCCGATCCGCTCCGGCGGCCTGCTGCGCCGCACCGTCGGCACCGTCCAGGCGGTCAGCGACGTCTCGTTCGACATCGCCGAGGGCGAGACCCTGGGCCTGGTCGGCGAGTCCGGCTGCGGCAAGTCGACGCTGGCCCGGGTCGCGCTCAACCTCGTCCCGGCGACCTCGGGCGAGGTCCGGTTCGGCGACCAGCGGATCACCGGGCTGTCCGGGGCACGCATGCGGTCGCTGCGCCGGCAGATGCAGCTGGTGTTCCAGGACCCGTACGCGTCACTGGACCCGCGGATGCCGGTGAGCGAGCTGATCGCCGAGCCGCTGCGGATCCACGGCTGCTACGGCGACGGCGGCCGGCAGCAGGTGCGCGACCTCATGGCGACGGTCGGGCTGCGCCCCGAGCACGGCAACCGCTACCCGCACGAGTTCTCCGGCGGCCAGCGCCAGCGCATCGGGATCGCCCGCGCGCTCGCGCTGGCGCCCCAGCTGATCGTGCTCGACGAGCCGGTGTCGGCGCTGGACGTGTCGATCCAGGCGGGCGTGCTCAACCTGCTGCAGGAGCTGCAGGGCGAACGGGGGCTGTCGTACCTGTTCGTGTCGCACGACCTGTCGGTGGTGCGGCACATCGCCGACCGGATCGCGGTCATGTACCTGGGCAAGATCGTGGAGACCGGGCCGGCGGCCGCCCTGTTCGGGGCTCCCGGGCATCCCTACACGCACGCCCTGATCTCGGCGATCCCGCTGCCGGACCCGCGCCGCGAGCGGGCCCGGGAGCGGATCACCGTCGTCGGGGACCTGCCCAGCCCGGCGGATCCGCCGTCCGGCTGCCGGTTCCGCACCCGCTGCCCGAAGTTCGCGCTCGAGCTGACCCCCGACGAGCAGCAGGCGTGCGTCGAGACCGAGCCCGCCCTGGTCGACCGGGGCGCCGGGCATCCGGTGGCGTGCCACTACGCGGAGGCGCGCTCGCTGCTGTGAGCGCTGTGAGCGGGGTCTTCCGGTCGGCGGCCCGCGGCCGGTGGGACACTGGTCGGCGTGTCGCTGGTGCTGGGGATCGAGACGTCGTGTGACGAGACCGGGGCGGGCCTGGTCCGGGACGGGGTGCTGCTCGGTGAGGGCCTGGCGTCGTCGGCGGACGAGCACGCCCGCTTCGGCGGGGTCGTCCCGGAGGTCGCGGCCCGCGCACACGTGAGCGCCGTGGTGCCGATGGTGCGGGCGGCGATCGAGGCGGCCGGGGTGTCGCCGTCCGACGTGGACGCCGTCGCCGTCACCGCGGGACCGGGCCTGTCCCCGGCCCTGCACGTCGGCGTCGCCGCGGCGAAGGCGTACGCGACGGCGCTGGACGTCCCCCTCTACGGCGTGCACCACCTGGCCGGGCACGCCGCCGTCGACGTCCTGGAGCACGGGCCGCTGCCGGAGCGCTGCGTCTGCCTGATCGTCTCCGGCGGGCACACCTCGCTGCTGTCGCTGTCCGACCTGGCCCGCGACCCGGTCGAGCACCTCGGCGACACCGTCGACGACGCGGCCGGCGAGGCGTTCGACAAGGTCGCCCGGCTGCTCGGGCTGCCCTACCCGGGCGGGCCGTCGGTGTCGCGGGCCGCCCTCGACGGGGACCCCGCCGCGATCGCGTTCCCCCGGCCGATGACCGGGCCGCGCGACGCCGTGTTCGGGTTCTCCTTCTCCGGGCTGAAGACGGCCGTGGCCCGGCACGTCGAGGCCGCGCAGGACGCGGGGCGCCCGGTCCCGGTCGCGGACGTGGCGGCGTCGTTCCAGATGGCCGTGGTCGACGTGCTGGTGCGCAAGGCGCTGCGGGCCTGCGCCGAGCGGGGCGCGGACACCCTGCTGATGGTCGGCGGGGTCGCGGCGAACCGGGTGCTGCGCACCGAGATGGAACGTGCCTGCGCGGACGCGGGGATCACCCTGCGGGTGCCGGCGCCCCGGCTGTGCACCGACAACGGCGCCATGATCGCCGCGCTGGGGGACCTGCTGGTGCGGGCCGGGATCGAGCCGGCCGGGCTGGCGACGACGGCGGTGCCCACGGTGGCGCTCACCGGGGCGTCGGTCCCGGTGCCGGCCGCGACCGGCGAGGCCGCGGACTTCCCGCTGCCGACCACCGTCGCGGAGCGGGCGAGCAGCGCCCCGTAAGCTCCGCCGGTGTCTCCCGCCCGACCGTCGCCCGGCCGCCGCCTGCTGCTCGTCCACGCCCACCCGGACGACGAGACCCTGACCACCGGCGGCACCATCGCGCGCTACACCGCCGAGCCGGACACCGGTGTCACCGTCGTGACCTGCACCCTCGGCGAGGAGGGCGAGGTGATCCCGCCGGAGCTGGCCGAGCTCGCCCCGGACCGCGGTGACCAGCTCGGCGGGTACCGGACCCGTGAGCTGGACGGCGCGCTCGCCGCGCTCGGCGGCCCGGACCACCGCTACCTCGGCGGTGCCGGGCGCTGGCGGGACACCGGGATGGTGCTCGCCGGGCACGGCACCCGCGCCGCGCTGCCCCCGGACCTGCACCCGCGGGCGTTCGCCGCGCCCGCGGTGTTCGGCACCCAGCTCGCCCAGCTGCTGGAGATCGTCGACGAGGTCCGCCCCCAGGTGCTGGTGTCCTACGCCGACGACGGGGGCTACGGGCACCCCGACCACGTCCGCGCGCACGAGCTGACGGTCGCCGCCGCGGCCGCGCGACCGGACGTCGTCGCGAAGCTGTACTTCACGGTGCGCTCGGCCGCGCTGCTGGCCGACGGGCTGGCCGAGCTGCTGCAGGCCTGCGGCGGGGACCCGGCACGGACCGGGCTGCGCTGGCCGGAACCCGACGAGCACCCCGGGCACGACGCCGCCGCCGTCACGACCCGGCTCGACGTGTCGGCCCACGACGACGCGCGGATCGCCGCCATGCGGGCGCACGCCACCCAGATCGACGTCCGGACCGGGGACGGGTGGGCGGCGTTCGCGATGAGCAACACGATCGTCCAGCCGTTGCTCGGCGTGGAGGAGTTCGTGCTGCACGGGGCGGACCCGGAGGAGATCATCGAGACGGACCTGTTCGAGGGGGTGGAGCCGTGAGCGACCCGACCCGGCTGCCGTTCGCCGGGCTGCTGCTGCTGATCTCGGTGCTGCTGGCTGCCGTCGAGCTGATGTTCCAGATGCTCTACATCGGGCCGGTGCCGGTCCCGGTCGGGACCGTGGTCGCCGTCGTGTCGCTGCCCTGGCTGGTGCACACGACGGTCACCGAGATCTCCCCGACACCCGCCGGTGCGGCCGCGCCGCTGCTCGTCTGGTTCGTCTCGGTGCTGGTGCTGGGCATGCTGGGTCCGGGCGGTGACGTGCTGCTCCCCGGCACCTGGCAGTCGCTGCTGTTGCTGCTGGCGGGGTCGGCGGCCGGCCTGCACGCGTTCCGCCGGGCCGTCGAGAACCTGGCCGGTGGGCCGAAGGGAGTCCGGTGATGATCGGGAAGATCTCCGACGAGCAGATCGTGACCGTGCTGCGCCCGTTCGTGCGGGCCACCCGGCCGGTGCTCGACGGGCTGCGCGAGTCCGACCCGTTCGGCCTGCGGGCCCGGGTGACGCCGGACGGTGCGGGCGCCCGGGACGTCCCGCCGGAGGAACGCTCGCTCGCCGACAAGATCCTCGACGCGCTCGCCTCGGTCCAGGTGCCCGGGACGGCGGCCTGGGCCCGGATGGACGTCGACGCCCGCGCGCACTGGTGGGTCTACCGGGTCGGCCGGTTCACCACGTTGATCGCCGCGATCCCCGGCCTCGGCGGCGCGCTGGCGCGGACGCTGCCGGTGTCCGATGCCGTCGGCGCCGCGGGGGAGGGGCTGCTGCTGGTCGCGCTGGCCGGTGAGCACGGCGTCCGCGACGAGGACCGGCTGGTGGAGCTGCTGGCGGCGGTGCTGTTCCGGCGTGAGCTCGCCCTCGGCGACCGTGCCCTGACCCCCGCGGAGGACGCCGCCGCCGACGCCCGCGCCTCGGAGCTCACCGGGGACCTGGCGGAGTCGGGGACGCGCGCGACGCTGAAGAAGGTCGGCGCCGCGGTCTGGCGGCTCGGCCGGGCGCTGTGGTCGGTCGAGGAGGAGCTCGACAAGCGGCCGCACGGACGCTTCTACCACGAGTGGCTCGGGATGCTGCCGGTCGTCGGGGTGCTCGGGAAGTACCTGGGGGAGTGGTCGGGTCTCAAGCGCGCGGCCCGCGAGGGCCGCACCTGGCTGGACCGGCACGGGCTCGCCGCCCGCCCCGGGGCCTGATCAGCCCGGTTCTGTCCGGCCGGGCACCAGGTAGTGCGACCGGTGGTGCTCGGACCAGCCCTCCCGCGCGTACAGGGCGCGGCCGCCGGGATTCCCGGTCGCGACCTCGACGACGGCGTGCCGGGCGCCGCGGGCGGCGGCCCAGGCGAGCGCGGCGCGGGTGAGCCGGGTGGCGAGCCCGCGGCGGCGGAAGCGGGGCAGCACGGTGAGCCGGCCGAAGTGCACGTGGTCGCCGACCACCGCGGCGCGGACCGCCGCGACCGGGCCCTCCTCCGGGTCGTCGAGCACCCCGAACCCCACCACCTCCGGCACTCCTCTGCTCTGCTCACCGGGGCGCGCGGGGGCACCAGCACGGGCCGCTTTGCTCTGCTCACGAGGGCGCACCGGACTCGCCGCATTGCTCTGCTCACCTGGGGGCGCCACCCCGAACGGGCCGTCACCGGTCAGGACCGCCAGGGCGGGGGAGCCCGCAGGGAAGGGGCCCTCGCCGGTCACCGCCCACCAGGCCGCGGTCGGGCGGGCCGGCCAGTCGGGTGCCGCCACCACGGGTTCCACGCCGGTCACCAGCACCAGGCTCTCCCCGTCCCCGGCCGGCAGGACCTGCCAGCCGGCGTCGAGGACCCGGTTCGACCACGGCGAGCCCACCGGGGCCTGCACGCGCGGGGCGATCCCGTGCGCGGCGGCGAACGCCTGCACCCGGGCGAGCGCCTGCTCCACCGGCATCCCGGGGTCGCCGAGGGCGAGCGCGGAGTTCGCCCGCTTCGTCCAGCCCCCGGCCGCACGCAGCACCCAGCCGCCGAGGTCCTCGCGGACCGGCGCCGGCCAGGCCGCGGCCCGGACCCGTTCGAGCTCCGCCACCGCGGCCCGGGAGGCCCGCCGCGCCGGTGCCGGCGGCACCTCGCGGACGGCGACGATGGCGTCCCGGGCCACCCGCACCGGCCCGGTCCGGGTGTGGACGGTCACCGTCCCCGGCTCCTCGGACGTGAGGTTCCCCACGGCGTCGGTGAATCTCGGGCCCGGCGCACCGTCCGGGGCGATCCGGTGCCGGAGCGCGACCCGGCGTCCCAGCAGCTCGTCCAGCATGGCGCCGACCACCTCACTCCTGCCCCACTCCGGGGCGAGGGTTAACCTGCGGGAGTCCCAGTTTGACCGGGCACCCCACCACCACACGATCTCCGGGTGCCCGCGGCCCGAGTGGAGGACCACCGAAGTGACCTACGTGATCGCCGAGCCCTGCGTCGACCTGCTCGACAAGGCGTGCATCGAGGAGTGCCCGGTGGACTGCATCTACGAGGGTGGCCGGATGCTCTACATCCACCCCGACGAGTGCGTCGACTGCGGTGCGTGCGAACCGGTCTGCCCCGTCGAGGCGATCTACTACGAGGACGACGTCCCGGAGCAGTGGGCCGCCTACACCAAGGCCAACGTCGACTTCTTCGACGAGCTGGGCTCGCCGGGCGGCGCCTCGAAGGTCGGCAAGGTCGACTACGACGTCGAGCCCGCCAAGAGCCTGCCCCCGCAGGAACACGACGAGTGAACCGGCTGAACCTGCCCGACTTTCCCTGGGACTCGCTGACCGCGGCACGCGAGCGGGCCGCGGGCCACCCGGACGGGATCGTCGACCTCTCGGTCGGCACCCCGGTGGACCCGGTTCCGGGGCTGCTGCGGGACGCCCTGTCCGGACCGGCGGCCGCGGAGCCCGGCTACCCGACGACGCACGGCCCCGCGGCGTTGCGCGAGGCGGTCGCCGCCTCCCTGCAGCGGCGCTTCGGCGTGCCCGGGGTGGACCCGGCCGCGGTCCTACCGACGATCGGGTCCAAGGAGCTGGTCGCCTGGCTGCCGACGCTGCTGGGGCTCGGCGCCGGGGACACCGTCGTCATCCCCGAGCTGGCGTACCCGACCTACGAGGTGGGGGCCCGGCTGGCGGGCGCCGGCCACATCCGGTCGGACGGCCTGACGGCGGCCGGCCCGGCCCGGGTGAAACTGATCTGGCTGAACTCGCCGTCGAACCCGACGGGCCGGGTCCTGCCGGTCGAGCACCTGCGGAAGGTGGTCACCTGGGCCCGCGAGCGGGGCGCGGTCGTCGCCTCCGACGAGTGCTACCTGGGCCTGCCCGGCGTGGCCGACCCGGCGCCGCTCTCGGTGCTGCACCCGGACGTGTGCGACGGCGACCACACCGGTCTGCTGGCCGTGCACTCCCTGTCGAAGGTGTCGAACCTGGCCGGGTACCGCGCGGGGTTCGTGGCCGGTGACCCGTCGCTGGTCGCGGGCCTGCTCGAGGTGCGCAAACACGCCGGGATGATCGTCCCGCGGCCGGTGCAGGCCGCGCTGGAGGCGGCGGTCTCCGACGACGGGCACGTCGCCGAGCAGGCCGACCGGTACGACGCCCGCCGCTCCCGCCTGCGGGCGGGGCTGGAGAAGGCCGGGCTCGAGATCGAGCACTCGTCGGCCGGCCTGTACCTGTGGGCCACCGCCGGTGAGCAGTGCAGGCAGACCGTGGACCGGCTCGCCGAGCTCGGGATCCTGGTCGCGCCGGGCGAGTTCTACGGCCCCGCAGGCGCGCGGCACGTGCGGGTCGCCCTGACCGCGCCGGACGAGCGCATCGACACGGCCGTCGAGCGGCTCGTCGCCGGCTGACCCGCGGGGCGCCCGGTCCACCGTCCCCGTCCCGCGAAGGATCACCGATGAGCAGGTCGCCGGCCCGACAGGGGATCCGGCCGGCGCTCGTCCTGCTGGGGGTGCTGGCGCTCGCGGTGAACCTGCGCGCCGGGCTGGCCGGGTACCCGCCGTTGCTGGAGACGGCGCGGGCGGATCTCGGCATCGGCGCCGGCCCCGCCGGGCTGGTCCAGGCCGGCGCGGTGCTGATGATGTCCGCCGGCTCGTTCGGCGCCGCGCCGCTTGCCGTCCTGCTCGGCCGGGAGCGCCTGCTCGGCGCCGCCGTCGGGGCGATCGGGGCGGGCAGCCTGCTGCGCGCCGTCGCCGTGCTGCCCGCGCTGGTCGTCGGCAGCGTGCTGATCGGGCTGGGTATCGGCGTCGCCGGGGTACTGCTGACCGGTGTCGTCAAGGAGCACCTCGCCGAGCGGGCCGGGGTGGTGACCGGGGGCTACGTCGTCTCGATGATGATCGGCGCGACGGTCGCGTCGGCAGCCGCCGTGCCCCTGGCCGTCGCGTTCGGTGGATGGTCCCTGTCGCTGGCGGTCTGGGCGGTGCCCGCGGTGCTCGCCGTCGCGGTGTGGACCCCGGTGGCCGGCCGGATCGGGCGGGCCCGACCGGTCGCCCCCGACGGCGAGGCCACCTCCGTCACCGACGAGCTGTGCACCTGGCGGGACCCGTTCGCCCGCCGGGTCGCCTGCTACCTCGTCGGCTCGTCGACGATCTTCTACGGCTGGATGACCTGGTTGTCGCCGTTCTACGAGCAGCAGGGCTGGTCGCCGCAGGCCGCGGGCCTGCTGCTGGCGGTGTGGAGCATCGTGCAGATCCCCGCCGCCCTGCTGATCCCCGCGGCTGCGGAGCGGCGCCGCCGGTGGCGGTTCTGGGCGTCGACGACGGTGCTGAGCAGCGTCGCCGGGACCACGGGTGCGCTGGTGCTGCCCGCCCCGGGGACGCCGTTGCCATGGCTGTGGGCAGCGTTGATCGGGATCGGTGTCGGGGCCGGGTTCCCGCTCGGGCTCGCCCTGATCGCGTGGCGGACGCCGACGCCGGCCCGGAGCGCCGCGGTCAGCGGGTTCGGGCTCGGTGTGGGTTACTGCGCGGCCGGGATCGCCCCGCTGGTGATGGGGCTGGTCATCGACCTCGGGGGGTTCGCGCCCGCGATCGTCCTGCCGCTCGCCGGGGGTCTGCTCCAGGCGGTCGCCGTCCGGCTGCTCGGCGACCGCCCGGGGTAGCACCGGTCAGAGCTTCCCGGCGCGCTCGGAGAGGACCAGCCAGGCGTCCCACCACCGGGTCCGAAGTGCCTCGGCCCGGGCCCGCTCGCGCTCCACGAGCCGGCCGCCGACGAAGACCTCGTGGGCGTCCGGGGCGGTCCCGAGCTCGTCGAGCAGGACCCGGATGCGGTGCTCCGCCACGCAGGCGTCCTGGTGGTCACCGAGGACCTCCTGGAGGCCCTCCGCGGCCGCGAGCATCTTCTTGACCCGTTTGGAGTCCTTCGTGCGCTCGCCGTCCTCGTCGCGCATCGCCGGTTCGACGAGCTCGCCGGTGTAGCGCAGCCGTTTGGTGCGGATCCGCAGGTCATGCAGAGTCATGTCCGGCGGGTTCGGCCCTGCCCGGTGCACGGCCTTGGTGAGCTTGCCGCTCTCGGCGCGCACCAGGTCGATCAGCGCCGGGCGGGCGACACCGTCCGACGGCTCGGGCAGCGGCGCGGACACGGTCTCGACCAGGCGCCGCCGCAGCGTGGCGTGCCGGTCCGAGTCGAGCTCGTCCAGCATCGCCGCCCGGGCCGCGACCCGGTCGCCCTCCAGCACCGCGATCAGGCGGTCGCCGGCGGCGTGCTCGGCGGCCGGCATCGTCGCCACCCCGCCGCGCAGCCGCTCGATCATCACGTCGAGGTCCCGGACGGGGCCCAGCGCGCGCCCGAGCCGGCCCAGCTCGCGCCGGAGCCCGTCGGCCCAGGTGTGGTCGAGCAGGGGCCGGGCGGCCTTGAGCGCGGCCCGCATCCGGCGCACCGCGACCCGCATCTGGTGCAGCTCCTCGATGTCCGAGCCGTCCCGGACGCCGGGCTCGTGGTGCAGCATCGCGCGGAGCCGCTTGTCGAGCAGCGCGCGGACGTGGTGGACGGCCGGGTCACGCGGCCCGGCCGTCAGCGGCTCACCGAGGTCGGCCACGCCGTACAGGTTCGAGGGAGGCTGGGGCGCCCCGTCGATGCTCATGTCTAGTTGGCGTGCAGCGCGGCGTTGAGCGCGATGCCCTCGCCGGTCCGGGGCAGGGCCTCGACCGCACCGGTGACGGAGTTGCGCCGCAGCAGCAGCCCGTCCTGGCCGGAGAGGGTGCGCGCCGCGGCCGTCGACCCGTCCGGCAGCGTCACCTTCGTCCCCGCGGTGACGTAGAGGCCGGCCTCGACCACGCAGTCGTCGCCGAGCGAGATGCCCAGGCCGGCGTTGGCGCCGAGCAGGCAGCGGCGACCGACCGAGATGACCTCCTTGCCACCCCCGGACAGCGTGCCCATGACGGAGGCGGACCCGCCCAGGTCCGAGCCGTCACCGACGACGACACCGGCGGAGATCCGGCCCTCGACCATCGACGTGCCCAGGGTGCCGGCGTTGAAGTTGACGAAGCCCTCGTGCATGACGGTCGTGCCCTCGGCGAGGTGGGCGCCGAGCCGTACCCGGTCGGCGTCACCGATGCGGACCCCCGACGGGACGACGTAGTCGACCATCCGCGGGAACTTGTCGACGTGCGTCACGGTCACCGGGCCGCGGGCGCGCAGCTTCGCGCGGGTCAGCTCGAACCCGGCCACCGGGCACGGGCCGTGGTTGCTCCACACGACGTTGGCCAGCAGCCCGAACTGGCCCTCGAGGTTCACCTGGTGCGGCTGGACGAGCCGGTGGCTGAGCAGGTGCAGGCGCAGGTAGACGTCGGCGGCGTCGGCGGGGGCGTCGGCCAGCGAGGCGATCTCGGTGCGGACGATCTCGGTGCGGACGCCCCGCAGCTCGTCGGTCGAGACCAGGGGCGCAAGGACGTCGGCGGGATCGGTCGCCTCGGCCCCGCCGAGGGCGGGCGCCGGGTACCAGACGTCGAGGACGGTGCCGTCGGTCGTGACCGTGGCCAGGCCGGTGCCGGAAGCGCGTTCACGGCGGTACTCGGTACTCACGGGCGCCGAACCTACCGTTCCGGGGACGGTCGCGGGGCAGGGACGTCCGTGCGCCGGGCCACGTCGGCCGCCGACATCTGGGCGGTGGCGAGCAGGGCCGCGGCCTGCAGGTATCGCTCGACCCGCTCGGCCGGGAACGGCGGGGGTGCCGGAGGCGGAAGACAGCCGCAACGCTCGCACCGGCACTGCCGCTGGATCCAGAACTCCACCGTCGGCGGCGGGTGCGCGGTCCAGAACTGGTTCACGCGGACCTCCCAGACGCTGCGCCGGCGCATGACGTCCCGCATCACCCGGTCCCGCTTGAACGTCTCGGGTGGCCGCGCCAGGCCGAACCGGTCGCCCCACCAGTCACCAGGGGCCGGATCCAGGATCGTGTCCAGGTGCGACGGGTAGCGGCGGCCGGCCCCGTCCCGGAGGTCGTCTCCCGGCGGGTCCTCCATCGGCGGCACCCGGCGGTTGTTCTCGTCGACGGCGACCAGCCGCACCCCGGCGACGGCGAGGATCGTGGTGAGCGTCTCCAGACCGGGCGTGAGCGTGCGGCTCTCGATCCGGCCGATCGTCGACCGTGCCAGCCCGGTGCGCTCGGCCAGCTCGCGCTGGGAGAGATCGGCCCGCCGGCGGACGGCCCGGACCAGGCCGGAGATGTCCGGGAGCACCACGTCGACGGGAGCGGGTGGCGGCTCCTCGGGTAGCCGGCTACCGGCATCGATGCTGCTCATGCCACGAGCTTGACCCGGATTCGGCCGGCGGGAGCAAACCAATTCGCAGCCTGTGGACAGCTCGACCGCTTGTGGATAGAACCGGGCCGGTGGACCCGCCGGGCCGCACCCCCGTCGGTGCTCCGTGCAAGGGGCCCGGCCGGCCGCACTGATCACGTCGAGCTGCCGGCGGCCGGCCGCCGGCGGCGGCACCTGGTCCTCCGTCACTTTGCTCTGCTCACCGGGACGCGCCAGGTGCGCAGAGGTGAGCAGAGCAAAGGGAGGCCGGGCCATCACCCACCGCCCGGCGGCGGCAGACCGCGGCGGCAGACCGCGGCGGGAGACCGCGGCGGGAGACCGCGGCGGCAGACCGCGGCGGGAGACCGCGGCGGCAGACCGCGGCGGCAGACCGCGGCGGGCGCCGGGTGAAGACGATCACGAGGCGTGCGCGGTGGTGGGTGCGGGCCCGGAGGGGCGGCGCCGGTCGGTAGCGTCGGCCGGGTGACGAGGACGCCCGTGCTGGACCTGACCGCCGACCCGGTGACGCTGACCGCGGCGATGGTCGACGTCCCGAGCGTCTCGGGGGAGGAGACGGCGCTGGCCGACGCGCTCGAGCAGGCGTTGCGCAGCCAGGCCCCGCACCTGGAGGTGCTCCGTTCCGGTGACGCGGTCCTCGCCCGCACCCGGCTGGGGCGCCCCCACCGGGTGCTCCTGGCCGGGCACATCGACACGGTGCCGGTCGCGGACAACGTGCCGTCGCGGCGGGCCGGCGGGCTCGTGCACGGCTGCGGCACGTCCGACATGAAGTCCGGCGACGCCGTCTTCGCCCACCTCGCGGCCGCGCTGCCCGAGCCGCGGCACGACGTCACGTTCGTGTTCTACGACTGCGAGGAGGTCGAGGCCGACCGCAACGGGCTCGGCCGGATCGAGCGCGAGCACCGGGACTGGCTCGACGCCGACCTCGCGATCCTCGGCGAGCCGACCGACGGCACGCTGGAGGCGGGCTGCCAGGGCACGTTGCGGGTCGAGCTGCGGACCTCGGGGCGCCGGGCGCACTCGGCGCGCTCCTGGCTGGGCGACAACGCGATCCATCGGGCCGGGGAGATCCTCGCCCGGCTCGGCCGCTACGAGGCGCGCGAGGTCGACATCGACGGCTGCGTCTACCGGGAGGGCCTGCAGGCGGTCCGGATCGGGGGCGGGGTCGCGGGCAACGTCGTGCCCGACGAGTGCGTCGTCACCGTCAACTTCCGGTTCGCGCCGGACCGGTCCGCGGAGCAGGCCGTCGCGCACGTCCGGGACGTGTTCGCCGGATTCGAGCTCACCGTCACCGACCTCTCGCCGGGCGCGCTGCCGGGCCTGTCGGCGCCGGCGGCCGCCGAGTTCGTCACGGCGAGCGGCGCGACCCCGCGGGCGAAGTACGGCTGGACCGACGTCTCCCGGTTCGCCGCGCTCGGCATCCCGGCCGTCAACTACGGGCCCGGTGACCCGAACCTGGCCCACACCCGGGAGGAGCACGTCGCCGAGGACGCCATCACGGCCTGCGCCGCGGTGCTGCGGCGCTACCTCGCCCCCGCGCAGCCCTGAGCCATCCGGGCGCCGGGCGGCCGCGGCCGCGGAATACCGTGAGCCGCATGGCCGACCAAGACGCCGATCCCCGGAAGCTGCCGGAGAAGCAGCGCGGCCCGGTGATCCTGCGCCGCAGCCGCAGCATCGAGCCCACCACCACCGACCAGCGGCTGCTCGACTCGCGTGGGCCGGCCGACTGGGTGCACACCGACCCGTGGCGGGTCCTGCGGATCCAGGCCGAGTTCGTCGAGGGCTTCGGGATGCTCGCCGAGCTGCCCCGCGCCGCGACCGTGTTCGGGTCGGCCCGCACGCCGGTGGGCTCGCCGGAGTACGAGCTGGGCCGCGAGCTCGGTGCGCGGCTCGCCGGTGCGGGCTTCGCGGTCATCACCGGCGGCGGTCCCGGCACGATGGAGGCGGCGAACCGGGGCGCGTCGGAGGCCGGCGGGCTCTCGGTCGGACTCGGGATCGAGCTGCCGTTCGAGCAGGGCCTCAACCCGTGGGTGGACCTCGGGATCAACTTCCGGTACTTCTTCGCGCGCAAGACGATGTTCGTGAAGTACTCGCAGGCGTTCGTCTGCCTGCCCGGCGGGTTCGGCACCCTCGACGAGCTGTTCGAGGCCCTCTGCCTGGTGCAGACCAAGAAGGTCACCAAGTTCCCGGTCGTCCTCCTCGGCACCGAGTACTGGGGCGGGCTCTACGACTGGATCGCCAAGACCGTCCTGGGCGACGGGAAGATCTCCGAGAAGGACCTGGACCTGCTGCACCTCACCGACGACATCGACGACGCGGTGGACGTCGTCGGCGAGGCGTACCACGCCTGGGAGGAGACGCACTGATGGCCGGCCCGGGACCGGGGTTCGCGGTCTGCGTCTACTGCGCCAGCTCCGACGGGGTCGCGCCGCACTACGTGAAGCTCGCCGACGCCGTCGGGCGGGCGGTCGCGGCCCGTGGCTGGACGCTGGTCTCCGGCGGCGGGCGGCGCTCGATGATGGGCGCGGTCGCCGCCGGGGCCCGCGCCGCGGGCGGCCGCACCGTCGGGGTCATCCCGCGGTCGATGGTCGAGCGGGAGTGGGCCGACCACGACAGCGACGAGCTCGTGATCACCGAGAGCATGCGGGAACGCAAGCAGGAGATGGAGGACCGGGCCGACGCGTTCCTCGCCCTGCCCGGCGGGCTCGGTACCTGCGAGGAGCTGTTCGAGGTGTGGTCGGCCGGCGTGCTCGGCCTGCACGGGAAACCGGTCGTGCTGCTCGACCCGGACGGCCACTGGGACGGCCTGCTCGACTGGGTCGCGGGGCTGGGTGGGCGCGGCTTCGCGACGTTCGAACCGATGGGCCGGCTGCGGGTGGTGCGCTCCGACGCCGATCCGGTCGGTGCCGCCCTCGACGCCTGCGCCCGCCCCGTCGGATGACCGGGCCGGACGACGCCCTCGCGAACCGGCTGGCGGCGGCCAAGGACGGCCGGCGCGTCGCCGTCGTCCTCCCCGCACTGGACGAGGAGACGACGATCGGTCCCCTCGTCGAGGGACTGCTCCGGTTCACCACCGGCCCGGACGCGCTGGTCGACGACCTCGTCGTGCTCGACTCCGGCAGCGCCGACCGCACCGCGGAACGCGCGGCCGCGGCCGGTGCGCGGGTGCTGTCCCGGGAGCGGGCGCTGCCCGGTGTCCCCGTGCTGCCCGGCAAGGGTGAGGCGATGTGGCGGGCGGTGGTCGCGCTGGGCGGGGGACGGGCGCCGGCCGACGTGGTCTGCTTCGTCGACGCCGACCTCGTCGACCCGCACCCCGACCTCGTCCCGCGGCTGCTGGCACCGCTGCTCACGCGGCCCGGCACCGCGTTCGTCAAGGGCTACCACCGGCGTCCGCTGGGCGGCCCGGACGGGCACGACGGCGGCCGGGTCACCGAGCTGCTCGCCCGCCCGCTGATCGCCGCGTTCCGGCCCGGGCTGCGGCACGTCCGCCAGCCGCTCGGCGGCGAGTACGCGGCCACCCGCGAGCTGCTCGACCGGCTGCCGTTCGCCACCGGCTACGGCGTCGACATCGGGCTGCTGCTCGACACCGCGGCGCTGCGGGGGCCCGGTGCGGTCGCGCAGGCCGACCTGGGCGTCCGGCGGCACCGCAACCGTCCGCTGCACGAGCTCGCCCGCACCGCGCGCGAGGTGCTCGCGACGGCTCTGGACCGCTGCGGCGTCCCCGACTCCGGCGCCGGGCTGCTCGGCGTGCTTCCCGCCGACGGCCCCGGTGAGCCGGGGTGGCGCACCGAGATGCACCCGCTCGTGCAGGTCGACCGGCCCCCGCCGGTCGACGTCCGCGCAGGTCACCCGGCCGGGCCCGTTCCGTCCGGCGCGCGGCCGCGTGGGGTGGGCGCCGCCGTCGCCGGCTCGTGATGTGATGGCGGCATGGGGACCGCGCTCGTGTACGTGCTCGTCCTCGCCGTCGTGGCGACGCTGGTCTTCGTGCTGGCGGCCGCGGTCTTCGGTCGCGGCGAGGAGCTCGCCCCGCTGGCCCCGGACGCGACACCGACCCGGCTGCCGGCCCGCGAGGTCTCCGGCGCGGACGTCCGGGACCTGCGGTTCCAGCAGGTCCTGCGCGGGTACCGGATGGCGGAGGTCGACTGGGCACTGGACCGGCTGGCCGGCGAGCTGGACCGGGTCCGGGCCGACCGGGACGAGCTGAACCAGCGGGTCGCCCGGCTGGAGGCCACGATCGCGCGGATGCGCGCCGAGGAGGAGCGGCGGTGACCGGCGACGGCCGGGGCCGCTGCGACTGGGCCCTGTCCGCCCCCGACTATCTCGCCTACCACGACGACGAGTGGGGGCGCCCCGTCCACGGCACCGCCGCCTGGTTCGAGCGCCTGACCCTGGAGGGATTCCAGTCCGGGCTGTCCTGGATCGTCATCCTGCGCAAGCGTCCCGCGTTCCGCGAGGCCTTCGCGGGCTTCGACCCCGAGCAGGTCGCCCGCTTCGGCGACCGTGACGTCGCCCGGCTGCTCGCCGACTCCCGCATCGTCCGCAACCGGCAGAAGATCGAGGCCGCGGTGTCGAACGCGCGTGCCGTGCTCGACCTGGCCGACGCCGGCGACGACCTGGGGGAGTTCCTCGCGTCGTTCGCCCCGGACCCGCGTACGCACACCCGCCCCGCACGGATCGAGGACGTCCCGGCCCGCACGCCCGAGTCGGTGGCGATGTCGGCGGCCCTGAAGAAACGCGGCTTCCGGTTCGTGGGACCGACCACCTGCTACGCGCTCATGCAGGCGACCGGACTGGTGGACGATCACGTGGGGTACTGCTGGCGGGCCGGTGCGCCACGCGCGGGCCGACCGTGAGCGCCGGCGGTGGGCGCCGACGGCCTCCGGCGCGTTGCGCTGCGTGAACGCCGCGGCGATCGCTGCCGAGCCGTGATCGCCTCGGTTGCACCCCGCCGCCGGTCATGGGGAAGAATGGAGGTCCACGGTCGGCGCGTGCCCCGAGCGCGTCCCCGCGGAACGACTGTTGTGGATTGACGGAGGACGGACGAATGGCCGCGATGAAGCCCCGCACCGGCGACGGGCCCCTGGAAGTGACCAAGGAGGGCCGGGGCATCGTGATGCGCGTCCCGCTCGAGGGTGGTGGACGTCTGGTCGTCGAGATGACCCCGGACGAGGCCACGGACCTCAGTGAGGCACTGAAGGCGACCGTCGGCTGACGCCGCGGAGCCGATCGGGGGCGGGGTCGCGACGGGCGGCCCCACCCCTGCCCGAGGGCCTCGGGCTCAGGCCACGCTCTCGTAGACCTCGACCGTCCGCCGCGCCATCTCCGCCCAGGCGAACTCGGCGACCGCGCGCTCCCGCCCCCGCTCTCCCATCGTGGCCGCCCGATCCGGGTCCGCCACCAGTGCGTTGACGCCCTCGGCGAGCGCCTTCTCGAACGCGTCGGTGTCGGCCGGGTCGTAGTGCGCGAGCAACCCGGTCTCGCCGTCCGCGACGACCTCCGGGATCCCGCCGACGTCGGAGGCGACCACCGCCGTCCCGCAGGCCATCGCCTCCAGGTTGACGATGCCCAGCGGCTCGTACACCGACGGGCACACGAACACCGTCGCCGCGGACAGCAGCTGCCGCACCTCGGTGGTCCTCAGCATTCGCTGGATCCACACGACCCCGGTGCGTGACGCGGCCAGCTCGGACACCGCACGCTCGGTCTCGGCCGCGATCTCCGGGGTGTCCGGGGCGCCCGCGCAGAGCACCACCTGCGCCGCGGGATCGAACCGGTGGGCCGCCGCGACCAGGTGCCGCAGCCCCTTCTGCCGGGTGATCCGGCCGACGAACACCACGATCGGGCGGTCCGGGTCCACGCCGTTCTCGACGAGCGCGTCCCGTGCCGGGTCGGGGGCGTAGAACCCGGTGTCGATCCCGTTGTGCACCACGTGCACCCGCTCCGGGTCGATCGCCGGGTAGGCGGCCAGCACGTCGCGGCGCATCCCGTGCGAGACGGCGATGACGGCGTCCGCGGCCTCGTAGGCCGTCCGCTCCACCCAGGACGACAGCCGGTACCCGCCGCCGAGCTGCTCGGCCTTCCACGGCCGCAGCGGCTCCAGCGAGTGCGCGGTGACGACGTGCGGCCGCCCGTGCAGCAGCCCGCCGATGTGGCCGGCCATGTTGGCGTACCAGGTGTGCGAGTGCAGGACGTCGCAGCGCTCCAGCTCGGCGGCCATCGACAGGTCCACGCCGAGGGTCGTCAGGGCCGCGTTGGCGCCGTCCGGCAGCGGCGGCGCGGAGTGCGCCCGGGCGTCCGCCGGGGCGTCGCTGCCCGGCTCGGCGAAGCAGTGCACGTCGACGTCGACGAGCTCGCGCAGCGCGGGCACGAGATGCCCGACATGGACTCCGGCGCCGCCGTAGACGGCGGGCGGGTATTCACGGGTGAGCAGGCCGACGCGCACGGGCGGTGACGCTACTGCGTCCCGGCTCCGCCGCGCGAGCCCGCCGGAGGAGCGCTGCGGGCCCGACCCGGTCCGATCCCGTCCGCCGCCAACGGACGTATGGCCCCGCCACCGTGGGCCTACTAGTGTTCACGCCATGCGACCGACGGCGTCCGGGCGGCTCCCCGGGAGGGTTCTCGGCATCGTGCTGGCCGGCGGTGAGGGCAAGCGGCTGTGGCCGCTGACCGCCGACCGGGCCAAGCCGGCGGTCCCGTTCGGCGGCAACTACCGGCTCATCGACTTCGTGCTGTCCAACCTCGTCAACGGCGGCATGGACCGGCTGTGCGTGCTGACCCAGTACAAGTCGCACTCGCTCGACCGGCACATCTCGACGACCTGGCGGCTGTCGTCGGTGCTCGACCAGTACATCACCACGGTGCCGGCCCAGCAGCGGCTCGGCCGCCGCTGGTACACCGGCTCCGCCGACGCGATCTACCAGAGCCTCAACCTCGTCTACGACGACCAGCCCGAGTACATCGCCGTCTTCGGCGCCGACCACGTCTACCGGATGGACCCGGCGCAGATGATCTCCGAGCACGCCGAGTCCGGCGCCGGTGTCACCGTCGCCGGGATCCGGGTGCCCCGGGCCGAGGCGAAGGCGTTCGGCTGCATCGCCTCCGACGAGTCCGGGAAGATCACCGAGTTCCTGGAGAAGCCCTCCGAGCCGCCGCACGTCCCGGACGACCCCGAGGTCACGTTCGCCTCGATGGGCAACTACGTCTTCACCACCGAGGCGCTGCTCGACACGCTGCGCTCCGACGCCGCGAACGCCGACTCCGACCACGACATGGGCGGCGACATCATCCCGGCGCTCGTGGAGCGGGGCGAGGCGCACGTCTACGACTTCGCCGACAACGTCGTCCCCGGCGCGACCGAGCGGGACGCCGGTTACTGGCGCGACGTCGGGACGATCGACGCCTACTACGACGCGCACACCGACCTCGTCTCGGTGCACCCGATCTTCAACCTCTACAACCAGCGCTGGCCGATCCGGACCGCGACGCCGGCGCTGCCGCCGGCGAAGTTCGTCGAGGGCGGCATCGCGCAGGACTCGATCGTCGGCGCCGGGACGATCATCTCCGGGGCGATCGTGCGCCGGTCGGTGATCAGCCCGAACGTCAGCGTCCAGGGCGGGGCGGAGGTCTCCGACTCGGTCGTGCTGCCGGGCGCGCGGATCGGCCGGGGCGCCGTGGTGCGCCGGGCGATCCTGGACAAGAACGTCGTCGTCCCGGACGGCGCGCTGATCGGGGTCGACCTCAACCTCGACCGCAGCCGGTACACGGTGTCGGCCGGCGGCGTCGTCGTCCTCGGGAAGGGCGTCACCGCCCAGTAGGCCGCGTCACCGCCCGGTCACCGGCGCACGGCGCACAGCATGCCGTCCGCCACCGGCAGCAACGCGGACAGCAGCCGCTCGTCGTCGCGGACCAGGGCCGCGGTCTCGCGCAGGGCCGCCGTGCCCGGCGCGTCCGCGGAGGCGTCCTCGGCGACCCGGCCACCGTCCAGCACCCCCTCGAGCACCAGCACCCCACCCGGCCGCAGCAGCCGGATCGCCTCGGCGAGGTAGCCGGGGTACTCGCCCGGGACGGCGTCGGCGACGACGAGGTCGTAGCCACCGTCGGTGAGCCGGGGGAGGACGTCGAGCGCCATCCCGTTGATCAGCCGCAGCCGGCCCGGCCCGTACCCGGCGCCCAGGAACGTGCGGCGGGCCGACCGCTGCAGTTCCGGGTCGACGTCGATGGTGGTCAGGACGCCGTCGGAGGACATGCCCCGCAACAGGTACAGCCCGCTCACCCCGGCCCCGGTGCCGATCTCCACCACCGCCCGGGCCGAGATCGTCGCGGCCAGCACGGACAGCGCCGCCCCGCCCGCCGGGGTGATCGGGTGCGCGCCCGCGGACGTGCCGAGCGCCCGGGCGCCGGACAGCGCGTCGTCCTCGGTGAGGTAGCCGTCGGCGTACGCGGCCGCCCCCGCGGGTGTGCTCATGGCGCAAGATTATCTGCCGGCCGGGCGTCGGCGATTTCACAGACTTCTCTCAGACGCGTTTCACATGCTCCTCATCACCGGCGGGCACCCTGTACTGCAACGAACGAGACCTCGCGGCCTGCCGGTGCCCACCGGGCGGCCGCGACACACGGAGGTGCCCCACCCCGATGCCTGCTCCTGGTACAGACGACGACGCCCCGGCCGGGGACGCCGCCGCCGGCACCCGACCCGGCGAGGGTGCCGACTGGACCCCGCCCAGCTGGGACGAGGTCGTCCGGGAGCACGCCGACCGCGTATACCGGCTGGCGTACCGGCTGTCCGGCAACCCGCACGACGCCGAGGACCTCACCCAGGAGACCTTCATCCGGGTGTTCCGCTCGCTCGCGTCGTACAAGCCGGGCACGTTCGAGGGCTGGCTGCACCGCATCACCACGAACCTGTTCCTCGACATGGTCCGCCGCCGGGCGCGGCTGCGGATGGAGGGGCTGCCCGAGGACACCGACCGGCTCCCGGGCGGCGGGCCCGAGCCGGAGACGGTCTTCGCGATCAACCACCTCGACCCGCACCTGCAGGCCGCGCTGGACGAGCTGCCGCCCGACTTCCGGGTCGCGGTCGTGCTGTGCGACGTCGAGGGCCTCTCCTACGAGGAGATCGGCGCCACCCTCGGGGTGAAGCTGGGGACGGTGCGCAGCCGCATCCACCGCGGGCGGACCGCGCTGCGGGCCTCGCTGGAGCGCCACCGCGCTGCCGAGGCCGCGGGTGCGCCCGCCGGATCGGTGGCAGGGGAGCACGGCACGGTGGCAGAGTTGGTTCCGTGACCGATCGACGGCGTTTCCAGGTCGTCCCCCCGGACTGGGGGGAGACCCACCTGACGCTCGAGGCGGTCGTCGCGTACGTCGACGACGAGCTGGCATCCGGTCCGCGGGACCGGGCGAACCGGCATCTCCAGCGCTGCGCCGACTGCGCGGCCGAGGTCGCCGAGCAGCGGCGGGCCCGGTCGGCGCTGCGCGGGGCCGACGCCCCGACCCTGCCGCCGTCGTTGATGAGCTCGTTGCGCTCGATCCCGCAGGACACCGAGCTGCCCCCGCCGCCGGCCGGCCTGGCGCTCACGCCGGAGGGCGAGCTGGTCTCGGTGCTGCGTCCGGGCGCGTTCGACGAGGCGGACACCCGCCGGTCGCGGCGCTCACGGCGGGTGCGGTTCGGCACCGGTGCCGCCGTGTCCGGCCTCGCGCTCGGTGCGCTCGCGTTCGGGTTGCCGGCCGCGACGACGCAGGAGCCGGCGCCCGCGCCCGGTGTGCCGGGGCCCGGGTCCGCCGCCGTCGCCCGGTTCGCGACCACGCCCTCGCCGGCGGCCACCCCGGCCCCGGCCGTGCGCAACGCGGGCCTGCCGCCCCGCTGACCGCCGTCGATACAGGGACTTCACCGCCCGGCGGGCACCCTGACCCGGTGCTGTGGGGGATGGAGCGCCGATGACCGAGACCCCGGATCCCCGGGACGGTGACGGCCGGGACGACGGCACTGCCCCGGTCCGGCTGCGGCCCCGCCCGCTCGACCGGACGGACCCCGATCCCGCCGAGCGCGCCACGTTCGGCCGCCCCGCCGGGGTCGAGTCGTCGTTCGCCCCGCCGCCGTCCCACACCGCACGTGACGACGGCCGGTCCGCGGCGCCACCCCCCACCGCCGCGGTCGCCCGGGCCTTCGGGCGCCCGTCCGGGGACCGGGCCGGGCTGCAGCGCCCGCCGGGATCGTCCCCGGACGGGCCGGCCACCCCCGGTGAGCAGAGCAGGGAGCCGTTCTGGCCCGGCGGATCCCCCGGCGACCCCTGGCGGGACCCGGGGACCCCGGTCGTCGCCGCGCCCCCGCCCCGCGACGCCGACCCGGCACCGGGCCCGGTTCCGGACGCCCCGCGGCTGAGCGTCCGCGAGGTGCTCTTCGGCCGGCGGGTCCAGCCCCGGGCACTGGCCATCCTGGGCGCGCTGGCGCTCGGCGTCGGGGCGCTCGGCGGTGTCGTCGGGCACTGGACGGCGTCCGGCGCGAGCGCGCTGACCAGCCCCGGAGCGGTGCTGGCCACGGCGGAGGAGGCGAAGGAGCGGCCGCCCGGCTCGGTGCCCGACGTCGCGGGCCGGGTCCTGCCGTCGGTCGTCTCGCTGGAGGTGACCGTCGGGAACCAGGCAGGCAACGGCTCCGGTGTCGTCATCGACCCGGAGGGCTACGTCCTGACCAACGACCACGTCGTCGCCCCCGCCACCGGGCCCGGCCAGGGCACGGTCGAGGCGGTGTTCGCCGACGGGTCCCGGCTGCCCGCCACCGTGGTCGGCACGGACCCGCTGACCGACCTGGCCGTGGTGAAGGTGCCGGTCGCGAACCCGACCGTGGCCGCGATCGGCCGGTCGGCAGAGCTCGCCGTCGGCGACGCCGTCGTCGCGATCGGGTCGCCGTTCGGGCTGGCGGGCACGGTCACGACGGGCATCGTCTCGGCCGTCGACCGGCCGGTGCGGCTCGACCCGGAGGGCAGCGGCGGCGACGCGGTGATCGACGCCGTGCAGACCGACGCCGCGATCAACCCCGGCAACTCCGGCGGCCCGCTGGTGGACGCGACCGGCGCCGTCGTCGGGATCAACACCGCGATCCGCAGCGCCGGGAGCGCCGAGTCCGGCGGGGAGGGCGGCTCGATCGGGCTCGGGTTCGCGGTCCCGATCGACGACGCCCGCGCCGTCGCGGAGGAGCTGATCCGGACCGGCCGGGTCGTGCACGCCGACCTGGGCGTGAACGCCCGCTCGGTGACCGACGGGACGACCGACGGCGCCCAGGTCCAGAACGTCGTCGCCGGCGGCCCCGCGGCGGTGGCCGGGATCGCCGACGGCGACGTCGTCGTGCGGGTCGCGGGCCGGGCCATCGCGGGCGCCGACGAGCTCGTCGTCGCCGTCCGCGAGCACGAGCCGGGCGCGCAGGTCCCGATCGAGCTGGTGCGCCAGGGGCGCCCGCTCACCGTGACCGCGACGCTCGGGCAGCGCTAGGAAGCCGGGCGCGCGGGGCGGCCGAGCGGCGGCGCGCCGTACCCTGTCGGTGTGTTCGAGAACATCGGCATGTGGGAGATCCTCGTCCTCGTGGTCGCGGGTCTCTTCATCCTCGGCCCGGAGCGGCTCCCCGAGGCCGCCCGCTGGCTGGGCAGCGCCGTGCGCCAGGTCAAGGAGTACGCGACCGGCGCCCAGAACCACCTGAAGTCCGAGCTCGGCCCGGAGTTCGACCAGATCCGGCAGCCGCTCGACGACCTGCGCAGCCTGCGGTCGTTCAACCCGCGCCGGGCGATCACCCGGACCCTGTTCGACGACGGCCCGTCCCCGTCGAACGGCCACGCCGCGGGCGCTGCCGGAGCCGCGGCTGCCGGCGCGGCGTCGAGCACCTCGTCGAGCACCCCGGCACCGGCCGCTCCCGCGGACCCGCCCCCGGCCCGCCCCGCACCGCAGCCGCTGGCCGCGGGCGAGCAGCCCCCGGTCGACCCCGACGCCACCTGACCCCGGCGCCACCCGTCGCGCTCGGTGCGGGTCAGCCCAGCAGCGGCGGTCGGCGCCGGTGGTGCCCGGTCGCCTCCTGGTAGGCGTGCGCGGCGGCCAGCACGCGGGCGTCGGCGTGCCGCGGACCCACGACCTGCAGCCCCACCGGCAGTCCCGCGGAGGTGAACCCGCACGGCACCGACGTCGCCGGCTGCTGGGTCATGTTGAACGGGTAGGTGAACGGCGTCCACGACGTCCAGCGCGGGTGCGGCCAGCCCTCGGGCACCTCGCGGCCTCCGTCGAACGCCGTGATCGGCAGCGTCGGGGTGAGCAGCAGGTCGTACTCGTCGTGGAAGGCGCCCATCAGCGTGCCGAGCTCGTTGCGGACGGCCATCGCGCCCAGGTAGTCGAGCGCGGACACCCCCGCGCCCTGCTCGGCGATCTCGACGAGCGCGGGGTCCATCGCCCGTCGCGCCTCGGCGCCGAGCGGTTCGAGGACCTTCGCCGCCGCGGAGAACCACAGCGTGTGGAACGGTTCGAGCGGGTCGGCGAACCCCGGGTCGGCGGTCTCGACGGTCGCGCCGAGCGTGGTGAACACCTCGACGGCGTCGGCGACCAGCGCCGCGATCTCGGGGTCGACCCGGACGAACCCGAGCGCCGGCGAGAACGCGATCTTCAGGCCCTCCGCGCCGGCGGCCAGCCGCTCGACGGCGGACTCGCGCGGCGCGTCGAACACCCACGGGTCGCGGGTGTCCGGCTGGGCGACGACGTCGAACAGCAGCGCGGCGTCGGCGACGGTGCGGGTCATCGGGCCGACGTGCGCGAGGGTTCCGAACGCCGAACCGGGGTAGTGGGCGACGCGGCCGTAGGTGGGCTTGTGCGCGACCGTCCCGGTGAACGCGGCCGGGATGCGGACCGAGCCGCCGGCGTCGGTGCCCAGCGACAGCGCACCCATCCCGAGCCCGACCGCGGCGGCGCTGCCCCCGGACGAGCCGCCCGCCGTCTTCGACGGGTCCCACGGGTTCGTGGTGACGCCGGTCAGCGGCGAGTCGGTGACGCCCTTCCAGGCGAACTCGGGGGTGGTGTTCTTGCCCAGCAGCACCGCACCGGCGGCGCGGACCCGGGCCACGGGCGGGCCGTCGACCTCGAACGGGCCGTCCGGTGACGTCGTGGTCGACCCCTTGCGGGTCGGCCAGCCGACCGTCAGCAGCATGTCCTTGATCGAGGTCGGGACGCCGTCGAGCGGGCCGGCCGGCTCGCCGGCCTGCCAGCGGGCCTCGGAGTCCTTGGCCTGGGCCAGCGCCGAGTCCGCGTCGACCAGGCAGTACGCGTTGACCGCCCGGTCGTGCTCGGTGATCCGGTCCAGCGCGTCCCGGGTCGCCTGCACCGGCGAGATCTCCCCGGAGCGGTAGCCGGCGAGCAGTTCGGTCGCGCTGAGATCCGCCGTCGTCTCGCTCACGTGTTCCCTCCGGTCGCCGAGCTCACGTACCCGCGTTCCTTGTCCACGACGTTGCGCAGCTCCCGGCCCGCGCGGTAGCGCTCCAGGTTGTCCGCGAACAGGTCGACGAGCATGTCCCGCCAGCCGACGACGTCGCCGGACATGTGCGGGGAGAGCAGCACGTTCTCCATCGCCCACAGCGGCGAGTCCTCGGGCAGCGGTTCGACCTCGAACACGTCGAGCGCGGCCCCGGCGATCCGGCCGGTGCGCAGGGCCTCGGTGAGGTCGTCCTGCACGACGAGGGGCCCGCGGCCGACGTTGATCACCCGGGCCCGTTCGGGAAGCAGCGCGATCGTGCCGGCGTGCAGCATGCCGCGGGTCGCGTCGGTGAGCGGCGCGGCCAGCACGAGGTGGTCGGTGTCCGGCAACAGGTCCGGGAGCTCGTCGAAGCCGTGCACGTCGTCCGAGGCGCGCCGCCCGACCAGCCGCACGGTCAGCCCGGCGGCGCCGAGCAGCTGCGCGATGGCGTGCCCGATCGGCCCGCCTCCGACGACGGTGGCGACCTTCCCGGCGACGGTCTCGGTCTCCCGGTGCTGCCAGCGGCGCTGCTGCTGCAGCCGCAGCGAACCGGCGGTGTCCTTGGCGAACGCGAGCACGGCGCCGAGCACGAACTCGGCCATCGGCCGGTCGAACACCCCGCGCGAGTTGGTGAGCGTGACCGGCGTGGCGAGCAGCTCCGGGAAGGCGACCCGGTCGACGCCCGCGCTGGCGGTGTGCACCCAGCGCAGGTCGCCCGCCCGGTCGGCGCTCCAGGCCTGCTTGACCGCGTCGGAGGTGAAGTCCCAGGTGAGCAGCACGTCGCTGCCGGGCAGTGCCGCGGCCAGCTCGTCGGCGGTCGAGACGAGCCGGAGACGGGCGTCCCCGATCCGGGACTCGAGGCCGGGCGGGGTGTCGGCGCCGTGCAGCACCGTGATGACAGGTGGGTCCTGACCAGCGGAAACCGGCAAAGCACGATCCTGTCGGTCGGGGGGCGGGCGGCGTTGACACGCTAGGAAGCGCACCTAGGATTGTCAACAATCCACCTATCCGGTGGAGCGTTCCCCGCACCCACGACCGGCCCCAGGGGGTCCGAGTGTCCAAGCTGATCAGGATCGAACTCGCCAAGCGCGGTGTCTCCTGCACCGCGGAGCTGCTGGAGAAACAGGCGCCGCGGACGTCGGCCGCGGTGTGGGAGGCGCTCGCCGGCGGCCCGCTGGGCGGCGACGCGCAGCACGCCAAGTACGCGCGCAACGAGGTCTACACGATCGTCCCGCGGTTCGGGTCACGGATCGGGCAGGAGAACCCGACGGTCACCCCGATCCCCGGCGACGTCTGCTACTTCGACTTCCACGGCGGCATGCTCGACGCCGCGTTCAAGGACGACCAGGGCATCGACGCCGACGCAGGCGGCATCGACCTGGCGATCTTCTACGGCCGCAACAACCTGCTGCTCAACGGCGACGTCGGCTGGGTCCCGGGCAACGTGTTCGCCACGATCGTCGAGGGGCTGGACGCGATGGCGACGGCCTGCCACGACGTCTGGCGCTCGGGCAGCGTCGGCGAGCGGCTCGTCTACTCGCGGGCGTCGTGACCCTTGCGGGACGGGCGTGCTCTGTAGGATTGTCGACAACATGAGCACGGTCGGCATCCTGTACCCCGGCTACTCGGCCGAGGACGACTACCCGCGCGCCGAGAAGCTGCTGACGGACGGCAGCAGGCTCCCGCTGGTGCACACCGAGATGAGGGTGGACGCGCACCGCACCGACGCCCTCATCGACATCGGCGGCGACGACGTCCTCGCCGAGGGCGCCCGCCGGGTCGCCGAGGAGGCGGGCCCGCTCGACGCGATCGTGTGGGCGTGCACCTCGGGCAGCTTCATCTTCGGTCCGGAGGGCGCCGCCCGGCAGGTCGCCGAGCTGGAACGCGCGGCGGGCGTGCCGGCGTCGAGCACGTCGTTCGCGTTCGTGGACGCCTGCCGGCGGCTCGGCGTGTCGACGGTCGCGGTCGGCGCGACCTACCCGCCGGACGTCGCCGGGGCGTTCGTCCAGTTCCTCACCCACCACGAGATCTCGGTGCTCACAGTGTCGGCGCGCGACATCATCACCGCGGCGGAGGTCGGGACGCTGCCCACGGCGACCGTGCTGGACTTCGCCGAGGCCGTGTCGTCGGACGCGCCGCAGGCCGACGCGGTGCTGCTGCCGGACACGGCGCTGCACACCGTGGAGATCCTGGACGCGCTCGACGCCCGGGTCGGCAAGCCGGTCCTGACCGCCAACCAGGTCAGCATCTGGCAGGGCCTGCGGCTGGCGGGCTCCGACATCGACCGCCCCGGCCTGGGTGCACTGTTCCGGAAGGGGTGAGAGGGCGTGGGCCTGGACGCCTCGGAGCTGGAGCCGGTCAGCCGGCGGTCCACGGCGGAGATCGTCGCGGACCGGATCCGGACCGCGATCATGCGTGGCACGTTCGCGCCCGGGACCCAGCTCGGTGAGGTGGACCTGGCCGCACGGCTCGGCGTCAGCCGCGGGCCGCTGCGCGAGGCGATGCAGCGCCTGGTGGCCGAGGGCCTGCTGCGCAGCGAGCGGCACCGCGGGCTGTTCGTGCGCGAGCTGGGCCCGGACGACGTCCGCGACGTCTACCTGGCCCGCACCGCGGTCGAGCGGGCGGCCGCGCTCCAGGTCCTCGCCGGGGACCGCAGGGCCGCCGTCGTCGCGCTGGAGATCCCGCTGGGGGCCATGGCGGCGGCGGCCGCCGCCGGTGACGCGGTCGCGCTGGCCGACGCCGACCACGACTTCCACGCCGCGCTCGTCGCCGCGTCCGGGAGCCCGCGGCTGCGCCGGATGACCGAGGGGCTGCTGGTCGAGACCCGGATGTGCCTGGCCGCGTTCCAGAAGACGGCGCCACCGGCCCCGCAGCTGCTGGCCGAACACGAGCGGCTCCGCGACGCGCTGCGCGACGGGCGGAGCGAGCTGCTGCTGGACCGGCTGGCCGCGCACATGGACGACGCCGTGCACCGGATCCTGGCGGCGATGCCCGGCGCGGCGTGACCCGGGCCGGCGTGCGCCCGGTGTGAGACCGCGCGCTGGGCGAACCACCAGGTCGTTGCTGTACGTAAGGTAAGGGCACGTGACGGGCGTGCTCGAGGGTTTCCTGGTCATCGGCGTCGTCGTCGGTGCGGGATACCTCGTCGGCCGCGCCGGCCTGCTCGGCGAGCACGGCTCGCGGGTGCTGGCCCGGGCCGCGTTCTTCGTGGCGACGCCCGCGCTGCTGTTCTCCACGCTCTCGCACGCCGACGTGGGTGCGGTCTTCTCCTCGGGGCTGCTCGTCACCGCGGTCACCAGCTCGCTCGCGTGCCTGCTGTTCGTGCCGGTCGCGCTGGCGCGCCGCCGCCCGGCGGGGGAGGCCGTCGTCGGGTCGATGGCGTCCGGCTACGTCAACGCCGGCAACCTCGGCATCCCGATCGCGACCTACGTGCTCGGCGACCCGGCGGCCGTCGCGCCGGTGCTGCTGTTCCAGCTCGCGGTGCTGACCCCGCTGTTCACCACGCTGATGGACGTCCTGCCCGGCGACGGCCGCGGCGAGCGACCGGGCTGGGCCCGGGTCGTGCTTGCGCCGCTGCGGAACCCGATCGCGATCGCCACCGCCGCCGGGCTGGTCGTGTCCGGGACCGGCATGCAGCTGCCCGAGCCGGTGACGGCGCCGGTCGAGCTGCTCGCGGACCTCGCCGTGCCGGCGATGCTGCTGGCGTTCGGACTGTCGCTGCACGGGGCCCGGCGCCCCGGCACCGGTCCGACGGCCGGCTCGGTGTGGAGCGCGGTCGCGATCAAGAACGTGGGGCACCCGCTGCTCGCCTGGGCGTTCGCCGCCGGGGTGCTCGGGCTGACCGGGCCGGCGTTGCTGGCGGCCGTCGTGCTGGCGGCCCTGCCGACCGCCCAGAACGTCTTCGGCTACGCCGTGCGCTACGAGCGCGCCGTCACCCTGGCCCGGGACGCCGCACTGGCCACGACCCTCGCAGCGGTGCCGGTCCTGCTGGTCATCGCCGCCCTACTGGCCTGATCCCGATCATCCCCGCCCGCCCGGGCGGTGCCCTGCTCGCACCGCTCTGCTCTGCTCACCGGGGCGCACCACCGGCCCGGACCTGGGCCTTTGCTCTGCTCACCTCTGCGCATACCCCTCGGGGGCGGGCCTCACGGGATCAGAGCCGGCGAGGTGTGGGCGCCGTCCTCACCCGTTCCGTCGAGGCGCACGTTTCCTCCCGGCCCGCGGCGGGTTCGTGCAGATGACGTTCGACCTGGCCGTCGGTCAGCACGATGTCGACCGTGCCAGGGCGGGAACGTGCAGGTCGACGCACCGTCGCGAGTCGATCAGCGCGTTCCCGCCGTGAGCAGGGCAGATTCGTGCGGATCACGGGGTGGCGCGCCCCGGTGAGCAGAGCAAAGGCCCAGGGGAAGCCCCTTGCCCCGGGCCGGGACTCGTGGTTCCCTAGGATTGTCGACAACTCGACAACTTCGCCGCCGACGGCTCGGGTCGACACCTCCCGGGGACCCGTCCGGAACCTCGACGCATCAGGAGCTGCGATCCCA
Organism: Pseudonocardia sp. C8; assembly: GCF_014267175.1. NCBI lineage: Bacteria > Bacillati > Actinomycetota > Actinomycetes > Pseudonocardiales > Pseudonocardiaceae > Pseudonocardia > Pseudonocardia sp. C8. Next base: position 666,504 of record NZ_JACMTR010000002.1, read on the forward strand.
TGGCACAGCTGTCCCCGCTGCTGAAGCAGGCCACCCCCGTCCAGGCAGCCCGCGGTGAGGGCGTCTACCTCTACGACACCGACGGGCGCCGGTTCCTCGACTTCACCGCGGGCATCGGCGTCACGTCGACCGGGCACTGCCACCCGGCGGTCGTGCAGGCGGCGCAGGACCAGGTCGGCACGCTGATCCACGGCCAGTACACGACGGTCATGCACCAGCCGCTGCTCCGGCTCGCCGACCGGATGGGTGAGGTCCTGCCGGAGGGCATCGACTCGGTGTTCTTCGCCAACTCCGGGTCCGAGGCCGTCGAGGCGGCGGTCCGGCTGGCCCGGCAGGCCACCGGCCGCCAGCTCGTCGTCGCGTTCGACGGCGGGTTCCACGGCCGCACGATGGGCGCGGCCGCGCTCACCACCTCCGGAGCCAAGATCCGGGCCGGGATCGGGCCGCTGATGGGTGGGGTCGCGTTCGCGCCGTTCCCGTACGCCTACCGCTACGGCTGGACCGAGGAGCAGGCCACCGAGTTCGCGCTGCGCGAGCTCGACCGGGCGCTGGCGAGCTCGGCGCCGGCGGCGGACGTCGCGGCGTTCATCGTCGAGCCGGTGCTCGGCGAGGGCGGCTACGTGCCGACCCCGCCGGCGTTCCTGCAGGGCCTGCGCGAGCGGGCCGACCGGCACGGCATCCTGCTGATCGCCGATGAGGTCCAGACCGGCTACGGCCGCACCGGCCGGTTCTGGGGCCACCAGCACGCCGAGGGCCTCGTCCCGGACATCATCGTCACCGCGAAGGGGCTCGCGTCCGGCTTCCCGCTGTCCGCCATCGCCGCCCCCAAGGCGATCATGGAGAAGGCCTGGCCGGGTTCGCAGGGCGGCACCTACGGCGGCAACGCCGTCGCCTGCGCGGCCGCGCTCGCGACCCTGGACGTCGTGCTGGGCGAGAACCTCGTCGAGAACGCGCGGGTGCAGGGCGAAAAGCTGCTCGCCGGCGTCCGCGAGTCCGCGCAGGGCCGGCCCCGGATCGGGGACGTCCGCGGGCGGGGCCTGATGGTCGGTATCGAACTCGTCGACGCCGAGGGTCGGCCGGACGGCGCGACCGCCGCGAAGGTGCACGCGGCCGCCGCCGAGCAGGGCCTGCTGCTGCTGACCTGCGGTGTCCACGGCAACGTCGTCCGCATGATCCCGCCGCTGGTGGTCACCGCCGAGCAGGTCGACGAGGGGCTCGCGCTCTGGACGAAGGCGCTCGACGCCGCGCTGGGATGAGCACCTCCCGCGCGGGCACGGACGGCCCCGCACCCCGGACCGGGGTGCGGGGCCGTCCGGTGTGTCAGCGCCCGACGGGGGAGATGTTGAGGCTCATCCCGGCCAGGCCGCGCGACCGCACGGTGAGCTTCTCCGCGACCGCGTCCAGGGCCTGGGCGGCGGCGGACTCCGGCGTGCCGAGCACGATCGGGACACCGGCGTCCCCGCCCTCGCGCAGCGCGACGTCCAGCGGGATCTGCCCGAGCAGCGGCACCGGGGCCCCGAGGATGCGGCTCAGCGAGTCGGCCACGATCTGCCCGCCGCCGGAGCCGAAGATCTCGTTGCGGGAGCCGTCGGGCATCTCCATCCACGACATGTTCTCGACGACGCCGGCCAGCCGCTGGCGGGTCTGCGTGGAGATAGCCCCGGCCCGCTCGGCGACCTCGGCCGCCGCCTGCTGCGGGGTGGTGACGACGAGCAGCTCCGCGTTCGGGACCAGCTGCGCGGTGGAGATCGCGACGTCGCCGGTGCCCGGGGGCAGGTCGAGCAGCAGCACGTCCAGGTCGCCCCAGTAGACGTCGGACAGGAACTGCTGCAGCGCGCGGTGCAGCATCGGCCCCCGCCACACGACCGGGGTGTTCCCGTCGGTGAACATGCCGATCGAGATGACCTTCACGCCGTGCGACTGCGGCGGCATGATCATGTTCTCGACCTTGGTCGGCCGGTCCGCCGCGCCGATCATGCGCGGGACCGAGTGACCGTAGATGTCGGCGTCGACCACGCCGACCTTCAGCCCGCGGCGCGCCATCGACGCGGCCAGGTTGACGGTGACCGAGGACTTGCCGACCCCGCCCTTGCCGGAGGCGACGCAGTAGACGCGGGTCAGCGAGCCGGGCTGAGCGAACGGGATCACGGGCTCGTCGGCGTCGCCGCGGAGCGACCGGCGCAGCTCGGTGCGCTGCTCGTCGCTCATCACGTCGAGCTCGACCTCGACCCGCTCGACTCCCGCGACCTTCGAGACGGCCTCGGTGACCCGCGACGTGATGGTCTCGCGCATCGGGCAGCCGGCGACGGTCAGGTACACGCCGACCTCGGCCAGCCCGTCGGCGGACACGGCGACGCTCTTGACCATCCCCAGCTCGGTGATCGGCTTGTGGATCTCCGGGTCCTCGACGGTGCCGAGTGCGGCGCGCACGGCCTCCTCGACGGTGCTGGTGCTGCCGGTGACGGACATGAGCTTCTACGACCTCTTTCTCTCGCGGCACCCCCCATGCTACGTGGGCGTGCGGCACGGTCCGCGTGTCTGCCTCGGCCACCGGGGATCTGAGAACATCGTCCGGTGATGGAGGAGACGGTCGGCGCCCCGGAACGCGAGGGCCCGGGGCGGCGGCGCGTCGTCCCGAGCCCCGCCGAGCTCGCGTCCTGGCGTTCGTTCCTGCGCGCCCACGCCGGCATCACCAAGCAGCTCGAGAGCGAGCTCGAGGACGAGCAGCAGATCTCCCTGGCGACCTACGACGTGCTGGTCCAGCTCGCCGAGGCACCGGGACGCCGGCTGCGGATGACCGAGCTGGCCGACGCGGTCCTGCTGTCCCGGTCCGGGGTGACCCGCCTGGTGGACCGGCTGGAACGGATCGGCCTGGTCTCCCGGGCGAAGGTGGCCGCCGACGGGCGCGGGGTCACCGCCCGGCTGACCGACGCCGGCTACGAACGGCTGCGGATCGCGGCGACCACCCACCTGCGGGGGATCCGGCGGCACTTCGCCGAGCGGCTCGACCCCGACGACCTGGCCGACCTCGAACGGATCTGCCGCAAGCTCATCCCCTGAAGCGTTCCCGCTTCCGGGGCTGCTTGCGGTCCGCCGGTGGCGGGCCGCTGCCGGCGGCGGCCCGGGCCACCGCGTCGTCCAGCCGCTCGGACAGCTTCTCCAGCTCGCCGCGCAGGTAGTCCCGGCTCGCCGTCTCCCCGACGGCGAGCCGCAGCGCGGCCAGCTCCCGGGCCAGGAACTCGGTGTCGGCCTTCGTCCGCTCGGCCCGGCGCCGGTCCTCGTCCAGCGCGACCCGGTCCCGGTCGTCCTGCCGGTTCTGCGCCAGCAGGATCAGCGGTGCCGCGTACGCGGCCTGGGTCGAGAACGCCAGGTTCAGCAGGATGAACGGGTACGGGTCCCACCGGCCCCACCAGCCGACCAGGTTCAGCACGATCCACACCACCACGACGATGGTCTGCATGGCCAGGAACCGGCCCGTCCCGAGGAAGCGGGCGATCCGCTCGGACAGCCGGGCGAAGCCGTCCGGATCGACCTCGAAGCGGCGCCGCCCCACCCGCGGCTGGTCCAGCCGCCGTCCTCCACCGGCCTCAGGCACCACGCACCCCCGCATCGCTCGCACCGTCGCCGGACCCGCCGTCCCCGCTGCCGTCCGTGCTGCCGTCCGTGCTGCCGTTCCCGCTGCCGTCCCCGCCGGCGCGGTGCCCGTCGGCGGGCGCGAGGTCGCGGTCCCGCCAGCCCTGCGGCAGCAGGTGGTCCAGCACGTCGTCGACGGTGACCGCGCCGAGCAGGTGGTTCTCGGCGTCCACGACCGGGCCGGCCACGAGGTTGTAGGAGGCGAACCAGCGGGTCACCTCGCCGAGCCCGACCTCGGGCCCGAGCTGCGGCAGCTCGGTGTCCACCATCCCGGCCACCAGCTCGAACGGCGCCGCCCGCAGCAGCTGCTGGGCGTGCACGCACCCGAGGTAGCGCCCGGTCGGGGTGGCCGTCGGTGGCCGGACGACGAACACCATCGACGCCAGCGCGGGCGGCACCTCCGGGTTGCGGACCCGGGCCAGGGCCTCCGCGACCGTCGCGTCCGGCGCCAGGGTGATCGGCTCCGGGGTCATCAGGCCGCCCGCGGTGTCCCACTCGTAGCGCATCAGCCGGCGCACCGGCTCCGACTCGCCGGGCTCCATGAGCTCCAGCAGCCGGCCGGCCTCGTCGTCGGACAGCTCGCCGAGCAGGTCGGCGGCGTCGTCCGGGCTCATCGCCTCCAGCACGTCGGCCGCCCGGTCGTGGCCCAGGTAGGTCAGCAGCTCGCGCTGGTCGGCCTCGGACAGCTCCTCGAAGACGTCGGCGAGGCGCTCGTCGTCGAGGGCGTCGACGACCTGCCGCTGGCGCTCGTCGGGCAGCCGGGACAGGGCCGCCGCCACGTCGGCGGGCCGCATCGTGTCGAACACCGCGAGCAGCCGGTCGGCGCCCTGGGTGGCGGCGACGTCCAGGCCGGACACGGCCTCCCACGCGTACACCTCGACCCGCGCCCGCCGCGAGAGCCGGGTCCGGCGGAACCGCACCGCGACCCGGGTCACGACCCGGTCCCGGGTGCGGGCCGGTTCGATCGCGACGTCGACGACGACCCCCTCAGCCCCGGACTCGCGCACGGTGACCGTCGAGTTCAGCAGCTCGCCCAGCACCAGGGTCTCGTTGGGGCGCTTGTCGAAGCCGCGCAGGTTCACCGACCCGCTCGCGAGGGTCACCGCCGAGGGCGCCACGTCGGCCACCCGGAGCATCGGCACGAATATGCTGCGCCGCGCGGACAGGTCCACGACCAGGCCCAGCACCCGGGGCGGGCGGCTGTCGACCCGCAGCGACACGACGACGTCGCGGACCTTCCCGATGTGCTCGCCGTCCGGGCCGAGCACGGCCAGGCCCGCCATCCGCGCGACGAACACCCGTGCCGAGGCCATGCCGCGAGCCTATGCCCGCCGGGGAGGACGGGCCCGCCGGGCGCGCTCGGCCGGGTGATTAGGCTGCGCCCACGTGAGCGAGCCCCGCAGCGACCTCCCCGACGGACCGGACGGCGACACCGGGCACGTGCCAGTCCCCGACCCCCTCCGCTACGACGTCGTCGACGTCTTCACCGACCGCCCCTACGCGGGCAACCCGCTGGCCGTCGTGCACGGCGCCGAGGCGCTCTCCACGGCCCGGATGCAGGCCATCGCGGCCGAGTTCAACCTGTCGGAGACCACGTTCCCGCTGCCACCGACCGGCGACGGCGACGAGTGCGCCGACTACCGGGTGCGGATCTTCACCCCGAAGCGGGAGCTGCCGTTCGCCGGGCACCCGAGCGTCGGCACCGCGTGGGTGCTCGCCCGCGACGGCGTGATCGGCCACGGCGACCGCGTCCAGGAGTGCGGGGCCGGGCTGCTGCCGGTCCACGTCGACGGCACCGGTGCCCGCGTCGAGGGCGGCGCCCCGTCGGTCGGCGCGGAGCTGGACGCGGTCCGGCTGGCGGCCGCGCTCGGCCTCGGCCCGGAGGACGTCGACGGCGCCGCCGTGCCCGGGATCGCCGGTGCCGGCACGGACTTCGCGATCCTGCTGGTGCGCCCGGACGCCGTCGCCCGCGCCGTGCCGGACCCGGCAGCGCTGGCCGCGGCGACCGGCGGGGCGGCGACCGGGCTGCTGGTCGCCGCCGTCGACGCCGCCGCCGAGCGGGTGCACGCCCGGATGTTCGGCATCGGGATCGGCGTCCCCGAGGACCCGGCGACCGGGTCGGCGGCCGTCGCGCTGGGCGTGTTCCTGGCCGACCGCGGCCTGGTCGGCGACGACGGCGACCACACGTTCGTCGTCACCCAGGGCGTCGAGATGGGACGGCCCTCGACGCTGCACGCGGGCGTGCGCACCGCGGGCGGCCGGGCCGTCGCCACCTGGGTCGGCGGGACCGTCGCCGCCGTGGCCACAGGTTCCCTCACCCCGCCTCCCGAAACCGGGTGACTCGCGGGTAACCCGGGCTGACCTCCGGCGGGTGAGAAACCAATCACCTGGACGGGGCGATCGTCGGGCGGTCGTGCCAGCATCACCCTCAGCCCGGACGCCCGCCGTCGCGCACGGCGGGTGAGACGAACTCGACGAGGAGCCTGCCCGTGAGCACCACCCTCCGCGCCCGCCGGTCCTGCCTGGCCGTGCCCGGCTCGAGCCAGAAGTTCATCGACAAGGCACGCTCGCTGAACTCCGACCAGGTGTTCCTGGACCTGGAGGACGCCTGCGCCCCGCTGGCCAAGCCGGACGCCCGCAAGACGATCGTGGCGGCGCTGAACGAGGGCGGCTGGGGCGAGAAGATCCGGGTCGTCCGGGTCAACGACTGGACCACCGAGTGGACCTACCGCGACGTCGTCGAGGTCGTGGAGGGCGCCGGGTCGAACCTGGACGCGATCATGCTGCCGAAGGTGCAGACCCCGGAGCAGGTCGTGGCCCTGGACCTGCTGATGACCCAGATCGAGAAGACCATGGGCTACGAGGTCGGCAGGATCGGCATCGAGGCGCAGATCGAGAACGCGCTCGGCCTCACCAACGTCAACGCGATCGCCACGGCGTCCCCCCGGGTCGAGACGATCATCTTCGGCCCGGCCGACTTCATGGCGTCGATCAACATGAAGTCGCTGGTCGTCGGCGAGCAGCCGCCCGGCTACGACGTCGGCGACGCCTACCACCACATCCTCATGGCGATCCTCATGGCCGCCCGCGCGCACGACAAGCAGGCCATCGACGGCCCGTACCTGCAGATCAAGGACGTCGACGGGTTCACCCGGGTGGCCGGCCGCGCGGCCGCGCTGGGCTTCGACGGCAAGTGGGTCCTGCACCCGAGCCAGATCGATGCCGCGAACGAGACGTTCTCGCCGTCGCAGGAGGACTTCGACCACGCCGAGAACATCCTCGACGCCTACGAGTGGTTCACCTCGGAGGCCGGCGGCAAGAAGGGCGCCGCGATGCTCGGTGACGAGATGATCGACGAGGCCAGCCGCAAGATGGCCCTGGTGATCTCGGGCAAGGGCCGCGCCGCGGGCATGACCCGCACCGACCGGTGGACCCCGCCGGAGTCCTGAGCGGCCCCGCGCACCGCTGACCACCGACGTTCAGGAGGAACCACCATGGCCCGGCTCGCCCAGACCGCCGGCTTGACCGACATCCAGCAGGAGATCCTCTCCACCGTCCGCTCGTTCGTGGACAAGGAGATCATCCCGCACGCCACGGCGCTGGAGCACGAGGACGCCTACCCGCAGGACATCGTCGACGGGATGAAGGAGATGGGGCTGTTCGGCCTCATGATCCCGGAGGAGTACGGCGGCCTCGGCGAGTCGCTGCTGACCTACGCGCTGGTCGTCGAGGAGATCGCGCGCGGTTGGATGAGCGTCTCCGGTGTGATCAACACGCACTTCATCGTCGCCTACATGCTCCGCCAGCACGGCACGCAGGCGCAGAAGGAGCGCTACCTGCCGAAGATGGCCACGGGCGAGACCCGCGGCTCGTTCTCGATGTCCGAGCCGGACCTGGGCTCGGACGTCGCCGCGATCAAGACCAGGGCCGTGCAGGACGGTGACGACTACGTCATCGACGGCGCGAAGATGTGGCTGACCAACGGCGGCACGTCGAACCTGACCGCGGTGCTGGTCAAGACCGACGAGGGCGCCGAGAAGGCGCACCAGAACCTGACGACGTTCCTGGTCGAGAAGCCGGTGGGCTACGGCGAGGTCGCGCCCGGCCTCATCGTGCCCGGCAAGATCGACAAGATGGGCTACAAGGGCGTGGACACCACCGAGATGGTGTTCAAGGGCCACCGGATCTCCGGCGAGCAGATCCTCGGCGGGGAGCGCGGCAAGGGCTTCGCCCACATGATGGACGGCGTCGAGGTCGGCCGGGTCAACGTCGCCGCCCGCGCGTGCGGCATCGCGATCCGTGCCTTCGAGCTCGGTGTCGAGTACGCCCAGCAGCGCTCCACGTTCGGCAAGCCGATCGTGCAGCACCAGGCCATCGCGTTCAAGATCGCCGAGATGGCGACCAAGGTCGAGGCCGCGCACCTGATGATGGTCAACGCGGCCCGGCTGAAGGACCGCGGTGAGCGCAACGACGTCGAGGCGGGCATGGCCAAGATGCTCGCCTCGGAGTACTGCAAGGAGGTCACCGAGGAGGCGTTCCGCATCCACGGCGGCTACGGCTACTCCAAGGAGTACGAGATCGAGCGGCTCATGCGCGAGGCGCCGTTCCTGCTCATCGGCGAGGGCACCTCGGAGATCCAGAAGACGATCATCTCGAAGGGCCTGCTGCGCGACTACAAGCTGCGGTAGCGGTCACCCCGACGGCCCCGTCACCCGGCGATCCCGGGCGGCGGGGCCGTCCGTCGTCGCGACGCGGCCACGGTCGCGGGACATGGCCGACACGATCCCTGCGTCGTCGCTAGGCTCGCCGGGCACACCGGGCGGCCGTCGATCGTTGTTCCGGTAGCGAAGCGGACGTTCACGAGGAGTACGCCATGACCAACCCCTTCGGCGGCCAGGCTCGGCCGGCACCGGGCCTGCCCCAGCTGCCCACCCCGCCGACCGGGTGGCCGGTGGGCTCCTACGCCACCTACGAGGAGGCGCAGCGGGCCGTCGACCACCTCGCCGACTCCGACTTCCCGGTGCGCGACGTGACGATCGTCGGCGTCGACCTCATGCTGGTGGAACGCGTGATCGGCCGGCTGACCTGGGGCCGGGTCCTGGCCTCCGGCGCGGCCTCCGGCGCCTGGCTGGGCCTGTTCGTCGGCCTGCTGCTGTCGCTGTTCTCGCCGGACGGCAGCTTCCTGCCGATCCTGGTCGGGCTCGGCTCCGGCGCGGTGTTCGGCCTGGTCTTCGCCGCGGTCGGCTACGGCGCCAGCAAGGGACGGCGGGACTTCCAGTCCGCCAGCCAGATGGTCGCCGGCCGCTACGACGTCCTGTGCGAGCCCCGCAACGCCGAGCAGGCCCGCGAGATGCTCGCCAAGCTCGCGATGGGCGGGCCCGGCGGGGGTTTCTGAGTGAGCGGCGGCACCCGGCAGGGCGAGGAGATCCGGCCCTCGACCGTGCACCGGGCCTACGGGCGCGGCGCGAGCGGCTACGACGCCTACGTCGGCACGATCCCCGGGTACCGGACCCACCTGCGGGTCTCGGCGTCCCGGATGGGGCTCGGTGACGGCCCCGGCCTGCGGCTGCTCGACATCGGGTGCGGCACCGGCATCTCGACGGAGGCCCTGCTGACCACGGTCAAGGGCGCCGAGGTCGTCGCGGTCGACGCCTCCACCGAGATGCTCGCGGTGGCCCGCCGGAAGAACTGGTCGCCGCGGGTGACGTTCGTGCACGCCCGGCTGGAGACCCTCGCCGAGGCCGGCATCGAGGGCCCGTTCGACGGGATCCTCGCCTCGTTCCTGGTGTCGAACCTGCCCGACGCCGAGCACGGGCTCCGGCGGCTGCTGTCGCTGCTGGCGCCGGGAGCCCCGCTGGCCGTGCACGACTACGCCGTCGGCGGGGCCCGCGGGAAGGCCCGCTGGACGACGGCGAACTGGACCTACCTGCTGCCGATGGCGTCGATCCGCTGGGGTGTCCCGGACCTGGCCCGCTACCGGATGAAGCGGGTCGGGGGTGCGGGCGGGCCCGAGCAGATGGTGCACCGGATGAAGCGGGCCGGGTTCGACGACGTCCGGGTGCAGACCGTCGGCGGGCCGCTGCAGCACGTCGTGCACACCTTTCTCGGGCGCCGCCCGGACGAGCCGGACGTCGTGGGGGAGCGGCAGGCGAGGGCCGCACCGGCCGCCGAGCCGGATGCCGCCGGCGCGGGGGAGCTCGACGAGGGCGGCCCGGGGGACCCCGGCTACGCCGACGAGCTCCCGGCGGAGGTCCGGGACGGCAGCGCCGATTCCGCCGATTCCGCCGGCGCCGACCCGGACGGCCGCGCCGGCCCGGACGACCCCGACGACCGGCGCTCCGGCGACCCCGACGACCGGCGCTCCCCAGGCGACCCGGCCGACCGGCCCCGCGGCGGCGGGGTGACCCGGTCGGGGGAGGGCGGCGACGACCCGCCCACCCCGCCGTCCGGCACCCCGGCGGTCTGACCCCCGCGCGGTCGGGCGGGCCTACAGCCAGCCGTTGCGCCGGAAGTTGCGGTACAGGGCCCCGCAGATCAGCACGATGCCCAGCAGCACCATCGGGTAGCCGTACTTCCAGTGCAGCTCCGGCATGTAGTCGAAGTTCATGCCGTACACCCCGGCGATCATGGTCGGCACCGAGATCAGGCCGGCGTAGGCGGTGATCTTCCGCATGTCGTTGTTCTGCCGCATGCTGATCTTCGCGAGCACGGCGTCGACCAGCGTCGTCAGGAGCTCGTTGAACCCGGCGACCTGCTCGGCGACGCCGCCGAGGTGGTCGTCGACGTCGCGGAAGTAGGACCGGACGTCGTGCGGGACCAGCGCGCTGTAGCCCTCGGAGAGCTTGCGCATCGGCCCGACCAGCGGCATCACGCAGCGGCGCAGGTCGAGGATCTCGCGCTTCATGACGTAGATCTGCTCGGGGTTCATCGTCGAGCGCGGCGAGAACACCTCGGCCTCGACGGCGTCGATGTCGTCCTCGATCTGCCGGCAGACCTCGATGTAGGAGTCGACGATGTGGTCGGCGATGGCGTGCAGCACGGCCGCCGGCCCCAGCGCCAGCTGCTCCGGGTCGTCCTCGAGGCGGCGGCGCACCTCGCGCAGCCCGGAGTGCCGGCCGTGCCGGACGGTCACCACGAAGTCCCGCCCGAGGAACGCCATGACCTCGCCGGTCTCGACGATCTCGTTGGCCGTCGTCGGGTCGGCGTGTCCGACGTAGCGGACGGTCTTGAGCACCATGAACAGCGTGTCGTCGTAGCGCTCGAGCTTGGGCCGGTTGTGCGCGTGCACGGCGTCCTCGACGGCGAGCTCGTGCAGGCCGTAGGTCTCGGCGACCCCGGAGATCTGGGTGTCGTCGGGCTCGTGCAGGCCGATCCAGACGAAGCCCTCGCCGCGCTCGCGGACCTCGGCGATCGCCTCGTCGTGCGTCCACCGGCCCGGCAGGCGCTCGCCGTCGACGTACACGGCGCAGTCGACGACGTAGGCGGACAGCGGGACCCGCAGCCGGTTGGCGACACTGGCCGGGGTCGCGCGCCGGTCGCGGCGGCCCGCGGAGCGGAGCGTGGGACGGAGCTGGGACAGCGAGGGCATCACGATGGGACCTCCGGGCGGGCCGGGAGCACGCCCGCGTGCGGCGGGCGTGGCCTGGACGTGCGGCCGCGCCGTGGCGGGCCGCCGGACTCGCGACACGCCTCCCGCCGGTCAGCCCGGGGACACGCTCCGGACCGGGCGCAACGGGAGGCGGCACGTACTGCTCACCGGTGTCTGGGGCTCGGACGACACCGCGCTCACCTCCCCTGCTGCTGGGACCGTCTCCATGCTCATCGCTCGTGCACCGCGAAACGTGTCAGGAATGTGAGATCCCCGACCGTGCACGTGTGAGCCCGGCCGCCCCGGGTCGTGGCGGCCGCCGGATAGATTACCCCGGCAAGTGATCTACAACGTGAGGGGAGCGTGAACGGTGCAGTTCGGGCGCTACTACGAGGAGTTCGAGGTCGGTGCGGTGTACAGGCACTGGCCCGGCAAGACGGTCACCGAGTACGACGACCACCTGTTCTGCCTGCTCACGATGAACCACCACCCGCTGCACATGGACGCGCACTACGCGGGCGAGACGACCGACTTCGGCAAGAACGTCGTGGTCGGCAACTACATCTACTCGCTGCTGCTGGGCATGTCGGTGCCGGACATCTCCGGCAAGGCGATCGCGAACCTCGAGGTCGAGTCGCTCAAGCACGTCAAGCCGACCTTCCACGGGGACACGATCTACGGCGAGACCGAGGTCCTGGACAAGACCGAGTCGAAGTCGAAGGACGACCGCGGCGTGGTGTACGTCGAGACCCGCGGCTACAACCAGGACGGCACCGTCGTCTGCACCTTCCGCCGGAAGGTGATGGTGCCGAAGCGGTCCTACGGCGAGGCCCGCGGCGGCGAGCAGCCCGGGCGTCCGACGCCGAAGGTCTGAGCCCCCGACGGCCCCGCGGCGGTCGGACGCGGCGGTTCAGATGCGGGGCAGGCAGTCCCAGCCGCGCAGGGTCTCGGTGAGGCCGTCGACCACCGGGAGGACGGCGTAGGCGGCGCGGTCGACGAAGCGGGCGTCGTCCGCGTCGTCGCCGGGGCACGGGACCGCGGCCGAGCCCGGAGCGACGGCGCACAGGTAGTCCGCGATCCGGTACGGCCCGCGGTGCACCACGCCGACGAGCCGTCCCGGGCGGACGGTGAGCCCGGTCTCCTCGGCCAGCTCGCGGACGACCGCGGCGTGGTCGTCCTCACCCGGCTCGACCCGGCCCCCCGGCACGGACCAGAGGCCCCGCCCGGGATCGTTCGCCCTGCGCACCAAGAGCAATCGGCCGTCCGGGTCGAACAGGATTCCACCCACGCAGGCGACGTGTCGGCTACTGTCGGTCATCCGGAATGACGGTACGCTGCTCGGGTGCCGGTACCCCGTGCCCGCGGGGCTCGGGTACCAATGTCGAGGTTGTTCCCAACGGGCCGGAACGGGTGACGGGTAACGTGCGCAAGATTCTGATCTTCGTCGCTGTGGCGCTGGGTATCTTCCTGGTCGTGACCGCTCCCCAAGCGGCGGCGAACTCGGTCACGAACGTGGGCAACGTGCTCTACGACGCCGCGCAGTCGGTGTCGACGTTCGTCACGTCGCTGATCTGAGTCCGTGCTCGCGCCCCGGGAGATCGACGAGTACCTGCTCCCCACGGAGCGGCGGGTCATCCGTGTGCGCCAGCACTGGGCCGTCATGTTCAAGCACATCTGGCAGACGGCGGTGTTCATCCTCCTCGTCGTCGGCGTCGAGCAGTACATGGACGGCTCGACGACGGCCGCCGTCGACGTCCTCGTCGACAACCTCGCCTTCTACCTGGTGCTGGTGGCGGTCCTGCGGTTCACCGCGCTCACGATCCTCTGGTGGGTCGAGCGCATCGTGATCACCGACAAGCGGGTGATGATCGCGCAGGGGATCATCGTCCACAACGTCGGCATGATGCCGCTCGGCAAGGTCACCGACCTGACCTTCCAGCGCTCGCTGTCCGGCCGGATACTCGGCTACGGGACGATGGTGGTCGAGTCGGCGGGTCAGATCCAGGCGCTCAACCGGATCGACTACATGCCCCGGCCGGAGGAGATCTACGAGGCGCTCTCCGAGCTGGTGTTCGGGGAGAAGGGCAAGACCCGCGCCACCGGCGCGCTCGCCAAGCCGCGCTGGCGGCGCTGACCCGCCCGCTAGGGTCGCGGGCGTGGTCCGGCCCGTGATCGATCTGCACACCCACTCGACGGCCTCCGACGGCACCGACAGCCCCGCCGGCCTGGTCCGGGCGGCGGCCGCCGCCGGGCTGGACGTCGTCGCGCTCACCGACCACGACACCACCGGCGGGTGGGACGAGGCGGTCGCCGCGCTCCCGCCGGGGCTGGCCCTGGTGCGGGGCGCCGAGTTCTCCTGCCTGAGCCCGACCGGGCGTGCCGGGGAGCACCGTTGCTCGGTGCACCTGCTCGGGTACCTGTTCGACCCGGAGCACCACGCGGTCGTCGCCGAGCAGGAACGCCTGCGCACCGAACGGGTGCAGCGGCTGCACCGCATGATCGAGGCCATGGCCGCGGACGGGTACCCGGTCGACGTCGAGACCGTCTTCGCGCACCTGCCCGAGGGCGGTAGCGCGGGGCGGCCGCACCTGGCGCGGGCGCTGGTCGCCGCCGGCGTGGTCGCGTCGGTGGACGCGGCGTTCGCCGAGCTGCTGCACAACGACAGCCCGTACTACGTGCCGCGGGCCGACACCGCCGTCGAGACCGCCGTCGAGATGATCTCCGCCGCGGGTGGGGTCGCGGTGTTCGCGCACCCGCTGGCCCGCACCCGGGGACGGGTGGTCGAGCCGTCGGTGCTGGTCGACCTGGCCGGCCGCGGGCTCGCCGGCGTCGAGGTGGACCACCCGCACCACAGCCCGCAGGACCGGGCGCTGCTGCGGGAGCTCGCGGCCGAGCACGGCCTGCTCGTCACCGGCTCCAGCGACTACCACGGCACCAACAAGACGACCCCGCTCGCCGCGGAGACCACCGATCCGGGGGTCTACGAGCGGCTCGTCGCGCACGCCACGGGTGTCGAGGTCGTGACCGGCTGACGGCGGCGGCCGCGCGAACGGGCCCGGTCACCGGCGCTGTACGGTGGGTGAATGGCCCGGACCACCCCGCCCTCCACCGGGTGCCCGGACGGCCAGCTCGGCCTGGACCTGCTGGATCCGGACTTCGGCGCGACCGCGCTGCACCGGGTGACCCCCGCCCGGCTCGACACCTGGCACGCCTGCCCGCGGCGCTACCGGATGCTGCACGTCGACCGTCCGGCGCCGGCCCGGGGCGGCGCGTTCGCGCACACCACCCTGGGCGCGGTCGTGCACCTGGCCCTGCGGTCGCTGGCCCGGCTGCCCGCGCACCGGCGGACCCCGGCCGAGGCGGCCGCGCTGGTCGGCCGGCACTGGTCCGACGAGGGGTTCGCCGACCGGGCCCAGGCCGCCCGCTACCGGGACCGCGCCGGCGACTGGCTGGCCGCGGCCGCGGAGGGCCCCGCCGGGCGGGCCGAGCCGGTCGCGGTCGAGCGGTGGGTGAGCGCGCCGGCCGGAGGCCTGCTGGTGGAGGGCCGGATCGACCGCCTGGACGACGACGGCGCCGGCGGCCTCACCGTCGTCGACTTCAAGACCGGGCGCCGGGTCCCGTCCGCCGCCGACGCCCGGGACTCGCGCCAGCTCGCGCTCTACGCCGTCGCCGCGGGCCACGTCTTCCGGCGCCCGTGCCGGCGGGTCGAGCTGCACCACGTCCCGAGCGGGACGGTCGCCGGCTGGGAGCACGACGACGCCTCCCTCGACGCGCACGTCGCCTCGGCGGAGGCGGCCGTCGCCGCGGCCGCAGGGGCGACCGCCGAGCTGGCCGGCGGCGCGGACCCCGGCTCGGCGTTCCCGGTGCGGACCGGCGCGCACTGCGGCACCTGCCCGGTCCGGCGGCACTGCCCGGAGGGGCGGGCCGCCGTGCCCGAGCCGCGTCCGTGGGACCTTCTCGTCCCGTGAGCGTGAGCGTCCCGTGAGCACCCCGCACCCCGGCCCGCACCCGCGTCCCGGCCCGCCCCGGCGACCCGGCCCGCCGGACCGGCGCGGCCCCGGGCCCGCGGCCCCGCCCGGGCGACCGCCCGAGCCGCCGACCCGGCCGATCGGCGGATCCGGGAACGGCGCGCACCGCGCCGGCGGTGCCGGGCACGGCTCCCGGCGCGGGCGGCCCGGCGCCGCCCCGCAGGACGAGCACCCCGCGTCCCGCCCGCCGGCGGAGCACCCCGCGGCCCGCCCACCGGGCGGAGGCCGGTCCCGGCGCGGCACCCACCGGCCCGTCCGGCCCGCCCGGCCCGCGGCGCCGGCGGGTCCCTCGGCCGCCGGGCGGGTCCTGCGCGGGCTCAGCGGGGTGCTGGCCGGCGGTCTCGTCGTGCTCGCGCTCGGGCTCGGGGTCGTCGCGTGGCTGGCCGGCCGCAACGGGGTGCCGGGCCCGGGCGCGGCCGACCTGACCGCGCACCTCGTGGCGGCCGCCGTCGCCGTCGCCGGGCAGGTCGTGGCCGACCGGCGCGGGGACCGGACCGGGACCCTGGCCGCGCTCGGCGTCGTCGGCACGGTCGGCCTGGTGCTCGGGGTCGGCTGGTTCCTGTAGCGCACCTGGCCGCCGTCCCGGCCCGCCTGGCTACGCTGGCACCGTGAACCGGGCCCTCGTGGTGCTCACCTGCGTGGCGTTCCTCACGCTGGGGGTCGGGGCGGCCGGGACCCCCGTGGTCGTCCCGGTGGTGCTGCTCGGGGCCGCGTTCACGGCGCTGGGCACGGCCGGTTTCGTGTGGGTGCGGCGTCGGGGCCGGCGCGCCTGGGCGGCGGTCTACGTGGTGGTCCAGCTGGCGCTGGCGGTGGCCGCGTTCGCGTTCGACCAGGGTGTGGCCACCACCCTGTTCTTCGTGGTGCTGGTGAGCCAGTGCGTGCTGCTGCTGCCGCGCGCCGCCGTCGTCGTGGTGATCCTGCTCGTCCCGCTCGTGCACGCTCCGATGCCGTGGCAGCAGGCCCTGCGCGAGGGGATGGGCCTGTTCGCGGCCGTGGTGTTCGCGGCACTGTTCACCGAGCTGGTGCAACGGGAGCAGCGGATCCGTGCCGAGCTGGCGCAGGCGCACGCGCAGCTGCGGGACTACGCGGCGCAGGCCGAGCGGCTGGCCACCGCGCAGGAACGCAACCGGCTGGCCCGGGACATCCACGACGGGCTCGGCCACGCCCTCACCGTGGTGCAGATGCAGGTCAAGGCCGCCCGCGCGGTGCTGGCCGGTGACCCGGGGAAGGCGGACGCGGTGCTGGCCAAGGCGCAGCAGCAGTCCGAGGACGCGCTCGCCGAGGTGCGGCGCTCCGTGCACGCCCTGCGCGAGCCGCGCGCCACCCCGCCGCTGCCGGAGGCGCTCCACGCACTGGCCGAGGAGAACTCCGCCACCGGGATCCCGACCACGCTCACCGTGACCGGTACCGCCCGGCCGCTGCCCGACGAACCCCGGGAGGCGCTGTACCGGGCGGCGCAGGAGGGCCTGACCAACGTGCGCAAGCACGCCCGTGCCGGCCGCGCCGACCTGCTGCTGGACTACACCGGCGACACCGTGCGCGTCACGGTCCGCGACGACGGCGTGGGGGCCTCCGACGGCGCGGCGACGGGCTTCGGGCTGGTCGGGCTGCGCGAGCGCGCGGCACACCTCGGCGGGCGGCTGCAGGTCGGGACCGCGCCGGGCCAGGGGTGCACGGTGACGATGGAGGTGCCGGGGTGACGGCGGTGCGGGTGCTGCTCGTGGACGACCAGGCGCTGTTCCGCGAGGCGCTGGCGACCCTGCTCGCCGTGCACGACGACATCGAGGTGGTCGGCGAGGCGGGCGACGGCGACGAGGCGCTGCGCCGCGTCGCCGAGCTGGCGCCCGGCGTGGTGCTCATGGACCTGCGCATGCCGGTGCTCGACGGTATTGCGGCGACCCGCAGGCTGCGGGTGGAGCGACCCGAGATCCGGGTGATCGCCCTGACCACCTTCGACGACGACGAGGACGTGTTCGCGGCCCTGCGCGCCGGCGCCGTCGGCTACCTGCTCAAGGACGTCTCGTCGGCGCGGCTGGTGGAGGCGGTGCACGCCGCGGCCCGGGGCGAGTCGGTCCTGCAGCCGTCGGTGGCGGCGAAGGTCGTGGCCCGGGTCGCGCAGCTGCCCGAGTCCGGTGCCGCCGGCCCGCGCCCGCAGCCGCTGGTCGTGCCGCTCTCGGAGCGGGAGCTGGAGGTGCTGCGCCTGCTCGCCGACGGCCACAGCAACCGGGAGATCGCCGGGTCGCTGTTCCTCGCCGAGGGCACGGTCAAGAACCACGTGACGAACGTGCTGGCCAAGCTCGGCGCCCGGGACCGCACCCAGGCCGCGCTGCGCGCCCGCGCCCTCGGCCTGATCTGACCGGCCGATCCGCACGGACGGGCCGCGACCAGGCCGGGCGTGCCGCGGGTCATGCCCGGACATGACCCCGGCCGTGACCTCCGGCGCATGGCAGCGGCGCCGCGGACGGCGACCCTTTCCACCATGACAACCACCGAGATCACCCGCCCCCGCGGCACCGCCCGCAAGCTCGCCCGCTTCGTCGGCCACTACCTGGAGATGGTCGTCGCCATGATCGTCGGCATGCTGGTGCTCGACCCGCTCTGGCCGGCCGAGTGGATGGCACGTGCGGACGTGCACGCGATCCTGATGGCCACCGACATGACGGTCGCGATGGCCCTGTGGATGGCGATCCGCCGCCACTCGTGGTCACGGACCACCGAGATGTGCGCCGTGATGTATCTGCCGTTCGTGGCGCTGCTGGTGCCGTACTGGCTCGGGCTGCTGTCCGCGAACGCCCTGATGGTCGCCGGCCACGTCGTGATGTTCCCGCTGATGCTCGCCGCGATGGTGTGGCGGCGCGCCGACTACTGGCACTGATGTCGATCCGGCACGGGTGCACCTCAGGCGGGGCCGAGCACCACGACCTCGGTCCCGCGCAGCTCCACCAGCAGGCCGCCCTGCGCGGCGACCTGCACCGGGCCGCCCCAGCCGCCCCGGTCGACGGGCACGGTGCGGGAGACGGCCCCGGTGTCCGGGTCGACGACGGCCAGCCCGGCCGGGACCGGGACGAGCAGGCGCTCGCCGTGGCGGGTGCCGGGGCCCACGGTGCCGGGCACCGCCCAGCGCGGCTGCAGCGTGGCCCCGTCGAGCGCGACGGTGGCGCCACCGGTCCACCAGTAGCGGGTGGTCGCGTCGGCGGAGGTCCGGGCGACGCCGTCGGCGGGCACGCTGAGCTGTGCCCCGGCGGCGACCGGGAACTCCCCGATCTTGCGCCCGCCGCGGTCGTACAGCGCGAGCCGGGGGACACCGGGCAGCAGCACCGCGGCGCGTTCCGGGGAGACCGCGACGAGCTGGGCGCCCTCGGTGCCGATCCCGGCGGACGAGTCGAACGCCGGCCGGTCGCCCTCCGACCCGCTGGGCCGGATCACCGACAGCCGCTCGGAGGCCTCGCCGGGGCAGCGTTCCAGCACCCCGGCCCGGTCCCGGGCCGAGGCGAACGAGCGGAAGGTGCATCCGGCACGGGGCTGGTCGCCCGGTTCCTCGGGGGCGCGGACGGTGCCGTACTCGGCGGTGCGGACGAGGTCGGAGCGGAACGTCTCGACGTAGTCCACGCCGGTGGCCAGCACCGGGTCCTGGCCGATCAGCCGGGTGCCGGGCCGCGCGTCCAGGGTCCGGGTCGGGCCGCGCTCGCCGGAGTCGGGGCCGAGCGTGGTCAGCTCGGAGCAGTACTGGTCGTTGCGGTAGAGCGCGAGGACCCGGCCGTCGGCGAACCCGGTCGTGCACAGCGGCAGGTCACGGGTGTAGCTCCAGCGTTCGGCCCCGGTGGCCGCGTCCCGGCCCGACACCCGGGACCCCTCGGCGACGACGACGCCCGCTCCGGCCACCAGGGGCACCGGGGTGGCCGGGCTGGATGCCCGCCACAGCTCGGTGAGGCGGGCCGGCACCGCGGTGGCCGGCGGCGGGGGAGCCGGCGGTGCGGTC
The DNA here is from genome assembly GCF_014267175.1 of Pseudonocardia sp. C8. Lineage (NCBI taxonomy): Bacteria > Bacillati > Actinomycetota > Actinomycetes > Pseudonocardiales > Pseudonocardiaceae > Pseudonocardia > Pseudonocardia sp. C8. Next base: position 685,732 of record NZ_JACMTR010000002.1, read on the forward strand.
GCCGGCACCGACTCGGTGTTCGCGGCCGGGCTCTGCGCCCCGTAGAGCAGCGCGGCCCCGCCCAGCACCAGCACGAGCACCGCGGCGACCATGCGGTCGCCGCGGTGACGTCGTTCGGCAGGTACCCGCGGCCCGTGCAACCACCGGCGCCGCAGGTCACGCGACCGCAGCACGCTCCGCGGGGCTCGTCAGCTGGCTGCGGCGTCGGTGTCGCCGGTGGACCCGTCGGCGCCCGAGCGGCGGCGGCCACCCCCGCGACGACGGCGGCGGCGCGGCGCGGACCCGCCGCCCTCGCCGGCACCGGCGTCGGCCGCCGGGCCGTTCTGCGGGGCGGCCTCACCGGTCTCGGCCGGTGCGGAACCGGCCTCGACGACGACCCCGCCGCGGGTCCGCGTCCGGGAACGGCTGCGGCGCGGCCGGCGGCCGTCACCGTCGTCCTTCTTCGCCGCGGCGTCCCGCCCGGTGCGCCCCCCGCGGGGCTTGCGGGAGCCCTGGTGGTCGCCCTCGGCGTCGAGGTACTCCGCCTCCAGCCCGGCCCGGGTGCGCGCGGACAGCGGCAGCCGCCCGGTCGCGCCGGCCGGGATCTCCAGGTCGGAGTACAGGTGCTCGGACGTCGAGTAGGTCTCGACCGGCTCGTCGATGCCCAGGTTCAGGTCGTCCGAGATCATCTTCCAGCGGGGGATCTCGTCCCAGTCGACCAGGGTGACGGCCACGCCCTCGCGCCCGGCGCGCCCGGTGCGGCCGATCCGGTGCACGTAGGTCTTGGCGTCCTCCGGGCACTGGTAGTTGAGGACGTGCGTGACCCCGGTGACGTCGATACCGCGGGCCGCGACGTCCGTCGCGACCAGCACGTCGATCTTCTCCGAGCGGAACGCGCGCAGCGCCTGCTCGCGCGCACCCTGGCCCAGGTCGCCGTGCACGGCGGCCGCGGCGAACCCGCGCTCGGCGAGGTCGTCGGCGACCCGCTGGGCGGTCCGCTTGGTCCGCGTGAAGATCATCGTCAGGCCGCGGTCCTTCGCCTGCAGGACCCGGGTGACCAGCTCGACCTTGTCCATCGCGTGCGCGCGATAGACGAGCTGCTTGGTGCGCTCGTGGATGGAGCCCTGGTCGGCCTCCTCCGCACGGATGTGGGTCGGCCGGGTGAGGAACGCCCGGGACAGCTGCACGATCGGGCCCGGCATGGTGGCCGAGAACAGCATCGTGTGCCGCTGCTCGGGCAGCATCCGCAGGATCCGCTCGACGTCGGGCAGGAAGCCCAGGTCCAGCATCTCGTCGGCCTCGTCGAGGACGAGGGCCTTGACCCGGCCGAGCACCAGGTGGCGCTGCTCGGCGAGGTCCAGCAGCCGGCCGGGCGTGCCGACGACGACGTCGACGCCCTTGCGCAGCGCCTCGAGCTGCGGCTCGTAGGCGCGGCCGCCGTAGATCGCGACGACGCGCACGCCCAGGTTCTTCCCGGCCGCGGCGATGTCCCGCGCGACCTGCACGCACAGCTCGCGGGTTGGGACGACGACGAGGGCCTGCGGCACGTCCTTGGTGCGGTCGGCGGCCTCGCCCTCGGCGGTGGCGGCGGGCTGCTCGCCGGGCGGGGTGATCCGCTGCAGCAGCGGCACGCCGAAGCCCAGCGTCTTACCGGTGCCGGTGCGGGCCTGGCCGATGACGTCCTCGCCGGCCAGCGCCAGCGGCAGGGTCAGCTCCTGGATCGCGAAGGTGCGGACGATGTCGTTCTCCGCCAGCGCGGAGACGATCTCGTCGCGGACGCCGAGCTCGGCGAAGGTGGGCGGGAGCTTCTCGCCCTCGGCGGGGAGTGGGGAGCCGGACGGGGCGTCGGCCCGGGTGATGCCGGTGGCCTCGAAGCCGGGGTCGGCCTCGGGCGGGGTCTCGGGGGACCGGCTGTTGCGGTCGGACTCGGTGTTGCGGTCGGACACGGACAGGGTGATCGCCTCTCTCCGCGCACAGGAGCCGTGGCGTGGTTCGTCGACCGGCACCGGGTCCGTGGTGGACCGGGCGGGAGAACCGCCGAGGCGCTGCGCGCACCAGGTCGTGTGCGGGTCCGGTGAGGCGTGGCGGCCCGTGATGGCCGCCCGTCCCGTTTCCCGGTCCCGCGCGGTGGGCGCGTCCGCCCTGTGAATCGGCGACGCGCTGCGGCCATCCTACCCGGTCCGGCCCGCGTGACACGATGCGCGCACCGCGTGGCGCGGGGTGAGATGCCTCGCTCCGGGGCGTGCGAGGGCTCCGGGGCGCGGATCGCGTCCCGTTAGGGTGGCGCGCATGACGACCGATGCCGGCGGGCCGAGCCCGGTGACCGTCGAGCTGCTCGGCGTGCTGGCCTACGGGGAGCTGTCCGCGTTCGACCGGCTCGCCGAGGACGCCCGGGCCGCGCCGACCCTGGCCGGTCGGGCGCAGCTGTCCTCGATGGCGGCCGCCGAGATCGGGCACTTCCGGCTGATCGAGGAGCACCTCGGCCGGGCCGGGATCGCGGTCGCCGACGCGATGGCGCCGTTCGTGGCGCTGATCGACAGCTACCACGCGTCGACGGCCCCGCGGAGCTGGCTGGAGTCGCTGGTGAAGGCCTACCTCGGCGACGGGCTCGGCGCGGACTTCTACCGCGAGGTCGCGGGCTGGGTGGACCCGGCGACCGGGGAGCTGGTCCGGCGGGTGCTCGCCGACACCGGGCACTCGACGTTCGCCGAGCGGGAGGTGCGGGCGGCCTGCGAGGCGAACCCGCACCAGCGGGACCGGCTCGCGCTGTGGGGGCGGCGGCTCCTCGGCGAGGCCGTGACGCACGCCCAGCGGGTGGTCGCCGAGCGCGACGAGCTGGCCGAGTTCATCGTGCTCGGCTCGGGCGAGAAGGGCGGCGTCGGCGGGCTGATCAAGACGGTCCAGTCGGCGCACGGCAAGCGGATGAGCCGGCTCGGGCTGTCCTGAGCCGATCTCGACTAGCCTGGCGCCGGCAAGGATCGCAGTGACGGATCGGGAGGACCACCGGTGAAGGTCAAGATCGGCATCGCGGAGACCCCGCGGGAGCTCGTGGTGTCCAGCGACCGCACGCCGGACGAGGTGGCCCAGCTGGTGAGCGGGGCGATGAAGTCCGACGACGGGCTGCTGGACCTCACCGACGACAAGGGCAACCGGTTCGTCGTCCCGGTCGCGCGGATCTCCTACGTGGAGATCGGCCCGGTGGGTGAGCCGAAGGTCGGGTTCGGCCTGGGCGGCTGAGCAGGCCACGACGGGACCGGCCCCTCGCACGGGGGGCCGGTCCCGCCGGTGTGTCCCGGCGCAGTGTGTACCGGCCCGGTGGTCAGTCCGTCTCGGGCGGTGGGGGACCGTCGAGGCCGAACGGCGGCGGCCCGGTCCCGGTGATCCGGAACCGGTTCCACGGGTCCGGCTCGGACAGCGTCCCGACCGCCGCGTGCCCCGGCGTGCGGATCTCCGCCGGGCCGCCGCGGGTGCCGAGCAGCTCGCCCAGCCGCCGGCAGGCGCGCACCCGGCCCGACCAGTGCAGGCGGCCGTCGAACGGCTCGTGCCGGGCGTCGAGCAGGACCTCGACGTCGATCGTCTCGCCGGCGACGACGAGCGTGGCCGGCCCGCGGTAGCCCTCGTCGTCGGCGGTCACCGGTCGTCCTCCGTGCCGGTCGGGGCGTGCGGGTCGGGCACCAGCCGCAGGATGTCGGCGCTCGCGGTGGGCCCGTCGATCCCGGCGACGCCCGCGATCCCGCCCCAGATCAGCGCGGACAGGTAGTTGGTGAGCGAGTCCCGGCTCATCGTGCGCCGGTCCAGCCACCACTCGCCGGCCGCCTGCACCATGCCGATCAGGCCGTACGCCCAGGCCTCCGCGCCCCCGGAGTCGCGGCCCGCGGCGCGCAGCCGCTCCCCGAACAGGGTGGTGAGCAGGGCACCGATCCGGCCCCGGACGTCCTCGGCGATCTCCGCGCCGGCCTCGGGCTCGGCCGGGTTGGCCACCACGAACCGGTACAGCTGCGGTTCCTCCTCGATCATGCCGAGGAACGCGTCGATCACCGCGGCGACGTGCTCGATCGGCTCGGCCTCGATCGCCAGCACCGGGTAGATCCGCTGCATCAGCAGCTCGGCGGCGTGCTCCCCGACCGCGCGCTGCAGGTCGGCGCGGTCGGCGAAGTGCCGGTAGAGCACGGGCTTGGTGATGCCGGCCGCGGCGGCGATCTGCGCGACGGACACGCCCGGCCCGTGCTCGCGGACCGCCTCGACGGCGGCCGTCACCATCTCGGCCCGTCGTTCCTCCCGGCGGCGCATCCGCGCGTCCGGCTTGACTTCCCTCTGCTCCTGGGGCACGTTACCATTGGTAACCGTTACTGGCGGTAACAGCAAGGAGGCTGCGGTGTCCGGGACAGCACGGACCGTCGGGCGGCAGGCCCGCACCGGAAGCAAGACGAACCTGGCCGACCGCGAGGACACCGCCCGGCGGCTGCTCCGCAGCTCGGTCGACAAGTGGTACGACCCGGCGATCGACATCGACTGGGACGCCCCGCTGGACGAGGGCAAGTACGGGATCGTGCCCGAGCGCGTCTCGATCTACGGCACACCGCTGTGGGACCGGCTCACCGAGGAGCAGCGGGTCACGTTGAGCGTGCACGAGTTCTGCAGCGTCGCCCGCATCGGGCTGTGGTTCGAGATGATCCTCATGCAGATGCTGCTGCGCTACGCCTACGACCGCGACCCGCGCCGCGCGCACATCCAGTACGCGCTGGTCGAGATCGCCGACGAGTGCCGGCACTCGATGATGTTCGCCAAGGCCACCGAGCGGTACGGCGTGCCGGACTACGCACCCCGGCGGCTGACCCACGAGCAGGGCCGGCTGATGAAGATGCTCGGCACCGGCCCGGCCATGTTCGCCGGCACCCTCTACGTCGAGGAGATCCTCGACCAGCTGCAGCGCGAGGGGATGCGCGACGAGCGCGTCCAGCCGCTGTCCCGCATGATCAACAAGATCCACGTGACCGAGGAGGCGCGGCACGTCCGCTACGCCCGCGAGGAGCTCCAGCGGATCATGCCGAAGATCAACTACGCGGAGCGGGCCTGGGCGCGGTACCTGACCGCGCGGATCGCCTTCGTCGTCGCGCGGAACCTCATCCACCCCGAGGTGTACCGCAGCGTGGGCATCGCCCCGTCGGTCGGCAGGCGGGCCGCCCTGGCCAACCCGCACCACCACGAGATGCTGCGCTGGTCGGCGCGCAAGGTCGTGCCGTTCCTGCGCGAGCAGGGGATCGTCGGCGGGCCGAGCGAGGCCCTCTGGAAGCGCGCCCACCTGGTCTGAGTGGCCTGATCCGAGTGGCCGAGGAGGCGCGACCGATGAGCAGGCGGATCGTCACCCGGGACGGGACCGGGCTGTACGTGGCCGAGTCCGGCCCGGCGTCCGCGCCGGTGACCGTGCTGCTCGCCCACGGCTGGACGCTCGACGAGCGGTGCTGGGCGCCGGTGGCCGGTGCGCTCGCCGCCACCGTGCCGGCGCCGCGGGTGATCCGCTACGACCACCGCGGCCACGGCCGCTCCGACGACACCCCGGACGAGCTCAAGACCCTCGAGCAGCTCGCCGACGACATGGCCGAGGTGATCGGGCAGCTGATCCCGTCCGGGCCGCTGGTGATCGCCGGGCACTCGATGGGCGGGATGACGACGATGGCGCTGACCGAGCGGCACCCGGAGCTGGTCGCGTCCCGGCTGAGCGGGGTGGCGCTGGTCGCGACGGCCAGCGGCGGGCTCGGCGCCGCCGCCACGCTCGGCATGACCGGCCTGCCCGCGGCGCTCTTCCTGGCCGGGAAGGACCGGTTGACGGCCAGCCCGCTGTGGACCGGCCGGCGCGCGCTGAGCGCGCGCCCGGCGCTGCTGCGGCCGGGGCTGCAACCCCTGCTGCTGGGGCGGCGTCCCGGGCCGACGGCGGTGCGGGCGACCTGCGAGGCGATCGCCGCCTGCCGCCCGACGACGGTCTCCGGCTTCACCCCGACGCTCACCGCCCACGAGCGCGACGAGGCGCTCGAGACGTTGGCCGAGCTCCCCGTCGAGATCATGGTCGGCTCCCGGGACCGGCTGACCCCGCCCCGCTACGCCCGCCGGATCCGCGACCGGCTGCCGCGGGCCGGGATGACGGTGTTCCCGGACGCCGGGCACATGCTGCCCGTCGAGCGCGTCGGCGGGGTGACGGCGCGGATCGCGGCGCTGGTCCGGCAGGCCGCCGGGGTCACGTCGACGTGACAGGCCGGGCCTGCTCCACGCCTGCGCTACGCATGCTCGGTGCCGTCGGTCAGCTTCGGGAAGCCGCCGATGCCCCGCCAGGCCAGCGACGCCATCAGGGCGATCGCCTCGTCCCGGGGCACCCGCTGGTCGGAGTCCAGCCAGTACTGGGCGCCGACCTGGCTCAGCCCGACCAGGCCGACGGCCAGCAGCCGGGCCCGGTCGTGGTCGAGGCCCGCGTCGGTGGTGACCGCGCCGGCGACGGCGTCGATGCAGCGGTCGAGCGCGCTCTCGACGACCGCCGCGGCCTCGGCGTCGCCGCGCAGGTCGGACTCGAACACCAGCCGGTAGGCCCGGCCCTCGCCCGCGACGAAGTCGAAGTAGGCGGCGACCGCGGCCTGCACCCGCTCCTTGTTGTCGTGGGTGCGTTCGATCGCCCCGGACACCCGGTCCACGAGTTCCTCGGCGTAGGTCGTGAGCAGCGCCTGGTACAGCTCCAGCTTCCCGGGGAAGTGCTGGTAGAGGACGGGCTTGCTGACGCCCGCCCGCTCGGCGATGTCGTCCATCGCGGCGGCGTGGTACCCCTGGTCGGCGAAGACGTCGCGGGCGGCCAGCAGCAGCTGCGCGCGTCGCGCGCCGCGGGACAGCCGTGCGCCCCGAGGCGTGGCGGTTCCGGTCATCGGCCCCCTACCTTTCACCCGGTGTGAGGTCACCCTACCCACAGGTAACCGGGAAACACGAACACTCCGTCCACGGAACCGGCATCCCCGTTCTACGTCCGGATCCGGAGCCGCCGGGCACGCACCGCGAAGGCTCCGAGCAGCGGTCCGAGCGCGACCAGCGGGGCCGGTGCCCCGGCCACCGCGGCGGCGGTCCCGAGCACGGTCACGGCCGTCGCGGCGACGATGCCGGTGCGCGCGTGTACCCGGCCCCTCCGGGCCAGCCCGACGGCGGCCGCCACCGTACCCGGGCCGCCCCGGACGACGATCCGCGCCGGTCGCCCGTCCGGCCCCGGGGCCGGCACGAGCTCGATCGCCAGGTCGGCCCGCGCCAGTGCCGCCTCGTCGGTGCCGGGGTCCGCCGCGACCGCGACGGTCCGGCCACGCACCTGCAGGCCCGCGACGGCGGCGGCCCGGCAGGCCGGGCCGAGACCGGGCCGGACCGCGTCCGGGTCGTCCGGGTCCAGGCCGGCGGCCGCGCCGAGCGCGCGGGCGGCGGCGTCGCCGTCCGGGGTGAGCAGGACCGGTTCCGTGCCTGCGGCCCGCAGGGCATCCACATCGGACCGCACGGCCGGGTGCGGTGCCCGGCTCAGTGCGAGCACGGCGCGGGCGGCACCGTCCCAGGCGACCGCGACGACCGCCCGGCCGCCGGCCTCGGCGCGTTCGCGGTCCGCGGCGAGCCCGGGCGGCAACCGGATGCCGTGCTCGAGCAGCCAGCACGGGGACCCCACGAGGACGGCGTGCGCGACGACCGTGGTGCCGGCCCGTGCCGCGGCCTCTCCGGCTCCCTCCTGCGGGCGCCCGGTGTCCGTCACCAGCTCCGCGACCAGCCCGGACGCGCCCAGCCCCGGCTGCTCGTCGGGCTCGGCGACATCCGGCAGGCCGCCGGGCACCGCGGCCGCCAGCGCCCGCGCGACCGGGGCCAGGGCCGAACCGGGCGCGGCCGCGGCGGCGACCGAGCCGGCCAGCCGCAGCACCGGCGCAGGGTCCTCGCCGGAGGCGGCGTGCACGGTGACCCGGCCGGGCCCGGAACCGGTCAGGACGTCCGGGCCGGCGAGCGCGACGGTGTCCACCCGGTCGGCGGGGCGCGGACCGCCGGCCGGGTCGGTCCATCCGACCGGGTCGAGCCACCCCGTCCCGGCCGGGACCGGCAGGGGGAGCCGCACGTCCGCGCCGGCGGCCCGGTCGGCGGCCCGCACCCCGGCCGGGACGGCGGCCAGCAGCGCGACCGGGCAGGCCGCCAGCAGCACGGCCAGCCCGGCCGGCACCGCCGCCGTCCACGGCTGCCCCGCGCCGGCCCGGAACCCGGTGACCGCGAGCGCCAGCAGCACCGCGGCCGGGACCAGCAGCCCGCACCACCGGTCCGCGGCCACCCGCAACCCGTCGGGCTCCCGGGAGCGGGGCAGGCGCCGCGACCACCACGGCACCCCGATCGCGTCCCCGCGGCCCGGGTCCTGCACCGCGATCGCGGCCACCGTCAGCAGCGCCGCCATCCCCGGAAGCAGGGCCGGCTCCGGGGCCGACGTCACGTCCTGCAGCAGGGCCGCCGCGCCGGGCGCGGGTACCACCCGGCCGGCCGGGGCTCCCGCGAGGAGCGCAGGCGGATCGCGCACCGGCACCGCGGCGAGCAGCACCGCGGCCGGCCAGGCGAGTGCCGGCAGCGTGGCCAGCGAGACCCCGACGTCGGCGGTGACCACCCCGGCGCGCAGCGCGCGGGCCGCGGCCCGGTGGCCGTCCCGGCCCACCCCCAGGACGACGGCCGCCGCCACGACCACCCCGGCCACGGCGGCCGCGGTCGCGAGCGGGCCCGGCAGCGCGGCGAGGAGTGCGGCGAGGGGGAGCACCACGGCGGCCACGGCGGCGCCCGCGGCCACCACCAGCGGTGATCCGCGCACCGCTCAGCTCCCGCGCGCCGTGGGCACGGTGAACTCGCACGAGCGCAGCTCGCCGCCGGACCGATAGTCGACGAAGAGCCGGTAGCTGCCCGCGGCGGGCACCGACGCGGTGAACGCGATCCCGGGACCGGCGCGGTCGTCCGGCCGGGCCCCGGTGACCTCCGGCGTCGCAGGGAACCGGGCGAGGTCGCCCTGCCGGACCGCCGTCATCAGGCCGAACGCGCCGCCGTCGACCGGTTCGAGATCGGTGACCGGGGCGCCGTCCCGGCCGACGGTCACGTAGAGCCGGGACCGCCCGCCGGGCAGCAGCGCGCCGTCCACCCGGACCTGCTGGTCGCCGGTGCCGCACCGGCCGGAGCGGTCCTCCGCCGGGAACTGGAACGCCCCGTAGGGGCCGGGGACGTGCAGGTCGGCGCCCAGGTCGACGCGGGGGCCGCCGGTCGGGGTGAACCCGGCGTAGAGCCGCCACACGCCCTCGCCGGGGAAGGTCACCGGGGCCCGCCACACGCCGTCCGGGCCGCGGGTGGCACGCAGCCGGGTGTAGCCGGCGACGTCGCGCCGGATCACCGCGACGTCCATCGCCGGCGATCCGTCACCGGGCGTGTCGAAGCCGGTCACCGGCCGGCCGTCCGAGCCGGTGACGGTGAACGCGACCTCGGCCGGCTTCCGCCAGGGGTACACCAGGCGCGCCGGGGACAGCGTGTAGCCGGCCGCCGTGCTCAGGACGCCACCCGGCTCGGCGGCGGCCGCCTCCCGGGTGGACGCCGGGAGCACCTCGTCGTCGTCGGCGGTCGCGAGCGTGGCGGTCGCGCTCCCCGCGGTCCAGGCCCCGGTGAGGACGAGCACCGACGCGGCGGCGAACGCGGCGAGCCGGGCGGTGGCCGATCCCGCGCTGCGCGCCATGTGCCCTCCCCGTCCTCTCGGTGTCACCCCGGTACAACGCCCGAACGGCGATCTCGTTGCGCTCCGTGTACACCCGGACGCGCCGGGTGAGTGCTGCGAGACGGAGGCCATGGTGGCCGCTCCTCGCGGCCGCCGGCACGTCATGCTGGGGGAATGGCCGCCGTGACGACGCTTCCCGTTCACCCGCCCGCCACCCGGCCCGGCCGGGGAGCCGGGGCGGCGGCGGAGCCGCGCCTTGCCGACCCCGCCACGCTCGGGCCGCTGCCGCCCGAGCAGCCGCCGTGGCCGGGACGGACGGTCACCGCGGGCGGGGTCGCGCTGCACGTCCGGGAGACCCCCGGCGACGGCGCCGCCGAGGCGGTCTACGTGCACGGGCTGGCCGGCTCGGCGACCAACTGGACCGACCTGGCGGGGCTGCTCGGGACGCGCGCGGCCGGCCTGTCGGTCGACCTGCCCGGGTTCGGCCTGTCCGAGCCGACGGTGTCCCGCGACTTCACCCCGGACGGCATGGCCGACGCGCTGCTGTGCTGGCTCGCCGGCCGCGGCCGGCCCGTGCACCTGGTCGGCAACTCGCTGGGCGGGCTGATCGCCATGACGGTCGCCGCCCGCCGTCCGGAGCTCGTGCGGTCGCTGGCCCTGGTGTCGCCGGCGATGCCGGACCTGCGGCCCGACCCGCGCCGGTTCTCCGACCCGCGGATCGCGCTCGCCATGGTGCCGGTCCTGGGGCGGGGTGCCCGGCGCGCGCTGGCCGCCGAGCCGCTGCGCAGCCGGGCCGAGCGGATCGTGAAGGTCTGCTTCGCCGACCCGCGGCGCGGCTCCGAGCGCCGGCTGGAGGAGCTGGTCGCCGAGCACGCGCACCGGGCGACGCTGCCGTGGGCGGCCGAGGCGACCGACGCCGCCACCCGCGGCCTGCTCGCGCTGTGGGCCGGCCGGGCGGTGTGGCAGCGGGCCGCGCGGGTGCGGGTGCCGTCGCTGGTGCTGTGGGGTGCGCAGGACCGGGTCGTGTCCCCGCGGCTGGCCCGGCGCACCGCGGCGGCGCTGCCGGACGCGCGGCTGCTGGTGCTGCCCCGCGCCGGGCACGTCCCGCAGATCGAGCGGCCCGAGGACGTCGCCCGCGCGGTGGCCGGGCTGTGGGACGAGACGTGACCCCGTCGTCGGGGAAGATGGAGCGCGCACCGCGCGTTGAGACGCCCGAGACCCCGAGATCTTCTCAAGGAGTGGACGAGATGGCGCTACCGCCACTGGTGGAGCCGGCTGCCGAGCTCACCAAGGACGAGGTCGAGCGGTACAGCCGCCACCTCATCATCCCGGACGTCGGGATGGACGGGCAGAAGCGGCTGAAGAACGCCAAGATCCTGGTCGTCGGTGCCGGCGGGCTGGGTTCGCCGGCCCTGCTGTACCTGGCCGCGGCCGGCGTGGGCACGCTCGGCATCGTCGAGTTCGACGTCGTCGACGAGTCCAACCTGCAGCGCCAGGTCATCCACGGCGGGTCCGACGTGGGCCGGCCGAAGGCGGAGTCGGCTCGCGACTCGATCCGCGAGGTGAACCCGTTCGTCGAGGTCCGGCTGCACAACGAGCGGCTGACCAGCGAGAACGTCCTCGACGTGTTCCGGGACTACGACCTGATCCTGGACGGCACCGACAACTTCGCCACCCGCTACCTGGTGAACGACGCCGCGGTGCTGCTCGGCAAGCCGTACGTCTGGGGCTCGATCTTCCGGTTCGAGGGCCAGGCCTCGGTGTTCTGGGAGGACGCCCCGAACGGGCAGGGCCTCAACTACCGCGACCTGTACCCGGAGCCCCCGCCGCCCGGGATGGTCCCGTCCTGCGCCGAGGGCGGCGTGCTGGGGGTGCTGTGCGCGTCGATCGGCTCGATCATGGTGAACGAGGCGATCAAGCTGGTGACCGGGATCGGCGAGCCCCTGCTCGGCCGTCTGGTGATCTACGACGCCCTGGAGACCACGTGGCGCCAGGTGAGGATCCGCAAGGACCCGGACACCCCGAAGATCACCGAGCTGATCGACTACGAGGCGTTCTGCGGCACCGTCACCCAGGAGGCCCAGGACGCGGCGGCCGGCAACACGATCACCGTCGGCGAGCTCAAGCAGATGATCGACGCGGGCAAGGACTTCCAGCTCATCGACGTCCGCGAGCCGCACGAGTACGAGATCGTGAGCATCCCGGGCGCCCGGCTGATCCCCAAGGACCGGATCCTGTCCGGCGAGGCGCTGGCCGAGATCTCGCAGGACAAGCCGGTCGTGCTGCACTGCAAGTCCGGTGGCCGCTCCGCGGAGGCACTCGCCGCGCTGCACCGGGCCGGTTTCTCCGACGCCGTGCACGTCGGTGGTGGCGTGCTGTCCTGGGTCAAGCAGATCGACCCGTCGCAGCCGACCTACTGACGCGTCCCGCGACGACCGCACACGGCCGCCGTCCCGCATGCCGGGACGGCGGCCGTCGTCACTCACGGTGAGTGGCCGCCCGTTGACTGGGCGTTTGGCCCGGTTCTGATGGGCCGCTCGGGTGGTCGGCCCCCGTTCGTCCTCGAAAAACCGCCGTGCGGCGAAACATGACCACCGACCGTCGCGACATCTCCATGCACGCCGGCGGCCGGCGGACGAGGTGGGCGGGGAGGTCCCGGTGGACGAACCGGTGCGCAGCTGCGCCCTGGAGGGGTGCGACGAGCCGGTCGAGCCGGTACACGGACGTCCGCAACGCCTCTACTGTTCCGCCGCGCACCGCCTGGCGGCCCGCCGCATCCGCCGGGACGCCGCCCGGGCCGCCGTGGACGCGCAGCTCGCCGAGACCCTGCCGTGGTTGCGCGAGCCGCACCTGGACGGGGCAGGTGGGGCCGCCGGTCCTGGAACCCGTGGGGCCGACGGGGCCACCGGGTCCGGAGTCGGCGGGGCCGGCACCGGCGCGGCCGGCGCACCCGGTGCCGGCGGGGCCGTCGCGACGGGCCGGGCCGGGCCGGCCCGTGCAGCCGGCACGGCCGCGGTGCCCGAGGACGGCCGGGGCGTCGCCCGGGTGCGCGGGGTGCGAGGTCCCGCGTCGCGGCCCGGCGGAGCCGGCGCGTTCCGCGGAACGCGGTCCGACCCCCGCCACCCGGCCCCGCGACTGCGGAGACCGCGCACCCTGTTGCAGCACCGTCGCAGCCTCGCGCTGGTCGCGGCGACCGCGGTCCTGCTCGGTGGGTACGCGCTGACCGCGGGGCCGGCCGACGTCGAACCCCCGGCCACGCAGGAACGCTCCGTGGACGACTGGGCCGGCCAGGCCCGCGTCGCGCTGAGCTCCCTGGACGAGCAGCTGGGCTCGCTGGAGCGCGCCGAGCAGGCCTGGCAGCGCTCGCCGTACGCGGGTCGGGACCGCCCGGCCGAGCTCGTGCGGCTGGAGCAGCGGCGCGCCACGCTCGTCCAGCAGCGGGCCGCGCTGACCTCCCAGCTCGACGCCTACGCGGCCCGGCCGGCGGTGGCCGACGAGCTCGCGCTGGCCGAGCAGCAGCTCGTCGAGCTGGAGGAGATCGTGGCCGAGCTGCCGCCGCCGGCGCGGCGGACCGTCGACCAGGTCGCCGCCGCGATCTCGCTCGAGGAGCAGCGCGACCTGCGGGCCCGGCGGCGGGATGCGTGCGCCGACGAGCTGAAGGCGATCGACGACGGCGTGGAGCGGGCCCGGCGCGCGCCGCTGCCGGTGGACCGGTCCGGCACCGAGAAGGTGTCCGGCGACGTGCTCGCCCTCGCGCGCGGTGACGCACCCTCGGCTCCGGAGCCGGCTGTGCCGCGGCGATCCCCGCAGGTCCTGGCCGGCGGCCGGGGCACCACCGGTGACCGGGAGCGGGACGACGTCGGCACCAGCGGCCCGCCGGACCCGCGCGGGCCCGTCGACGAGACGGTCCCGCGGGCCGAGGGACCGCAGGGTGCGTCGGCCCGCGGCCCGGGGAGTGCCCCGGCCGCGTCGGGGAACGCACGGGACGGAGAGCCCGGGAGCGCGGCGGGGGCCGTGGCCCGGCCGGGGGAGACCCTGGGGCGCGCGGCGTCCGACGCCGCCGACGGCGTCGCGTCGCTGACCGGTGCCCGCTCGGGTGAGCCCGGCAGGGACGCCGGGACGCGCCGGACCGACGGTGCCCGTCGGCCGGACGCGGGCCGGGCCGGGGCCGGGCCCGGAGAGAAGCCAGGTGCCGCGCGGGACGCCGGAGACCGCGCACGCAAGCCCGCTGAACGGGCTCGTGGAGCCGGGGACGCGGTGGTCCGTGGGGTGGGCGACACCGTCCGAGGAGCCGGAGACACCGTTGCCGGAGTGGGGGACACCGTGCGACCGGCCCCGGCCCCGACTCGTCGGGGCGGGGACACGGCGCGTCGGGGAGGCACCGGAGGCGACGCACCTCGCCGGGGCGGGGGCGGCGCGGCCGGGAACGCAGCCCGTGAGGTCGGTGACGCCGCCGGCGGGCTGGGACGGACCGTCGACGGTATCGCCGGCGGTGTGACCGGTGCCGGGGCGGACAGCCGCCGGGAACGATCGTCCGGCGCGGAGCGCGCTGTGCAGGACGACGGCCGCGCCGGTAGGCGAGGTGGCGACTCCGAGTCCCGGCGCGGCACCGATGGCCGGGGTGGCGACTCGGGGTCCCGGCGCGGCACGGACGGCCGGGGTGGGAACCCGGAACCGCGGCGCGGAACGGACGCTCGCGAGAAGGAAGCCAGGTCGGAGGAGCGCCGGACCCGGAACCGTGACGCGGCTGCCCGGCCCGGCACCCGCGAGGAGCGGACCGGCTCGGACTCCCGTCGTACCCGGTCCCGGTCGGAGGACCGCCGCTCCGGGGCGGACGGTGCCGGCCCCCGGTCGGAGGGCCGGGGTACCGGATCCGGCTCCGAGACCGGCCGGTCCGGATCGGGAGCGGGGGAGCGCGGCGGAGGCAGCCGGGCTGCGGAGGCGTCACGTGCCGCGTCCCGCAGTGTTGCCGGCGCCGTCGCCCGGCCCTACGTCGAGGCGGCGATGGGTGAGGAAGCGGCCGCCGCCGTGCTCGCCGAGGTGGACCGGCAGGCCGCCGCGGAGACGGCCCGCCGGGGCGGTGACGGCTCGTCCCGGAGCGATGCGGACGGGCGCGATTCGCGAGGGTCCGGGTCGAGCGGGCGCGACGCGGACCGGAACGCCTCGGGCGAGTCCGGCCGCGCGGAGTCGAGCGACACCAGCGGTGCACGCAGCAGCCGGTCGGGCCGCGACGGCCCTGGTGGCGGTGGGTCCGGCCGCGCGGAGTCGAGCGACACCAGCGACGCGCGCAGCACCGAATCGAGCCGCACCGGCCCGGATGGCGACAAGTCGGGCAGCGACCGGGGCGACAGGGGAAGCAGCACCTCCGCGGACACCGGTAGCTGACCGGACGTGGCCGTCCGGTGGACGCCGTCACCCGATCGTGATATCAGCACCGGGTCGTTCTGGCGTGGCGCGGTCGGGGCCACGCGCTCACGCAGGTACCGTCCCCGCCGTGACCGCAGCCCGCACGCTCGCCACCGCGCCGGCCGCGAGCGCTCTGCCCGAGCACGTGCGCGTCGCGTTCGGCGTGCGCGACACCGCCCCACGTCCCGTGGTGTGGGCGGGACAGCGGGCCTGGCAGTGCGACGACGTGCTGCTCCGCCCCGTCTCGGACCACGTCGTCGCGGCCTGGTCGGCGACCGTCCTGGAGAACCTCGAGGTCGACGGTGTCCGGCTGGCCCGCCCGGTCCGCTCCAGCGACGGCCGCTGGGTGGTCGGCGGGTGGGCCGCGTCCCGCTACGTGCCCGGCGCGCCCGAACCCCGACACGACGAGGTCGTGGCCGCGTCGCTGCGCCTGCACGCCGCGACCTCGACCGTCCTGCGTCCCCGGCTGCTCGACGACCGCGACGACCTGCTGTCCCGTTCGGCGGCCGCCGCGTTCGGCGAGCGGAAGCTGGACCTGCACCCGGAGACCGGCGGCCGGCTGTTCGGCGAGCTGGCCGCGCACCGGCGGACGATCCGCCTCACCCCGCAGGTCGTGCACGGCGAGCTGTTCGGCGCGATGCTGTTCGACCCGACCGGCCGTCCGGCCGTGCTCGACCTGGTGCCGTTCTGGCGGCCGGCCGAGTGGGCGGCAGCCGTCGTCGTCGTGGACGCCGTCGCCTGGGGCGGCGCCGACGAGGACCTGATCGAGCGCTGGTCCGAGCTGCCGGAGTGGCCGCAGTCGCTGCTGCGTGCGGTGCTGTACCGGCTCGCGCTGCACGCCCAGCACCCGGACGCGACCGCCGAGTCGCTGGCCGGGATCGAGCGCGTCGCCGGGCTGGTCAGCCGGCGGATCTGACGCTCGTGTCCCTGCTGCTGACCGGTGCCGCCGGGAACATGGGGGCGCTGCTGCGGCCCCGGCTCGCCCGCGCGGACCGAACGCTGCGCCTGCTCGACACCACCCCGCTCACCGCCGGTGCGGGGGAGGAGGCCGTGACCGGGTCGGTGACCGACCCGGACGTCGTGGCCGCGGCGGTCGCGGGCGCGGACGCGGTCGTCCACCTCGCCGGGATCAGCGGTGAGGCGGGCTGGGACGAGATCCTGGAGGTCAACGTCGCCGGCACCCGGACGGTGCTGAACGCGGCGGTCGCCGCCGGTGTCCGGACCGTGGTCCTGGCGTCCAGCAACCATGCCGCCGGCTTCCGCACCCGGGACGACGGCGTCCCGCTCCCGGCGACGGTCGAGCAGGCCCCGGACACCTACTACGGCTGGAGCAAGGCCGCGACGGAGGGGCTGGGACGGCTGTACCACGAGCGGTTCGGGCTCACCGTGGTCAGCCTGCGGATCGGCACCTGCTTCGAGAAGCCGGCGGGCGCCCGCGCCCTGGCGACCTGGCTGTCCCCGGACGATGCCGCCCGGCTGGTCGGGGCCGCGATCGACCCGTCGACCCGCGGCCACCACGTCGTCTGGGGGATCTCGGCGAACACCCGTCGCTGGTGGTCGCTCGCCGAGGGCGCCGCGATCGGGTTCCGTCCCCGCGACGACGCCGAGGCGTACGCCGCGGAGATCCTCGCCGGCGGCCCGGAGCCGGACCCGGCGGATCCCGTGCACCACCGGGTCGGCGGTGGGTTCTGCGACGTCCCGCTCGGCGCGCCGATGCACTGACAGCGGAGATCTCGCGCCGCCCCACGGGCGCGCTGCGGTGATCGCCACGTGCCCGGGCGACGGTGGGCGCTTGGAGGCGGCCGTCAGGCCGCGGTGGCGGGGCGGGGTTGGTGGCGTGGTTGTTGCAGGGGGTCGATCCAGCGGGGTGGGACGAACTCCGGTAGCCCGTCGCGGATCCGGACGATCCATCCGGGGTGGTGCAGCAGCCGGTGGTGCAGCTTGCACACCATCACCGTGTTCGACAGTGCGGTCGGTCCGTCGATCTCCCACGGGACGATGTGGTGCACCTCGCACCAGGACGGGGGCCGGTCACAGCCGGGGTGGGCGCAGCCGCGGTCGCGGGCGGTGACCGCGCGGCGTAGCCCGTCCGGGATGGTGCGTGTGGCCCGGCCGATGTCGAGGGGTTGGCCGGCGCCGTTCATCACGATCGGCACGACGGCGGCGTCGCAGGCCAGCATCCGCAGGTTCTCCGGGGTGAGCCGGCCGCCGAAGTCCAGCAGCGCGCCCGTCGCCCGGTGCTGCAGGTCCTCCAGCCCGATCAGCACGTTCAGCATCGGGCGCCGCCCACCGGTCTCGGGCAGCTCCCCGCGCTCGAGGGACCTGCGCGCACAGGTCGGCCAGGGCGTCGGCCTGGCGTTGTTCGGGGCGGCGGTCGTCGAGGTGGTCCCGCGGCGCGGCCAGCGCGTCGACGGCGGCGGCGATCGCGTCGAACCGGGCCGCGTCGTCGAACCGGCCGCTGATCCGGCCCCCGGACCCGTCGCGGTGGGCGACCACCGTGAGCGTGTTCACCGACGGGGGCGGGGCGTCGTCGGGGGCCGGGCCATCCTGGTCGAGGGCCTCGATCAACCGGCGGGCCCAGGTGTGCAGCTCGGAGGGGTTGTACACGCAGGCGTGCTCGGCGATCTCGGCTTCGGCCGCGGCCAGCCGCTCCGGGGACACCCGCCGTGCCGCATGCGAGTCCAGCACGGAGGCGATCACGTCCACGTGCCGCAGCCCGATCCGGCCCTCGGCGAACCGCTGCGCGGTCGCCGGCAACCGCGGCGGCTGCACGCCGCCATCCAACCCGGTACGCGGATGCACCTGCTCGGCCGCCCGGGTGCGGCGCCGCGCCTCCGAACGCTCCCAGTTCAGCAGGTCCGCCAACCCCGCCGCCGGGGTGCGGTAGCCGCGCTCGGCGAACGTGCCCCGCCGCTCCAGGGCGCCGATGGTGGCCACGGTGACCCGGTCCAGGCGGCGGACCGCGCCCTCGCACAGGGTCAGCACCGACAGCAGCTCGTCATCGGAGGCAGCCGGGCCCGCGGCCTCGTCGAGTGCGGCGATCGCCTCGGTGAGCAGGCGGTGCGCGGCGGCGAGCCGGTCGCTAGGCATGCCCTCATTCTATTCGAACATGTGTTTGATCGACTGTCCGTCGCCGCAGGTCGACGACTGTCATGTCTCAGGACATCGGTGACGGTCCTGTGTCAGGACATCGGTGACGCTGTGGGTGTTGTTGGTGGTGACACTTCCGTCGTGAGGCTGTGGCGGTGGCCGCCCATGACCCCATCGACCCTCGTGTCCGCCTCGCGATCTCGCAGTGGCCTGATGACGCGCCGCGGGGGGCGGTTTCGACGTTCTGCATCGAGCACAACATCTCGCGCAAGTCGTTCTATGAGCTGCGGAAGCGCGCTCGCGTTGACGGGCCCGCAGCAGTGCTCGTGCCCAGGTCCAGGCGTCCGGGATCGAGTCCGTCGAAGCTGACCGAGCAGGTCAAGGCCCACGCTGTTGCGGTGCGGGCCGCGCTTGAAGCGTCCGGTCTGGACCACGGCCCGATCAGTGTTCACGAGAAGATGTGCGCGATGGGCCTGGGATCGGTGCCCTCGACGGCGTCGTTGGCAAGGATCTTCCGTGAGGCCGGTGTCGCCCGACGCGAGCCGCGTAAGAAGCCCCGCTCGGCGTGGCGGCGGTTCGTCTACCCGGCGCCGAACGCGTGCTGGCAGCTCGATGCCACCGAGTACGTGCTGACCGGCGGTCGCAAGTGCGTGATCTTCCAGCTCATCGACGACCATTCCCGCTACGCGCTTGCCTTTCACGCCGCGGCCGGTGAGACCGCCAAGGACGCGATCGCGGTCTTCGACAAGGCCGTGGCCGCCCACGGCGTGCCGCAACGGCTGCTGTCGGACAATGGGCTCGCGCTCAACCCGTCGCGACGGGGCATGGTCGGCCGGCTCGTGGCACATGTCGCCGCACTGGGCACCGAGGCGATCACCGGCAAGCCGCACAAGCCGACCACCCAGGGCAAGAACGAACGCTTCCACCAGACCCTGTTCCGCTACCTCGACAAGCAGCCGCTGGCCGCCACACTCGCCGAGCTCCAGGCCCAGATCGACGCGTTCGACCACCTCTACAACTCCGAGCGCCCTCACCAGGGGCTGCCCGGACGGATCACACCGCTGGCTGCGTGGGAGGCCACTGCCAAGGCCGACCCACCCCGCCCGAAGCCGGACCGGCCCGTCTACCGGCCACCGGCCCCCGTCGTGGCGCCCCGGCCGACCCCGCCCGCAGACCTGCCCGCCGGCACACGGCTGAGAACGGTGAACTCCGCCGGAGTCCTCTACCTCGACAAGGTGCACTACAAGATCGGCGGCGAGCACGCGTTCGGACAGGTCCTCATCGTCACCGACGGAGACCAACCAGGCGACAAGATCATCGTCACCGACCTCGACGGCGAGATCCTCGTCGAGCGAACCCGACCCGCTCCCGGCATCCGCTACGTCGGCAACGGCCGCCCCCGCGGAAGACGCCCGAAGAACCCGGGAACGTCACCGAAGTCCTGACACATCAACCGTCACCGATGTCCTGATGCAGAGCTGTCACCCATGTCCTGAGACATCACACCGCAGGTCGACGACCGTTCGGCGACGCCAGGTGCGACGTCGAGCAGCGGCGGGACGGCCGTCGCGGGGAGCCGGAAGGGCCGCGCCTTCTCACACGGTGCCCCACCCCCGTGTGAGCGAAGCGTTTCGGGCCTGTCACGCGGGGCCACCCGCCGGAAACGAGCGCTCCCTAGCGTCGTCGGCGACCTGCACCCCGGCGATCAGGAGAACCCGTTGACCACCACCGCTGACCCCGGCCGTCGTTCCGGCGGCCGCTGGATCGAGCACTGGGACCCCGAGGACGACGGCTTCTGGGAACGCACCGGCCGCAGGATCGCGAACCGCAACCTCTGGCAGTCGATCTTCTCCGAGCACATCGGGTTCTCGGTGTGGACCATGTGGTCGGTCCTCGTGCTGTTCATGGGCCCCGAGTACGGGATCGACGCCGCCCAGAAGTTCTTCCTCGTGGCCGTGCCGACGCTCGTCGGCGCGGTCCTGCGGCTGCCGTACACGTTCGCGGTGGCCCGCTTCGGCGGCCGCAACTGGACGGTCTTCTCCGCGGCACTGCTGATCGTCCCGCTGGCCCTGGCGCTGGTCGTCATGGAGCCGGGCGTCTCGTACGCGACGCTGCTGGCCGTCGGCGCGGTCGCCGGTGTCGGCGGCGGCAACTTCGCCTCGTCGATGGCCAACATCAACGCGTTCTTCCCCGAGCGGAGCAAGGGCTGGGCGCTGGGGCTGAACGCCGGCGGCGGCAACCTCGGCGTCCCCGTCGTCCAGCTGCTGGGCCTGCTGGTGATCGCGGTGCTCGGCGCCGGTCAGCCGCGGGTGCTGATCGCGCTCTACCTCCCGCTGGTGATCGCCTCCGCGGTGCTGGCGTGGCTGCGGATGGACAACATCGCCGCCATGACGAACGACGCCGGCGCCTTCACCGAGGCCTGCCGGGACCGGCAGACGTGGATCATGTCGTTCCTCTACGTCGGCACCTTCGGCTCGTTCATCGGGTACTCGTTCGCCTTCGGGCTGGTGCTGCAGAACCAGTTCGAGCGCACCCCGCTGCAGGCCGCCGCGGTCACCTTCATCGGACCGCTGATCGGGTCGCTGATCCGCCCGGTCGGCGGGAAGCTGGCCGACCGCTACGGCGGCGCGGCCGTCACGCTGTGGAACTTCGCCGGCATGGCCGTGGCCACCGCGATCATCATCGCCGCGTCCGGTGCGCGGTCGCTCGCGGTCTTCACGCTCGGCTTCATCCTGCTGTTCACGCTGTCCGGCATCGGCAACGGCTCGACCTACAAGATGATCCCGGCGATCTTCACCGGGCGGGCCCGGGTCGCCATCGCCGACGGCGCCGACCGGGAGGCCGAGCTCGGCACGGCCCGGAGGCTGTCCGGCGCGGTGATCGGCATCGCCGGTGCGGTCGGGGCGCTGGGCGGGCTGTTCATCAACCTGGCGTTCCGCCAGTCGTTCCTGACCGTGCAGTCCGGCACACCGGCGTTCTGGGCCTTCCTCGCCTTCTACCTGGTGTGCATCGGCGTCACGTGGGCGGTGTACCTGCGACCGAAGCAGGTCTCCGTCCCGGGCGGCGCGGCGCTCGCGCGGGTCTGAGCGTGGCGCCCGAGCAGGACCGGACCGCCACCCACTGCCCGTACTGCGCGCTGCAGTGCGGGCAGTGGGTGAGCCCGACCCGTGAGGTCGACGCCCGCGAGTTCCCGACCAACGCCGGGGGGATGTGCCAGAAGGGCTGGACCTCCTCTGCTCTGCTCACCCATCCGCACCGGCTGATGTCCCCGCTGGTCAGGGACTCGCGGGCGGACGGGTTCCGGGAGACCGACTGGGACACCGCGCTGGGCGGGGTCGCCGCGCGGCTGGCCGCGCTGCGTGCCGAGCACGGACCGGATTCGGTCGCCGTCTTCGGCGCGGGCGGGCTGACCAACGAGAAGGCCTACCTGCTCGGCAAGTTCGCCCGGGTCGCGCTGGGCACCTCGCAGATCGACTACAACGGCCGGTTCTGCATGTCCTCGGCGGCCGCCGCCGGGAACCGCGCGTTCGGGGTGGACCGCGGGCTGCCGTTCCCGGTGACCGACCTGGACTCGGCCGAGCTCGTCGTGCTCGCCGGCGCGAACGTCGCCGAGACGATGCCGCCGCTGATGGCGCACCTGACCACGGCGCGGCTCGTCGTGATCGACCCGCGGCGCACCCCGACCGCGGAGCGCGCGATCGCCTCCGGCGGCCTGCACCTGGCGCCGCGGCCGGGCACCGACCTGGCGCTGGCGCTGGGGATGCTGCACGTCGCCGTGGTCGAGGGGCTCCTGGACACCGCCTACCTGGACGACCGCACGACCGGGTTCGACGACGTCTGGCGGGTCGCGTCGCAGTGGTGGCCCGAACGCGCGGAGCGGGTCTGCGGTGTCGCCGCCTCCGACATGCGGACCGTGGTGCGCTGGCTGGCCCGGACCCGGCGGCGCTACGTCCTCACCGCGCGCGGTGCCGAGCAGCACGCGCACGGCGTCGACACGGTGTCGGCCTGGATCAACCTGTCACTGGCACTCGGCCTGCCGGGACGTGCCGGCTCCGGCTTCGGGACGATCACCGGGCAGGGCAACGGGCAGGGCGGGCGCGAGCACGGGCAGAAGTCCGACCAGCTGCCCGGCTACCGGCACATCACCGACCCGGCCGCGCGGGCGCACGTCGCCTCGGTGTGGGGCGTCCCCGAGGTGTCGCTGCCCGGGCCCGGCCGCAGCGCGGTCGAGCTGCTCGATGCGCTCGGCCGTCCCGGCGGGCCCCGGGCCCTGCTGGTGTTCGGCTCCAACGTGCTGGTCTCCGCCCCGGATGCGCGCGCCGTCGCCGACCGCCTGGACGCGCTGGACCTCCTGGTCGTCGCGGACGTCCTGCCCGGCGAGACGGCGTCGCGGGCCGACGTCGTGCTGCCGGTGGCCCAGTGGGCCGAGGAGGAGGGCACGATGACCAACCTGGAGGGCCGGGTGCTGCGCCGCCGCCGCGCACTGTCCCCGCCGCCGGGTGTCCGCACCGACCTCGAGGTGATCTCCGGGCTGGCTACGGCGCTGGACGCGCCGGGGGAGTTCCCGGCGGACCCGGAGGCCGTGTTCGACGAGCTGCGCCGGGCCTCGTCCGGCGGGATCGCCGACTACACCGGCGTCACCTACCCCCGCCTGGACGCCGGTGAGGCACTGCACTGGCCGTGCCCGGCCGAGGACCATCCGGGGACGCCGCGGCTGTTCACCGAGCGGTTCGCCCGTCCCGACGGCCGGGCCCGGATGGTGCCGGTGGACCACGTCGAGCCGGACGAGGACGTCGACGCCTGCTTCCCGCTGCGCGTCACCACCGGGCGGGTCCTCGTGCACTACCAGTCCGGCGCGCAGACCCGCCGGGTCGCCGAGCTGGCGGACGCGTCCCCGGAGGTGTTCGTCGAGGTACACCCGGACACCGCGGCCCGGCACGGCCTCGCCGACGGCGACCTCGCCGACGTGACCTCCCGCCGCGGGACGACGACGGCGCGGGTCCGCTGCGTGCCCTCGCTGCGGCCGGACACGCTGTTCCTGCCGTTCCACTTCGGTGGCGCCGGTGCGGCGAACAACGTCACGAACCCGGCGCTGGACCCGGTGAGCCGGATGCCGGAGTTCAAGGTTGCCGCGGTGCGGCTGGAGCCGGCCCGCGCCGATGCAGCCGTGCTCCCCGGAGGGCCGTCCCCGGCCGCGGCGACGAACTCCCGCTGACCGGCCCGGACACACCCCACCGGACCCGCAGACGCTCACCGAACCGGGCGTCGCTCACGCGATCGCGCGAGCGACGCCCGGTTCCGTGAGCGTTCCCGGGCGCGCGTGTACCGAGCGGCCGGGGAGCGCGCCGCGACCGGCGTCACTGCCCAGTGCCCGTCTCACGGGTGCCGGGTGCCGAGAATGAGCGCCTTGTAACCGCCCTGTCATCGCGGGTCGCAGGTCCGTAACGGCGCGTTCCTACCGTCGGTGGCCATGAGCAGGCGTGTGGTGGTGATCGGGCACGGCATGGTCGGCTCCCGGTTCGCCGAGGAGATCCGGCGGCGCGACCCGGACGGCGAGCGGGTGACCCTGACCGTCCTCGGTGCCGAGCCGTTCCCGGCGTACAACCGGGTGCTGCTGTCCACCGTGCTCGCCGGTGGGTTGCGCCCCGGCATGGTCGCGCTCCCGGCGGTCGACGGGGTCGAGGTGCACCTCGGGGTCGCCGCGACCGGGATCGACCGGGCGGCGCGCGTCGTGCACGGCGACGACGGCACCGCCCACCCCTACGACGAGCTCGTCCTCGCCACCGGTTGCCGCGCCTGGCTGCCGCCGATCGACGGCCTGGGCGACGACGGCGTCCCCGCACCCGGGGTGAGCCTGTTCCGCGACCTGGACGACTGCGACCGCATCGGTGCCGCGGCCGTGCCCGGGGCCCGGATCGCCGTCGTCGGCGGCGGCCTGCTCGGTGTCGAGGCCGCGCGCGGGCTGACCGGCCGCGGTGTCGCCGTCACCCTCGTGCACCCGTGCATGCACCTCATGGAACGCCAGCTCGACATGGAGGCCGGTGACGTCCTGGCCGACGCGTTGCGCGGGCTCGGGGTCGACGTCCGGTGCGGGGTCGGCGCCAAGGCCTGGGACCCGGCCACCGGCCTGGACTGCGACGACGGCAGCCGGATCGCCGCGGACGCCGTCGTCGTCGCCGCGGGGGTCCGCGCGAACACCGAGCTCGCCGTGGCCGCCGGCCTCGCCGTCGGCGAGGGGATCCTCGTCGACGACCGCCTCGCCACCGACGACGGCCGCGTCCACGCGATCGGCGACTGCGCGCAGCACCCGCACGCCGCCGCCGGGCTGGTCCAGTCCGGCTGGGAGCAGGCCGCGGTGCTGGCCGACCTGCTCACCGGGACCGACCCGGCGGCCCGCTACCGCGGGACCCGGCCGGTCACCCGGCTGAAGGCGACCGGTGTGGACCTGGCCGCGGTCGGGGACGTGGCGGCCGGCGACGAGCAGCTCCGGTTCTCCGACCCGCGGCGCGGTCGCTACGGGGTCCTCGCGTTGCGCGACGACCGCGTCGTCGGCGCCGTGCTGATGGGCCTGCCCGACGCCGCCGCGACCATCACGGGCCTCTACGACTCCGGCGCGCCCGCCCCGGAGGACCGGCTGGCGCTGCTGCTCGGCCGGGCCCTGCCCGGCGAGGCCACGCCGGCCGCCGACCCGGTGCGCCTGCCCGGGTCCGCGATCGTCTGCCGCTGCAACAGCGTCACCAAGAACGCGCTGGTCACCGCGTGGCGCGCCGGCGCGACCGACGTCGACGCGCTGTCCCGCCGCACCCGCGCCGGCACCGGCTGTGGCGGCTGCCGGGACGCCGTCTGCGGGATCCGCGACTGGCTGGCAGAGGCCGACCCGCCGCAGGAGGACGCGGCATGAGAGGGGAGCACATGAACCGTCTGGTGGTGGTCGGGAACGGCATGGTCGGGCACCGGCTCGTGTCCGCGCTGCGCGACCGGGACCCGGCAGGCGAGTGGCGGATCACCGTCCTCGGCGAGGAGACCCGCCGGGCCTACGACCGGGTCGCGCTGTCGTCCTACGTGGACGGGCGCTCCGAGGAGGAGCTGCGGCTCGACGACGACGACCTGCACGGCGACCCGCTCGTCGACTACCACCTGGGCGACGCCGTCACCGGGATCGACCGGGACGCCCGCCGGGTGACGACCGCGTCCGGCCGCACCCTCGGCTACGACGCCCTGGTGCTCGCCACCGGCTCGTACCCGTTCGTCCCGCCGGTCGAGGGCCGGGACCTGCCCGGCTGCTTCGTCTACCGCACCCTCGACGACCTCGACGCGATCAAGGAGGCGGCCGCGGCGGCGGTCGCGACGACGGCGCCCGGCCGTCGCTCGGCGGTCGTCGTCGGCGGCGGGCTGCTCGGCCTGGAGGCGGCCCGCGCGATGCGGCTGCTGGGGCTGTCCCCGCAGGTCGTCGAGATCGCGCCGCGGCTGATGCCGGTCCAGGTCGACGAGGGCGGCGGGGCGCTGCTGCGCCGGCTGGTGACCGAGCAGGGCATCGCGGTGCGCACCGGGGTGTCGCTGACCGGGGTCGCCGACGACCGCGGCCGGCTGGTCGCGACGCTGTCCGACGGCGTGGAGCTGGACGCCGACCTCGTCGTGTTCTCCGCCGGCATCCGGGCCGCCGACCAGCTGGCCCGGGCCTGCGACCTGCCGGTGGGGGAGCGGGGCGGGGTGCTGGTCGACGACCGCTGCCGCACCCCCGACGAGCACGTGTGGGCGATCGGGGAGTGCGCCGCCCTGGAGGGCCGGACCTACGGGCTGGTCGCGCCCGGGTACGCGATGGCCGAGGTCGTCGCCGACCGGTTGCTCGGCGGGCGGGCGCGGATGACCCCCGAGGAGCTGGACATGTCGACCCAGCTCAAGCTGCTGGGGGTCGACGTCGCCAGCTTCGGGGACGCGCACGCCTCCACCGAGGGCGCGCTGGAGATCGTCGTGAACGACCCGGTCGCCGGCACCTACTCGAAGCTGGTGGTGAGCGACGACGCGTCCACCCTGCTCGGCGGGGTGCTGGTCGGGGACGCGTCCCGGTACGGCTCGCTGCGGCCCCTGGTGGGCGCACCGCTCCCCGACGACCCGGTCACGCTCATCTCGAAGGGCGGCGCCGAGCCGGACGCGTCCGCGCTGCCGGACTCCGCGCAGATCTGCTCCTGCAACGCGGTCACCAAGGGCGACCTGTGCGCCGCGATCGACGGCGGTGCGCACGACGTGCCCGCGCTCAAGGCCTGCACCCGGGCCGGAACGACCTGCGGGTCCTGCGTCCCGGCCCTGAAACGGATCCTGGAGCAGCAGGGCGTGGAGGTGTCGACGGCGCTCTGCGAGCACTTCGACCGGCCCCGGGCCGAGCTGTTCGAGATCGTCGCGGGTGCGGGGATCACGTCGTTCTCCGCGCTGATCTCCCGGTACGGCCGCGGCACCGGCTGCGACATCTGCAAGCCGGCCGTCGCCTCGATCCTCGCCTCGCTGGGCAACGGGCACGTCCTCGACGGCGAGCAGGCCTCGCTGCAGGACACCAACGACCACTTCCTGGCGAACCTGCAGCGCAACGGCACCTACTCGGTGGTCCCGCGGATCCCGGGCGGCGAGGTCACCCCGGAGGGCCTGATCGTCATCGGCGAGGTCGCCCGGGACTTCGGGCTCTACACGAAGATCACCGGCGGGCAGCGGATCGACATGTTCGGCGCCCGGGTGGAGGACCTGCCTGCGATCTGGGCGCGCCTGGTCGACGCCGGGTTCGAGTCCGGGCACGCGTACGGCAAGTCGCTGCGCACGGTGAAGTCCTGTGTCGGGACGACCTGGTGCCGGTACGGGGTGCAGGACTCGGTCGGGATGGCCGTCGAGCTGGAGCTGCGGTACCGCGGGCTGCGGAGCCCGCACAAGCTCAAGGCCGGGGTGTCGGGGTGCGCCCGGGAGTGCGCGGAGGCCCGGTCCAAGGACTTCGGGGTGATCGCGACCGAGACCGGGTGGAACCTCTACGTCGGCGGCAACGGCGGGTTCACCCCGAGGCACGCCGAGCTGCTGGTCTCCGACGTGGACTCGGCGACGCTGATCCGGACGATCGACCGGTTCCTCATGTTCTACGTCCGCACCGCCGACCGGCTCCAGCGCACCGCGCCGTGGATCGAGGCGATGGACGGCGGCCTCGACCACCTGCGGTCGGTGATCGTCGACGATGCGCTCGGCATCTGCGCCGAGCTGGATGCCGCGATGGCCCGGCACGTGGCGTCCTACACCGACGAGTGGGCCGGGGTGCTGAACGACCCCGACAAGCTCGCCCGCTTCGTCTCGTTCGTCAACGCGCCGGGTGCGCCCGACCCGACCATCCGGTTCGTCGAGGAACGGGGACAGCAGGTCCCGGCCCCCGGCGAACCCGTGCTCATCGGACTCCCGGAGGTGGCCGCGCGATGACCGCCCGGCTCGACACGTCCGTCATGGCAGGAGCCCCCACCACGCCCGCCGCCGCCGGCGAGGACCCGGCCGGCTGGCTGACCGTCTGCCCGGTCGAGGCGCTGCTGCCCGGCCGCGGCGCCGCGGCGCTGGTCGGCGACGTGCAGGTGGCGTTGTTCCGGCTCGCCGACGGCGCGCTGCACGCGGTCGGCAACATCGACCCGTTCACCGGCGCCGGCGTCATCTCCCGGGGCCTGGTCGGCGACCGGGCCGGGGAGCCGACCGTCGCGTCGCCGATCCACAAGCAGGTGTTCGCGTTGCGCGACGGCCGCTGCCTCGACGACGACGGTGTGAGCCTGCCCGCGTTCGCCGTGCGGGCCGTGGGCGGGAACGTCCAGGTCGGGCTACGGTGAAGGTGGTCCCCGCCGCCGAGCGCGGCCGTCGGCGACCGACCGCCAGGAACGGAGGACCGGTGACCCGATCCGCCGCACGCGATGTCCACGACGAGACCGGACCGGAGCCCGACGCGCAGCCGGTCCCGCCGCTGGCCGGGTTCACGGTCGGCATCACCGCCGCCCGGCGGGCCGAGGAGCTCGCCACGATGCTGGAGCGCCGCGGCGCGACCGTGCAGCACGGTCCCGCGCTGCGGATCGTCGCCCTCGCCGACGACGAGCGCCTGGAGCGGCGCACCCGCGAGCTCGTCGCCGCGCCGCCGGACGTCACCGTCGCCACGACCGGGATCGGCTACCGCGGCTGGATCGAGGCCGCGGAGGGGTGGGGGCTCGGCGAGGACCTCCTCGCCGCGCTCGGCCGGTCCGAGATGCTGGCCCGCGGCCCGAAGGCCCGCGGCGCGATCCGGGCGTCCGGCCTGGTCGACGCCTGGTCGCCGGAGTCCGAGTCCACCGCCGAGGTGCTGGAGCACCTGCTGGAACGCGGGGTGGAGGGCCGGCGCATCGCCGTGCAGCTGCACGGGGAGCCGCTGCCCGACGTCGTCGAGGCGCTGGAGCTGGCCGGCGCCGAGGTCGTCACCGTGCCGGTGTACCGGTGGGCGCCGCCGCTGGACCTCGGCCCGCTGGACCGGCTGATCGACGCCACGCTCGCCGGCGGGATCGACGTCCTGTCCTTCACCAGCGCGCCCGCCGCGGCCGGGATCCTCGCCCGGGCCGCCGAGCGCGGGCTGCGCGAGGAGCTGCTGGACGCGCTGCGGGGCCCGGTCCTGGCGCTGTGTGTCGGGCCGGTGACGGCGGCACCGCTGGACACCCTCGACGTCCCGACCGTGCAACCGCAGCGGTCACGGCTCGGTGCCATGGTGCGGACCTGCGAGTCCGCCGCACCGGCCCGGGCGCGCCGGATCCCGGTGGCCGGGCACGTGCTGGAGCTGCGCGGGCACGCCGTGCTCGTCGACGGCAGGCTGTGCCCGCTCCCGCCGACGCCGATGGCCCTGCTGCGGGTGCTGGCCCGCCGCCCCGGCCGGGTGGTCTCCCGCGCGGAGCTGCTCGCCGCGCAGGGTGGTGCCGGTGACGAGCACGCCGTCGAGAACGTGATCGCCCGGCTGCGCGCCGCGCTCGGCGTTCCCGACCTGGTGCAGACCGTCGTGCGCCGCGGGTACCGGCTCGCGCTGGAACCCGGGCAGGGCGGGCACTGCGTCGACACCGCGGGGGACGAGCGATGACCCGTCCCGATCCCGGGCCGCCGCTGCTGCTGGTGGCGCACGGGTCGCGGTCCGACGCCGCCGACGCCGTCGTCCGGTCGCTGGCCTCGGCCGTCGCCGCGCACGGCCCGCGGGTGGAGACCTGCTACGTCGACGTCCGCGGGCCGAAGGTCGTCGACGCGGTCACCGCGCTGCAGGACGAGGGGTACGACGGCGCCGTCGTCGTCCCGGCGTTCCTGGCGGCCGGCTACCACGTGCGCACGGACCTCCCGGCCCAGCTCGCCGAGGCCGGCGCCGACCCGCGCCGGTTCCGCACGACGCCCGCACTGGGACCCGACCCGCTGCTCGCCTCCGCCGCGCTGGACCGGCTGCGGGCGGCCGGGTACCGGGCCGGGGACACCGTCGTGCTGGCCGCGGCCGGGTCGTCCGACCCGTCCGCGGTCGACCAGGTCCGGCAGGCAGCCGGCCTGCTGTCCCCGCTGGTCGGCGGCCGGGTGCGGGTCGGGTTCGCCGCCACCGGGACCCCGGCCGTGCCCGCGCTGGTCGAGGGCCTGCGCTCCGCCGGGGCGGACCGGGTGGCGGTGGCGTCCTGGCTGCTCGCGCCCGGGGTGTTCCAGGACCGGCTGCGCGGGTGCGGCGCCGACGTGGTCGGCGACCCGCTCGGCGTGCACGACGACGTCGTGCGGGCCGTGCTGGACCGCTACGCCGCCGGGGCCGCCGACATCGGGCGCGCAGCCTGAGCGTGGGCGTGCGCGGCCGGGTGAGCATGGCCCCTCCGGGGCTGGTGGACCGGCTGCGGGCCGCCGGCTGCGTGTTCGCCGAGGACGAGGCCGCGCTGCTCGCCGCGGCCGCCACCGGTGCCGCGCTCGACGATCTGGTCCGGCGCCGGGTCGCGGGCGAGCCACTCGAGCACCTGCTCGGCCGGGTCGCGTTCGACGGGCGCACGGTCCGGGTGACGCCGGGGGTGTTCGTCCCGCGCCGCCGCTCCGAGGCGCTCGTGCACGCCGCCGTCGCGCTGCTGCGCCCCGGCGCGGTGGTCGTGGACCTGTGCTGCGGGTGCGGGGCGCTCGGCCTCGCCGTCGCCCGCCGCGTGCCGGTGGAGCTGCACGCCGCGGACGTCGACCCGGCCGCCACCGACTGCGCCGCGACCAACCTCGCCGGTGTCGGCACGGTGCACACCGGTGATCTGTTCGACGCACTGCCGGCGTCGCTGCGCGGCCGGGTCGACGTGCTCGTCGCGAACACGCCGTACGTGCCGGCGGCCGCGATCGCGGACATGCCCCCGGAGGCCCGCTGCCACGAACCGCGGACCGCCCTCGACGGCGGCGCCGACGGCCTCGACCCCGCCCGCCGGGTCGCCGCCGGCGCGCCGCGCTGGCTGGCACCCGGCGGGACCGTGCTGATCGAGACCGGTGCGTCCCAGGCCCCCGTGCTCGCGGCGGTGCTCGCCGGGCACGGGCTCGCCCCGACGACCGGGAGCGACGACGAGCGCGCCGCGACCTGGGTCGCGGCTCGCCCCGACGACCGGGAGCGACGACGAGCGCGCCGCGACCTGGGTCGCGGGCCGCGCACCGCGCTGAACTGCAGATTCCCGGCCACGGGCGGCGCGGGACAGGGGGCGTCCGGCGTCTGTTTGCTCTGCTCACCGTGGCGCACCACCCCCCGTATCGGCATCCGGGCGTCTCGGCCGCCGGGGCGGGGCGCAGGTCGAGTTGCACGCTTCCGCCCCGCTCGCGGCGGGATCGTGCCGATGATGTGCGGGGCGTCCGTCGATCAGCACCGTGTCGCCCGTGTCGGGGCGGAAACGTGCGTGCCGGCGCGGGCCCGGGGGTCGATCAGCACGCTTCTGCCGTCGCTGGGGCGTATGCGTGCGTACCGGCAGCCGGCTCGACATCGATCAGCACGTTCTCGTCGTCGGTGCGACCCGAGCGTGCCTGTCGGTTCGGGACCGGGAGTCGACCAACACGTTCTCGCCGTCGGCGGGGCGGGATCGTGCCTACCGATGATCGAGGGCGCCGATCGCACCCCCGGTGCGTAGAGGTGAGCAGAGCAAAGGGGCACGCCGACCCGGCCCGGCCCGGACCCGACTCTGCCCGGACCCGACTCCGACCCTGCCCGGCCCGGCTCCGCGGCCACCCGACGCCCGGTCCTCAGCGGCGGCGGTGCTCCCTCGGCAGCCGTCCGTCGACCATCAGCACGCCCTCGGCGCGCAGCCGCGCCGCCTGCTCCCCGGCCAGGTGCGGGGCGGCGCGGCCGTCCGAGCGCAGCACCCGGTGCCAGGGCAGGTCGTGGCCGTCCTCGGCGAGGATCCGGCCGACCAGCCGGGCCGAGCGCAACCCGGCCAGCTCGGCGACCTCGCCGTAGCTGAGGGTCTGGCCCGGCGGGATCGCGGCGACGACCTCGCGCACCCGTTCCACCGTCTGCTCGTCCACGTCCGGATCCTCCCGCCGGGCGGCCCCGGGTGTCACTGTCGGGGGCCCGTGGTCGAATCGGTGCATGTCCCGGACGACCGCCGAGCAGGTGTCGCCGCGACTGGTGCGCGCGGATCCGCGGCCGGTCCCGGCGCGGGAGTGGTCCGGCGCCGCGGAGCGGGTCCTCGCGCACGACCGCGGGCCGCTGCGGGTGCTCGGGGGTCCGGGGACGGGCAAGACCAGCCTGCTGCTCGACGCGATCGTCCGCCGGGTCCGCGAGGGTGCCCCGCCGGGGTCGGTGCTGCTGCTCGTCGGCGGCCGCCGGGCCGCGGAGGAGCTGCGCGGCCGGCTCACCACGCTGCTCACCGCGGGCGGGGGCGAGCTCGCCGGGGACTTCGGCGTCCGGACGACCCGGGAGATGCTGGTCCGGACGGTGCACTCGTACGCGTTCGGGGTGCTGCGGCTGCACGCGGCGCGGCACGAGGACCCGCCGCCGCGGCTGCTGGCGTCCGCGGAGCAGGACGTCGTGGTCCGCGAGCTGCTCGCCGGGGAGATCGAGAACTGGAACGGCAGCGTCCCCGGCTCGGGCTGGCCGGAGCGGCTCGACCCGGCGCTCGGCCTGCCCGGGTTCGCCACCGAGCTGCGCGAGCTGCTGCTGCGGGCCGCGGAACGCGGGCTGGGCCCGGCGGAGCTCGCCGAGCTGGGGGAGCGGCACGGCCGCGACGAGTGGGTGGCGGCGGCCCGCTTCTTCCGCACCTACGAGGAGGTCACCCTGCTCCGCGGTGCCGCGGGCAGGGGTGCCCCGCAGGCCACGGCGCCGGCGCTGGACTCCGCCGAGCTGGTCGCGGCCGCGCTGGACGTCCTCGCCGCCGATCCCGGGCTGCGCGACCAGGAGCGGCAGCGGGTCCGGCACCTGCTGGTCGACGACGCCCAGGACCTCGACCCGCAGCAGATGGAGCTGGTCGCGACGCTCGCCGCGGATGCCGAGTCCACGCTGCTCGCCGGTGACCCGGACCAGGCGGTCCTGACGTTCCGGGGTGCCGACCCGCAGGGGCTGACGGCGATCGAGGCCCCCACCGAGCTGCTGACCGTCGACCACCGGCAGACCCCGGAGGTGCGGACGGCCGGGCTGCGGGTGGCGGAGAAGCTGCCCGGCGCGGGCCGGACCCGCACCCGCCGGGGGCCGGGCGACGTCGCGGCCGGACCGGACGCCGCGGGGACGGCGGCCGGCGCGCCCGGGTCGGACACCGCACGGGCGGCGGCCGGCGCGGGCGGGTCGGACACCGCGGGGCCGGCGGCCGGCACGGGTGGGTCGGACGCGGCCGGGTCCGGCGACGCCGTCCAGGTCCGGGTGTTCGGCTCCCCGTCCGCGGAGGCCGGGTGGATCGCCGACCGGCTGCGCCGGGCCCACCTGGTCGACGGTGTCCCGTGGTCGGAGATGGCGGTGCTGTCCCGCTCGGCCCGCCGCACCCTGCCCGCGCTGCGCCGGGCGCTGGCCGCGGCCGGGGTCCCGATCGCGGCCCCGCCGGACGAGGTGCCGTTGCCCCGGCAGCCGGCCGTCGTGCCGCTGCTGCTGGTCCTGCGGGCGGCCGCGCGGCCGTCGTCGATCGACGCCGACCTGGCCACCTCGCTGCTCACCTCACCGCTGGGCGGCGGCGACCCGATGCGGATGCGCCGGCTGCGCCGCGGGTTGCTGCGGATGCACGCCGCCGCCGGGCACGACGTCCGGGTCTTCGCCGACGACGAGCCGCCCGAGCCCGGCGAGGCGGACCCGGCGGAGGCGAGCAGCGATCCGCTGCTGGTGGAGATGCTGCGCGAGGCGGTCGCGGGCCGGCCCGACCCGCTGGTGATGCTGTCCCCGGCCGAGGCGGCCCCGATGCGCGATGTCGGGCGGCTCCTCGACACGGCGGCCCGCTCGATCGCGGCCGGCGACTCGGTGGAGGAGACGCTGTGGAAGGTGTGGCGCCGCACCGGCCTGGCGCGGCGGTGGAGCGAGGCCAGCGCCCGCGGCGGCCCGGGTGGGGCGGCCGCCGACCGGGATCTCGATGCGGTCCTGGCCCTGTTCGACGCGGCGGCCCGCTACACCGACCGGTTGCCCGGCGCCGACGTCGGCGGGTTCCTCGAGTACCTCGCCGACCAGCAGCTGCCCGGGGAGACGCTCGCCCCGCAGGCGCTGCGCGGCGGCGCCGTCGAGCTGCTCACCGCGCACGCGGCGCGGGGTCGCGAGTGGACGGTCGTCGCCGTCCCGGGGGTGCAGGAGGGGCTCTGGCCGGACCTGCGGCTGCGGGGCAGCCTGCTCGGCCACGAACGGCTCGTGGACCTCGTCGGCGGTGTCGCCGAACCGGACTCGGCCGTGTCCCGCACGGCGCCGCTGCTCGCCGAGGAGCGGCGGCTGTTCTACGTCGCGTGCACCCGGGCCCGGTCGACGCTGCTGGTCAGCGCGGTGCAGGGGGAGGACGAGCAGCCCTCCCGGTTCCTCGACGAGCTCGACCCCCGCCCGGCCGACGCCGCCGAGGCCCGCCCCGTGCACCGCCCCGAGCGCTCGCTGGTGATGGCCGAGCTCGTCGGCGAGCTGCGCCGCGCGGTCACCGCACCGGACCACGGCGACCCGGCCAAGGCGGCACGACGGCGGCGGGCGGCGACCCAGCTGGCCCGGCTCGCCGCCGACGGTGTCCCCGGTGCGCACCCCGACGACTGGTACGGCCTCGCCGAGCTCTCCGACCAGGCCCCGCTGCGGGCCGACGGCGAGCTGGTGCCGATCTCCCCGTCCGACGTCGAGACGATCGCCGGTTGCCCGCTGCGCTGGGTGCTGTCCCGGCACGGCGGCGACGAGACCGGCGCGCTGTCCGCGGTCACCGGGTCGCTGGTGCACGCCCTGGTGCAGGCGCGCGCCGCCGGCGCCGACCCGGGCGAGCTGGAGGAGGCGCTGCGCTCGGCGTGGCGCCGCCTCGACACCGGCGCGCCCTGGTTCGGCCGCCGCGAGCTGGCGCGGGTCCGGGAAATGCTGGCCGCGTTCGACGACTGGGTCCGCCGCAGCCGCGCGGAGGGGCTGGCGCTGGTCGCCGTCGAGCAGCCCGTCCAGCTCGACCTGGAGGGCGATCCGCCGCCGGACGAGCCGGGCGTCGCCGGTGACCTGCCTCCGGAGACCGAGGCGCTCGTGCCGGGCACCGGCGGGTCCGGTGGCGGGGCCACGCGGGCCGCCCGCCGGATCCGGCTCCGCGGCCGGGTGGACCGCCTCGAGCGCGACGACCAGGGCCGTCCGGTGGTCGTCGACGTCAAGACCGGGAAGACGGCGACGTCGGCCCGGGCGGCGGCCGAGCACCACCAGCTCGCCGTCTACCAGCTCGCGGCGTCCCTGGGCGCGTTCGACGAGCTCGTCGGCGCCGGGGTCGAGCCGGGCGGGGCGAGGTTGCTGTTCCTGGCCGACCGGAAGGCCGGCGGCGAGGCGAAGGAACCGAAGCAGCCCCCGCTGCGGCCCGACGAGATGGGGCACTGGCGAGACGTGCTGATGCGCTGCGCCGAGGACTCGGCCGGTGCGGTGTTCGTGGCCCGGGCCGGGCCGGACTGCGACCGGTGCCCGGTGCGGACGAGCTGCCCGGCCGTCGAGACGGGCCGGACCGTCGTGGACGGGTGAGCGCCGGCGGACCCGGCCCGGCAGCCGACTCGTGGGAACCCGGCGGCCGATCCGGTCGGCGGGTCAGCCGATCCCCAGCGCCCCGGCCAGCCGCGCCAGGTCCTCCTCCGGTTCCCGCATCCCCGCCGTGATCACCTGCGCGCAGACGTGGTCGGCACCGGCGGCGAGGTGCTCGTCGAGCCGGGCCGCGACCTGCTCGGGGGCGCCGTGAGCGACGAGGGCGTCGATCAGGGCGTCGCTGCCACCGCCGGCGAGGTCGTCGTCGGACCAGCCGAGACGCTCCAGGTTGGTCGTGTAGTTCCGCAGCCCCAGGTACGGCTTCTGCACCGCCGGCCGGCCGAGCGCGCGGGCCGCCTCCGGGTCGGTGTCGAGGACCACCTTGTGCTCCGGCGCGAGCAACACCCCGGAGCCGAGCCGCTCGCGAGCGAGCCGGGTGTGCTCGGGCGTCGTCAGGTAGGGGTGCGCGCCGGCCGACCGCTCCCGGGCCAGGTCCAGCACCTTCGGACCGAGCGCCGCGAGGACACGCGCGTCGTCCGGCACCCCCGCGTCGTCGAGCCGGTCCAGGTAGTCGACGAGGGTGGCGAAGGGCCGCCGGTAGTCGCTGGTCGCCTCCGGGTGCCCGACCCCGATGCCGAGGAGGAACCGGTCCGGGTGCCGCCCGGCGATCCGGTGGTACGACGGCGCGACCTCGTCCGCGGGCGCCGACCAGACGTTGACGATGCCGGTCGCGACGACCAGAGACGACGTCGCGTCCAGCAGCGACTCGGCCAGCTCCAGGTCCCCCGGCGGGGACCCGCCGATCCACACCGCGGTGAACCCGAGCGTCTCGATCCGCTTCGCCAGGTCGGGGGTGAGGGCGGACGCGTGCCGCCAGATGCCGTAGCGACCGAGTGAGGGAGTCATGTCCACCACTACCTCCGGACGGTCCCGATCATTCCCGGTTCTAGGATGGCCACCCCCGACACGAGAGGCTGGGCGTGCAGTGATCGACCTGAAGGCGGCCCGACAGGACCCGGAGCGGTTCCGCACGGCGTTGTCCCGGCGGGGCGCGTCCGCGGACTTCGACGCGCTGCTGGAGGTCGACGTCCGCTGGCGGGAGCTCACCGACCGCGTCGGCGGCCTCCGCGCCGCGCAGAAGCAGCGGCCCAAGGGCAAGCCGACCCCGGAGCAGGTGGAGCAGTTCAAGCAGGAGAAGGACGAGCTGCGCGCCGCCGAGGAGGAGCTGGCCGCGGCCGACACCGAGCGGGCCGAGCTGCTCGCCCGGATCCCGAACCTGCCCGACCCGACCGCCGCCGACGGGATGGCCGAGGAGGACGCGGTCACCGTCCGGACGTGGGGCGAGCGGCCCTCGTTCGACTTCCCGCCCAAGGACCACCTGGACCTCGGCTCGCCGACCGGCTGGGTGGACATGGCCCGCGGTGCCCGGATGGCCGGGTCGCGGTTCGCCTACCGGATCGGCGACGTGGCGCTGCTCGAGCTCGCCCTGTTCCGCTACGTCATCGACAAGCTGGTGGGGGAGGGCTTCGTGCCCGTCCTCGGGCCGGTGCTGTCGAACGAGCGGACGATGTACGGCACCGGGTTCCTCCCGACCGAGGAGTCGAACCTCTACCAGCTGGAGAAGGACGGTCTGTACCTGACGGGCACGTCCGAGGTGGCGCTCGCCGGCATCCACATGGACGAGATCGTCGACGTCGAGACCCTGCCGGCCCGCTACGTGGCCTTCTCGACGAACTTCCGTCGCGAGGCCGGGGCGGCGGGCAAGGACACCAAGGGCATGTTCCGGGTGCACCAGTTCGACAAGGTCGAGATGTACGTCTACTGCCTGCCCGAGGACTCGAAGGACGTCCACGAGCAGCTCCTCGCGCACGAGGAGTCGATCGTGCAGGAGCTGGGGCTGCCGTACCGGGTGCAGAACATCGCCGTCGGCGACCTCGGGAACCCGGCCGCGAAGAAGTACGACATCGAGGCCTGGTTCCCCGTCCAGGAGCGCTACCGCGAGATCACCTCCTGCTCCAACACCACCGACTACCAGGCCCGGCGGCTGAACATCCGGTTCCGCCGGGAGGCGAACGCCCCGACCGAGAACGTCCACACGCTCAACGGGACCGGCGCCACGGCCCGCGCGATGCTCGCGATCATGGAGAACTTCCAGGACGCGAACGGGACCGTCACGGTGCCGGAGGTGCTGCGCCGGCACGGAGCGCCGGCGACGGTCGGCGCGCCGCCGGCCTGACCCGTCACCCGGACGGGTGGACGCTTACTCCTGGTGACCGTGGGGAACAACCCCGCCGCCGGCCGAGCCGTTGGATCTTGTGTGGACCGAACGGGGAGTGCTGTGCCCGGGTACCGGCCCGGGGAGTTGCCGGTCGTTCCGCGGGTGCCGCGGGGCGACGGGCCGCACGAGCGTCCGGTCCCACCGACCATGCCGGTCCGTGTCCCTCCGGCCCCACCGACCGCACCCGTGGTCCGCGCGACTCCGGTCAGGGTCCGACCGGATCCGCGCTCGCGCCGCCGTCCCCGCGCGGAGCGCCGCCGGGAGCGCAGGGACCACCGCCGCGCCCGGCGCGACGAGCAGCGCGCCCGCACCGAACACCGGCGCGCGCAGCGGCGGGAACGCCGCCGCGAACGGCGGCAGCGCCGCTCCGGCCTCGGGCGCCGGATCGCGCACGGCGCCGGGGCGATGACGCTCGTGCTCGTCGCCCTCGCCGGGGTGGCCTGGACCGTCTTCGCCCCGCCCGGGCTCCCGGGCGGAAGCGATCCGGACGCGTCCGCGCTCGCCAACAAGGTCCCGCCGCCGCCCCCGCTGCCGCCGCCGCCGGGATGGCGCCCGGTCGGTGGCGACGAGTTCAACGGCACCGGCGTCGACGGGGCCACCTGGAGCACCTACAACTCGGTCGGCGGGTTCGGCCACGGCCTGCGCAGGCCGTCGGCGGTCGGGGTGCGGGACGGGCTGCTCACGATCACCGCACGCCCGCGGGCCGAGGGCGGCGGCGTGTCCGGCGGGATCGCGATGCACACCGGGCGGCTGCACGGGCGCTGGGAGTTCCGCGCCCGCACCGACCGCGGCACCGGCTTCAGCCCGGCGATCCTGCTGTGGCCGGACTCCGAGCGGTTCCCGCACGACGGCGAGCTGGACATGATGGAGATCCCCTACGGCGACCGGCGGGCCGCCACGGCGTTCGTGCACTACGGCGCGGAGAACCACGTGCTGTCCACCGAGGCGCCCGGGGACTTCACCCAGTGGCACACCTTCGCGCTGGAGTGGCTGCCGGAGCGGATCACCTGGTACGTCGACGGCCAGAAGCGGTGGGAGATCACCGACCGCCGCGCGATCCCGACCAAGCCGATGCACCTGTGCATCCAGCTCGACCAGGGCCCGTCCGAGAAGTGGATCCCGGGCCCGGACGCGACGACCCCGGACCAGGTCCGGTTGCAGGTGGACTGGGCGCGGATCTCCGCACCCGTGCGCCGCTGAAGCACCCCGGCCGGCCCCGGAGCCGGCTGTCGGAGCGGCCCGGTACAACGGTGCGCATGGACCCGACCCCCGCCGAGCTCGCCACCGCGCTCGGCCTGCACCCGCCGACCGAGGAGCAGGCCGCGGTGATCGCCGCGCCGGCCGGCCCGGCGCTGGTCGTCGCGGGGGCGGGGGCGGGCAAGACGGAGACGATGGCGGCCCGCGTCGTCTGGCTGGTCGCCACCGGGCGGGTGCTGCCCGAGCAGGTCCTCGGCCTCACGTTCACCCGCAAGGCCGCCCAGCAGCTCGGCACCCGCGTCCGCTCCCGGCTGCGCCGGCTCGCCGGGTCCCGCCTGCTCGACGACCTCGACCCGGGCGGCTCCCGGAGGGCGGCACTGCTGGCCGGGGAGCCGACCGTGTCGACGTACCACGCCTACGCCGGGCGGCTGGTCGGTGAGCACGCGCTGCGGCTGCCGGCCGAACCGGCGAACCGGCTGCTGAGCCCCACCGCGGCCTGGCAGCTCGCGCACCGGGTCGTCTCCACCTGGGCCGCCGACCTGGAGGTCGACCGGGTGCCGGCGACCGTCACCGGCTACCTGCTCGCGCTGGCCGGCGAGCTGGGCGAGCACCTGGCCGAGCCGGCCGGCGTCGAGCGGCTCGCCGCCCGGATGCTCCCGGTGCTCGAGCACGCCCCGCCCGGCAAGCGGCAGCGCGCCGAACCGTCCGCCGGGTACAAGGCGCGGATCGCCGGGCAGCGGATGCGGCTGGAGCTGCTGCCGCTGGTGGCGGAGTTCGCCCGGCGCAAGCAGGCCGAGCAGGCGATGGACTTCTCCGACCAGATGGCGCTCGCCGCCCGGATCGCCGAGGCCGACCCGGAGGTCGGGCGGATCGAGCGGGGCCAGTACCGGGCGGTGCTGCTCGACGAGTACCAGGACACCGGGCACGCCCAGCGGGTGCTGCTGCGCGCCCTCTACGGCGTCCCGCCCGGCCTGGCGCCGGACCCGGAACCCGATGACGGGCACCGGTCGGTCACCGCCGTCGGCGACCCCTGCCAGTCGATCTACGGCTGGCGCGGGGCCAGCGCCGGGAACCTCGCCCGGTTCCGCACCGACTTCCCGACCGGGCGCGGCGACCCGGCGCCGGTGCACGGCCTGCTGACCAGCTTCCGCAACCCGGCCGAGGTGCTGGCGCTGGCCAACCGCGTCTCCGAACCCCTCCGGACCGCGCCCGGCTCCGTACGGGTCGGTGAGCTGCGTCCGCTCGACGGGGCCGGGCCCGGCGACGTCCGGGTCGCGCTGCTGCCCGATGTCGCCGCCGAGATCGACTGGCTGGCGGACGGGATCGCCACCCGGTGGCACGCCGACGCCGAGGACGGCGGTGACCCGCCGACCGCGGCGGTGCTGGTCCGCCGCCGCTCGGACATGGACGCGATCGCGGCCGCGCTGCGTGACCGGCACGTCCCGGTCGAGGTGGTGGGGCTCGGTGGGCTGCTGTCCACCCCCGAGGTCCGCGACCTCGTCTCCGCGCTGCGGGTGGTGTCCGACCCGCTGGCCGGGCCCGCCGCCGTCCGGCTGCTGACCGGCCCGCGCTGGCGGCTCGGGATCGCCGACCTGGCCGCGCTGTGGCAGCGGGCCCGCGAGCTGGTCCCGGCCCGCCCGGCCCGCCCCGGCCCGCTCACCGCGGCCGATCTCGCGCTCGGGGCGCTGCCGGGGGAGCACGCCGAGCAGGCCGGCCTGGTCGACGCGCTCGACGACCCGGGCGAGCCGGACCGCTACTCGCCGGCCGGGTTCGACCGGATCCGGCGGATCGGGCGCGAGCTGTCCCAGCTGCGGGCCCGCGCGGCGGCACCGCTGACCGACCTCGTCGCCGACGTCGAGCGC
Organism: Pseudonocardia sp. C8; assembly: GCF_014267175.1. Lineage (NCBI taxonomy): Bacteria > Bacillati > Actinomycetota > Actinomycetes > Pseudonocardiales > Pseudonocardiaceae > Pseudonocardia > Pseudonocardia sp. C8. Next base: position 726,381 of record NZ_JACMTR010000002.1, read on the forward strand.
ACCCTGCTGCTCGACGTCGAGACGACCGCCCGGCCCGGCCCGACCGGGCGGGCGCACCTGGACGCGTTCGCCGACGTCGTCGCCGAGTTCGCGGCCGGCGCGGACGTGCCGTCGCTGCCCGCGCTGCTGGACTACCTCGACACCGCCGAGCAGGCCGAGGAGGGTCTCACCCCGGGCGAGGTCGAGGTCGCGCCGGACCGGGTGCAGATCCTCACCGTGCACGCCGCGAAGGGCCTCGAGTGGGAGGTCGTCGCCGTCCCGCACCTGGTGGCACAGGTCTTCCCCGGCCGCAAGATGTCCGGCAGCTGGCTCAAGGACCCCTCCGAGCTGCCGGTCCCGCTGCGCGGCGACGCCGACGACCTCCCCGGGCTCGACCTCCCGCCGCCCGGCGCGGACCGCAAGGAGGTCGAGAAGGCCCTCGACGACCACGACGCGGCCCTCGACGAGCGCAGGCTCGCCGAGGAGCGCCGGCTGTTCTACGTGGCGTTGACCCGGGCGGAGCGGACGCTGCTCGCGTCCGGGCACCGGTGGCCGGCGACCGGGGAGCGGCCCAAGGAGCCGTCGGTGTTCCTCACCGAGCTCGCCGAGATCCTGGAGGGCCCGGGCGGCTCCGAGGTCGGCGTGCTGGAGGCGTGGGCGCCACCGCCGGAGGCCGACACCGGCAACCCGGCGCTCGGGGTCGAGCGCACCGCGCAGTGGCCGCCGGACCCGTTCGGGGACCGCGCCGGCGACGTCCGCACCGGCGCCGACCTGGTGCGGGCCGCGTTGCGGGCCCGGAGGCCGAAGCGCCCGCGGCGGGCGTCCGCCGACCAGCTCGCCCTGGAGCTCCCCGACCCGGAGCCCGCCCCGGCCGGTGGTGACGACGCCGGAGGGGACGCCGGTGACGACCCCGAGGGCTGGGCGGCCGACGTCGACGTCCTGCTCGCCGAGCGCGCCGCCGCCGCGGACCGGCCGACCGTGGCGCTGCCGGGCCGCCTGTCGGTGAGCCGGCTGGTCGAGCTCGCCGACGACCCGGACGCGCTGGCCGTCCGGCTCCGCCGCCCGGTGCCGGTGCCGCCGAACCCGCACGCCCGCCGCGGCACCGCGTTCCACGCCTGGCTGGAGCAGCGGTTCGGCGCGGAACGGCTGCTCGACCTCGACGAGCTGCCCGGCGCGGCCGACGAGTCCGCGGCCTCCGGGTCCGACGCCGCCGACCTGGCCGAGCTGCAGGCCGCGTTCGAGGCGTCCGAGTGGGCGGACCGCCGGCCGGTGGACGTCGAGGTGGCCTTCGAGACCGTGCTCGCCGGGGTCGCGGTCCGGGGCCGGATGGACGCCGTGTTCGCCGACCCGGACGGCGGCTGGACCGTGGTCGACTGGAAGACCGGGAGCCCGCCGGGCCCCGACCGGGAGCACGCCGTCGGGGTGCAGCTGGCCGCCTACCGGCTGGCGTGGGCGGCGTTGCAGGGGGTGTCGCCGGAGCGGGTCCGGGCGGCGTTCCACTACGTGCGCGACGGCGTCACGCTGCGGCCCGCCGACCTGCTGGACGTCGACCGGCTGCAGCAGCTGGTCGCGGGGGTGCCGGCGGGTTAGCAGGGCCCGGACGCCCGCGAGCCCGCGCCCGGGATGTCCGGGACGCGGGCTCGCGGGCGCGTACGGCGGAGAGGTCAGTGCGAGATGGCCTTCTCCACCCCCGTGCCGGTGAGGGACCGCACCTCCATCTCGGCGGCCTTGTCCTCGTCAGCGCGTTCCTTGGACAGCACGGTGCCGAGGTAGCCGAGCAGGAACGAGAGCGGGATCGACACCAGGCCCGGGTTCTTCAGCGGGAACAGCGCGAAGTCCGCGCTCGGGATCATCGCGCTCTCGGCGCCGGACACCGCGGGCGAGAAGATGATCAGAACGAGGCAGATGCTCAGCCCGCCGTACATGCTCCACAGCGCACCGGTGGTGTTGAACCGCTTCCAGAACAGCGAGTACAGGATCGTCGGGAGGTTCGCCGAGGCCGCGACGGCGAACGCCAGCGCGACCAGGAAGGCGATGTTCTGGCCGAGCGCGGCGATGCCGCCCACGATCGCCAGCGCACCGATCACCAGGACGGTGATCCGGGCGACCCGGACCTCACCGTCCGGGTCCAGCTGGCCGTGCTTGATGATGTTCGCGTAGACGTCGTGCGCGAACGACGCCGACGCCGTGATCGTCAGGCCGGCCACGACGGCGAGGATGGTCGCGAAGGCCACCGCGGAGATCACGCCGAGCAGGATCGGGCCGCCCAGGGTGAACGCGAGCAGCGGCGCCGCGGAGTTCTCCTCGCCCGGCGCGTTCGAGATCGTCTCCGCGCCGCCGGGCACCATCGCGGCCGCGCCGTAGCCGATCACGAGCGAGAGCAGGTAGAAGAGGCCGATCAGCCAGATGGCCCACTCGACGGACTTCCGGGCCTCCTTGGCGGTGGGCACCGTGTAGAACCGCATGAGGACGTGCGGCAGCCCCGCGGTGCCCAGGACCAGGGCGAAGGACAGCGAGACGAAGTCCAGCTTGGTGGTGGTGCTCGTCCCGTACTGCAGGCCCGGCTCGAGCAGGGCCTGCCCGTCCGGCGACTTCGAGGCCGCCTCACCGAGGAGCGCGGAGAGGTTGAAGCCGAACAGGGCCAGTGCCCACACCGTCATCACGATGGCGCCGGCGATCAGCAGCGTCGCCTTGACGATCTGCACCCAGGTGGTGCCCCGCATGCCGCCGACCAGCACGTAGATGAGCATGACGACGCCGACCACCGCGACGACGAGTCCCTGGGCGAACGCACCGGAGACGTTGAGCAGCAGGGCGACCAGGCCACCGGCCCCCGCCATCTGGGCGATCAGGTAGAACAGCGACACCGCGAGCGTGGACACGGCCGCCGCGGCCCGCACCGGTTCCCGGCGCATCCGGAAGGCCAGCACGTCGCCCATCGTGAACTTGCCGGTGTTGCGCAGCAGCTCCGCGACGAGCAGCAGCGCCACCAGCCAGGCGACCAGGAAGCCGATCGAGTAGAGGAACCCGTCGTAGCCGTTCACGGCGATCGCCCCGGCGATGCCCAGGAACGACGCGGCCGAGAGGTAGTCCCCGGCGATGGCCAGGCCGTTCTGCGGCCCGGTGAAGCCGCCACCGGCGACGTAGTAGTCCGAGGCGCTGCGGGTGGCCTGCCGGCTGACGTAGAGCACGATCGCCAGCGTCACCACGACGAACGCCGCGAAGATCGAGATGTTGAGGACCGGGCTGCTGCCGACGATCCCCTGGGCCAGCACGGTCATCGCTTCGTGCTCCTCTCGGCTTCCTCACGGATCTTCGAGCTGAGCGGGTCCAGCGAGCGGTCCGCGAACCGGACGTAGAAGATCGTGATCGCGAACGTGGACACGATCTGCAGCAGCCCGAAGATCAGGCCGATGTTGATGTTCCCCAGTACCCGGATCGACATGAAGCCGGGCGCGAAGCTGGCCAGCAGCACGTACAGCAGGTACCAGACGAGGAACGCCGCCGTGACGGGGAAGACGAACCCCCGGAGCCGCTTGCGCAGCTGCTGGAAGTCGCTGCCTGCCTGGATGGCCCGCCAGTCGGGCACCCCCGGTGGGGGCCCTCCGGTGCCTTCGGATTCGGTACCCATCTCTGCCTCCTTGCATCTCCCGCGCGCGGTCTCGGGGTGCGCCCAGGAAAGTTGCTCGTCGCCGCGGGCGGAACCCAACAGACGGTCACGATTCGGACAGTGAGGCCGGTGGCCGACGATCGGCGGGTGGATCACGTCAGGACACGACGAACGGTCTTGACAACGGCCGTACTACCTCACTCGGTTACTCACGATCCGCCAGATGGAGCCGCAGCATCGTATCCTCCGCCGCGGACGGAACGTGATCGACCAGTGACATGACGATCATGACGAGGAATGCCAGCGGGACCGACCACAGTGCCGGTCGGGTGAGCAGCATGCCGACCGTTCCGCCGAGCCCCAGCGCGGTGTTCAGTCCCATGGCTCCCACCGAACAGACCAGCCCGGCGACCATGCCGGCGCCCGCGCCGCGGGCCGTCAGCCGGCTCCACCACAGGCCCAGGACCAGCAGCGGGCAGAACGTCGACGCCGCGACGGTGAACGCCGACGTGACCGCGGCGCTGACGTCCACCCGCACCATCAGCAGCGCCGCCGGGAGCACGGCCACCGACGCGGCCAGCGCGGTGAGCCGGAGCCGGCGCAGCCCGGACGGCATGAGGTCGTGCGCGAGCGCCCCGGACAGCGCCAGGAGCAGGCCGAGCGAGGTGGCCAGGAACGCGGCGAACGCCCCCGCGGTGAGCAGGGCGGTGAGCACGGCCGCCGTCCCGCCGCCGGTGACCCGGCCGGGCAGCGTGACAACCGCGGTGTCGGTGCCCTGGGACAGGTAGAGCTCCGGGGTGAGCACCGTCCCGAGCAGGCCGTAGACGATCGTGAACAGGTAGAAGGTGCCCAGCAGCGCGACGGTGATCGCCGCCGTGCGGCGCGCGCTGCGACCGTCCGGGCTGGTGTGGAACCGGACGATGATGTGCGGCAGCCCCATCGTGCCGAGCGCGGTGGCGACGAGCACCGACCAGGTCGCCAGCAGCGGCGTCGAGTTCGCCGTGCCGAGCAGCGGCAGCGCCCAGTCCGCGCCGCCGGGCACCGGCAGCGACGCCCCGCCGCCGAGATCGGGCACCGCGGCGCCCCGGGGGAACAGCCAGACCTGGTCCGCGCGGGCCCGGTGCGGCCCGGGGGCCAGCTCGGCGGGCACACCGTCGATCGCGACGGCGGTCGGTTCGGTGAGCACCAGCTCGGTGTCGAGCCGGAAGTCGACCGGTGTCTCCCGGGCGAAGTGGGTGAACTCGGGCGGCGCGACCAGCTCGGCGCGCAGCGACGGCCCGGCGAGCAGCAGCAGCCAGATCGCCGGTCCGGCGAACAGCAGCAGCTTGAGCGCGAACTGGAACGCCTGGACGTAGGTGGCCGCCCGCATCCCGCCGAGGGCGAGCGTGACGCCGACGGCCAGCCCGGACACGACGACGCCCACCCAGTAGTCCACACCGGACACCAGGGTGAGCAGCTGGCCGGCCGCGACGATCTGCGGGACCAGGTAGAGCCCCGCGATCACCACGACGACGACCGCGCAGAACCGGCGCAGCGCCCGCGACCCCAGCCGGGCCTCGGCGAAACCGGGCACGGTCAGCGCCCCGCTGCGCCGCATCGGGGCCGCCACCAGGGCCAGCATCAGCAGGTACCCCGCGGTGAACCCGACCGGGTACCAGAGCGCCCCGGTGCCCTCCTTGATCACCAGGCCCGCGACGCCGAGGAACGAGGCCGCCGACAGGTACTCCCCGGAGACGGCGGCGGCGTTGAGCATCGGCGAGGTCCGCCGGGAGGCGACCAGGAAGTCCGACGTGGTGCGCATCGCGGCGACGCCGCGGGCCCCGATCAGCACGGTGACCAGGACCAGCGCGACGACGGCGGCGCCGGTCACGGTGCGGGTGCCGGGAGCCCACCCGGCCCGTCGCCCGGCCGCTCGTCCTGCCCGGCCGGCGCCGCCCGCCCGTTCCGCCGGACGGGCGTCCCGCGGTCCTCCCGCGCGGTCCGGGCCGCCCGGTCGTCCCGCTCCACCCGCTCGGCCCCGCGCAGGTGCCACCACGCCAGCCCGGCCAGCAGCGGGTACGGCACCCAGGCCACCAGGATCCAGCCCAGCGGCAGCCCGCCCACCCGCCACCCGGTGAGCCCCGGGACCGCGTGCAGCAGCACCGGCAGGCCGAGCAGCAGCACCGCACCGCAGGTCAGGGTGACCGCCACCCGGCGCAGCTGGGCCCGGCGGATCGTGCGGGCCTGCGCGGCACGCCCCGGTTCGAGCACCGGCTCCGGCACCGGACGCGCGCCCGGCGTGCGGGAGCGGCCGCCGGGCTCCGGCGGCGCGGTCACGGCGACCCGGCGCGGGCGGTTCACGAGCGGCCCCGCCCCCGGCCCGCGCCGCCCGGGTCGCCGAGGGCGCCGGACGTCGCCGCAGCCAGCAGCTGGTCGCGCAGGTCGCGGGCGTGCCGGCGGCTGACCGGGACGTCACCGGCGTCGGTGTGGGCGAGCAGGCCGCCCCCGGCGTCGCTGCGCAGCTCCCGCACCGCCGGCAGGTGCACCAGGAAGCTGCGGTGCACCCGGACGAACCGGTGCGCGGCCCAGTGCTCCTCCAGCCGGGACAGCGGGATGCGGACCAGGTGCGAGCCGGTCGGGGTGTGCAGCCGGACGTAGTCGCCATGGGCCTCGGCGAACCGGACGTCCTCGCGGCGGACGTAGCGGGTCCGCCCGGCGAGCTCCACCGGCAGCACCCCGAGCTCGTCGACCCGGGGGACGGGCGGCGCGGTCTCGCCCACCGGTGCGGGCGCGGCCGCGCTCGCGGTGCGGCCGGCGCGGGCCCGGTGCACTCGGGCCAGCGCGTCGGCCAGCCGGTCGGCGCCGACCGGCTTGAGCAGGTAGTCGACCGCGCCCAGGCCGTAGGCGGCGACGGCGTGCTCCTCGAACGCGGTCACGAACACGATCTCCGGCGGCTCTGCCATCGCCGCCAGGACACCGCCCAGCTCGAGACCGTCCATCCCGGGCATCGTGATGTCGAGGAACACCGCGTCGAACCCGCCGGCCGGGATGGCGCGCAGCGCCTCGACGGCGTCGCCGGCCCGGGCGACCGCGCCCACGTCCGGGGCGTCGGCGAGCAGCGCGCAGAGCTCGTCGAGGGCGGGGGCGACGTCGTCGACCGCCAGGACGCGCAGCGGGGCGGGGGTCATGCGAGCACCCCCGGCTGGAAGCGCGGGATCCGCAGCACGATCCGGGTGCCCGCGCCCGGTGCGGTCTCGATGACCAGGCCGTGTTCCGGGCCGTACACCGCACGCAACCGCCGGTCGACGTTCACCAGCGCCAGCCCGGCGCCCTCGGCCGTGCCGGCCAGCACCGCGCGGGCGTGCTCCGGGGACATGCCCGGTCCGTCGTCGTCGACCGCGATCACGCAGACGTCGCCCTCGGCTTCCCCACTGACCTGCACCAGCCCCCCGTCCGCGGTCCGCTCGACCCCGTGCTGCACGGCGTTCTCCACGAGCGGCTGCAGCGCCAGCACCGGCACCGGCACCGGCAGCACCTCGGGTGCCACCCGGACCTGCACGCGCAGCCGGTCGCCGAGCACGGCGCGGGCCAGCGTCAGGTAGGCCTCGACCGACCGGAACTCGCCGGCCAGCGACGTGTAGTCGCCCCGGGCCGCGAGCGAGTGCCGGATGAACTCGGCGAACGTCTCCAGCAGGTCCCGGGCCCGCGCGGGATCGGAGCGCACGAAGGACGCGATCGTGGTGAGCGCGTTGTAGACGAAGTGCGGCGAGATCTGGGCACGCAGCTCGCGCAGGCGGGCGGTCTCGGCCTCGGCGGCACCGTCCTCCAGCCGGGCCCGCTCGAGCGCGTCGGCGGTGAACCCGGCGATCCGGCGGGCCGCGGCGAGCGGGACACCACCGAGCACCAGCACCGGGGACTCCGGCCCGGGGTCGGCGCCCAGCGGGAGCGCCACCAGGTCCCCCTCGGCCCGCCGCCTGCCACACGCACGCAGGCCGAGCGCGATGCCCTCGTCCCGGTCCGCACCCCACCACGTCGCCGGGAAACCGGGCTGCAGCAGGCCGGCGGCGTCGGCGCCGCACAGCCCGGCGAGCCGGCGCAGGGCCTCCACGGCGGCCGGCGACCCGGCCGGTTCGCGCAGCCCCTCGGCGACCGCGACCCCGGCCTCGAGGACCTCCGCCGGGCCGGTGGGGGCGGCCACCGGTGACCGGAACCGGCCGGTCAGCCGGGGGCGCAGCGAGGTGCGGGAGCCGGACGCGCGCGCACGACGTTCGGGGTCCTCCTCGGCCGGCACCTGGTCAGGATAGGGCCCGAGGCGCCCGTCCCGCGGCCCGTGGGCGTTAGCCTGCCGCACGTGATCCGCTCCTCCCGCCTTGCCGCCCACGACCTCCAGGTCGCGGGTGCGCTGCGGATGCCCGACGCGCCGTCGAGCCCGGTCCGCTCCCTGACGGTCCGGCTGCTGATCGCGGTGTTCGCGCTCGCGACGACGACGATGATCGTCTACTTCGGGCGGGACGGCTACCTGGACAACAACGGCGCCGGCGAGATCTCGCTGCTCGACGCGCTGTACTACGCCACCGTGTCGCTGTCGACGACCGGTTACGGCGACATCGTCCCGGTCAGCACGACGGCCCGGACGATCAACATCGCCGTGATCACCCCGCTGCGGGTGCTGTTCCTGATCGTTCTCGTCGGGACGACCGTCGAGCTGCTCACCGAGCGCTCCCGGCAGGCGTTCCGGACCCAGCGCTGGAGGTCGCGCGTGCGCGAGCACACCGTCGTCGTCGGATACGGCACCAAGGGCCGGGCCGCGGTGGAGACCCTGCTGGGCGACGGCGTCGAGCCGGAGAAGATCGTCGTGGTGGACACCGACCGGTCGCGGCTCGACGTCGCGTCCGGGATGGGCCTGGTGACCGTCTCCGGCAACGCGACCCGGTCGGCCGTGCTGCGGATCGCCGGGGTGCAGCAGGCGACGACGCTGATCGTCGCCCTGGACCGGGACGACACCGCCGTGCTGGTGACGCTGACCGCGCGCGAGCAGTCCCGGACGGTCTCGATCATCGCCGCGGTCCGCGAGGCGGAGAACGTGCACCTGCTGCGGCAGTCCGGCGCGAGCTCGGTGATCGTCTCCGACGAGACGGCGGGCCGGCTGCTCGGCGTGGCGACGCGGTCCCCGGCCGTCGTCGAGGTGATGGAGGACCTGCTCACCCCGGACGCCGGGTTCGCCATCACCCAGCGCCCGGTCGAGCCGGCCGAGGTGGGCGGTTCGCCGCGGCACCTGCCCGACATCGTGCTGGGCGTGGTCCGGGGCGACAAGCTCTACCGGGTCGACTCGCCGGCGGTGGACGCCCTCGAACGCGGCGACCAGCTGCTCTACGTGCGGAAGGCCACACCGCCCGACGAACCGTGAGCATCGTCTTGACCTGAAGTCAGCTCCAGGTCGCACGGTGGTCGCATGACTCCTTCCACCACACATCCGCCGGCGACCACCGGCACCGGGTACGCCGCGCTGCCCCGGCTGATGGCCCGGATGACCGGCGACGAGAAGCACGAACCCGCGGCGACGTCCACCCTGGACGTCCTGTGGGTCCTCCACGACCGGGTCCTGCGCGTCGACCCCGCGCACGCCGACGACCCGGACCGCGACCGGCTCCTGGTCTCGAAGGGGCACGGCCCGATGGCGCTCTACGCCGTCCTGGCCGCGAAGGGCTTCCTCGACCCGGGCGCCCTCGACGGGTTCGCGGGGTTCGGATCGAGCCTCGGGCAGCACCCGGACCGCACGCTGGTCCCGGGCGTCGAGATCTCGTCCGGCTCGCTCGGGCACGGCCTCGGGCTCGCCGTCGGGACCGCACTCGGGCTGCGGCTCGCAGCCCGCCCGGCACGCACCGTCGTCCTGCTCGGCGACGCCGAGCTCGACGAGGGCTCCAACGCCGAGGCGATCCAGTACGCCGGCCGGGCCCGGCTCGACCGGCTCACCGCCGTCGTGATCGACAACGCGTCGGCGTCGCACGGCTGGCCCGGCGGGATCGCCGCCCGGTTCGCCGTCGAGGGGTGGGCGACCGTCGACACCGACGGCCGTGACCACGACGAGCTGTACCGCGCGTTCACCGCACCGCACGAGGGCCGCCCGCTGGCCGTCGTCGCCCACGTCGAGCCGAAGGGGAGCCCCCGATGACCGTGTCTGCTCTGCTCACCGCCACGCACCGCCCCGCTGACCAGCGGGAACGCTTCTACCAGCTGCTGCCGGAGCTGCTCGCGTCCGACCCGCGGGCGGTCGCGCTGCTCGCCGACATCGGCGCCGGCTACGTCGACCTGCCGGACGCCGTCGCCGACCGGGTGATCAACCTCGGTATCCGCGAGCAGCTGCTCGTCTCCGCGGCGGGCGGGCTCGCGCTCACCGGGATGCGCCCGGTCGTGCACACGTTCGCGCCGTTCCTCGTCGAGCGGCCCTACGAGCAGCTCAAGCTCGACCTCGGCCACCAGGACGTGGGCGCGCTGCTGGTGTCCGCGGGCGCGTCCTACGACATGGCAGCCGCGGGGGAGACCCACTTCGGCTCCCGCGACGTCGCCCTGCTCGACACCCTCGACGGCTGGACCGTGCACACGCCCGGGCACGCCGACGAGGCCGAGGCGCAGCTCCGGTCCGCGCTGCCCGGCGACGACCGGGTCTACGTCCGGCTCTCCGGCGCCTCCAACGCGGTCCCGCACGGCACCGGTCCCGGCATGGCGGTGCTGCGGCGCGGGAGCCGGGGCACGGTCGTCGCCGTGGGCCCGCTCGCCGACCGGACCCTCACCGCGGTCTCCGACCTCGACGTCACGGTGCTCTACGCGCCGACGGTCCGCCCGTTCGACGCCGCCACCCTGCGGGCGACCCTGACCGCACCGGACGTCGTGCTGGTCGAGCCCTACCTGGCCGGCACCTCGGTGCCGCACGCGACCGCGGCGCTGTCCGGGGTGCGGCACCGGGTGCTGGGGCTCGGGGTCGGGCACGCGGAGCTGCGCCGCTACGGCCGGCCGGCAGACCACGACGCCGCGCACGGCCTGGACGTCGCCGGGATCCGGCGGTCGGTGCGCGAGTTCCTCTCGTAGGCTCGGCGGCCGTGCGCCTCGCCACCTGGAACGTGAACTCGGCGAAGTCCCGGCTGCCCCGCCTGCTGCCGTGGCTCGACGAACGGCAGCCGGACGTCGTCTGCCTGCAGGAGACCAAGCTCTCCGACGACGACTTCGCCGCCGCGTTCCACGAGGCACTGGCCGCGCGCGGCTACGCGGTCGCGCACCATGGCCAGGGCCGGTGGAACGGCGTGGCGCTGCTGTCCCGGGCCGGGCTCGACGACGTCGTCCGCGGGCTCCCGGACGAGCCCGTCTTCACCGAGGGCGGCCTGGTCCGGCCGGACGCCCGCGCGGTCACCGCGACCTGCGGCGGCCTGCGGGTGTCCTCGGTGTACGTCCCGAACGGCCGGGAGCCCGCCGACCCGCACTACGTCTACAAGCTGCGCTGGCTCGCCGCGCTGCGCGACATGGTCGCCGCGGGCGACCCGGCGGCGTCGGTGGTGGCCGGGGACATGAACATCGCCCCGACCGACGACGACGTCTGGAACCGCCCGGCCTTCGACGGATCCACCCACGTCACCCCGGACGAGCGCGCGGCGCTGGCCGCGCTCCGGGGTGCGGGTCTGCGGGACGTCCTGCGCGAGCGCTGGCCCGACGAGCGGGTGTTCACCTACTGGGACTACCGTGCCGGCCGGTTCCACCAGGACCAGGGCATGCGGATCGACCTCGTACTGGCCGGGGACGGCCCCGCGGGCCGGCGTGCGGCGGTGTGGGTGGACCGGAAGGCACGGAAGGGGAAGGCCCCGAGCGACCACGCGCCGGTGGTGCTCGACCTCGACGAGGCCCCCGACGGTGACATCGGCCCCGTCGTTCCGCCGCCGTCGACTCCGGCGCCGCTGGTCCGAAAGAAGTAGCCGTTCGCCGCCGTACACCGTTGGAGTGTGTGGTTCGAGTTGCAACGGTCCCGTTCACCCTGATAGCCCAACGCACGTGGACCGCAACCCCCGGGGGATGACTATGAACACCAACCGCATCGGCCGCACGGTCGGCGCCTCCGTCGCGGCGTGCGCGCTCGTCGGGCTGACCGCCTGTGGCGGCGAGACGCCGCAGGTCCCGAACATCCCGACGCAGCTCCCGCAGATTCCGGGCGTCGGCGACCCGCGCCAGGCGTTCGGTGACGCGCACCAGAAGGCGCTCGGCCTGGCCGCGCTGGGCGGGGTCGGCATGGAGCAGGGCGTCGGCCAGCAGGTCAAGGACCTCGCGCCGCAGGTGCAGGCCGAGGGGCAGCAGCTGAACGAGCGGATGCGCGGGCTGGCGTCGTCGGTCGGCGTCACGCTGCCGGACCAGGTCTCTCCCGAGGTCCAGGCCCAGGTGGACGACCTCAAGGCCCGCACCGGTGAGCAGTTCGACCAGGGCTGGCTGCAGGCCGCGCAGCAGCAGGTCGGCCAGCTGAACGAGCAGGCCCAGGGCCTGCTGAACGTGCCCGGCCTGCCGCCGGAGCAGGTGGAGCAGGCCCGCGGGCAGGTGACGAAGCTCGGTGAGCTGAAGACCAAGCTGGACGAGGCCGCCGCCGCGGCCGGTGCCGGCACGCCGGGTGGCGAGGGCGGCAACGCCGCCGGCGCTCCCGGCGAGGGCGGCGCGCCCGGTGAGGGTGGCGCTCCCGGCGAGGGCGGTGCCGCCGGCGAGGGTGGCGCCGGTGAGGGCGGCGCCGCCGGTGAGGGCGGCGCGGCCGGCCAGGGCGGCGCGGGCAGCGGCTCCGGCGAGGGCGGCCAGGCGGCCGGGCCCGAGGCGGGCGCCGGCGGTGCCGGTGGGGCCGGCGGCGCCGGTTCCGAGGGCTCCGGCAGCGGCTCCGGCCAGGGCAGCGCTCCGGCCGTCGACGCCGGCACCGGCGGCCAGGCCGCCTCGTCGACCGACGCGGTGCTGCCGGCCGCGCTCGGTGGCGCCGGCGTGCTCCTGCTCGCGGCCGGCCTCGTCCGGCTGCTGCGCCGCTCGCGCGCGTGACGCACCGGCGCCGGCACCCGCAGGACGGACTCCGGGGAGCGGCTGCACTGCTGCTCGCCGGGGTCGGCCTGCTGGGTTCCGGCGCCGGGATCGCGCTCCAGGACGGTCCGCGGGTCGTCGCCGAGGAGCTCGGGACCGTGCCGGCGGCCTCGTCCGGCCCGGACCTGGTGCGAACCGCCCCGGCCTCCCGGGTGCTGCCCGTCCTCGTGCCACCGGACCCGACCGGTGGGGAGCTCGCCGCCGGGGCACCTCCGGGCGGCCCCGCAGCGGGCCCCGCCGCCCCGCAGGACGGCGCGGTCGACCCCGCCGAGGCCGCACGGTTGCTGCCGGGCCCCGGCGGCCCGGGCCCCGCGTCCCCGCCCCCGCGCCTCGCCGGGCCGGCCCCGATCGCCCCTGCGGAGCCGTGGACGGTCTCACCGGTCTACCCGCTCGCCACACCCGAGCCGGTCGCGCCGCCGTCGCCGGTCGTCCCCGCGGTGCTCGAGCTCCCGGCCCGCGGGATCACCGCACCGGTCGAGCAGGTCGGCACCGGCCCGAACGGCGGCATGGTCGTCCCCGAGCAGGTCCGGCACGTCGGCTGGTGGGCACCCGGTGTCCTGCCGGGGGGAGCGGCGGGCAGCGCGGTGGTCGCCGGGCACGTCGACTCGCGCACCCAGGGCGTCGGTGTCCTGTCGGTGCTGCCGCAGCTCACCGTCGGGGAACCGGTCGTCGTCCGGGCCGCGGACGGCCGCCCCGTGACCTACCGGGTCGCCGCGCGCCGCGCGTACGGCAAGTACGACCTGCCGCGGGACGTGTTCCGGCGCGACGGCCCCCCGCAGCTCGTCCTCATCACCTGTGGCGGGGTCTTCGACCCGGCCACACGCAGCTACGACTCGAACATCGTCGTCTACGCCGTCCCCGAGCCCGCCTGATCCGGCGGGCGCCGTCCAGCGCCCCACCCCGTCGACATGCAGCCCGGCGCGAATTGTCGATCTCCGGACGACCGGAAGCGAGGACGGGCGAGAAGCGGCGCTGGGCGGCGGCCGCACCACCGAGCGCGGCGCGGGCAGGCCGGTACCCGCGTGAGGGCCGGCCGCCCACCGCCTACGCTGGCCCGCGTGAGCAGCACCGTCACCGATTCCGACCAGCACACCGCCGAGGCCCCGGAGTTCGCGGCCGTCCGGGAGGCCGCCCAGCGCGCCCGGGCCGCCGCCCCGGCCGTCCGCGCCGCGGCCGCCGGGACGGTCGACGAGGTGCTCCGCGCCGCCGCCGCGCTGATCCGCGACCGCGCCCCCGAGCTGCTCGACGTCAACGCCGCCGACGTCGAGACCGCCCGGCGCAACGGCATGGCCGAGGGCCTGCTCGACCGGCTCCGGCTGACCGAGGAGCGCCTCGCCGGGATCGCGAGCCAGCTCGAGGTGCTCGCCGCGACCCCCGAGCCGCCGACCGAGTGGCCGGTCCGCACCCTGGAGACCGGGGAGCGGGTGTTCGAGCGGCGCATCCCGGTCGGCGTCATCGGCGCGGTGTTCGAGGCGCGGCCCAACGTGACCGTCGACGTCGCCTCCCAGGTGCTCAAGGCCCGCAGCGCCGCCGTGCTGCGCACCGGTGCGGCCGCGCTCGGCAGCGCGACCGCGCTCGTCGAGGGGGTGCTGCGACCCGCGCTGGCCGAGGCGGGGCTCCCGGAGGCGGCCGTGCAGCTCGTCCCGCTGCCCGGGCACGCCGGCGCCGAGGCCCTGGTCGGGCTGCCGGACCTGGTGCCGCTGGTCGTGGTCCGCGGCTCCGGGGAGGTCACCCGCAAGCTGTCGGTGCTGGGGGCCACCGCGGGCACCCGCGTCCTCGCGCACGCCGACGGCGGCGGCGTCCTCTACCTGGACGCGTCCGCCACCGAGGCCGACGTGACCCGGCTGGTCACCGAGTCCACCGACCGGCTGGGCGTCTGCAACCGGCTGAACCTGCTGCTCGTCGACCGGCCGGTCTACGACACGCTGCTGCCGGTCGCGAAGGCCGCGCTGGACGCCCGCGGCATCGCGCTCTCGGAGCCCCCGCACGCCCACCCGCTCGGCCACGAGTGGGCCCTCGACCCCGGGGCGGAGGCGCACGTGACCGTCGCCCCGGTCGACGGCCCGGACGACGCCGCCGACACCGCCGCCCGCGAGACGTCCGGGCTGGCCGCGACGATCTGCGCGTCCGACGAGGCCGTGGCGCAGCGGTTCATCGATCGCTACACCGGCACCGGCGTGTTCTGGAACGCCCCCTCCCGGCTGCTCGACGGCTACAAGCTCCTCGGTCTGCCCGAGACCGGCATCAACGTCGACCAGACGCCCGGCCCGCGCGGCCCGGTCACCTACCGTGACCTCGGCCTGCGCCAGTTCGTGGTGCTCCCGCCCGCGGAGATCACGCGGCCCGCCGGGGACGCGGGATAGCCTCGCGGGCGTGTCCTTGACCGATGTCGCGACCCCTGCCCTCGAACTGCACCGGGCGACGCTGTCCAACGGGCTGCGCGTCCTCGTCGTGCCGGACCCGGCCACCCCGGTGGTCGGCGTGTCGGTGCACGTCGACGTCGGCTTCCGGTCCGAACCGGAGGGCCGCACCGGGTTCGCGCACCTGTTCGAGCACCTCATGTTCCAGGGCAGCGAGAGCCTGGAGAAGCTCGAGCACTTCCGCCAGGTGCAGGCCGCCGGCGGGATCTTCAACGGGTCCACCCACCAGGACTACACCGACTACTTCGAGGTGCTGCCCGGGGCGGCCCTGGAGCGCGCGCTGTTCCTGGAGGCCGACCGGCTGCGTGCCCCGAAGCTGACTGCCGAGAACCTGCGCAACCAGGTGGACGTCGTCAAGGAGGAGATCCGGCTCAACGTCCACAACCGCCCGTACGGCGGGTTCCCGTGGATCCTGCTGCCGCCGGTCCTCTACGACACGTTCCCGAACGCGCACAACGGCTACGGCGACTTCTCCGAGCTGGAGCAGGCGAGCCTGGACGACGCGGCCGCGTTCTTCGACACCTTCTACGCGCCGGGGAACGCGCTGGTCACCGTGCACGGTGACCTCGGCGAGACCGGTGTGGACGGCACGCTGGCGCTGGTGGAGCGGCACTTCGGGGACATCCCCGCCCGCCCGGTGCCGGAGCGGCCCTCGTTCGCCGAGCCGGCCCCGGGGAGCGAGCGGCGGCAGTCGGTGACCGACGCGCACGCGCCGCTGCCCGCGCTCGCCCTGGGCTACCGGGTGCCCGACCCCGCCGCCGACCCCGACGGCTACCTCGCGCACGCGATGCTCGCCTCGGTGCTCACCGACGGCGAGGCCGCCCGCCTGCAGCGCCGCCTGGTGCACGCCGACGGGCTGGTCACCGACGTGTCGGCGTCGAACGGGCTGATGGGCGGCCCGTTCGACGCCCGCGACCCGGACACGTTCACGATCACGGCCGTGCACCCGGCGGACGTCTCCGCGGACCGGGTGACCGCCGCCGTCGACGAGGAGCTGGACCGGCTCGCGGAGCAGGGCCCCGGCGCGGCCGAGCTGGAACGCCAGTCCGCCCGCTGGGCGGCCGCACTGCACCGCGAGGACGACCGGGTGATGTACCGGATGCTCGGGCTCGGCGCCCGCGAGCTGCTGTACGGGAAGGCCGAGCTGGCGCTGGAGCTGCCGTCCCGGCTGGCCGCCCTGACCGGCGACGACGTCGCCGCGGCCGCCGCCCGGCTGCGGTCCGCCGGCCGGGCGGTGCTGACCGTCGAGCCGGGCTCCGGCGCGAGCGGGGCCGGCGCGTGACCCGGCCCGCCCCGCCGCGCGTGGCCCGCCCCGTCCACCCGCCCGCAGCGCCGCGCAGGCCCGCCGGCCCGGCCGCCTGCCCGACCACCCCGGACCAGCCCGCAGAGGGGAGCACCGCGTGACCGCCGCCCGCACGCACCGCAGCGCCGAGGAGATCGGCCGCACCGAGCGGGGCCCGCGGGCACTGCCCGCACTCGGGACCACCAAGCAGGTGCCGCTGCCCGACGTCGTCACCGAGACCCTGCCGAACGGGCTGACCGTGCTCGCAGCCCACCGGCCCGGTGTTCCCCTGGTGGAGGCCGTGCTGCGGATCCCCGCCGCCTCCCCGGAGCCGGCCGCCGACGCCGCGTGGACGGCCGGCGTCGAGGTGCTCGCCGAGACGATGCTGACCGGGACCGCCGGCCGGGACCGGGTCGGGATCGACGACGACCTCGCCGCCGTCGGCGCGGAGCTGGGCGTCGGCGTCGACCCGGAGTGGCTGCAGGCCGGCGGGTCCGCGCTGGCGTCCGGGCTGCCGGTCGTGCTCGACGTCCTCGCCGACGTCCTCACCGGGGCCACCCACCCGGACGACGAGGTGGCCCGCGAACGGGCCCGGCTCGCCGAGCGGATCGCGGTCGCCCGCGCCCAGCCGCGGACCGTGGCCCGGGAGGCGGTGATGCGCAAGCGGTTCGGCGACCACCCGATCGTCGGCGAGATGCCGACCGCCGAGGCCGTCGCCGCCGTCACCCCGGAGCGGGTCCGCGCGCTGCACGCCGACGTCGTCGTGCCCGGCGGTGCCCGGCTGGTGCTGGTCGGCGACATCGACCCGGAGACCGCGATCGCCGAGGTGGCCCGCCGGCTCGGTGGCTGGGCTGGGGACCACCCGGCGCGGCGGCTGTCCGCGCCCCCGCCGCCGCGGCCCGGGGACCTCGAGCTCGTGCACCGCCCCGGCTCGGTGCAGTCCCAGCTGCGGCTCACGGCGCCGGGCGTGGCCCGCACCGACGAGCGCTACACCGCGTTCCAGCTCGCGAACCTGGTGTTCGGCGGCTACTTCTCGTCGCGCTGGATGGAGAACATCCGCGAGGACAAGGGCTACACCTACGGCGCCCACTCCGGGCAGGAGTTCGTGCCGGGCGGTGCCGTGCTCGGCCTGGAGACCGACGTCGCGTCGGACGTCACCGCGGCCGCCCTGCTCGAGACGCGGTACGAGCTCGGGCGGATGGTCGCCGTCCCGCCCACCGACGCCGAGGTCGCCTCGGCCCGCCGCTACGCGGTCGGGTCACTGCTGATCTCGCTGGACAGCCAGTCGGCACTGGCCGGGACGCTGTCGTCGCTGGACGCGGCCGGCCTGGGCGTCGAGTGGCTGCGGGACCGGCCGCGCCGGCTCGAGGAGGTCACCACCGAGCAGGTCGCCGAGGCGGCCGCGCAGCTGTTCGCGCCGTCCCGCTTCACCGGGGTGGTCGTCGGTGACGCCGACGTGATCGGGCCGCGGCTGGCGGCGCTGGGCGGGGTGAGCGGCCCGTGAGCCGCCCGCCGTTCACCCTGGCCGGTCCGCCGGTGCTGTCCCGCACCGCACTGGTCCGCGACGAGGACCGGCGGACCGACCCCGCCTACCTGCGGGACTCGTGGCCGAAGGCCCGGGTCGTGGTCGTCGACGAGGCCGGGCGCACCCCGGTCGACTGGGAGGTCGGGCCGGGGCGCGCGTTCCGCGAGACGGACGCCGCCGCGTGGGACGCCGCCGCCGGCCGGGGCGGGCACGTCCGCACCCGGGCCGGCACCGATCTCGCCGCCGAACCGCCCGCCGGGGCGGTCCTGCTCGGCGAGGCCGACGGCGTCCCGTACTGGGCGGTGCGCGGCGAACCCACCGGGACCGCCACCGAGGAGCCGGGCGAGTGGGCCGACCTGCGGGCGGCCGGGGCGTTCCTCGACCCGCTCGGCGCGGGACTGCTCACCGGCGCCGTCGCGACCCTGAACTGGCACGACCGGGCCGGGTTCTGCGCCGTCGACGGCACCCGCACCCGCCCGCACCACGCCGGCTGGGCCCGGGTCTGCGAGAACGGCCACGAGGAGTACCCGCGCACCGACCCGGCGGTCATCTGCCTGGTGCACGACGGCGCCGACCGCGTCCTGCTCGCCCGCCAGCCGGTGTGGCCGGTCGGCCGGTACTCGGTGCTCGCCGGGTTCGTCGAGTCCGGGGAGTCGCTGGAGGCGTGCGTGCGCCGCGAGGTCGCCGAGGAGGTCGGCCTCGACGTCACGGACATCACCTACCTGGGCAGCCAGGCGTGGCCGTTCCCGCGGTCGCTGATGGTCGGCTTCCACGCGATCGGCGACCCGGACGTGCCGCTGGTGCCCCGGGACGGCGAGATCGCCGACGCCCGGTGGGTCACCCGGGACCGGCTGCGGGCCGCGCTGGCCCGCGGCGACTGGGGCACCCGCGACGCCCCCGCCGGCCGGGACCACGACGACGACCCGGACGACACCGACCCGCTCGTCATGCTCCCGGGATCGGTCTCGATCGCCCGCACCATGCTCGAGTCCTGGGCCGGCTCCGTCTGACGGCTCCCCCTCGACCGCGACCTCCCCTCGACCGCGACCCCCTCGACCGCGACCTCCCCCGGAACACACTCATGGAGCTTTGGTCCCGTGCCACAGGACCAAAGCTCCATGAGTGTGTTCCGGGCGCCGCCGATTTCGGCGATGGGCGGTTCCGGGGGGCGAGGTCAGATGCCCAGGCGCTGCCGCACCTCGGAGAAGCTCGGATTGGTCGCGACGGACTCGTCGGGGAACACCACGGTCGGCACGGTGCGGTTCCCACCGTTGGCCTGCTCGACGAACGCGACCGCGTCCGGCTCGCGCTCGATGTCGACCTCGCGGTAGCCGATGCCGGCCTCGTCGAGCTGGAGCTTCAGCCGGCGGCAGAAGCCGCACCAGCTGGTCGTGTACATGGTCAGGTCCGCCATGCCCCCTGCAACGACGGGCGGCGCCCGGATCTTCCCGGGCGGCGTCCCGGCCGGTGACCGTCGGGGGCGGGTGTCAGGATGGGGCCGTGCCGTCCCGAACCACCGCCGCCCGCCCCGCCCGCGCGTCCCGGACCGGGGCGGCGCCGGCACCGGAGGGCGGCGCAGGCCTGGATCCGGAGCAGCGCGCCGCCGTCACCGCGCCCCGCGGCCCGGTCTGCGTGCTGGCCGGTGCGGGCACCGGCAAGACCCGCACGATCACCCGCCGGATCGCGCACCTCGTCGGGCAGGGCCACGTCGCGGCCGGTCAGGTCCTCGCCGTCACGTTCACGGCCCGCGCCGCGGGGGAGCTGCGCACCCGGCTCCGCGCGCTCGACGCGCCCGGCGTGCAGGCCCGCACGTTCCACGCGGCCGCGCTGCGCCAGCTCCGCTACTTCTGGCCGCAGGTGATCGGCGGCACGCCGTGGCCGCTGGTCGACGGCAAGCTCCGGATGGTCGGGCAGGCCGCAGCCCGGGCGCGGGCCGGCACCGACTCGGACGCGTTGCGCGACCTCGCCGCGGAGATCGAGTGGGCGAAGTCGTCGCTGATCGCCCCGGCCGACTACCCGGCCGAGGCGGCCCGGCGCCGGCGCGACACGCCCGGCCCGGCCGAGCAGGTCGCGGGAGTCTACGCCGGGTACGAGGAGCTCAAGAACGCGGCGGAGCTGCTCGACTTCGACGACCTGCTGCTGCACACCGCGGTCGCGCTGGAGGAGCACGCCGGGGTCGCCGAGGAGTTCCGTTCCCGGTACCGCTGCTTCGTCGTCGACGAGTACCAGGACGTCACGCCGCTGCAGCAGCGCCTGCTCGACGCCTGGCTCGGTGACCGCGACGACCTCACCGTCGTCGGCGACGCCAACCAGACGATCTACACCTTCGCCGGTGCGTCGCCGCGCTACCTGCTGGAGTTCCCGCGCCGCTTCCCCGACGCCACGGTCGTGCGGCTGCAGCGGGACTACCGCTCCACCCCGCAGATCGTCGGGTGCGCCAACCAGCTCATCGGCTCGGCACGGCACCGCCCGGCCGGGTCCCGGCTGCAGCTGGTCGGCCAGCTCCCGCCCGGCCCGGACCCCGACTTCTCCGAGCACGACGACGAGCCCGCCGAGGCCGCCCACGTCGCCGGCCGGATCCTCACCCTGCTCAAGGACGGGACGCCGCCGTCCGAGATCGCGGTCCTGTTCCGGATCAACGCCCAGTCCGAGGCGTACGAGCAGGCACTGTCCGACGCCGGCGTCCCCTACCAGGTGCGGGGCGGCGAGCGGTTCTTCGCCCGGCCCGAGGTCCGCCGGGCGATGATCGCGCTGCGGGCCGCCGCGCCCGAGCAACGGCCGGGCACCGACCTCGTCGACGTCACCCGGGCCGTCCTCGGGGCGCGCGCCGGGCTGACCGACGAGCCCCCGAAGGGCGCCACCCTGCGTGCCCAGTGGGAGTCGCTGCTCGCGCTGGTCGGCGTGGCCGAGGAGCTCGCCGCGCTCGAGCCGTCGGCCGACCTGGCGAAGCTCTGCGCCGAGCTGGACACCCGCGCCGACTCCGCCCAGGCGCCGGTGGTGCAGGGGGTGACGCTGGCGTCGCTGCACGCCGCGAAGGGCCTGGAGTGGGACGCGGTGTTCCTGGTCGGGCTGGCCGACGGGACGCTGCCGATCGGGCACGCCGGCGACGACGAGCACGCCATCGAGGAGGAACGGCGGCTGTTCTACGTCGGCGTCACCCGTGCGCGTCGGGTGCTGTCGATGTCGTGGTCGCTGTCGCGGGCGTCCGGCCGGGGGCCGAAGCGGCGCCGGTCCCGGTTCCTGCACGGCCTGATCCCGGACTCGCACCCGGCGTCCCGGGTCGCGGGGGAGCGCCGTCCCGGCGGGTCCCGGCCCCGCTGCCGGGTGTGCGGGTCGCCGCTGTTCGGCAGCACCGCGACCAAGCTGACCCGGTGCGACGACTGCCCGTCCGATGTGGACCTGGAGCTGCTGGACCGGCTCAAGCAGTGGCGGGCAGGGGTGGCGAAGCAGCAGGACGTGCCGGCGTTCGTCGTGCTCACCGACGCGACGCTGACCGCGATCGCCGAGCAGCGCCCGTCCGACCCGTCGGCGCTGGTCGGGATCCCGGGCATCGGTGCGGCCAAGCTCGACCGGTACGGCGACGAGGTCCTGCGCCTGCTCGCCGAGCACGACGAGCGGTAGCCCCTCTTCGGTCGGCCTCCGGTGAACTTCCGGAGAGACTTTCGAAAAACCGGTTGCCGCCGTGTGCGCGGCACTTCTACTGTCGACGGCACCGGTGGGAGCAGCGCGTTCCCACCCGTCCTGCGCCGCGCGGGGGACCGCGGGCGGGAGCACGGAGGAGGTGCGGAGATGACCACGATCATGACGGTCGACCGGTCCGGCGCCGCCCTGCCGTGCGCTCCCGCGACCGTGGTGCCGCACGAGGTCGCCCACGCGGCGATCCCCGCCTCCCGGAAGTTCGGCCTCCGCCGCCGGGCGAGCGCGCTCCGCGTCGCCGTCACCCCGCTCCGTGCCTGGGGAGAGGTGTCCCCGATCCCGGCCGCGTTCGTCGATGACCACAAGTGCACAGGTGCGTCCGTTCCCGGGCGTCGAGGGGGTACCTGACCCTCAGCGCTCGCGCCGAGTCCCATCGGGGCCGCGGAACCCACGCACCGGGTTCCGCGGCCCCGATTTTTGTGTCCGCAGGTTCCGTCCCGACAAGACAGTCCGAGAAATCGATCGAGGAGGTCGATCGTGTACGTGCGATCCGCTCCGTGTGACGGCGGAGTGATCCGGAACGAGACCGGTGGCGGCTGCGCCGGTTCCGACGAGGCGCGGTCGCGGTCCGCACCCGCCCGCCGGTCCGGGCCGCCGTCGGCCCTGCCCTGCCGCAACGGCGACGCGGACCTGTGGTTCGCCGAGTCGCCCGCCGAGCTGGAGGAGGCCAAGGCGCTCTGCGCGACCTGCCCGGTGCGGGACGCCTGCCTGGCCGGCGCCCTGGACCGCGGCGAGCCGTGGGGCGTGTGGGGTGGCGAGATCTTCGAGCGTGGCCGGGTGATCCCGCGCAAGCGCCCGAGGGGACGTCCCCGCAAGGCCGACCTGGAGCGCGACCGGGCGTTCGCCCTGGCCGCCGGCAGCTGAACCCCGCCCCCGCCCCCGACCGACGAGGAGACGACAGCGATGAACGACCTGACCACGGCACCGATCGCGCGACCGGAGACCCCCGGCGCGCACGCCGGCCACCTCGTGAACCAGGAGAACGCGATGACGCTCATCCACGAAGCCCTGGCGAGATCCCATCAGCGGGAGGCGCAACGCGCGGCGGCCGAGCACCGGCTCGCCCGCCGGCTCACCGCGGGGCGCCGCTGGTCCCGGCTCGCGTCCTGGGCCTCGGCCCGGGCCGAGCGGGCCCGCGCCCGCGCGCGCTGAGGCTCCTGCCGCCGCACCGGTGCCCCGTCCGGACCTGCTCCGGGCGGGGCACCGCCGTGACCGGGGTCAGGCGGTCGGTGCGTCCGACTGGAACATCTCCGGCTGCCACTCGGCGACGATCTCGCGCAGCCGCACCCGGGCGTCGAGCTGGCACAGGATGCCGACCGTCCCCATCGTCACCCGGTGGACCAGCAGGAACCGGGGCGGCAGGTTCAGCGACCGGCCGATCGCGGCGTCGGGGCTGCGCAGGTCCCCGACCCGCTCGGCCTGCGCCTGCAGCCAGCGGCGGCTGAAGTGGAACACGTCGTTCTCGAGCGGCTCGGTGAACGGCGCCAGGTAGCCGAGGACCTGCTCCTGCCCGACCCGGGCACCCTCGCGGACGAACCCGGCCGAGCGCATCAGCGCCATCAGCTCGCCGCCGCGGCCCTCGAGGGCGTACTTGGTCATGGCGACCAGCTCGGGCGGCATGCCGTCGGGCATCCGGGCGACGGCGCCGAAGTCGAGCACGAGCAGCCGGCCGTCGTCGAGGATGCCGAAGTTGCCCGGGTGCGGATCGGCGTGCAGCAGGTGGGTGCGGTCCGGGGCCGCGTAGTGGAACCGGGCCAGCTGGTTGCCGGCGTGGTCGCGTTCCTCCCGGGTGCCGTTGCGGATGATCGAGGACAGTGGCCGGCCCTGCACCCATTCGGTGATGACGGCCTTCGGTGCCGACCCGACCACGCGCGGGACCTTCACGTCCGGGTCGTCCTCGAAGAACGCGGCGAACTCGCGCTGGTAGGTCGCCTCGTCGCGGTAGTCGAGCTCCTCCTCCATCCGGCTCCGGAGCTCCTCGATCAGCGGCCGGACCTCCATCCCGGGGACCAGCGGCTGCAGGATCCGGCTCATCCGGCCGAGCTGGCGCAGGTCCGAGCGCAGCGCCTCCTCGGCGCCGGGGTACTGCACCTTCACGGCGACCTCCCGGCCGTCGCGCTTCCAGACGGCGCGGTGCACCTGCCCGATGCTGGCCGAGGCGGCCGGCACCTCGTCGAACTCGGCGAAGCGTGACTTCCAGGACCGGCCGAACTGCTGGGTGAGCATGTAGTCCACGTCGGACATCGGCATCGGCGGGGCTGCGGACTGCAGCTTGGTGAGCGCCTCCCGGTACGGCTCGGCGAACTCGTCGGGCACGGCGGCCTCGAACACGGACAGTGCCTGCCCGAACTTCATCGCGCCGCCCTTGAGCTCGCCGAGCACGGCGAAGAGCTGCTCGGCGCTGCGGGCCGCGAGCTGTGCCGAGATCTCGTCCCGGTCGCCACCGGTGAGCCGGCGTCCGAAGCCCGCGGCCGCCCGCCCCGCGACGCCGAGCGGGATGCCGGCGAGCTTGGCGGTACGGGAGGCCGTACGGCGGGGAATGTCGCTCACACCATGATTGTCCACCCCGGGGCGGCCGGCGTGCACGGTGCCGTCGCCCCCGTCACCGCCCCGCACGGGCAGCCGGAACGGGCCCGGACGGGGTACGGCGTGATCGTCGCGGTGCCGGGGTCGATCTCCAGCTCGGCCGCCCACGACGCGGGCGCCAGACCGCCCCGGACCGGACCGTCCAGTGCGGCCAGCACCTGCCCGACGGCGAGGGCCGCGGTCGCCGCGACCACGTGCGGTTCGGCCGTCCGCGGGTCGTGGACCGCCCCGGCACCGGCGTGTCCGGGGCACCGCAGGCACGGCCCGCGGCCCGGCAGGACCAGCGGCCCGACCACCCCGCGACCGTTGCAGAGCGTGACGACGAGGTGGTCGACGGCCCCGCTCGGCGCGGGCCTGGGCCCCCCGACGAGGACGACGAGGTCCGGCGGGACCCGCCCGGCCGGCGTGCTGCCGGCCCCGGCGGCGTCGAGCAGGTCGCGCAGCGCGGCCGCGCGGTCCCGGCCGACGGCGTCCGGGGCGAGCCCGGCGGCGACGTCGGCCGGCCCGGACCGCCCGGTGACCCGCGGGTGCACGTGACCGACCCCGGCCCGGGCCAGCCCGGTGACGACGCCGACCGCGAGCGGCGAGTCGCCGCGCACCTCCACCAGCGCGGACTCCCGGGCCCGGTGCAGCCGCGCCGCGAGGTCCGGGTCGGCGAGCATGCCCGCCCGCAGCAGCACGCCGAGCAGCGCGGCGAGCCCCACCCGGTCCGGCCCGGCCGGCGCGCCGGCGAGGAGCTCCACGACCATGGCCGGACCCTCGGCGATCCGGTCGAGCGCGGCGAGCGCGGCCGGGGGCAGGTCCTCGAGCACCCGCTCCCGGGCACCGGTGCCGATCCGGCGGGTGCGCCGCCCGGTCGCGGCCAGGACGTGGTGCGGGGCGACCGCGAGCCGCCGGGGGAGTGGGGTCATCGCGCCACGGTGCCGCGGCGGCACCCACGCCGGAGCGGGACCGCCCCGGACGTTCGCACCAGCAACCGGCGGCCCCACTCGCCCCATCCGCTCACCATCGCGGAACGCTCACCGATCCCGGGAACGCTCCTCCGACCGGCGCACGCGGGATCGAGCCGCGCGCAGACGAGCCACGCTCACCGAACCGGGCCACGCGCACGGGATCGGGCGAGCGTCGCCGGGTTCGGTGAGCGTCTCCGGAACCGGTGAGCGTCCGGTGGGCGAGGGCCGCGGGAGCGAGGGCCGGGTGCCGTGTGAGCTGCGGCATCGGCGTGCCGATCACCGGTCCCCGACCGGCGGCTCACCCCTGCGGGCGCGGCAGCCTACCCTGGGGCCATGGCAAGCCCCCCGGTGGAGGTCCGTCGCAGCGCTCGCCGGAAGCGGATGGTCAGTGCCCGACGCGAGGGTGACCGGGTGGTCGTGTTCATCCCGGGCTGGATGACGGCCGAGCAGGAACGCGACTGGGTCGCCGAGATGGTCAAGCGGATCGAGGCGAGCGAGGCGCGCCGCCGGTCCCCGGGCCGCCGTGGCGACGACGCGCTGCTGACCCGGGGCCGGGAGCTGTCGGCGCGCTGGTTGGAGGGCCGCCCGGACCCGGTCTCGATCCGGTGGGTGCCGACGATGCGGACCCGGTGGGCGTCCTGCACGCCGGACGACCGCACCATCCGGATCAGCGAGCGCCTCAAGGACGCACCCGGCTGGGTCGTCGACTACGTCCTGGTGCACGAGCTCGCGCACCTGCTGTCCGCCGCGCACGACGACGTCTTCTGGTCGTGGGTGTACCGCTACCCGCGGACGGAGCGCGCGATCGGCTACCTGGAGGGGCTCAACGCCGCGGCGGCGCTGGGCATCACCGGCGTGGACGGCGACGCGGCCACCGACGGCGAGGCCCCGGAGCCCGGGATCCCGGAGGGCCCGGTGGCGGCAGCGGGGAGCTGAGGCCGCGCCACCCCGGGGCGGCCGGGGTCAGCGATCGCGGCCGTTCCCGTCCTCGTCCGGGGTCTCGCCGGAGCGGCCGCCGCCGGAACCGGAGGATCCGGAGGGGCCCGACCCGGAGTCCGTGCTCCCGGAGTCCGCCTTCCCCTGCTCCGCGTCGGCCGCCATCTGCCGTTCGAGCGCGGCCATCGGGTCGTCCGGCACCTCGCCCGCGGACGCGCCGCGGACGAACGCCTCGGGCGCGTCCAGGTCCTCCGCCGACGGGATGAGGTCCGGGTGCGCCCAGATCGCGTCCCGGCCGTCGACGCCCCGGGCGTCACCGAGCTGCTTCCACAGCTCGGCCGCGGCCCGCAGCCGCCGCGGCCGCAGCTCCAGCCCGACGATCGTCGCGAACGCCTGCTCGGCCGGACCGCCGGAGGCCCGGCGCCGCCGCATCGTCTCGCGCATCGCCTGCGCACCGGGGAGCCGCTCGGCCAGCGCCTCGGCGACGACGGTGTCCACCCAGCCCTCGATGAGCGCGAGCAGCGTCTCCAGCCGGGCCAGCGCGGCCTTCTGCTCCGGGGTGTCCTCCGGCTCGAACATGCCGGACTGCATGGCCTCCTGGATCGACTCCGGGTTGGACGGGTCGATCCCGCGGGCCAGCTCCTCGATCCGGGAGGTGTCGACGGTGATGCCGCGGGCGTAGTCCTCCACCGCCCCGAGCAGCCGCTCCCGCAGCCAGTGCACGTGGGTGAACAGCCGCTGGTGCGCGGCCTCGCGCGCGGCGAGGTAGAGGGTGACCTCGCCGGCCGGGCGGTCGAGACCCTCGGTGAACCGGCCGATCGCCTCGGGCAGCAGCGCCGTCGTCCGTTCCGGGCCGACCGGGATGCCGAGCTCGGTGGAGGTCAGCACCTCCTTGCCGAGCTGGGCCAGTCCCTGGCCGAGCTGGCTGCCGAACGCCATCCCGCCCATCTGGCCGAGCATCGCCATCATCGGGCCGGCCGCGTTGCGGACCTCCTCGGGAAGGCCGTCGACCCAGGCCGAGGACAGCCGCCGGGCCACCGGGTCGCACAGCCGCTTCCAGGTCGGCATGCCGGCGCGCACCCAGTCGCTGGGCGTCCACGCCTGCACCTCGCCGCCGGCGAACGGGAACGCCGTCGCCGGGTCCAGCCACAGCTCGGCGAGCCGGACGGCCTCGGTCACGGCGCGGCGCTGGTCGTCGGTGAGCGACGACGTCGTCTGCGCCAGCTGCTG
Source organism: Pseudonocardia sp. C8 (assembly GCF_014267175.1). NCBI lineage: Bacteria > Bacillati > Actinomycetota > Actinomycetes > Pseudonocardiales > Pseudonocardiaceae > Pseudonocardia > Pseudonocardia sp. C8. The sequence goes on from NZ_JACMTR010000002.1 coordinate 753,664, forward strand.
GGTGGCGATCTGCGCGGCCAGGTCGTAGTTGACCGGGCCGTCGTCGCCGGAACCGGTGCCGGCCTGCGAGAGCATCTGGCCGAGCTGGGACAGCATCTGCCCGAGCTGGCTCATGTCGAACTGGCCGCCGCCGGGCATCCCGGGCATGCCCGGCATGCCGAACGCCGCGAACGGGTTCTGCTGCGGGCCCTGCTCCCCGCCGGACGCCGGGTCCCCGGAGGCCGGGTGGGAGCCGAACCCGAACGGGTCCTTCGGACCCTCGGGCTCGCCGCCCGTGCCACCGTTGCCGCCCTTGCCCGACGAGTCGTCCTTGTCGCGGTCGCGGTCGGCGGGGCCGAAGCCGAACGGGGTGTCACTCATGCGGTCCACCGTACGCGGGACCGGCGTGCCGACGCTGCTGGTGACGGCCTGTTCGCCACGGGCGGAGACGGGGCACTACGTGCAGGCCGGAGGTGTCCCGCCGGTGTCGAGGGTCCGCAGCGCGGCGACGGCCTCGTCGAGCGTCCCGACCCGCACCAGCCGGAGGCCGTCCGGGGTGTTCGCGGCCGCCTCGGCGCAGTTGTCGGCCGGGACCAGGAACACCTCCGCGCCGACCTCCTTCGCCTTGATCATCTTGAACGGGATTCCGCTGATCTTCCCGACCTGGCCCTCCGCGGTGATCGTCCCGGTGCCGGCGACGAAGCGGCCCCCGGTCAGCGGGCCCGGGGTCAGCTTGTCCACCAGCGCCAGGCTGAACATGAGGCCGGCCGACGGGCCGCCGACGTCGCCGAGGGAGATCGAGAGCCGCTGGCCCTCGGCGGGCGAGGTCGCGGGGGTGATCCCGAGGAACGCCCGCGCCGGGTCCTCCGGGTGCGCGGCCGGGGTGACGGTGACCTCGCGCGGGGTGCCGCCGCGGACGACGGACAGGTGCAGCGGCCGTCCGGGGCGGGCGGCGCCGAGTGCGTCGAGCAGGGCCTGGACCGAGGGGATCGGGGTGCCGGCCACGGCCCGGATCTCGTCGCCCGCCTCGAGCACCCCCGCGGACGGCGACCCCTCGGTGAGTGCGCCGACCGTCAGCCGGGTCGGCAGGTGCAGGTGGTTGAGCGCGGCGGCCTCGGCGTTCGCGATGGAGCTGTCGAACTCCTGCTGGTTGTTCGCCGTGACCTGCTCGGGGCTCTGGCCGGGCGGGTAGAGCGACGACCGCGGGGCCAGCCGGTGGGTGCCCGACGCCCAGAGCCCGAGCGCGTGCAGCGGCGTGATGCCGTCGGTGACGCCGACGGTGGTCATGTTGAGGTGCCCGCCGGTCGGGTACGTCGGCAGCCCCTCGGCGGACACCACGGGCCGGCCGTTCACCTCACCGAGGGTGTCGAACGTCGGGCCGGGCCCGAGCGCGACGACGGGTGCGGGCACCACCGAGCCGACGACGGCGAGGCCCAGCAGCACGAGCAGTGCCGAGACCCACGTCGATGATCGAACGCCCACGCGCGCACCCTACGGACGCCGGCGCCGGTCACCGCCCGCGACCCCGCGGATCCCGGTTTGTCCGGTGTAGGGTTTCCGTCCGGTGGGCGCGCCGGGACGCAACCGGGAACTCACGGCCCCTCCGTAGAGTTGGATCGGGAGAACCGCGCCGTCGCTCCCCGCCGGCCGTGTCTTCCGTGTCGTACCCGAGCTGTGGAGCGTGCCCGTGTCGTCCATGCGGCCCCCTGTGGGAGCGCCGTCGCTGACCCGCCGAACCCGGATCCTCCTGGCCGCCGCGGGCGTCCTCGTCGTGCTCCTGCTCGGCGGTTCGCGGCTGCTGAACTTCTACGTCGACTACCTGTGGTTCGGCGAGGTCGGCTTCCGGAGCGTGCAGCTCACCCGGCTGTTCACCCAGATCGTGCTGTTCGGCGTGGTCGGGCTGGTGGTCGGCGGCCTGATCGCGCTGACACTGTGGCTGGCCTACCGGTACCGCCCGGTGTTCGTCCCGGTCTCCGGCTCGGACGACCCGGTCGCCCGGTACCGGACGTCGATCATCCAGCGCCCGTGGCTGTTCGGGGTCGGCGTCCCCGTCGTCATCGGCGTGATCGCCGGCCTGGCGGCCCCCGTGCAGTGGCAGACCGTCCAGCTGTTCCTGCACGGCACGCCGTTCGGGAAGGTCGACCCGGAGTTCGGCAACGACATCGCGTTCTACGCCTTCACGCTGCCGTTCCTGCGGATGGTGCTGAACTGGCTGTTCGTCGCCGTCGCGATCTGCTTCGTGCTGGCGCTGGTGGCGCACTACATCTTCGGCGGGATCCGGCTCACCGGCCGGTCCGGCTTCGTCTCGACGGCCGCGCGGGCCCAGCTGGCCGTGCTGGCCGGCGTGTTCGTGCTGCTCAAGGCCGTCGCGTACTGGTTCGACCGGTACGACCTGCTGTGGTCGAACCGCAACGCCCCGACGTTCTACGGGGCCACCTACACCGACCTCAACGCGGTGCTGCCCGCCAAGCTGATCCTGCTGATCATCGCGGTGGTCTGCGCGCTGGCCTTCTTCGTCGCCGCGTTCCGGCAGAACCTGCAGATCCCGGCCGTCGCCGTCGTCATGCTGCTGATCTCGTCGATCCTGGTCGGCACGGCGTTCCCGCTGGTCCTGCAGCAGTTCGTGGTCGCCCCGAACGCGAACGAGCGCGAGGCGCCCTCGATCGAGCGGAACATCGCCGCGACCCGGGACGCGTTCGGCATCGGGCGCGACAAGGTCGACATCCGCCCGTACGCCGGCGAGTCGCAGGCGACGCCCGGCCAGGTCCGGGCGGAGACCGACACCATCCCGAACATCCGGCTGCTCGACCCGGGCAAGCTGAACCGCACGTTCACCCAGCTCCAGCAGCGCCGCAACTTCTACGGCTTCGCGCCGAACCTGGACATCGACCGCTACTCGATCGACGGCCGGACCCAGGACTACATCGTCGCGGCCCGCGAGATGGACGCCAACGCCCTGGTCGGCAACCAGCAGGACTGGATCAACCGGCACCTGGTGTACACGCACGGCAACGGGATCGTCGCCGCGCCGGCCAACCAGATCAACGCCGCGCTCGAGGACGCGGGCGGGCAGGGCGGCCTGCCGCGGTTCACCGTCTCGGACACCCAGACCCGGGGCCGGATCCCGGTCCAGCAGCCCCGCATCTACTACGGCGAGCTGCTGGACAACCAGTACTCGATCGTCGGCGCCGAGCCCGGCACCGCGCCCCGCGAGTACGACTCCGACGAGGCGCAGTACACCTACACCGGTGCGGGCGGCGTCCCGATCGGCGGGATCTTCGACCGGGCCGTCTTCGCGCTGGCCTACGGCGAGCGGAACATCCTGTTCAACAGCTCGATCAACGACCAGTCGAAGATCATGTACGTCCGGAACCCGCGGGACCGGGTGCAGGCCGTGGCCCCGTGGCTGAAGCTGGACAACGACCCGTACCCGGCGGTCGTCGACGGCCGGGTCCAGTGGATCGTCGACGGCTACACCACGCTGCAGGACTACCCGTACGCCGAGCGCGTCCCGCTGGGGGAGACGACCGCCGACTCCCGGATCGGGCCGGGCGGCCAGCAGCTGCCGAACGAGACCGTCAGCTACCTGCGCAACTCGGTCAAGGCCACGGTCGACGCCTACGACGGCACCGTGAAGCTCTACGCCTTCGACGAGTCCGACCCGGTCCTGCAGACCTGGCAGAAGGCCTTCCCGGGCACCGTCGAGCCGCGCTCGGCGATCACCCCGGCGCTGCAGGCGCACCTGCGGTACCCGGAGGACCAGTTCAAGGTCCAGCGCGAGCTGCTGACCCGCTACCACGTCGACAACCCGGGCGAGTTCTTCTCGACCGTCTCGTTCTGGGACGTCCCGTCCGACCCGACCGTGCAGGGCGGCAACGGCGGCACGCAGAACGCGCAGCCGCCGTACTACGTCTACGCCGGGCTCCCCGGCCAGCAGGGGCCCTCGTTCCAGCTCACCAGCGCCCTGGTGAGCCTGCGGCGGCAGTTCCTGGCGTCCTACGTCTCGGCCAGCTCCGACCCGGACACCTACGGGAAGATCACCGTGTTGGAGTTGCCGAACGAGACGCAGACGCTCGGCCCGCAGCAGGTCCAGGCCCAGTTCCTCGGCTCGCCCGAGGTGTCCCAGGAGCTGAACCTGCTCCGGCAGAACCAGACCACGATCGACTACGGCAACCTGCTCACCCTCCCGGTGGCCGGCGGGCTGCTCTACGTCGAGCCGGTCTACATCGAGCGGGCCGGGCAGGACTCGTCGTACCCGCAGCTGGCCCGCGTCCTGGTGAGCTACGGCGGCCGGGTCGGCTACGACGCCGGCCTGTCCGCAGCCCTGGACGAGGTGTTCGGCGCCGGTGCCGGTGCGGCCGCCGGCGGCGCGGCCCCGTCGCCGGGTGCCCCGGCCCAGCCGACGACGCCGCCGGCCGCCGGTGGCACCCCGGCCCCGGGCACCCCGGCGGCGCCGAACGCGGCCCAGTCGGCCGCGGCCCAGCAGATCCGCCAGGCGCTGAACGACCTCAAGGCGGCCCAGCAGGCCGGTGACTTCGCGCGGCAGGGCGAGGCGCTGGCCGCGCTGGACCGCGCGGTCGCGGCGTTCCAGAGCGCCGGCGGCTGACCTCGCAGCGCACACCGGAACCGGCACCCCCCCTGCGCGGGTGCCGGTCCCGGGCGTGTACGGTGGTGACACAACACAGAGACGGGACGCGGTTGAACCGACCAGGTCCCGTCCGGCGCGGGGTGGAGCAGCTCGGTAGCTCGCTGGGCTCATAACCCAGAGGTCGCAGGTTCGAATCCTGCCCCCGCTACTCCTCAGGCCCGGGATTCCTCGTGAATCCCGGGCCTGACTCGTGGGAGAGCCGGCCAGCGGGCCGTGGAGCCGTGGCGCGTCGCGCCCGGCCCGGGCGGCGTCGTTCGACGCGTGGCGGGGAACCCGCAGGACCGGGCCCCCGTGCACGGGTGCCGGTCCCGGCCGTGTACGGTGGTGACACAACACAGAGACGGGATGCGTCCCGTCCGGCGCGGGGTGGAGCAGCTCGGTAGCTCGCTGGGCTCATAACCCAGAGGTCGCAGGTTCGAATCCTGCCCCCGCTACCACGCAGACGACGGCCCCCGGACACGGTCCGGGGGCCGTCGTCGTGCGGGCGTCTCAGCGCTCCCGCGGCGCCACTTCCAGCACCCGGTACCCCTTCTCCGAGGTCAGCCGGGTCGTCGGGAACCCCTGCTCGGCCTCCAGCCACCGGTGCAGCGAGTCCGACCCGAGGTTCTTGGCGACCACCAGGTACGCCCGCCCGCCCGGCAGCAGCCGCTGCAGCCATCGCAGCAGCAGCCCGTGCAGCGCGGGCTTCCCGGAGCGGATCGGGGGGTTCGAGTAGATGCCCGCGAACGCCAGGCCGGCCGGCACGTCGTCCGGGTGGCAGGCCGTCACGTTCCCCAGCCCGGCCGCGGCGGCGTTGTCCCGGGTGAGCCCCAACGCGCGCTCGTTGAGGTCCACCGCCCACACCGGCAGCCGCCTGCGCCGGGCGGCGAGGGTCAGCGCGATCGGCCCGTAGCCGCACCCGACGTCCAGCAGCGGCCCCCGGATCGGCGGCATCGGCGCGGCGTCGAGCAGCACCTTCGTCCCGCGGTCGATCCGGCCGTGCGAGAACACGCCGGTGTCCGTCGCCAGTTCCAGGTCGACGCCGGACGTGTGCAGCCGGACCGTGCCCGGGCGGCTCGCGACGGACGGGGAGGCGCTGAAGTAGTGGTCACCCACGCCCGACGATGCTACGGCGCGCAGAATGGCCCCATGGCCACCCCACAGGACGTGCCGATCGCGAGCGAGCCGATCCGGATCGGACAGTTCCTCAAGCTCGCGAACCTCGCCGAGGACGGCGGGCACGCCCGCGAGCTGCTCGAGTCCGGCCTGGTGACGGTGAACGGCGAGCCCGAGCACCGCAGGGGCGCCCGGCTGCACCGCGGTGACGTCGTCACCGTCGACGGCCACAGCGCCCGTCCGGCGTAGGGGTCACCAGCCCAGCCGGTCGGCGAAGTGGTCGGCGAACAGCGGCGCCATCGTCTCGGCGTAGGTCGCGGTCAGGTGGTTGTCGTCCATGTAGACCAGCACGTTGCCGACCTCGGCCGGGCAGGTCTCCGGGCCGCAGACGGCCGGTGCGACGTCGACGAACGAGACGTTCGGCGGGACGTCCGGCAGCTCCGCGTACGGCGGCGGGGACGGGTAGACGTCGTGCCGCGGCAGCGCGCACGCGTCGGCGTGCCGGCCCTCCCGGCCGACGCACTCGGGCACCGGGAACTGCGGCCGCGGGTTGTCCCGTACCGCGACGACGGGCACCCCGGCGTCGTGCAGCTTCCACCAGGCCTCGACGAAACCGGCCGGGGTCACCTCGGTGAGCCCGGGGCGGACGTCGCGGGTGGCGAGGGTCAGCACGGCGTCCGGCCGTCGCTCGGACAGCTCGCCGGTGACGGCGGCGTTCCAGGCGGTGCAGCCCTCGTCGGCCGGGTCGGTCTCCGACACCGTGGAGAGCGGGCAGGCGCCCCGGAACAGCCCGAGGATCTCCCAGTTCCGCTGCGCGGCGACCGGCAGGAGCGCGGCGACGTACTGCTGGGCGTGCGAGTCCCCGGCGACGGCGACGGTCCGCTCGGGCGGGGCGTCGCCGGGCGGCGGGATGGTGCAGGCCTGGAGCTCGACCCCGTCGCGCTGGACCGGCTCGCAGTTCCAGGTGCCGCGGTGGTAGCTCCAGTCGTCGGGCGCGCCGGCCAGCGAGGGCGTGAGCTCCACCTCGAGCCCCGGGTCGGCGAGGGCGGCGGGTTCGACGTCCGGCTGCAGGGCACCGGCACCGGGATGGCTCGGCGAGCCCGCCGCGACCGGGACCGACGCCCGCGCGGTAGCCACCCCGAACCAGCCGGCCGCGCCGACGAGCACGACCAGGGCGAGCACGCCCCCGGTGCGCAGCGCCCGCCGGACGCCGAGGTCGGCGATCGGCCGCTCGACGCACCGGTGGGTGAGCCAGGCGAGCACGAACGAGACGCCGATGACCGCGGTGCCGGCGCCGAGCGAGAGCTGCGACTGGCCGGTGTGCACCAGCGTGAGCACCAGGACCGGCCAGTGCCACAGGTAGAGCGGGAACGAGATGTCGCCGACGGTGCGCAGCACCGGGCCGGACAGGACACGGTCCACGCCGAGCCGGTGGCCGGAGCGGCCGGCGACCAGCACCGCGGCCGCGGCGAGCGTCGGCCACAGCGCGGCCCAGCCCGGGAACGCCCGGTCCACCTGCAGCAGCAGGCCGCAGGACACCAGGGCGAGCACGCCGGCCCAGCCCAGCGCGGCCCGCACCCCGGCCGTCAGCTCCGGCCGGTCCTCGACCCGCGAGATCCACAGCGCCAGGAGCCCGCCGAGCGCGAACTCCCAGGCCCGGGTCGACGAGTGGAAGTAGGCGAGCGGCTGGTTGGCCAGCGTCAGGTACACCGAGTAGGCCAGTGACGCCCCGCCGATCGCGAGCAGCGTGCCGGTGAGGCGGGCGTGCAGGTCCGCGCGGTCCCGCCGGGCCGCGAGCGCCACGCCCGCCACGACCAGCGGTGCCACCAGGTAGAACTGGCCCTGGATGGACAGCGACCAGAAGTGCTGGACGATGCTGGCCGCGTCGTTGCGCGCGGCGTAGTCCACCGCGTTCGCCGCGAGCTCCCAGTTCTGCACGAACAGCAGCGACGCCACGACCTCGCGGATCGTGGGCGACCAGCGGCTCTCCGGGAGCAGCACCGGCCCGGCCACGAGCCCCGCGGCGAGCACCACCGTGACGGCCGGCAGCAACCGGGACAGCTGGCGCCGCCAGGTCGCGACGACGTCCACGCCGCCCCGCAGCCCGGCCCGGTACAGCCCGCCGACGATGAGGAACCCGGTGATCAGGAAGAACACGTCGACGCCGCCGGAGACCCGGCCGACCCAGACGTGGTAGACGATCACCAGGAGGACCGCGAGCGCGCGCAGCCCCTGCAGTTCGGGCCGGAAGGGTGCCCGGGCACCGCTCGGGGCGGCACCGGTGCGGGCCGACGGCGCTCCACCGGGGGGCGTCACTGCGACGGGCTCCTCTCGGGGCAGGCAGGTAAAGATCAGTTTACCTTTGCCGGGACGCAACGACGGCGGCGGCCGGCAGGTGTGCCCTGCCGGCCGCCGCCGAGGTGGTGTAGCGGTGCGGGTCAGTACCCGAGGTAGCCGCCGCTCGCGCTCGACCGGCCACCGGCCTCGAGCGTCTCGACGCCGTAGCGGTCGATCATGTAGCGGACGCCCGCGGTGATGTTCGCGACCGGGTCGGTGATGTCCCGGTCGGCGAAGTCCGGGTGCACGTAGGCCTCGAACGTCGAGGGGATGACCTGCATCAGGCCCTCGGACGGGTTGCCGGACAGGGCGTTGGTGTCCCAGTTGTTGATGGCGTCCGGGTCGCCGTTGGACTCCTTCATGATGATCTTCTTCACACCGGGCGCGTACGACTGGGACAGTCCCATGTGGTCCAGGGCCTCGGCGATCCAGGCGTCCACGCCGCCCTTGGCGACCAGCGCGTCCAGGCGTGCCCGCTCGGCCTGGCGCTTCTGCGCGGCCTCGGCCGCCTTCCGGTGCTCCGCGGCGATCTTCGCGGCGATCTCCTGCGCCTTGCCGAGCGAGGCGAGGTCGGCGTCCCGCGCGGGCGAGGCGGCCTGCAGCGCGCCGGCGGCGGCCCCGGTGTGCTGCGCGAACGAGACCGGGCTGAAGTAGCCCGACGGGCTGCCGTCGGCCGCCGGTGCCGACGACGGGATGGGCGCGGTGAAGGCGGCCCGGGTGGTCGCGGCGGTGGTCTCCTCGGCGTCGGCCCGGGACTCGCCGTCCTGCGAGGTCGGGACGACGGCGGCGAACGCGCCGGAGGCGATGACGCCGAAGGCGGCGCCGGTCGCCGCCGTGCGGGTCCCGGCCCGGCGCGCGGCGCTGACCGGCGGCGGGAGTGCGGTGGCGCGGGCGCCACGGGAGCCGGCGGTCGGGGCAGCGGTCAGTGCTGCTGGTGCGGTCGCCACGGGCCGGGGGAACACGTGGCGGCCACCGGGGGAGCGGTGTCCTGGCAAGGGGGTAGCCCTTTCGCGATCAACGGACGGCTCCGCCGCGAGCGGCCGGGTCGGGGGTCCCGGGCGAGCCGGTCGGGGGGTCCGGCTCCTGGCCCGCTCGTGATCGGGCCGTGATGACTTGCCCAGGAACCGTAGATGCCCTGCTCGGGCGGGTCCAGCCCCGGGGGTGCCCGTCGCCGCGCGGGGGACACCGCTCACCGAGAACTCGATCTTGTGACGACCGGTCGCGAGTCCGGCGGACGGCCGATCGGTGCCGGTGGACGGTGATCCCCGCAGGTGGCGGCCCCGGTGCTGCGGCATGATACTGAAGTAAGCTTCAGGGTCCGTGGGTGTGGTCCGCGGGCGGAGGGAGGTGCCGGGGCGGATGGAGACGAGCGATCTCCTCACGATCGGCGAGATCGTCGAGCGGAGCGGGTTCCCGCACTCCGCGCTGCGCTACTACGAGCGCGAGGGGCTGATCCGGGCGAGCCGGACGTCCGGCGGCCAGCGTCGCTACCGGCGCAGCGTCCTGCGGAGGCTCGCGTTCATCCGGGCGGCCCGGTCGATCGGCATCGGGCTCGACGAGGTCCGGTCCGCACTGGACTCGCTGCCCGCGGAGCGGACGCCGACCAAGGCGGACTGGTCGCGCCTGTCGAAGGCCTGGCGCGGCCGGCTGGACGAGCAGATCGAGGCGCTGACCGCGCTGCGCGACGGCCTGGACGGCTGCATCGGGTGCGGCTGCCTGTCCATGACGACCTGCAAGCTCGTCAACCCGGACGACGCCGCCGCCGTGCAGGGCGACGGGGCCCGCCGCCTGCCCGCTGCGCTGCGCAGGACCCCCGCGCACGACCGGTGAGTCCCGTCTCGGGCCGCAGCGGTCCGCCCCCGCGGCCTCCTAGGCTGGGAGCGTGACGGATCTGGTGCCGGATCGCTGGTTGACCTTCGACGGTCTCGTCAACGCCCGTGACGTGGGCGGCCTCCCGCTCGAGGGCGGCGGCCGGGTCCGGCGGGGCGTCCTGCTCCGGACCGAGGCGCTGGAAGGTCTCAGCCCCGGCGACGTCGCCCGGCTCACCGGGGAGTACGGCGTCGTGCAGGTGCTGGACCTGCGCAAGGACGAGGAGATCCTCGTCCACGGTCCCGGCGCGCTGGCCGACGCCGGGATCACCGTGCACCGGCTGAGCTTCATCCCGGAGACCGGCCGGGGCCTGCCCGAGATCGACGACGACGCCGACCCCATGGTCGGTCACTACCTCGCCTACCTGGGCGACCGCGCCGGGAACGTGGTCGCGGGCGTGCGGCGGCTCGCCGAGCAGGAGACCGGGGCGACGGTCGTGCACTGCGCCGCGGGCAAGGACCGGACCGGCGTGCTCGTCGCGCTGGTCTGCTCGGCCGTCGGCGTCCCGCGGGCCGACGTCGTGGCCGACTACGCGCTGTCCGCGACCCGGATCGAGGCGCTGTTCCGGCGCTGGACCGCGGGGCGCGGGGAGCCGATGCCCCCGTCCGCCGACCTCGACCGGCACCGGCCGCGGGCCGAGGTCATGGAGACGTTCCTGCGCCTGCTCGACGAGCGGCACGGCGGCCCGGTGGGCTGGCTGCAGGAGAACGGCCTGACCGGCGACGAGCTGGCCCGGCTGCGTTCCCGGCTGCGCGACGAGGACGCGGACTGACCGCGGCCGCTAGGGCAGCTCCTCGATCGGGACCATCGGGTCCAGCTTGCGCAGCGTCCCCGGGTCACCGGTGACGGCGGGCCAGCCCCGCCGCAGCGCCGCGGTGACCACCTGGCCGCTGACGATGTCGTCGAGCCCCTGCGAGGCGAGCAGCAGCCCGGCCTCCTGGGCACTCTCCGGGGACAGCTCGTGGATCACGGTGTTCGGCAGGCCGAGCAGCACCTGCAGGGCTGCGTGGTGCTCGGCCTCCACCATCGACCAGGCGCGGCCGAGTGCGGCGCTGGGCACCGCGAGCACGATGTTCTCCTCCACCGCGGCCCAGACGAGGGCACGCATGTAGACCGGGCGGCCGGTGGCGAAGGCCGCCAGCGCCGATGAGTCGAGGACGCGTCCGCCGATCATCGCGCGGCTCAGCCGACGGCCACGGGCGGGGCCGGGCGCAGGGAACGCCGCGCCGCGTCCAGCTCGTCGGCCGGCGGCGGTCCGCCGTAGAGGCTCGCCAGGGTGGCCAGGGAACGGTCCCGGTCCTGCCGGGACTTGACGGCCTCCGCCACGTAGGCGGACAGGCTCGCCGCTGATCCTCGGGACACCGCGTCCCGCGCTTCCGCCACCAGCTCGGCCGGCAGCGTGACCGTCACTCGCTCGCTGCGCATACCGGAATGCTACTCCCTGCATACCGGTTGCTCCACGCGCCACGCCGCCTAGGCAGTTACCGGTGAGTATGCAAGGCTGCCACGCATGGACCTGACCTTCACCGCGGCCGAGGAGGAGTTCCGCTCCGAGCTGCGCTCGTGGCTGTCCGCGCACATCCCCGGGGAGTGGACGCGTCCCGGGTTCTGGGAGTCCCTCGACGACGACGAGAGCTTCCGGCTGCGCCGCGACTGGGAGCGCGAGAAGGCCGACGCCGGGTTCGCCGGCATCGAGTGGCCGACCGAGTACGGCGGTCGCGGCGGGACGCCGGGCATGAAGGCCATCTACGACGAAGAGATGGTCCGTGCGCGGGCCCCGCGCACGGTGAACCCGCTCGGGCTCGCCTTCCTGGCGCCGACGGTGATGGCGATCGGCACCGACGCGCAGCGCAAGGAGATCATCGGCCCGCTGCTGCGCAACGAGGTCATCTGGTGCCAGGGCTTCTCCGAGCCCGGCGCCGGCTCCGACCTCGCGGCGCTGTCCACCAAGGGCGTCCGGGACGGCGACGAGTTCGTCGTCAACGGGCAGAAGGTGTGGACGACCAACGCCGTGCACGGCGACAAGATCTTCACGCTGGTGCGCACCGAGCCCGGCTCACAGAAGCACCGCGGGATCAGCATGCTGCTGATCGACATGAACCAGCCGGGGGTGACCGCCCGCCCGCTCAAGCAGATGAGCGGGGCCAGCGAGTTCGGCGAGGTGTTCTTCGACGACGCCCGGGTCCCGGTGTCGGACTGCCTCGGCGAGATCGGCGACGGCTGGCGGACGGCGATGCTGCTGCTGTCCTTCGAGCGCGGCGCGTCGGGCATCTCCCAGTACACCGAGTTCCGCCGGCAGTACGACGAGATCGCCGCCGTCGCGCGGAAGCTCGGCCGCGACACCGACCCGGTGATCCGCGACGACCTGGCCCGCGTGCTCACCGAGCTGGAGTGCCTGCGGCTGCACTCGATGCACGTCCTCACCCAGGTCGAGCAGGGGCGGGACCTCGGCTTCGAGGCGTCGATGACCAAGCTGCAGTGGTCGGAGACGTTCCAGGACCTCTGGGAGGTCTACGACCGGATCCTCGGCGAGGACGCGACCCTCGACGCGCTGCCGGACGGCACCGACCTGCGGCCGCTGCACGCCCAGGCCATGTGGTCCCGCTCGGTCACGATCTGGGGCGGCTCGTCCCAGGTCCAGCGCACCATCACCGCCGAGCGCGTGCTCGGCCTGCCCCGGTAAGGAGTCGATCGTGTTCTTCGCACTCACCGAGGAGCAGCAGGAGTTCGGCGCGGCCGTCCGCGACTACCTGGCCGAGCGGTTCGACCTCGCCGCCGTCCGGGACGTCGTCGAGGCCGGACCCGGCGACGACGGCAACCCGGCCGCACTGTGGACGGCCGCCGGGGAGCAGGGCTGGACGGCCGTCACCGTGCCCGAGGAGCACGACGGCCTGGGGCTGGGCCTGGTCGAGGCCCAGGTGATCGCCCGCGCACTCGGGGCGGGCGTCGCGCCCGGGCCGTGGCGCGGGACCGTGCTCGCCGCGGACGCGATCCGGCTCACCGGCTCCGACGAGCAGCGCGCCGCCTGGCTGCCGCGGCTGGCGGCCGGCGAGGCGGTCGGCGCGTTCACCACCCGGGGCAGTGCCGCCGACGGCCTGCCGGTGGTGGAGTACGGCGCGATCGCCGACGTGGTCGTCGCACCGTCCGGACCGGATGCCCCGGGGCTGTGCCTGGTCACCGGCGCGAGCGCCACCCCGGCCGGCTCCTACGACGGCACCACCCGGCTCGCCACGCTCGCCGGCGGCACCACCGAACCGCTGCCCGGCGCCTCGGCCGGGCTGCGGCGGCAGCTGACCGACCGGGCCACCGTGCTCGTCGCCGCGGACCTCGTCGGGATCGCCAGGGAGGCGCTGACCCGCACGGTCGCCTACGACCGCGACCGTGAGCAGTTCGGCGTCCCGGTCGGGTCGTTCCAGGCGGTCAAGCACGCCCTGGCGGACCTGCACGTCGGCGTCACGATGGCCGCGCACGCCGTGCTCTACGCCGCGCACGCGGCCGACACCGGGGCGGACGACGCCGAGTTGGCCGTCGCCGTCGCGAAGGCCAAGGCGAGCGAGGTCGCGCTGCAGGCGACCGCCGCGATGATCCAGTACCACGGCGGGATCGGCTACACCTGGGAGCACGAGGCGCACTTCTTCTACAAGCGCGCCAGGCGGCTCGCCGGGCAGTACGGCGACGTCGCGTCCCAGCGCGAGCGGATCGCGGCCCTGACCGTGTGAGGGACGACTGCACACAGTGGATCCCCCACATGCGCCGTCAACAGGGCGAATGTTCGCTGTGGACTCGCGAACCGGCGTGGACCGTGGGACCGTCGCAGCATGGCCTCCGTCACACCGGTGAACGCCACCGCCGCCGCCCTGCTCGGCCTGCTGCACGGCGGCCCGATGACCGGCGGGCAGCTGGTCACCGCGGCCGGCGAGCGGTTCGGACTGTTCTTCTCGGTCACCCGCAGCCAGGTCTACCGGGAGCTGCCCGCCCTCACCGAGGAGGGGCTGCTCCGGCTGGGCAAGCAGGGGCCGCGGGCGAGCCAGCAGTACGTCATCACCGCCGCGGGCAAGCGCGCGTTCAAGGCGTGGCTCGCCTCCGGCGGCGAAGCCGACGCGGTACGCAGCCCGCTGGTCCTGCGCCTGCTGCACGCCGGGATGCTCACGGTCAAGCAGCGCACCGAGCTGCTCCGGTCGGCGAAGGAGGCCTACACCGAGCGGCTCGCCGAGGCCCGCGCGGCCGCCCGGGCCACCGACGACCCGTACGCCCGGCCGGTGGCCGACTTCGCCGTCGCCCACACCCGCGCGATGATCAAACTGATCGACGCCGTCCCGGAGGAGTGAGGCGGGGGCCGGTGGGCCCGCGCCGCACCGCGCGTACCCTCGATCGATGTGACTCCCGACGTCCAGGCCGACCTGAAGGACCTCGACACCACGCTCTCCAGCATCGAGGCCGTCGCCGACGTGCCCGCGCTGCGCCAGGAGATCGAGGAGCTCTCCGAGCAGGCGGGCCGGCCGGACCTCTGGGACGACGTCGAGGCCGCGCAGAAGATCACCAGCCGGCTCGCGCACGCCCAGGGTGAGCTGCGCCGGCTCGACGACCTGCGCCGCCGCCTCGACGACGTCCCCGTGCTCTACGAGCTCGCCGAGGACGAGGGCGACACCTCCGCGGTCGCCGACGCCGACGCCGAGCGCGAGCGCCTGCGGTCCGAGATCGCCTCCCTGGAGGTCCGGACCCTGCTGTCCGGCGAGTACGACGCCCGCGACGCCCTGGTGACCATCCGCGCCGAGGCCGGCGGTGTCGACGCCGCCGACTTCGCCGAGATGCTGCTGCGGATGTACCTGCGCTGGGCCGAGCGGCACGGCTACGGCACCGACGTCTTCGAGACGTCCTACGCCGAGGAGGCCGGCATCAAGTCGGCCACGTTCGCCGTCCACGCGCCGTACGCGTTCGGCACGCTGTCGGTCGAGGCCGGCACGCACCGGCTGGTGCGGATCTCGCCGTTCGACAACCAGGGCCGCCGGCAGACGTCGTTCGCCGGCGTCGAGGTGGCGCCGGTCGTCGAGTCGTCGGACCACGTGGAGATCGACGAGAAGGACCTGCGCGTCGACGTGTTCCGCGCCTCCGGCCCGGGCGGCCAGGGCGTCAACACCACCGACTCGGCGGTCCGGCTGACCCACATCCCGACCGGCATCGTCGTGGCCTGCCAGAACGAGCGCTCGCAGCTGCAGAACAAGGCGTCGGCGATGACGGTGCTGCAGGCCAAGCTGCTGGAGCGGCGCCGGCAGGAGGAGCGCGAGCTCATGGACTCCTTCAAGGACGCCGGCTCGTCCTGGGGCAACCAGATGCGCAACTACGTCCTGCACCCGTACCAGCAGGTGAAGGACCTCCGGAACGGGCACGAGGTCAACAACCCGTCGGCGGTGCTCGACGGCGAGATCGACGACTTCATCGAGGCCGGCATCCGCTGGCGCCGTCAGCAGGCCGACGCGTCGTGAGGGCCGCGCTGCTCGCGGCGCTCCTCGCCGTCGTGCTGTGCGCCTGCACCGGTGCCGGACCCGTCGCGCCCGCCGGCCCGGCCGCCGCCGTGCCGCCCCCGCCGCAGGACGTCGTGGCCGGGGCCGTGCGCGCGCTCGCCGGCGCCGGGTCGGCCCGGGTGAGCGCCGCGCTCGACGGCGGCCCCACGGGCCCGGTCCGGGCCTCGGGCCCGGTCCGGCTGCAGCCGTTCGCCGCGGACCTCACGGCCACGCTCGGCACCCGCGGGGCGCAGGTGCGGGTGGACGGCGACGCAGCATGGCTGCGGCTCGGCGGCTCCGGGAACTGGCAGCGCCTGCCCGCCGGCGCGGTCCCGGTCGGGGCGCTGACCGGTGCCCTGCATGCCGCACCGGGCCTGCGCGACGTGGCCGAGCAGCCCGGCCGCGAGGACGTCGACGGGGTCCCGGCCGTCCGCTACACCGGCACCGTCGACCTCGCCGCCGCGCGGGCGGCCGCCCCCGGCCCGGACGCGGCGACCCGGCTGGACGAGCTGGCCGGGCTGGTCTCGCCGGCGCCGCGGTTCACCGCCTGGCTCGGGGCACCGGACGCCGCGGGCGCCGACCGAGGACGGCTGCTGCGCCTGCGCCTCGAGCCGGCCGGCGGGGCGGGCGCGCTCACCGTCGGCTTCGCCGAGCCCGGCCTGCCGATGCCCTGACGGGCCCGTGAGTACTTGGGAGGGCCAGGGCCCTCCGAAGCACTCACGGCGTGTCGTCACGGCCGGTGCACGCCGGGCGGCGGTACCGTCCCGCTCCGTGATCGAGCTGCGGGACGTCACCAAGCACTACCCGGCGTCCGGCCGCCCGGCGCTGGACCGGATCTCGGCGACCGTCGGCGCCGGCGAGTTCGCGTTCCTCATCGGGCCCTCCGGCTCGGGCAAGTCGACGCTGCTGCGGCTGCTGCTGCGCGAGGACGTCCCCACCTCCGGCACGATCCTCGTCGACGGCCTCGACGTCGCCCGGCTGCCCCGGCGCAAGGTCCCGAAGCTGCGGCAGCGGATCGGCTGCGTGTTCCAGGACTTCCGGCTGCTGCCCAAGCGCACCGTGGCCGGCAACGTGGCGTTCGCGCTCGAGGTGCTCGGGCGCAAGCCGGCGCAGATCCGCAGCGACGTGCCCGAGCTGCTGGAGATGGTCGGCCTGCAGGGCAAGGCGGAGCGGATGCCGCACGAGCTCTCCGGTGGCGAGCAGCAGCGGGTCGCGATCGCGCGGGCGTCGGTGAACCGGCCGCCGCTGTTGCTGGCCGACGAACCCACCGGCAACCTCGACCCCGACACCAGCCGGGGGATCATGCAGGTGCTGGAGCGGATCAACCGCGGCGGCACGACCGTCCTGATGGCCACCCACGACGACTCCATCGTGGACGCGATGCGCCGCCGGGTGATCGAGCTGGACGACGGTGTGGTGCTCCGCGACGAGGCCCGCGCCGTGTACGGGGCGGGCCGGTAGATGCGCCCCGCCCTGCTCACCCGCGAGGTCTCCGAAGGCCTGCGCCGCAACGTGACGATGACCGTGGCGATGGTGCTCACCACCGCCGTCACCCTGATGTCGGTCGGGGCCGGGCTGCTCGTGCTGCGCACGATCGACGACATCTCCGCGCTGTACGCGAGCCGGCTCGAGATCCAGGTCGCGCTCACCCCGGACGTCTCGGAGTCCGACCGGGACTGCTCCGGGCCGACGTGCGCCTCGCTGCACGCGGCGCTGTCCTCGGCGCCCGGCGTCGGCGCGGTGACCTTCGAGTCCCAGGAGCAGGCCTACACCCGGTTCCGGGAGCTGTTCGCGGGGCAGTCCGTGGCCGACGTCGCCCGCCCGCAGTCGCTGCCCGCGACGCTGCGGGTGACGCTCACCGACCAGCAGGGGGGCGCGGCCGCCGCGGCGGCGGCCGTCGAGGGCCGCCCCGGCGTGCGCGGGGTGATCGACCAGCGCGACCTCGTCGGGAAGCTGTTCGACTTCCTCGACGGCGTGCGGAACGTGGCGTTCGCGCTGGCCGTGGTGCAGGCGCTCGCGGCCGTGCTGCTGATCTCCAACACGGTCCAGGTGTCGGCGTTCACCCGGCGCACCGAGGTCGCGGTGATGCGCCTGGTCGGCGCGACCCGATGGACCACGCAGCTGCCGTTCCTCATGGAGGCGGCCATCGCGGGTGCGGTCGGCGGGGCGCTGGCCGGGGCCGGCCTCGTCGCCGCGAAGTACGCCGTCGTGGACGACCTGCTCGCCGCGATCGGCCGGGCGGGGGTGATCCCGCCGGTCCGGCTGTCCGACGTGCTGGTCGTGTCGGTGCTGCTCGTGCCGGTCGGCGGGATCGTCGCCGGTGTCACCGGCTACGCGACGCTGCGTGCTTATGTGAAGGTCTGACGACCGGGCGGCGGGTAGGCTGGTGGGGTGAAGGAACAGGGCCGGAAGGTGATCGCGCAGAACCGCCGGGCCCGGCACGACTACTCGATCCTGGACACCTACGAGGCCGGGGTCGCGCTGAAGGGGACCGAGGTGAAGAGCCTCCGTCTGGGCCGGGCCTCGATGGCGGACGCCTTCGCCACGATCGACGAGGGCGAGATCTTCCTGCGCAACCTGCACATCCCGGAGTACGTCCGGGGCAGCTGGACCAACCACGAGCCCCGCCGCACCCGCAAGCTGCTGCTGCACCGCGACGAGATCGACCGGCTGATGGGCAAGACCCGCGAGGGCGGGCTGACCCTGGTGCCGCTGTCGCTGTACTTCAGCGACGGCAAGGTCAAGTGCGAGATCGCGCTGGCCCGCGGCAAGAAGGACTACGACAAGCGCCGCGACCTCGCGAAGAAGGACGCGGAACGGGAGATGGCCCGGGCCGTCGGCCGCGCCGCCAAGGGCCGCGCCCGCAGCCTGCGCTGATCCCGGCCTAGGGTGGGTGGCGTGGATCTTCCCGCGCCACCCCGCGACGACGCCGACGTCCCGCGCTGGACCGCCGAGCTGGGCCTGCCCGGCCTGGTCGACGTGCACGTGCACTTCCTGCCCGACCGCATGCTGCGCAAGGTCTGGGCCTACTTCGACGCCGCCGAGACGCACTACGGCGTGGCCTGGCCGGTGCAGTACAAGCTGCCGCAGCACGAGCGGTACGCGCGCCTCGAGGAGCTCGGCGTGCTGCGGTTCGCCCCGCTCACCTACCCGCACAAGCCGGGGATGGGGGAGTGGCTGACCGGCTGGGCCGGCGAGTTCGCCGCGGAGCACCCGCGCGCCGTGCGCACCGCGACGCTCTACCCGGAGCCGTCGGTGACCGGCTACCTCGGCCGGGCCGTCGACGACGGTGCCCGCGTGGTCAAGGTGCACGTCCAGGTCGGCGCGTTCGACCCGCGCGACCCGCTGCTGCACGACGCCTGGGGGCTGCTGGCCGAGGCCGAGGTCCCGGCCGTCGTGCACTGCGGGGACGGGCCGATCCGCGGCGCCCACACCGGACTGGGGATCTTCGCCGAGGTCCTCGAGGCCCACCCGACGCTGCCCGTCGTGCTGGCGCACGCCGGCATGCCGGACTTCCGCGGCGCGGTCGAGCTCCTCGAACGGTTCCCGAACGTCGTGCTGGACACCACCATGGTCGGCACCGCGTTCAGCGAGCGGATCGCGCCCCTGCCCGCGGACTGGCCGGCCCGGCTCGCGGAGTTCCCCGGCCGCGTCGTGCTCGGCACCGACTTCCCGAACATCCCCTACCCGTACGCCGAGCAGCTGGCCGCGATCCACGGCTGGGCGGCGGCCGAGCCGCGCCTCGGCCGGGAGTTCCTCCGCTCGGTGCTGTACGACGCCCCGGCCCGGCTGCTCGGGGTCCGCGACCAGCTCCCCGCCTGACCCCGCCCGTCCGACCTCGAGGAGGCAGCGTCCGTGGCCCACCCCCCGAACGACCCGGCCGAGCCGGTCGACATCGCGCTCTACGGCGCGACCGGATTCGTCGGCACGCTCACCGCCCGGCACCTCGCCGAGCACGCCCCGCCCGGCGTCCGGATCGCCCTCGCCGGCCGGTCCGCGGACAAGCTCGCCGCCACCCGTGCCACCCTGCCCGAACGGGCCCGGGACTGGCCGCTGATCGTCGCCGATGCGTCCGACCGGGCCGCGACCGACCAGCTGGCCGGCGCCGCCCGCGTCGTCCTGACCACGGTCGGGCCGTACGCGCGGTACGGGCGGCACCTCGTCGAGTCCTGCGCCCGGGCGGGCACCCACTACGCCGACCTCACCGGCGAGGTGCTGTTCGTGCGGGACGCGATCGACCGCTGCCACGGCGTCGCCGAGTCGACCGGCGCCCGGATCGTGCACTCGTGCGGCTACGACTCGATCCCGTCGGACCTCGGGGTGTGGCTGGCGCACACCGCAGCCGCGGCCGACGACGCCGGCGGGCTCACCGAGGTCCGGACCGTCGCGACGTTCCGGGGTGGTGTCTCCGGCGGCACGATCGACTCGATGCGCGGGCAGATCGACGCGGTCCGGACCGACCCGGCGGCCCGCCGGCAGGCGTTCGACCCGCACGCGCTGAGCCCGGACCGCGCGGGCGAGCCGACGCCGTCCCAGCCGCCGGACGCCGGGCCGCCCGCCCGGCTCGAGGACGGGACCTGGACGGCGCCGTTCGTGATGGCGTCCTACAACACC
Organism: Pseudonocardia sp. C8; assembly: GCF_014267175.1. Classification (NCBI taxonomy): domain Bacteria; kingdom Bacillati; phylum Actinomycetota; class Actinomycetes; order Pseudonocardiales; family Pseudonocardiaceae; genus Pseudonocardia; species Pseudonocardia sp. C8. The sequence continues at coordinate 773,707 of NZ_JACMTR010000002.1, forward strand.
CGGATCGTGCGCCGCTCGAACGCGCTGCTCGGCCACGCCTACGGTGCCGGCCTGCGGTACGGGGAGGTGCAGGGATGCGGGTCCGGCCCGGCCGGTGCCGCCGCCGCGGCCGCCGTCACCGGCGGGCTCGGCGCCCTGGTCGGCGCGTTCACGCTGCCGCTGGTCCGGCCGCTGCTCGACCGGGTGCTGCCCGCGCCGGGGGCCGGACCGTCGGAGCGGACCCGGGCGAACGGGTGGTTCCGGATGGACGTCCACGCGGCCACCGGGTCCGGGCGCCGTTACCGGGCCCGCGTGTCCGGCCCGGGCGACCCCGGGTACGCGGCCACCGCCGTCATGCTGGGGGAGAGCGGGCTGGCGCTCGCGCTGGGCGGGACGGCCCTGCCGGACCGGGCGGGCTCGCTGACCCCGGCGACGGCGATGGGTGAGGTCCTGGTCGACCGGCTGCGGGCGGCGGGCCACACCTACGACGTGACGGCCGTCGCACGCTCCGGGGAACCGGGATGAACCGGGCGCCCCGGTGGCGTTATGCTGGTCGTCCGCGCGGGAACGCCCGTGTGGAGCACAGGTGAAGGACGGCCTGACCAGGGGGTGAACGGTTTCGACTCCGATCGCCGATCGAGGGGAAGCGTGCCGAGGAAGGCGACGATGATCTCGGAAACCATGCGTCGCAAAAAAATAAGTGCCGACAACAGTCGCACTGCCCCGCAGAGCGCCTACGCGCTCGCTGCCTGATAACAGGTAGGGGCTGTCGGGCCGGAGGCGTCCCCGCTCCGGTTCCCGGCATCAGCTAGGGGACTCACCCTGCGGTTCGGCCGCGGAAGCGCAGGGGACATCGCACAGCGGCTGGGATCGTCACACCGGCTTGTTCGCGTGACCGGTGGATCCGAGCAGAGGCAGAGCGGACTGCGCACGGAGAAGCCCTCGTGAGTCGACGGAGGACCCGGGTTCGATTCCCGGCACCTCCACCACCTCGCACCGACGGCCCCGCCCATCCGGGCGGGGCCGTCGTCGTGTCCGGGCTGCGTGTCCGGGGCTGCTACCCGACGCTCACCCCGATGAGCATCCCGACCAGGTAGGTGGCCCCGGCCGCGAGCGCGCCGAACGCGAGCTGGCGCAGCGCGGCGCCCCACCAGGTCCGCACGGTGAACCGGGAGGTCGCCGCGCCCGCGAGGAGCAGGCCGAGCCCGCCGACGGCCAGGCCGAGCGGCAGCGACGAGAAGCCGAGCAGGAACGTCACGAGCGGCACGATCCCGCCGACGGCGAACGCCGCGAACGACGACACGGCCGCGGTCCACGGCGACGGCCGGTCGTCCAGGCTCACGCCGAGCTCCTGGCTCAGATGCACCCGCAGCGCCACGTCCGGGTGCGCGTGCAGCTCCCGGGCCACGGCCTCGGCGGTCGGGGCGGTCAGTCCCATCGCGCGGTAGCGGCGGGCCAGCTCCGCCTGCTCGGCGCGCGGGTGGATCGTCAGCTCGTGGCGCTCCAGGGCGGCCTCGGCGTCGACGGCGTCGTTCTGGGTGCCGACCGAGGCGAACTCGCCCAGCGCCATCGAGAACGCCCCCGCGACGACGCCGGCCAGGCCGGTCAGCACGATCATCTCGCGGTCCGCCCCGCCGCCGCCGACCCCCGCGATGAGCGCGATGGTCGTGACCAGGCCGTCCATCGCGCCGAACGTGGCCGCCCGCAGCCAGCCGCCGGACACGTCGTGGTGCTGGTGGTCGTCGGCGTGCGCGGCGAGCTCCGCGTCCGTCTCCGGATCGTTCACACGAGCCACGATAGGCCGGTGACCAGCACGGACCCAGCCAGCGCAGGCTGGGCTCGGCCCCGCTGAGCCGATCCTGGCCCGGCCGGCCGGGTGACCCGACCGGGTCGTCGATGCACGTCCTAGGCTTTCCCCTCGTGACGCGTACCCGCCTGACGGACCTCGCGGGTACCGCCGTGCGGATCGCGCTGGCCGCCGTCTGGCTGGTGTCGGGCGGGGTCAAGGTGGCGGACCAGATCGGGTCCGCGGTCGCCGTCGACGCCTACCAGGTGCTGCCCGCCGCCGCGGTCCCGCTGGTGGCATCGGTGCTGCCGCTGCTGGAGCTGGCGCTGGGCGCGTTGCTCCTGGTCGGGGCCGGGACCCGGCTGGCCGCCGTGGTCAGCGCGCTGCTCCTGGTGGGGTTCGTCGCCGGGCTGCTCCAGGCGTGGGCGCGCGGGCTGTCGATCGACTGCGGGTGCTTCGGTGGCGGGGGACCGGTCCCGCCGGGCGAGGAACGGTACCCGCTCGTCCTGCTGCGCGATCTCGGCTTCCTGGCGCTCGCGCTGTGGCTGTCGGTGCGGCCGCGCACGCTGCTGGCCGTCGACCGGATCGGGGACGCGCCTGCCGAACACGACGACGTCCGGCACCAGCCGGCGGAGGGGACCCGGTGATGGGACGCAGCGAACGGGAGCGGCGCCAGGCCGCCCAGGCCAGGCTCCAGGCGGCCGGGATCACCCCGCCGCGGAGGTCGGGTGCGCGGCGCGGGCTGGCGATCGCCGGGATCGTGCTGGCCGCCGCGCTCGCCGTGGGCGCCTACCTGGCCTGGCAGAACTACAGCGCCCCGGTCGAGCCGGCCTACGCCGTCGCCCGCGACGGTGTCGTCGTCACCGCCGGGAACCCGGCCGCACCGGTCACCGTCGACGTCTACGAGGACTACCTCTGCCCGGCCTGCAAGCAGTTCGAGCGGATCTACGGCGACGAGATCACGGCCGCGCTCAACGACGGCAAGGTGAAGGTCAACTACCACCACATCGCGATCCTCGACGACCGGTCGAACCCGCCCGGCTACTCGACGCGCGCCGGCAACGCGGCGCTCTGCGCGGCCGACGCGGGGATCTTCCCCGCGTTCCACGCCCGGCTCTACACCGACCAGCCGGGCGAGGGTGCCGGGCGGACCGTCGAGGAGCTGACCGCGTGGGGCACCGAGCTCGGGGCGACCGGGGACTTCGCGGGCTGCGTCGCCCGCCAGGAGAACACCCGGGGGATCGCCGACGCGACGGCCGCGGCCGCGGCGGACCCGGCCGCCGCACCCGGTGGGCGGTTCGGCACCCCGACCGTGCTCGTGAACCGCACCAAGATCGACGTCAACGACTCGGCCTGGCTGTCGAAGGCGGCCGGCTGACCGGCGCGACGGTGACCCGGGGCAGGAACCACTGGATCAGCGGCCCCACGCCGAGCGCGTAGGCCACCGTCATGACCCCGAAGGTGCCGCCGAGCAGCCAGCCGGTGAGCACCACCGTCACCTCGATCGCGGTCCGGACCGCGCGCACCGACCAGCCGGTGCGGGCCGCGAGCCCGGTCATCAGGCCGTCCCGCGGACCGGGGCCGAGGCCGACGCCGATGTAGGCCGCGGTCGCCGCCGCGTTGAGCACGATGCCGGCGGCGGCGAGCGCGACCCGGGCCGCGAGCGCGTCGACCTCCGGCAGGACCGCCAGGGCGAGATCCACCGTCAGCCCGATGACGACGACGTTCGCCACCGTCCCGATGCCGGGGCGCTCGCGCAGCGGGACCCACAGCAGCAGCACGACGGCGGCGACGAGCATCGTCAGCGCGCCGATCGACAGGCCGGTGTGCACGGCCAGCCCCTGGTGCAGCACGTCCCACGGCATCGAGCCCAGGCCGGCGCGCATGATCGCCGCCATGGAGAACGCGTAGGCCACCAGGCCGAGCAGGAGCTGGGTGAGCCGCCGGCCACGTCGCGGCATGCCGGTCAGCGACCAGCGGGAGAGCGTCATGGAATGGCATGCTTCCCGAGGAACCGGCCCGATGTCATCGGGCCAATCCTGCAGAAGTGGACTGATCATGACCGGTATCGGAGCGCCCCGGCTGGCCGCGCTGTGCGGTGACGTCCGGGGCGGGCGCGGCCCGGCCTACCGCACGCTGTCCGACGCGATCCGGGTGCTCGTGGGTGACGGCAGGCTGCCGTCGGGCACCCGGCTGCCGGCCGAGCGGGCGCTGGCGGCCGAGCTGCGGATCAGCCGGGTCACCGTCACCCACGCCTACCGCGACCTGCGCGACGGCGGCTGGGCCGAGGCCCGGCAGGGCGCCGGGACCTGGGTGCGGCTCCCGGCGGGCCAGGGCGGGGTGGACGGGGTGTGGGCGCCCGGGCCGGCGCGGGGCGGGGTGATCGACCTCGCGCACGCCGCGCCGGCGGCCCCGGACGCGATGTCCCGGCTCGTCCGCCGGGCCACCGACCGGCTCGACGCCGAGCTCGCCGGTCACGGCTACGGCCCGGGCGGCCTGCCCGCGCTGCGCGAGCGCATCGCCGACCGGTTCACCGCCCGGGGCCTCCCGACCGCACCGGACCGGATCGTCGTCACCGGCGGGGCGCTGCACGCCATCCATCTCGCGGTCGCCGAGCTGGCCGGGGCCGGGGACCGGGTGCTCGTGGAGCACCCCACCTACCCGGCCGCGCTGGACCTGCTCGCCGACGCGGGTGCCCGTCCGGTCCCGGTGGCGGTGGGCGCCGAGCCGGCGGAGACCGCGCTGCCGCGGGCGGCCCGGCAGACGGCGGCGCGGGCGGCGTACCTCATGGCCGACTTCCAGAACCCGACCGGCCGGTTCCTCGACGACGGCGCCCGCGCCCGGCTGCTGGACCGGCTGGCCCGTCACGGCACGGTCGCCGTCGTCGACGAGACGTTCGCCGAGCTGGCACTGGGCGGGGCCGGCCGGCAGGTGCTGCCGTGCGCGGCGCACGCCCCGGCCGACGACGGCGTCGTCACCGTCGGCGGGCTCAGCAAGATCGCCTGGGGTGGGCTGCGGGTGGGCTGGATCCGGGCCGCCCGGGATCCCGCGGCCCGGATGCGACGGCGGCTGGCCCGTTCCCAGATCGCGCCGCCGGTGCTGGAGCAGCTGGTGGCCGTCGAGGTGCTGGACGCGATCGAGGAGATCCGCGCCGAGCGGACCGGGCGGCTGCGTGCCCGGCGCGATCACCTGGCCGCGGAGCTGGCCGCCGTCCTGCCGGAGTGGCGGTGCACCGTCCCGGACGGCGGGCTGGCCCTGTGGTGCGACCTCGGCGCGCCGGTGTCCACCGCGCTGGCCGCCCTCGCCCCGCGGCACGGCCTGGTCCTCGCGCCGGGCCCGCGGTTCGGGGCCGGGCACGCGTTCGACGACCGGCTGCGGGTCCCGTTCACCCATCCCGAGCCGGTGCTCACCGACGCCGTGCGGCGGCTGCGCCGGGCCGCGGACGACGTGGCCGGGTCCGCGGAGGTCGCGGACCCGGCCCGGGCCGAGGTCGTGGTGTAGCGCCGGTTACAGGACCAGGTCGAGCAGCAGCACCAGCACCAGGCCGCTCACCGAGATCAGCGTCTCCATGATCGACCAGGTCTTGATGTTCTGCCCCACCGTCAGCCCGAAGTACTCCTTGACCAGCCAGAACCCGGCGTCGTTGACGTGCGAGAAGAACAGCGAGCCGGCGCCGATGGCGAGCACCAGCAGCGAGGTCTGGGCCGGGTCCAGGGTCGGCAGCAGCGGGACCAGGATGCCGGCGGCGGTCACCGTCGCCACGGTCGCCGAGCCGGTCGCGAGCCGGATCGCGACCGCGACCAGCCAGCCCAGCAGCAGCGCGGAGATGCCGGCCCCGGTGGCCCAGCCCGCGATCATCGCGCCGATCCCGGTGTCGACGAGGGTCTGCTTGAACCCGCCGCCCGCGGCGACGATCAGCACGATGCCGGCGATCGCGGGCAGCGAGGCCTCGACCGAGCCCATGACCGTCCGGCGGGTCATCCCCGAGCCGATGCCCAGGGTGAACACCGCGACCAGCACCGACAGCAGCAGCGCGATCAGCGGGGTGCCGGCGAAGTCCAGCACGGTGTGCGCCGGGTGGCCCTCGGCGAACGCGATGTCGCCGATCGCCTTGCCCATCATCAGCACGACCGGCAGCAGCACGGTGAACAGGGTCGCCGCGAACCCGGGACGGCGGGTGGCGCCCTCCGGCTCGGGGGCGTCGTCCGTGGCCGTGCCACCGCCTCCACCGCCGGAGCCTGCCCCGGCGGCGACCTTCGTCTCGAACAGCGCGGGCGGGGCCACGTTCACCCAGCGGGCCGCGACCTTCGCGAACACCGGGCCGGACAGCACGACCACCGGGATCGAGACCAGCACACCCAGCATCAGCGTGATGCCCAGGTCGGCACCGAGGATGCCGATCGCGGCGAGCGGGCCGGGGTGCGGCGGAACGAGGCCGTGCATGGCGGACAGGCCGGCGAGCGCCGGGATGCCGACGGCGACCAGCGACATCTGGGCCCGGCGCGCCACCAGGAAGATCACCGGCATCAGGATGACCAGGCCGATCTCGAAGAACATCGGCAGGCCGATCAGCGCGCCGACGGCGGCCATCGCCCACGGCAGCGAGCGCGGCCCGGAGCGCGCGACGATCGTGTCGACCAGGCGGTCGGCGCCGCCGGAGTCGGCGAGCAGCTTGCCGAACATCGCGCCGAGCGCGATGAGGGTGCCGACGCTGGCGGCCGTCGAGCCGAAGCCGTCGGAGAACGCCTCGACGGCGTCGCCCATCGACATCCCGGCGACGCCCGCGACCAGCAGCGAGCCGATGGTCAGGGCCAGGAACGGGTGCAGCGAGAACTGCGTGATGAGCAGGACCAGGGCCAGGATGCCGGCCAGCGCGGCGACGAGCAGCCGGCCGGGGCCGGCGACCGGCTCGGCCTGTTCGGCGGCGAGCACCACGGCGGGGTGGGTGAGCAGAGACGTCATCGTCGTCATCGGGAGCAGGCCTCCGTGCCCGTCACGGCCGCGGCGCCGGTGGCGACCAGCTCGGCGACCGGGCGGGCGGTGTCCAGGGTGGTCCCGGCCTCGTCGGCGGCCAGGGGTTCGAGGGTGTCGATCTGGGAGTCGAGCAGCGCGGGCGGCATGAAGTGCCCCTCGCGGCCGGTCATCCGGTCGGCGAGGACGGCGCGGTCCCCGGCCAGGTGCAGGAACACGGTGGCGGGCGCGTGGCCGCGCAGCCGGTCCCGGTAGGCGCGGCGCAGCGCGGAGCAGGCGACGACCAGGCCGGTGCGCGCGTGCCCGGCGAGCTCGGCGCCGACGGCGTCCAGCCAGGGCGCGCGGTCGGCGTCGGTCAGCGGGATCCCGGCGCGCATCTTGGCGACGTTGGCGGCGGGGTGCAGCCCGTCGGCGTCGGTGAACGGGACGCCGAGGTCGGCGGCGAGGGCCGCGCCGACGGTGGACTTGCCGGACCCGGACACCCCCATCACGACGACCAGGGGAGGGGCGGGGGGCGGCGGGCTGGGCTGGTGCGTCACTGCATCGGCTCCTCGTGGGGTGGCGGCTCCGGCACGGTTGCCGGGGTGGCCCGGCTGCGAACATCGTGCGGGATAAGTACTACTTATTCAAGACCTGGCTGACACAGATGTGTGAAATGCCCCCGGTCGGCCCAACAAGTGCGAGGATCGAGGGCGTGACCGAGACCGGTGGTGCTGGCCTGCACGCAGACGTCCTCGACCGGATCGGCGCGCTCGTCGCCGGCGGCGAGTTCGCACCGGGCACGGTGCTGCGGGCCGACGAGCTCGTCGACCGCTTCGGCGTGTCCCGGACCGTGGTCCGCGAGGCCGTGCGGGTGCTCGAGTCGATGGGGCTGGTGCAGAGCCGCCGCCGGGTCGGGACGACGGTCGCCCCGCTCGAACGCTGGAACGTGCACGATCCCCGGGTGATCCGCTGGCGGCTCGACGGGCCGGACCGCGACGACCAGCTGCGGTCTCTGTCCGAGCTGCGCCAGGGGGTCGAGCCGGTGGCCGCGATGCTGGCCGCGACCCGGGCGACGCCGGAGCAGTGCGGGGCGCTCGTCGGCGCGGTGATGGACATGGCGGTGCACGGCCGGTCCGGCGACCTGGAGGCCTACCTGGAGGCCGACGTGCGGTTCCACCGGACGTTGCTCGCCGCGTCCGGGAACGAGATGATCGCGGCGCTCGACGGCGTCGTCGCCGAGGTGCTGGCCGGCCGCACGCGGCACCACCTCATGCCGGCGCGTCCCGAGCCCGCGGCGATCCGGCTGCACGGTGACGTCGCCGACGCCGTCCGCTCCGGGGACGCCGTCGCGGCCGAGGCCGCGATGCGGGCCATCCTCAGCGAGGCGGCCGCCGCGATGCGGGAGGTGACGGGCGACCGGGCGTCCCCCTTGTGACGTCTGGCCGGATACTCCGTTGCATTCGGTAGGTCACGATCGATTCACTGCCCGGGGGCCGTGGTAGGTCACGGCCCGGAAGAGCGTGTCTACCGAGTGAGATGATCTCGCAATGTCCGTGCTGCGCGTGACCGAGGAGCTGCAACACCTCGGGATGTCCGGCTACGAGGCCAAGGCCTACGTCGCTCTCGTCGTGGCCGGCGAGCCGGTGAACGGCTACGAGGTGGCCAAGCGATCCGGGGTGCCGCGCAGCACCGTCTACGAGACCCTCGGCAAGCTCGTGGGGCGCGGTGCGGCCTACGAGGTCCGGACCGACGACGGCGGTGTCGGCTACGTCCCGCTGCCGCCGGAGTCGCTGCTGGAGCGGATGCGCCGTGACTTCGACCGCACGCTGGGCACCCTGGAGGCCGAGCTGCCCCGGCTGGGCTCCCCGCAGCAGGTGCGGCTGGTGCACTCGCTGGCCGAGCGCCGGACCCTGACCGAACGGGCGGAGGACGTCGTCGCCGCCGCGCGGTCCGCGCTGTTCCTGTCCGGCTGGCCGGAGGACCTGGACCAGCTCAAGCCGGGTGTCCGCCGAGCCGAGGAGATCGGCGTCGCCGTCTCGACGGTCGTCTTCGGGCGGGATCACGACCCGGTCGGCTGGACCACCGAGCACCGCTACTCCAGCCCGGAGGTGGTCGAGGCCAGCCTCGGGCGCCGGCTGCTCGTCGTCGTCGCCGACCGGGCACAGGCCGTGATCGGCGGGCTGTCCGGGGACCACGCCTGGGGCCTCTACACCGACGACCCGGCCGCCGTCCTGCTCGCCCTCGACTACGTGCGGCACGACATCGCGATGCACCTGGTCGCCGAGCGGTTCGCCGACCACGGGTTCGACGAGTTCTGGACCGGCGACCCGGGGCTGCGGCGGCTCCGCGAACTGCTGTGGCTCAGCGGCGACCGGGACGACCAGGAGTGGCGCACCGGGTGATCGGGCCCGGAGGGCACCCCCCTGTGAGTGCCGGTGAACGGGCCGTGTACTGTTCCTCCTGTCGCAAGGGGCTGTGGCGCAGCTGGTAGCGCACTTGACTGGCAGTCAAGGGGTCAGGGGTTCGAATCCCCTCAGCTCCACCCTTCCTCACCAGCCAGGACTCCGGTCCTGGCTTTCTTCTTGCCCGAGTCGGGCGCCGGTGAGTGACTAATTGAGTGTCTATCGTTCCGGCCCCGCGTGGCCCGCATGCGCGTCAGCCCCGGTCGTCGTCGGCGGGGAAGATCTCATCCATCGCGGTGGCGCCGTGCTCCAGCACGGGCCGGAGCTGCTGTCGGTAGACCGCCTCTGTGACGGCGGTGCCGCTGTGCCCGACGAGCCGCGAGATGTGCTCCAGCGGGACGCCGGAGTCGGAGAGCAAGGAGACGAAGCTGTGCCGTAGTTCCCCGGGGCGTCCATTCAGTGGCGTTCAGTCCTGCGGCCGCGACGACCCGGCGGAACGACCGCCGAACGTTGTGCGCGTCCAGTTCGGTCCCGTTCCGGCTCGCGAACACAAGGCCATGGGGCGACGTCGAGACGTCAGGACGGTCGGCGTGGGCCTGGAGTGCGCGAACGGCACGGGTCGGCATGGCGAGCCGACGGCGGGATCGGCGTGTCTTCGTGTCGCCGTCCATCCGGACCGAGCGCAGGACGGCGATCGACGGCGGTACCGGCGGTTCCTCGTCCGGAGCGCCGATCAAGTCGACGTCCTGCCACCGCAGCGCACGCAGCTCCTCGGTTCGGGCGCCGGTCAGCAGCGACAGGACGATGTAGGCACGCAGCGAGCTGGCCTCGGCCGCCCGGAGCAACTTCTCGGCCGGGTGAACGTCAACGACTTGGACCGGCGACCTGCTCGTCCGGTCGGTACCGAGCACAGCTCGACGACGTTGCGCATCACCTTGTCTCGCGCCATCGCGTGCCGGACCGACCGGTTCAGCAGCGAGTGCATCAGACGGAGAGTCCGGGTGCTCACTGAGCGGGCCTCCGTGCGCAGCCAGCGATCGACGTCGTCCGCGGTCAGGTCTCGTAGCTTCCGTGCGCCGAGCTGGCCATCGATGTGCTTCTCCGCGATCGTTGCGTAGTTCGACATGGTGGCGGGGGAGCGGCCGGTCAGCCCGTACGCGAGCCAGTCGTGGACGGCATCGCCCACTGTGTACTTGCCGGTCGTTACCGGGGTGCCGTTCTCCCGTTCGCGGAGGATCTCCCGCAGCTTGGCTTTGGCAGCCGTCTTGGTGGTACCGCTGGCCTTGCGGGTGATCCGCTTGCCCCGGCCGTCGAACCCGATCGTGGCGGTGGCGATCCAGCGTCCTGCGGGACGGTCGTCGAGACCGGCTCCCACCGACGCACCGGTCCCGGTGGTGGCCGCGGTCCACGGTGCCGCGATCGGGGCCGGCACCCAGCTCGCGATCGCTGCGGACTTCCGTGTCGTCGGCCCCGCGGCACGTTTCGCCGTCCCCACCGCGCGGATCGGGCTCGCGGTCGACCCCTGGACCATCCGCAGGCTCGCGCTACTGGCCGGAACGGCACCGCGCGCCGCCTGCTGCTCGCCTGCGACCAGGTGGACGCCGAGCCCGCCCTCATATGCGGGCTCGCCGACCGTCCGGGCAGCCTCGACGAGGCGCTCGAGTGGGCCCACGGGATGGCCGAGTTGGCACCCCTGACCGTCGGTTACTCCAAGCGCGTGCTCAACGAGGTGTTCGAGCCCGAGCTGGACGACTCCGTGGCCAAGGAGCTCGTCGCGGCGTTCGAGGCCTGCTGGGCCAGTGACGACTTCGCCGAGGGGCGTCTCTCCCGTGTGGAGAAGCGCTCCCCGGTGTTCCGAGGGAGGTGAGCGCATGAAATGCGCCCCGTTCGACTACGTCCGCGCCAGCAGCGTCGAGGAGACCGTGAAGATCCTCGGCGAGTCCGACGGAGACGGCAAGATCCTGGCCGGCGGGCAGAGCCTCGTCCCGGTGCTCGCGCTCCGGATGGCCAGACCGGCCGTGCTGGTCGACGTCAACCGTGTCCCCGGCCTGTCGTCGATCCGCCGGGTCGACGACACCGTCGAAGTCGGAGCCACCGTGCGGCACAGCCGGCTGGTCGAGCAGACCGAGCACCCGCTGCTGGCCGAGGCCGCCCGCTGGATCGGACACACCGCGATCCGTTCGCGAGGCACGACCGGCGGCAGCATCGCCCACGCCGACCCGTCCGCGGAGCTCCCGGTCGTCGCCGTCGCCACCGGCGCGAGCGTGACGGTCGCCGGCCCCGGTGGGGTCCGGGAGATCGACACCGACGAGCTGTTCGTCGGTGCGCTGATGACCTCGCTCGCCGACGACGAGATGATCATCGCGGTGCGGTTCCCGCGTCCGTCCCGGTGGGGCTTCGCCGAGTTCGCCCGCCGACACGGCGACTTCGCACTCGTGACCGTCATCGTGGCCGAGGTAGGCGGTCGGTGCCGCATCACACTCGGTGGTGTCGGGTCCGTTCCCCAACGCGCCACCGCAGCCGAGCGGGCACTCGAGCTGGGCCGCCCCGCAGCCGAGATCGCACAGGTCGTCGCCGACGAGATCGAGCCGACCGCGGACCTGCACGGCTCGGTCGAGTTCAGGCGCGCCGTCGCCGCCGAGATGACCCGCCGCGCGCTCATCCAGTTCGCGTCCGAGCAGGAGCAGAACCGATGAAGACCAGCTTCAGTGTCAACGGCGAGCGGGTCGACCTCGATGTCGAACCGCGCCGCACCCTCGCCGACGCGCTCCGCGACGACTGCGGGCTGACCGGGACCCATCTCGGATGCGAACACGGGGTGTGTGGTGCGTGCACGATCCTCGTCGACGGCGAGCCAGCCCGGGCCTGCCTGATGTTCGCCGTCCAGGCCGACGGGACCTCGGTCAGCACCGTCGAAGGACTCCAGGGCACGGATGAGCAGCTCCACCCCGTACAAGAGGCGTTCGTGACCTACCACGGTCTGCAATGCGGCTTCTGCACACCGGGCATGCTGATGACCGCATGTCATCTGCTCGACACGAAGCCCGATGCCGATCGCGAGACCATCCGTGCCGAGATGTCGGGCAACATTTGCCGATGCACCGGTTACCAGGGCATCGTGGACGCCATCGAATCCGCTCGGGAGCGGCTGGTCGGTCCGCAGTGTGCTCCGGAACCGGAGTGCGGCGGACGTCCCTGACGCACGGGATTGCTCGGTCGGCTGTCCTGGAACTTCACGCGCGTCCGGCCCCGGGGAGATCATGGCGGTCGAGAAGCCGGCGCGGAGGGCATCCCGGTGGCGTCGAGATCGCCACCGCCGAGCACGTCGACTGGTTCACCCACCGACCCCTACTCAGCGCAGCGGGGGATACCCCGTCCGCTGCGCTCGAGGCGGACCACCACGTTCAACGAGCACCCCAACCGCAGCCTCAGCGTTCAACCGACGGCCGGACACGCCGGGGTGGTTCAGGCCGCTCTGTCGGGTGTCACGGGACTGCGATGTCCCGCACGGATGTGGGGGATCAGACCCCCGGCAAGCAGCACGGCACGCTCTCCGGAGGTCAGATCGAGGCCGAGGGAAACTGGACGTGGACCGATCCTGGCGGGGACGGAATCGGCGGCATTGCGCAGCCCGTCGACCAGATTGGGCACCACAATCTGCTCACCGCGTACGGCGTGTGCCGTGTCCGGGAGCAGCAGAGGGACGATGCCGACGGCGGGTCGATGCGGCGGAACATGAACCGCGCGCACTCGGCGATGTTGGACCAGATCGACATGGCGATGGCCCCGTCGGGAGCCATGTCGCCGGTGGAGATGTCGTCGCCCACGGTGATGAGCACCTCGGCGACGAGATCGGCGGGCAAAGGTTCGGCCAGCGGGGGCGAGACCAGGTTGTCTCCCCGCTCGCCCTCGATGTCGTGGCGCTGCTCGAGTGGCCGAGCCGGGGTGATGTGCCGATCGTGCAGGTCGGTGTTCGGCTCGACCGGAGGTCGCCGGGCGGGGCCAGTCCGGCAGGGTACGCGGGTCGGTGATCGATCCGGTCAGCGCGCTGGCCGCGGCGGTCGAGGGTGAGCACAGGTAGACCTGGTCCTCGACGGTGCCGCTACGGCCGGGGAAGTTGCGGTTGAAGGTCCGCAGGGACGGCTTGTTCTTGACCGGGGCTTGTCAGGCCTGACAGCGATCGCGGTCGAAGCGTACGGCGATGCAGGAGTGGGTCGTGGAGGTGCGGCCTGCGCGTCTACCGGATTTCGGGCATCTGCTCGGTCCTGCGAGGGCGGCTCGTGACGGCCCTCGCAGGACCGTCGCTGCCACGATCGTGGTGGCGGCGTCCAGAAGGCAGCCGTGCGCGCCGGTCGGCGCCAGCTCCTGTGCGGGCCGGGCTCAGCCCAACGTGAACGGGTCGCGGGTGCCACCGGTCAGCTCGACCCACACGGACTTCGTCTCGAGGTAGGCGTCGAGGGACGCGGTGCCGTTCTCGCGGCCGAGTCCGGACTGCTTGTAGCCGCCGAACGGGACGCTGGGCGCGACGACGCGGTAGGCGTTGATCCACACCGAGCCGGCGCGGATCTTCCCGGCGATGCGGTGGGCCCGGTGGACGTCCTTGGTCCACACGGCTCCGGCGAGGCCGTAGGGAGTGTCGTTGGCCAGCGTGACTGCCTCGTCCTCGTCGGTGAAGGTGACGGCGGACAGCACCGGCCCGAAGACCTCCTCCCGGAAGACGGTGTCGGTGGGTTTGACCGACAGGACCGTGGGCTGGATGAAGTACCCGCCAAGGGAGTCCTCGGTGGCTCCGCCGTAGGCGATGGTGGCGCCTTCCTCGCGTGCGGTGTCGAGGTAGCCGCGGACCTTGTCGTACTGGGGGCCGTTCGCGACCGGGCCCATCTCGGTGTCGGCGTCGAACGGGTCGCCCAGCTTGATCTGGGACGCGCGTTCGGCGACGAGACGAACGAGCTCGTCATGGACGTCGCGGTGCACGATGAGCCGCGAACCGGCCATGCAGGTCTGGCCGGAGGCGGCGAACACTCCTGCGACGAGCCCGTTCGCCGCGGCCTGGAGGTCGGCGTCGGGGAAGACGACCTGCGGGGACTTCCCGCCGAGCTCGAGCGTCGCGGGGATGAGCCGGTCGGCGGCCGCCTTCGCGACGGCCCGGCCGGTGGCGGTCGATCCGGTGAAGGCGACCTTGTCGACGCCGGGGTGGGTGGACAGGTGCTCGCCGACCTCGCGGGAGAGTCCGGTGACGACGTTGACGACACCGGCCGGAATGCCGGCCTGCTCGATGAGCTGGGCGAAGCCGAGGGTCGAGGCGGGTGCGTGTTCGGAGGGCTTGACGACGATCGTGCATCCGGCGGCGAGGGCGGGGGCGAGCTTCCAGGTCATCAGCAGCAGGGGCGAGTTCCACGGGGTGATCGCCGCGACCACGCCGACCGGCTCACGCCGGGTGTAGACGAGGTAGTTCGGGTTGGGGGCCGGGATCTGGCGGCCCTCGATGGTCTGGGCGAGTCCGGCGTAGTAGTGGTACCAGGATCCGAGGCCGTTGAGTTGTCCGAGCATCTCCCGGTAGAGCTTGCCGGAGTCGTTGACCTCCTGGCGGGCGAGGGTCTCGGCGTTGGCGGTGACCAGGTCGCCGAGCCGGCGCAGGCATGCGGCGCGCTGGAAGCCGGTCATCGAGCCCCACTCGCCGTCGAGTGCGGCCCGGGCGGCCGCGACCGCTGCATCGATGTCCTCGGGACCGCCGTCGGAAATCGTGGCCCACGGCGTCCCGGTGTAGGGATTCTGGGATTCGAAGGTCTTCCCGGAGATCGCGTCGACCGGCTTGCCGCCGATCAGCAGCCGGAACTGCTCCTGCTCGGGCATGGTGGGTGCTCCTGTCTGTGGCACGGTGTGCTGGATTCTGGACCGACTACGGCGTCGCGGGACGGGAGCCGAGCGTGCCGGCTCGTGGGAGGAGGCTGGGCGGTCTGGCGCCGAGCGCCTCGCTGAGGAAGCCGGCCGTGTCGATCAGTGTGTCGAGGTCGAGGCCGGACCCGTACCGCATGCGGTCGAGCATGTAGACGAGATCCTCCGTGGCGATGTTGCCGGTGGCGGCCGGCGCGAACGGGCAGCCACCGATGCCCCCGATCGAGGAGTCGAGCCAGTCGATGCCGGCACCGACGGCGGCGAACGCGTTGGCGTAGCCGGTGTTGCGTGTGTTGTGGAAATGTGCGCGCAGCACGGGCTCGGGTGCGACGTCGCGGATTCCGTGTACGAGCGTGCGGACCTGGGTCGGCACCCCGACGCCGACGGTGTCCGCGATGGCGATCTCGTCGGCCCCTGCCCGCGCCGCCCGGTGCGCGATCTCGATGACCCGTTCGGTCGCGACCTCGCCGTCGAAGGGGCATCCGAACGCGACCGCCACGGTCACGGTCGAGTAGATGCCGTGTGCGCGGGCCTGCGTGACCAGGTCCTCGGCGAGCTCGGTCAGGGCGTCGGTGGTCGAGTTCTGGTTGGCCTTGGCGAACCCGTCGGTTGCCGGGACCACGATGTTGATCTCGTCCACCCCGGCCTCACGAGCCCGTTCGAATCCGCGGCCGTTGAGGACGAGGCCGATGTAGCGGACCCCGGCGTTCCGGTTCACCCCGGCCATGACGGCTTCGGCGTCGGCCATCGCCGGGACCAGGCGGGGGTGGACGAACGACACGGCCTCGATCCGACGCGCACCGGCATCGACGGTCCGGCGGATCAGCTCGAGCTTCTGTCCGGTGTCGAGCAGGACCTTCTCGTTCTGGAGCCCGTCGCGGGGGCTGACTTCGACGATTCCGACCACTCGAGCTCCTCAGATCGTGCCCGCGGCGCGCAGCTCGCGGATGTCGTCAGCGGAGAGGCCCAGCACGTCGCCGAACACCTCGTCATTGTGCGAGCCGGGCGCGGCCGGTCCCGCCCACCGGACGGCACCCGGCGTCGCGGAGAACCTCGGCACGACCCCCGGCCCCAGCACGTCCTCGCCGATGCGTTCGTCGTGGTGTGCGACCAGCATGCCACGTGCCTGGAAGTGTGGGTCGGCGACGATGTCGGCGGCGGTGTAGATCGGCCCGACGACGACGCCTGCGTCGTCGAGCAGCCGTTGAACGTCGTCGCAGGAGTGGGAGGCGATCCATTCGCCGACGATCGCGTCCAGCTCGTCCTGGTTCTCCCCGCGAGCGATGTGATCGTGAAAGCGGGGGTCGTCGGCCAGCTCCGGTCGGCCGATCACCGCGCACAGCCGGCGGAACACGGAGTCCTGGTTGGCGGCGACGACCATCCAGGTGTCGTCCTCGGTGCGGTAGATGTTCGAGGGGGCGATGCCGTCCAGTCGGGTGCCGCCCGGCTGCCGAACCCGGCCCAGCTTGTCGAACTCCGGGATCGTCGACTCGAGCAGGGAGAAGCAGGCTTCGGTGAGGGCGACGTCGACCACCTGTCCCTCGCCGGTGACCGAGCGTCTGTGCAGGGCAGCCAGCACGCCCTGAACGGCGACCATCCCGGCGAGTGAGTCACCCAGTGATACGGCCATACGCGGAGGTGCCTGTCCCGGATAGCCGTTGATGGCCCGTAGACCGCTCATCGCCTCGGCGACCGAGGCATAGCCCGGCTTGTCGGCGTAGGGGCCGGTCTGGCCGTACCCGCTGACGCGTCCCAGGATCAACCCGGGATTGTGCTGGCGGAGCCGGTCGTATCCGAGGTTCCAGCGCTCTAGTGTCCCGGGGCGGAAGTTCTCCACGATGATGTCCGCTGTCGCGACGAGCTCGAGGAAGAGTTCCTGGCCGGGTCCCGAGCGGAGGTCGATGGTGATGCAGCGCTTGTTCCGTGCGTGCACGGTCCACCACAGGCGATGCCCCTTGTAGGATTCCTGGCCCCAGTCACGGAGGGGGTCGGCACGCTCCGGCGCCTCGATCTTGATCACGTCGGCGCCGTAGTCGGCGAGCAGCCGGCCCGCGAACGGGCCGGCGACGATGGTGCCGAGTTCGAGGACCCGCAGGCCGGCCAGTGGCCCGGTGGTGTCGTCACGCGGTTCGGGCGTGGCCGGGTTCGTCACCGATGGATTCGTTGTCGTGGACACGACGTCCTCTTTTCGGTCTAGATCAGGGGCCGCAGGCTCGTGATGGCCGGCGCGGTTCGTATGGCGTGGGTGAAGTGCGCGAAGGCGCGACCGTGCGCAGCGGCGAGGCCGGCGGCGTCGTCGGTGAGCTGCGTGGTGCCGGAGTAGTCGGCGGTCTCGAAGTACAGCCCGGGGGAGAGGACCTGGGCGGCGAAGAACCCGGCCAGGACCGATCGGAGGTCGTCGACGGCCAGGAAATGGTGTGCGCTCGCCCCGGTGTGGACGAGGGCGGTGGCCTTTCCCCGCAGTGGTGAGCGTGACTCGCCGCGAGCGCCGCGTTGGGTGTCTTCGAGAAGGTTCTTGATGAGGCCGGTCGATCGCGCTCGATAGGTCGGAGAGGCGAAGAGGATTCCGTCGGCGGCTTCCATCTCGTTCTGGACGAACTCGGGGTCGGGCGCAGCGGCGAGTTCGAGGGTGCGAACCCGTGCACCTTCCGCCTCGGCGCCCCGGAGGACCGCCTGGGCCGCGGTCACGGTGCGACCCCCTGCCGTGGGCGAACCGACGATCGCCAGGAGTGCGGGACCGACAACGAGCGTCATGGCTGATCCTCCGGTGAAATGATCAGGAGCCGAGTGCGGCCGTTCCGGCATACGAGCCGCGGTGGTACAGCAGCGGGCGGCTGTCGGGTGTTGCGGCGAGGTCCTGGACCACGCCGACGACGATGTGGTGGTCGCCTCCGGGGTGGACACCGTCGACCGTGCAGTCGATCCAGGCGCAGGCGCCCTCGAGGATCGGCTGCCCCATGGGGGAGTACTCCCAGGTCACGTCGGCGAACTTGTCGGTCCCGGACCGGGCGAAGGTGGTGCTGATCCGGTCCTGGTGCTCGGCGAGGATGTTGACGCAGAACCGTCCTGTCTCACCGATCCTCGGCCAGCTCGTCGACGACGTGCTCGGCAGGACCAGCACGAGGGGTGGGTCCAGCGACAGCGACGAGAAGGACTGACAGGTGAATCCGGCGGGTCCGTCCGGTGTCATGCCTGTGATGATCGTGATGCCGGACGCGAAATGCCCGAGCACCTCGCGGAAGGCGTCGGCCTGTCGGATGGCCATGCTCGTCTCCTTCACGGACGGATGTCGTCGACGTGGCCCGCGCCGAGGTGGGCCGGTTCGCCGTACGGGCTGTGCGCGCCGGTCCTACTGTGCGACATCGAGGGCGTGTCCCATCCGGTCCTGTTTGGTCCGCAGGTAGCGCACGTTGTGCCGGTTCTCCACGGTCGGAAGTCCGACCCGGTCGACGACCGTGAGGCCGTGCCCGTCGAGCCCGCCGTACTTCGCCGGGTTGTTGGTGATCAGCCGCAGTCGCCGGACACCGAGGTCGCCGAGGATCTGGGCGCCGACGCCGTAGCTGCGTGAGTCGACCGGGAGCCCTTGGGCGGTGTTGGCATCGACCGTGTCCAGGCCGGTCTCCTGCAGGGCGTAGGCGCGGATCTTGTGCGCGAGGCCGATCCCGCGGCCTTCCTGGCCTCGCAGGTAGACCACGGCACCGCAGCCCTCGGCGGAGATCGCCTTCATCGCCTGTTCGAGCTGGGCGCCGCAGTCGCACCGGAGCGAGCCGAGGATGTCGCCGGTCAGGCATTCGCTGTGTACGCGGACCAGCGCTCCGCGGTCGGACCTGCCGGCCGTCGCGACGTCGCCCATGACCAGGGCGAGATGCTCGGTGTCGTCCAGCGGTGACCGGTAGGCGACGGCGCGGAACTCGCCGAATACGGTGGGCATGGTCGAGGTCGCGACGTGCTCGATGAGCTGTTCGGTCGCTCGGCGGTACCGTACGAGGTCGGCGATCGACAGGATCGGGAGGCCGTGCTCGGCGGCGAAGCGCTCCAGCTGCTCACCGCGGGCCATCGAGCCGTCCGGGGCGACGATCTCGCTGATGACCCCGACCGGTTGCCGGCCCGCGAGGACCATCAGGTCCGTTGCGGCCTCGGTGTGGCCGGCCCGCACCAGCACACCCCCGTCACGGGCGCGCAGCGGGAAGACGTGGCCAGGGCGGCGCAGTTCGTCGGGGCGCAGGTCGTCCCGGGCCAGCGCGGACAGGGTGAGCGCGCGGGCCACGGCGGACACGCCCGTGCCGCTGTCGAGGTGGTCCACGCTCACGGTGAAGGCCGTGCCGTGGTTGTCGCTGTTCTCCGAGCCGGCCACCATCTGGGGGAGCTGGAGTGCGTCCACTCGGTGCCCGGGCATCGGGGCACACACGATTCCGGTGGTGTGCCGGACCATGAACGCGATCTGTTGTGGGGTGACTGCGTCGGCGGCCATGACGAGGTCGCCTTCGTTCTCCCGGTCGGCGTCGTCGACGACGACGACCATCCTGCCAGCGGCGAGGGCCGCGACGGCCTGTTGTACCGCGACCGCTCCGTTGAGACCGCTCATCTCGGACACCTCCGACCCATCGTGGGGCCCGTTCGTGACCCACACCGCGATCGTGGCCCCGAGAATGTGGCCGGCACTATCCGCGATCCGAACGGCTCTATCCGTGATCCGCTCGCGGCCGGCCCGGACCGTGTTCCGGTCCGCCTACACTCGGAACATCACGTTCCCGGCGGGCGCCCGAACGGCGCCGAGCGGAGGTTGGGGTGACGGCCAACCGGTCGAAGGGCTTGAGCACTGGCGCGCGCGGAGCCGCCTACAACTGGATCCGGCAAGGGATCGCCGTCGGCATGCTGACCCCCGGTGAATGGATCCGGGAAGGGACACTGGCCGAGGCACTCGGGGTCAGCCGGACCCCGGTCCGCGAAGCGCTCTACGCCCTGGCGGCCGACGGCGTGGTCGAGATCGTGCACAATCGAGGTGCTCGGGTCGCGGAATGGACCCTCAAGGACGTCGACGAGGTGTACAGCCTGCGGGCCCTGCTCGAGGGCGAGGGCGCGCGCCTGGCCGCGTCGAACCCCACACCGGCCGTCCTCGAGCAGCTCCGGCAACACGATCGCGCGTTCGCCGAGGCGGGGGACCGGCTGTCCGCGTTGCGGAGATCAGGGAAGGCGGCCACGGCCGACGCCGAGGAGGCCTTGGACGCCGCGGTCGAAGCCAACGGCGCGTTCCACCGGCTCGTGATCGAGGCGTCCGGTAGCCCGAGGCTGGGGGCGCTGCTCGCCTCCATCTCCTCGACACCGCTCGTGACGCGGGCCTTCCACCACTACTCGGACGCCGACCTGCGCCGAAGCACGGCCGGTCACCACGACATCGTGCTCGCCCTCGAGCGAGCGGACCCCGTCCTCGCGGAGTCGGCGATGCGGACCCACATCCTCGGTGCGCGCCATGCCGCTGCTCACACGGCGACAGACTCGCCCGGTGGTGAGGAGCGGCCGCGGCAAGGGTGAGAAAGCGAGAGGATCGTATGCAGTTCGGCGTCCCGATAGGGGGCGTCCCGCTCAACACCGCTGCTCACCTCCAATGAGCCAGGCTTTGCGCGACCGATCGCATGCACCGTACTGTGGTGCAGCGCACCCCCGTAGCAAGGGAGCACCGAGGTGAGCACACTGCACGCTCCGGCGTTCGACGAACCGCTTGCACGACACTCGGTGATGAACACCGAGGACGTCGACGTCGCCCGACACGTCGTGACCGAGGTCTATGTTCCGCACGACCTCGACTCGTCGAACGGCCGCCCGCTCGATGCCCGGCTGAACTGCGTCGCGTCGCCGCGGATGACGCTGGGTTATCTCGTCTACGGCGCCGACGCCATGTTGACGCTTCCCCCGCTGCAGCACTGTTACCACGTGAACCTGACGCTCAGCGGGCGGACGAAGGTGACTCGGCGCGGGGGGCGCGACATCGCGCTCACCAGGGGTGGGGAGAGTGGCGCCGTCCTGTTGCCGACCGAGGACTCCACGGTGACATGGACCCCGGAGGCCACTCAGTACGCGATGAAGTTCCCCCGCGGCCCGCTCGAGGAACACCTCGGCGGTATCCTCGGCCGGCCGGTCGGCGAGCCGTTGCAGTTCGCGGCCTCGATGGACCTGCGCTCCGGTCCGGGTGCGGCATTGCTCTCGGCCGTACGGTTCCTGCAGACCGAGATCGATCGGCCGGGCGGGATCTCCGAGGCACCGTTGGCGCGTGCACAGCTCGAGACCTACGTGATGACCGCTCTGCTGCACGGTGTCGCGCACCAGTACTCCCAGAATCTGCTCGCACCGGCGGACAAGCAGCATCCGACGGTCGTCCGTGACGTCATGGACTACGTCGAGGCCAATGCAGACCGCCCCCTGTCCGTGCCGCAACTGGCACGTCATGTCGGGGTGTCCGCACGCTCCCTGCAGGTCACCTTTTCCCGGCACCTGGGGATGAGCCCGAGCGAGTACGTCCGCGACGTACGCCTCGCACGAGTTCACGCCGACCTGCTCGCCGCAGACCCCGCCGACACCTCCGTGACCGAGAAGGCGACTGCCTGGGGGTTCGTGCACTTGAGCCGGTTCTCCGAGCAGTACCGGCGCAAGTACGGCGAGCTGCCCTCGCAGACCCTGCGGTCGGGCTGACGCCTCGGCAGCGGGTTCGGCAATCGGGCAGTCGCCTGCGCGAAGCGGATGTTGCCGGGCCGCTCGTCTTCCTAGCGTGGTGGCGATCACGGAACGCGGAGGCTCGACCCCTGCGACCCCTCTCACCACCGCTGCTGGAGGTAGAACCCCATGGTCCAGACCATCACCTACGGACGCGAGCAGACCCTGCCGCTCGAGCACCCGCGCACCGGGCCGTCCATCTTCAACGACCAGAAGATGAAGCTCGGCCTGTTCGGCTCGAACTGCTCCGGCGGGCTGTGCATGACCGACGCCGACACCTCCTACGAGATCACCTGGGAGCACACGAAGTCGATCGCGCAGAAGGCCGACCGCCTGGGCATGGAGGCGATGGTCCCCGTCGCGCGCTGGAAGGGCTTCGGCGGGAACGTCAATTTCAACGGCACCAATTTCGAGACCTTCACCTGGGCGGCGGGCCTGGCCGAGGCGACCGAACAGATCACCATCTTCACCACCACTCACATCCCGACCGTGCACCCCATCGTCGCGGCCAACATGGCCGTCACCAACGACCACATCGCGGCCGGCCGGTACGGGCTCAACCTGGTCATGGGGTGGTTCACCCCCGAGATGCAGATGTTCAACCCCAAGCAGCTCGAGCACGACGAGCGCTACCGCTACGGCAGTGAGTGGCTGGAGTTCGTCGAGCGGCTCTGGACCGCCGAGGGTGAGTTCGACTTCGACGGGAAGTTCTTCCAGTCGACGCTGTGCGAGTCCGAGCCTAAGCCGTTCCAGAACCCGCGCCCGGTGCTGATCAACGCCGGGAACTCACCCTCTGGGACCGATTTCTCGGCGAAGTACTGCGACATCAACTTCGCCTCCCTGGACATCGACAAGATGCCCGACTACACCCGGTCGATCAAGAAGAAGGCCAAGGACGACTACCGGCGCGAGATCTCGACGATGACCTACGGTCTCGTCGTCTGCCGAGACACCGAGGCCGAGGCAAAGCGGGTGCACCAGGACATCATCGACAAGGGCGACTGGCCGGGCGCACGTAACCTGATGTCGATCATCGGTATGGAGAGCCAGTCGTTCAACGAGCAGATCGAGAAGTTCCAGGAGCGGTTCATCGCCGGCTGGGCCGGGATGCCGCTCGTCGGCACCCCCGAGCAGGTCGTCGAGGGATTCCAGCAGCTCTCCGACGCCGGCATGGAGGGCATGATCATGGGATTCCTGGACTACAACGAGGAGATCGACTACTTCGGCGAGGCGGTCATGCCGCTCATGCGGGAGGCAGGTCTCCGGCACTGACCTGGGAGCTCCGACCGGGGGTGGGCAACACCCACCCCCGGATCCCTGGTGCCAGCCGTTGGTCCGCGTCCGCCAGGGATCGATCTCAGCCCAGGCCGTATCGACGCAGTCTCTGGTAGAGCGTGGCGCGAGAGATTCCCAGCTCTGCGGCTGCGGCCTTCTTGTTGTTCCCGTTGGCGACCAACACGTCGGCAATGACCTGGCGCTCCGCTCGCTCCAGCGGAGTCAATCTGTTCTCGAGATCTAGTTGGGGTGCGGCAGGGGTATTACCGGAAACGGAGGCCGGCCGCCGGTGGAGGACGAGGACGGCTCCGTCGGCCAGGGTGTGGTCGGTGACGGGGTAGACGGTTCCGATGTACTCGCTGGTCACGGAGACGGAGGCGCCGGAGGGGCCGGCAGCGAGCACGGCGTCCCAGAGCGCTGGTCGGTCGAGTTCGAGAGCTGCTGCAGCGTCGTTGACGATCAGTGTGTGGCGGTCGAGAGCGATGACCGGAGCGTGGGCGGCGTGGCGAAAGCGGGTGTGGGCGTCGACGAGTCTGTGCTCACGGGTTGTCGCGGTGTCCCGGAGTGCGCTGCGGATGCCGTCGCCGAGGGAGCGGAGTACGACGAGGAGCAGATGGTTGGCGTCCTCGGCCCGGCAGGCGACGTTGACGGCCCCGCAGATGCGCCGGGTGACCGGGTGTACGACCGGTGTTGCGGCGCAGGCCCACTGGTGCCACGGCTCCTTGTAGTGTTCGGCACCGATGACGGTGACCGCACGCCGCTCAGCGACCGCAATGCCGATGCCGTTGGTTCCGGCGGCGAGCTCGTCCAGGGATGACCCGATCTCGACCTCGGTTCGGTCGAGTTGACGAGCGATCGTGGGTTCAGACTCCCAGCGCCATGTCACGACCCCGGTGGGATCGGTCAGGGCCAGGGACGTGGACGTGCCGACAAGGAGATCCGCCATGTTCAGCAGGACTGGAGCTCCGACCCGGACGAACGCCGAGTCGGTGTCGATCTGTTCGCGCGAGATCGACAGTTCGTGCGGGTCCACGCCGCTGAAGCGCGAACGCCGCCAGGACTCGAGGATCTCGGGACGGACCTTGTCCACTCCCTCCTGCGGGGAACCGTCGGCCAGATGGAACATCTCCCACGGATGCGTGGACGGCATCGGGACCTCCTCTCCTGAGCCTCGGTCCAGTATCGGACCTGTAGTGGGCTGCGCAGGGCCGGCGTGTTCAAGTTCTGGACACCGACCTTGTTCGTGTCGGCGGTCACGCCGGAGCGTAGTGGTCGTTCACGGACGAACGGCCCCTGCGAAGGAGTGACAGTGACGGCGACGATGCCCCCCACCACGGCCGAGGACAACATGAGCGAGCTCGATCGGGCCGAGCTCGCGGTGGTCGACCAGTACGCGGCGGAGGACCGCTACATCTCCGGCGACGAGCTTCCCTGGTTCCCGTGGGTTGGACCGATCGAGATCAAGGTTGTCCGTGCCGACAACCGCACCGGGCAGTACGTGCTCGGGCTGCGTTCTTCGGAAGAGGCGGTGCTGGGCAAGCACCGCCACCGTGGGGTCGTGTCCGCGGTGACGGTGAGCGGGGCGTGGGAGTACTTCGAGTACGACTGGGTCGCGCGGCCTGGCGATTACGTCCGGGAGAACCCTGGCACGATCCACACCCTGCACATCTTCGAGAACACCGAGATCGTGTTCACCGTCGACGGGACCATCGAGTTCCTCAACGACGACAACACACTGAACAACACGATGGACGTGTGGAGCTTCGTGCACCTGTACCTGGAGCACTGCAAGACCCAGGGACTCGACGTCAACGAGCGGATCTTCTTCTGAGTTCAGCCACCGACGGGCCCCGTGACTGGTTCGCGGGGCCCGTCGGCGCTTCGTGGCGGTCGCTCCCGGGATCCGGTGATTTCACCGGCCGGTGCGGTCCGTCGTGCGACCCTCTGTTCCTGCGGTCACGGCGTGACGGCGGCACTCTCGTGAATCTCGTCCGTCCGTTGCGCAGTGGTCTCATATCGGCGCAGCTTCCGGTGCACCAGCAACGCGTAGAGCACGCTCACCGCGATGATCAGGGTCGGGACGACGAACTGATCCTTGAACGCGCCCACCGCCGTCAAACCGACGTTGACGACGACGGAGCCGACGAAGATGATCGCGGCCGGCGGATCGACGTATCCGTGCCCGAAGGTGTTGAACGTGCGCGACAGGAATTCGCCACCGACTGCGCCGACGATACCGAAAGCCAGCCCCCAGAGGATGCTGACACTGGTCGGATACACGGCGTGGCTTTGCACCACTGCAATCGCCCCGACCATTCCGACGTGATGGGTGACGGGGATCTTCAGCCCCGAGATGAAGAAGAAGAACGACACGACTCCGATCGCCCAGGCGGGGATGATCGCGAGGCTCTCCGTTGCCGGGTTCTGGAGCAGGATCCATGCGATCCAACCGCCGAGCCCGCCGACCACCAGGCCGATCGTGACGAGCATCGGTGCGGTCGCCTGCCAGGGGAGCCAGACGACCGGATTGCGGCAGTCGTAGCGGCCACCGGCTGCCGCGACCTGGGGCGGTACTGTGCCGATGATCTCCCGCATTCCACGCCTGCCGAAGAGCTTTGCCGCGATGCACAGCACGACCACGGTGAGTGCAATGGTGTCGATGGAATCGCCGAACACCCGTGACAGTCCGGTCTGCATCACGTATCCGACGGACCCGAACACGCCGCCGACGAGGAGCGGCGTCACGCGTTGGGTACTGATCAGGGGAGTGAGGATGTCCTTTCCGTCCTCGGCAAGGTAGCGTTTGCGGCCCGCGTACGCCGCCGCGACGATGGCAGGGGCGAACGAGACGTGCGGGCCCAGGTACAGCCCGAACGCGTACACCCCCAGGAAGTCGACATGGCCCGCTCCAGGGGCTACGAGGAGCGCGACGAATGCTGCCAGACCGGTCAGCGTAACCGCGCCTACCGCGCCCAGAGCAGCTCCGAAGGCACCGGCGCAGAACGCCACCACGATGCCGATTACCAGGGTCTCCATTGTTTCCGCCTTTGTTGGTCGGAGGGCTGCCGCCGGCGAGGCCGGTCAGAATCCCTGCACCTTGGAGATGGCCGGGTACACCTCGCCGCTCAACGCGTGGTAGGTGCCGTCGAAGATCTGGTACATGTCGTCGTACAGCCGCACGTTCTTGTCGATCGGCTCCCACCGGCCCGTCACGTGGACCATCGACTCGACGGCCTCGTTCAGGTCGGCGAACAGACCCACGCCGACGGCGCCGATCATCGCGGCGCCGAGTGCGGTGGCTTCGGGGACCCGGACCGTCTCGACCGGTCGGCCGTAGATGTCGGCCGCCATCTGGTTCCACATGGGTGAGCGAGCCGCTCCACCCGAGACGCGGTAGAGCTCGAAGGGCGGAAGATCGACCTTCCCGAGCGCCTCGAGCATGGCGCGCATCTCGTAGCAGACACCTTCCATCGCGGCGCGTACGATGTCGTTCTTGCTGTGGCCGAGCGTCAGGCCGACGAAGGCCCCTCGGGCGTCGGCGTTGTAGTGGGGGCAGGCGGCTCCGGCGAGCCAGGGAACGAAGACCAGGCCCTGGGCCCCGGCGGGGGAGCGCTCGGCCTGCTTGGTGAGCAGGTCGTAGCAGTCGATGCCGGTGAGAGTCTGGGTGCTCATCTCGAGCTGGCCAAAGGTGCTGCGCACCCATTTGAAGCTGCTGGCCGCGGCGCTGGCGTGCCCCTCGATCTCCCACTTGTGCAGCGCCGAGCCGATGACGTGGGCTCGGCGGTTGGGGTCTCGGACGGGCTTGCTCGACTGCGCGACGACGACGCCGGCGGTGCCGAGGACGATCGAGGCCATCCCCTCGGCGATGTTGCCCAGCCCGACTGCTGCGCTCTGGTGGTCGCCGCTTCCGACGATCAGCGGTGTTCCCTCGGCGAGGCCGGTTCGATCGCTGACGGCGCGGGTCACCTTACCGATGTTCGTGCCGGACGGCACGTTCCGAGAGTACTTCTCGGCGTCCACTCCGAACACTTTCGCGAGTTCGTGGTCGTATTCGAAAGTGTCCGCGTCGACAATCTGCCACCAGCCGGCGTCGTCGGTGTCATCCACGTAGCCCTCTGCCCCGAAAGCCTCCATCACGAGCGCGTGGATGCTGTGGATGGCCGCGGTGCGGTCGTACTGATCGGGATGATGCTTCTTGACCCAGTAGATCTTCGACGAGGGCCAGACCTGCCCGAGGGGAAAGCCCGTGCGATCGTAGAGATCGTCCGCGGTCATCCCGTGCGCGGCCAGTTGCTGATCCATCCACGGCAGCATCTCGGCATTCCGCAGGTCCTGCCACATGATGATGTCGCGGACGAACCCACCTTTGGCGTCTCGCATGACGAAACTCGACCGCATCATGGTGAAGCAGACCGAGGCGATTTCGTGGGCATCGATACCGCTGCGGCCGAGAGCGTCTCGAACCGAGTCGTAGCAGTTGTCGATGATCGCCTGGGGGGAGCACTCCACCCATCCGGCCTGGGGGTAGCTCAGGGGGTTCTCTCGGTATCCTGCCGCAATTTCGTTCCCTGAGAGGTCGAAGATGACGGCACGGCACCCGGTGGTTCCGGCGTCGATTCCTACAACGAACTTCTGAGCGTCCACTGTTATTCCTCCTTGAATACAGCAGATCAGTGGCGACGTAGATCGCGCGAAAGCCCCTGATCGGGGCGACCCTGGAGTCGAAAAGTGTGGCGAGTCCTCAGTTTCCGTACATGTACCGGCCGCCGGTGACATCGACAGTGATACCGGTGATGTAGCGGCTCTCGTCCGACACCAGGAACAGCGCGACGCCTGCCGTGTCCTCCGGGGTGCCGATGCGACCCATCGGAACACCGCTGACCTGCTGGGCCCGGGTGGCAGCGGTGTGCTCGCCCTGGTCGGTCAACGGGGTCTCGGTGACACCGGGACAGATCGCGTTGACCCGGATCCCGTCTTTGACGAAGTAGCCGGCGGCATACTTGGTGAGGCCGATGAGACCGGCTTTGGACGCGACGTAATGGGGGCCCGCCCAGCTGCCGCCGCTCTTGCCGGAGGTCGAGGAGATCTGCACGATCCGGCCTCCGGTGCGGCTCATGTACGGGTGGACCGCGCGCAGGCAGCGGAACGCGCCGGTCAGGTTGATGTTCATGACGAAGTTCCACTCCTCGTCGCTGCACTCCGGCAGCTGGGAGAAGCGGGTCACGGCTGCACCATTCACCAGGACGGTGATCTTCCCTGTGCGGTCGAAGACCTCGGCAAACGCTCGATCGACCGACGCCGCGTCGCCGATGTCGATGTGTACCCCGAATGCCTTCCCGCCGGCTTCGGTGATCTCGTCGACGGTGCGGGTGCAGCCCGTGTCGTCCAGGTCGGCACAGGCGACGACCGCGCCATGCCGGGCGAGCTCGATGGCTATGGCCCGGTCGATGCCCGATGCGGCGCCCGTCACGACAGCAACGTCACCGGTGAGCCTGTCACTCTTCATCAGTCGGCCTCCTCATTCCCGCCTGGACGCTCATCGGGACGGCTGGAACTCGATCTGTGAGAAGATCTCCTCGAACAGCGGCAGCTCACGGATGATCTGGTCTCCGGCCCGGGTTCCAACGATATCGGCCCCGGCTGCCACACAACCGAGGGCGACCGCCGTGGTCCAGAACCGACCGGTGCCAGCGAGCTTGATCTTGACGTCACTGCCGTCCAGGGTGTCGCGCATCAGTTTCATGACCGACATGTCGGGCCCGCCCTCGCGGCCGGTGGACGTCTTCACGTAGTCGCCGCCGCCTTCGGCGACGGCGTTGCACGCGGCGACGATCTCGTCGCGGTTGAGATAGGACACCTCGACGATGAACCGGGTCTCGCGGCCTTCTGCGGCCTTCACCAGATCGCTGACCTCGCTGGCGACCTTGTCGTAGTCGCCGTTCTTGAGCGCACCGAACTCGACCACGGGGTCGATCAGCTGGGCGCCCCGGCGGACCGCGTCCTCCACTGCGGCGATCTTCGTGGCGCGAGCGCTCGTGCCGAACGGGTAGTCGGTGACGACGTTGGGCTTGACGTCGGTGCCCTCGAGCTCCTTGACGATGTAGTCGAGGTAGTTGGGGTTCACGCAGCAGGCATTGACGTCGTGCTCGCGGCACACGCCGACGAGCTCGTCGATGGAGGCCAGAGCGGTGTCTGGATGGACGAGCGAGATGTCCAGCATCTTCGCGAACGAGCGAGCGGTGATCTCGCGGCCTCGGATCACGATCATGGTGTGGGCTCCTTCGAGGGCGACAGTGACCGTACCAGCTTGACAGCTCCGGTATATACCGGTCCAGGTGGCTGTGGACGCTACTGGCCGAGGTGGCACACGTCAACGATCAACTTCTAGTGCGTCTCGGGCGGCAGCCACGGGGTGCGAAGCGTTGATGGTTCGACGAGTCTGCCCTGGTCAGGGCTTCGAGCGGGCGCCAGACGAGGCTGGCGCGGCACTCCTCGGGCTCTCGCAGCTTGACGGACGCTGAACTGCAGCCTACCGTACCGGTATATACCGGCTGCCCACTGGGTCTGCCGCTTTCAGGTTAGCTCGGCGTACGAACGGTGGCGAATGATGGTGCACGTCAACTACAGGTCGGCAGGCGAAGGCGCCGCCGGTGTTCACTTCACCCTGGGTGCGCTCGGGAAGTCGCCCGCGCGGGGCCACGAGAGCGACGTTCGGCGCGTCGCGGGGCTCACCATCGGCCGGGCGGACTTCGAGACGTTGTCCGCCGCTGCCTGCGCCGTCGGGGTGACCGACCGGTTCCGGGACGTGATCAGGACATTCGGTCGTGACCACGCCGGGATCCCGGCCGGGTTTCGGGTGGAGACCTCGCTCGCCGAGGACGGTCTTCTCTCGGTCGACCTCGTACGCGATATCGGGTACGACCGCGACGGAGTCAAGCGGCCGAGTGGGATGCTGTTCTCGGCCGACTCCGCGAATCCCTACGAGATCGAGCCCGTCGCCGGCGTCCTGGCCAACCTCACCTGTAACCCGGGCATCGTCTACGACCTGTTCCTCAACGATCCGGCAGCCAACGTCGGTCAGAAGTTCGGGAGCCTGGAAGAGGTGATGCAGGAGATCGGGGCCCTGCTGGGGCCGGGCTGCGACATCAGCGTCGAGATCGAGGACCCGTTCGCCGAACTCGACGTGATTCTCGACCAGATGGCACGGTATCGGGAGATCCTCTCGGAGTATCGGCTCGTCGTGAAGGTGCCCCACACCGGCCCGGTCAACGGCGGCAACGCCACCGAACTGTTGCACGGGGACCGCCGGCTGCGCGCTCACTTCGCCCGCCCGTCCGTCGAGGACGCGTTCCGGTCGCACACGCTGGCGCTCGCCCTCCGCGAGCACGGATACCGGGTCAACTACACGTTGATGTTCGAACCCCATCAGACCGCGCTGGCGCTGCAGGCCAAGCCGTACTTCATCAACAGCTTCGTCCGGCACCGGCTCGGCGAGTCGCGGTGGATCGCGCATGCGGTCGAGGCGTACCGGACGACACGCGACGTGCGTCACCTCGAGGCGCTGCGGTCCTACCTCGTCGACCACGATCATCTCTCCTCCACGGAGGCGGACACGGATCTGATCGAGGTGCTGGAGTACGCCGAGGATCTCGTCGCCTATCGACGGATCGAAGACCCGGAGGGACACGACGGCCTCGACGGTGTCCGCCACAACCTGCGGCTGTTGAAGGCGACCAACCTCCCCGACACCCGCCTCATCGTCTGCAGCATGGAGGGCCGCAACTACCGCGACCTCGACAAGCTGGCCACGGAACCCGAGTTCGCCGACGTGGTCGACCGGCTGGTCGTCACCGCCGAGCCTGCCTATCTGGCGCGCTTCACCTCTGCCAGCCAGGTCGTGAGCTACCAGCGCCGCTTCCTGAACGCGGTACCGAGTTCCGGAACGCTCCTCGACTCAGCATGACGGTTTCGTGCCTGCCCTGACCATCCGACCGGAAGACTGATGACATGCCTCTGCTGTTCGAACCGTTCCGCCTTCGCGACGTGTCCTTCCCCAACCGCATCTGGCTTTCCCCGATGTGCCAGTACTCCTGTGAGGCCCAGGACGGCATGCCGCACGACTGGCATCTGGCGCATCTCGGCGCCCGCGCCCAGGGCGGATTCGGCCTGGTCATGTCCGAGGCCGTCGCCGTGACGGCGCAAGGCCGTATCACTGCCCAGGATGCCGGGTTGTGGTCGGACGAACAGGCCGAGGCGTGGACCCGGATCGTCGACTTCGTGCACGCGCAGGGAGCGAGGTTCGGTTTCCAGATCTCACACGCCGGGCGCAAGGCATCCACCTATCGTGGATTTCCCGGGGAGCCGAAGGGCGCGGTCCCCGCGACCGCGGACGGATGGACCACGGTGGCACCGTCGGCGATCCCGCATCACGGCAATCCGCCGCCCAAGCCGCTGACCCACGATGAGATGGACGAGGTGCGTGATGCGTTCGTCGCGGCGGCGCACCGGGCCGATCGGACCGGCGCCGACGTGCTGGAGATCCACGCCGCTCACGGCTACCTCCTCCACGAGTTCCTCTCACCGATCGCGAACGACCGAGACGACGACTATGGCGGATCCTTCGAAGGGCGAATCCGGTTTCCCCTGCAGGTGGTCGACGCCGTGCGTGCAGCGTGGCCGCAGGGCAAGCCCTTGTTCGTGCGTGTGTCGGCGACCGACTGGATCCCCGGTGGCTGGGACCTCGAGCAGACCAGCCGCCTCGCCGGGTTGCTGAAGGCCCGGGGCGTCGACCTGATCGACGTCTCCAGCGGCAGCATCGGGCCGGCCGACATTCCAGTCGGACGCAACTACCAGGTGCCGTTGTCCGCACGTATCCGCGCGGACAACGGCATCCCCACCGCGGCGGTCGGCCTGATCCTCGAACCCAAACAGGCCGAGAACCTCCTGGAAGCCGGCGACGCCGACGCGGTGTTCCTGGCCCGCGTCGCATTGCGGGAGTCGGCCTGGCCGCTGCGCGCGGCCTGGGAACTTGGTCTGAGCTGGGAAGACGCCCCGTACCCCGGACAGTACGTCCGGGGCCGCTGGGATGCGGTCCCTCGAGACTGACCGACCGCCACCGTCCCCTGAGCCCCGGTGTGCGCGAACGCTGACGCGCGCACCGGGGCTTCGCACTGCCATCGGCATGGCTGATACTCTGTACCTGTACCTGTACATACCTGTTGCCGACATCGGTCGGCCGTGATCGGTCCTGGTGAGGTGGATGCTCGACCGTCATAGCCCCACGCCGCTCCATGTCCAGCTCGAAGAGGCCATCAAGGATCGCATCGCGAACGAGGAGTGGCGCCCCAACTCGCAGATCCCGTCCGAAAACGAGCTCAGCGGGACCTACGGGCTCAGCCGCATGACCACGCGCGGCGTCATCACCCGGCTCGCCCACCAGGGCCTCGTCTATCGGGTACCGGGCAAGGGAACGTTCGTGGCGGAACCGAAGGTCGCCAACCGGCCACATCTGCCGATCGGAATCCAAGGCCAGCTCGACGAGCTCGGCATCGAGAGCCGGATCATCCTCGTCGGCGCTTCGCAGCAGGAGGCATCGGCACGGCTGCGCAAGCAGCTGGACCTCGCCGAGGGGCAACGGGTGCACAGGATCGAGCGGCTCCGCACCATGAACGGTGCGCCGCTGAGCATCCACCTGTCGTTCGTCCCGGTCGAGCGGTGCCCGGACCTCGACACGAAGGACCTCGAGAGTGGTCAGCTGCGCCGCATCCTGGAGGAGAGCTACGGTCTCCGTCCGGCTCGTGTGGTGGAGTCGGTGGAAACGGCGCTGGCCAGCGAACGTGACGCGCAGCTACTGCAGGTGAAGACCGGGTTCACCCTGCTGCAACTGCAGGAGACGAACTACACCGAGGTGGGGAATCCGTTCGAGTTCTGCCATGTCTTGTTCCGCGGGGACAAGATGAAGATCACGTTCGAGTTCCACAACCCGACGCCGAAGGCGGCCGGGGGCCCGCGAGCCACGTGACGGGCGCAGGCCGGTCTCGCGTCACTACGCGAACAGGGTCTTCTCCAAGGTTGCCAGGTCGACGACGCCGTCGCTGTTGCGCACGTCGGTGCCGCTGACGAGCCGTGCCGGGGCGCCCACGTCGCCCAGATCGGAGAGCACGGCGCTGGCCGCGGGGAACGTATCGTCGACGGTGAAGTGGCTCAGGGTGACCACGTGGCGAGTGCCGGACCGGGCGGCGGCCGTCGCGCCGGCTCCGGAGTCCTCGATGATGACCGAATCCTCGGGGGACCTGCCGAGTTCTCGTAGCGCGAGCTCGTAGATGTCCGGAGCAGGCTTCTTGGCGGCGACGACGTCGCCTGCGAAGATTCCGGCCATCCGGGCTCGCAGTCTCGGTCCGACGACGGCGCCCAGTACCGCCTCGACACTGGCCGGGGCCGACGTCGACGCCACGGCCACCTGCCAGCCGGTGTCCAGCGCCTCGGCGATCAGTCGTCGAACCCCGGGCCGGGCGGGAAGCGCACCGTGTCGGACGCGTTGGACGTACAGTTCGCTCTTGAGCCTGTGCACCCGCCCGATCAGCCCCTGGCGGTCGCCGTCGGACGCAGGAGCTTCGTCCGGATGGGCATTCAAGAATGCCGCGAGCCGCTCTTTGCCGCCACCCACGGCCAGCAGTGAGTGGTACTGCTCAGGGGTCCAGTGAAGAGTGAGGCCAAGCTTCTCGAACGCCTCGTTGAACGCGGGAAGGTGTCCCTCGAGCTCGGTGTCGGCCAGTACACCGTCACAGTCCAGGAGGAGAGCACGTGGGTGCTTCATGCGGCGCTCCAGTGCTGGTCGGCTCCATGTCCGCCGAACACTCCGATGTGCCATCCGACGACCGCGGTGACGGCTTCGGCCACCTGATCGAACAGGGCCGTGGGTTCCCACCTGCGCCGACGTTCGGCCTCCTCGAGGTGCTCGCGGGCAGCGTTCATGTAGGCGTGCTTGAGCGCCGTCGAGATATTGATCTTGGAGATGCCGGCCTCGACGAACCGGCGGAAGTCCCGGTCGGACAGGCCCGTCCCGCCGTGCAGGACCACGGGCCGATCGGTCAGTGAGACGAGCTTCGCGACCCGGTCGAACCGTAGCTGCGGTGCTGCGGAGTACATGCCGTGAGCCGTCCCGACCTGTGGTGCGATCATGTCAGCGCCGCTGACCCGCGCAGCCTCCGCGAGTTCTTCCTCGGTGTACGAGTGCAGAGCCTCGTCGGACCCGATGCCGTCCTCGACCCCGATGATGTTCTCGATCTCCGATTCGACGGTCACGCCGTGAACGTGCGCCTCCCGGACCACCTCGCCGGTCTGACCGACGGCCTCGTCGAAAGGGAGCGCTGACGCGTCGAAGAGCACCGAGCTCCACCCGTGTGTGACGACCTCGCTGATCAGCGCCCGGTCGGG
The DNA here is from genome assembly GCF_014267175.1 of Pseudonocardia sp. C8. Lineage (NCBI taxonomy): Bacteria > Bacillati > Actinomycetota > Actinomycetes > Pseudonocardiales > Pseudonocardiaceae > Pseudonocardia > Pseudonocardia sp. C8. The sequence continues at coordinate 808,141 of NZ_JACMTR010000002.1, forward strand.
GCAATGGTCGAGATGCAGCGCGACCGGCACCGAGGCCCCTGTGGCAATCGTGCGCAGCATGCTCGACATGAGCGACACCCCGGCACGGCGGAGGGTTTTCACCGAGGTCTGCAGGATGATCGGCGACTCTGCCTGCTCGGCGGCGAATACCGCTGCCCGCGCCGACAGGTCGTCGACGACGTTGACAGCGGCCACGGCGAAGCCCTCCCGACGAGCGACCGTGGTCAGGTCAAGTGTGTTGACGAGTGACATCCCGTTTCCCTTCGTCCGACGGGAGCACTGTACTTGTATATATCAGTACTGCCAAGCGCTGTCTGGGTAGGGCCGGCCGACCTGCCGGCGAGATCGACGGTGACGGATGCGGGGATCGGCTTCCCGTCGCGCAGAACCGGTGGTGGGAGGGCTCAGCTGGGCCGGCAGCTCACTCCGTCGAGGCGGGAAAGCGATGGATGTTCTCCTCGACCCAGCGACGCAGTCCCAACAGCGGGAGGTTGGCGTCGCGCCCCAGTCGGGTCAGGGAGTACTCGACCCGTGGTGGCACCTCGGCGAACACCTCCCGTTCGATCAAGGCGTGCTGTTCGAGTCGGCGAAGCGTCTGCGTGAGGACCTTGGGGCTCACGCCTTCCAGGCGCGCGCGGAGGGAGCCGAATCGCTGTGGTCCGTCCTCGAGGGCGCCGAGGATCATCGCGCTCCACTTGTTCGCCAGGAGGTCGAGCATGTCGCGGCAGGGACAGGCTGCTGCGTAGACGTCGTGTGCAGGGGAATCGGAGATGGGCACTTCCCAATGATACCCATTGGGAAGTTGTCGCCGTTGCAGGTAACTGGGACTGCATCGATACCGTCGGGTCATGCCCATCCCACCGACCATGGCAGCGGTCGCCTACCGCCGGCCGTTACCGATCACCGAGCCGGCCGCACTGGAGGACGTCACGCTGCCGACGCCCACGCCGGGCCCTCATGACCTGCTCGTGGATGTTCGAGCAGTGTCCGTGAACCCGGTCGACACCAAGCAACGGCGCGGCACCGACCCGAACGGCGAGCCGAAGGTCCTCGGCTACGACGCTGCCGGTGTCGTGGTCGGGGTCGGCAGTGAGGTGTCGATGTTCGAGGTCGGCGCCGATGTCTACTATGCGGGGTCGATCGCACGGCAGGGGACCAACGCCGAGTACCACGTGGTCGACGAGCGGATCGTGGGGCCGAAGCCGGTCTCGCTGAGCTTCTCGGAGGCTGCAGCTCTGCCACTGACGACCATCACCGCGTGGGAAACCCTTTTTGACCGTCTGCGCCTCGGTACCGACGACACGGGGACGATGCTCGTGCCGAGCGCGGCGGGTGGCGTGGGCTCGATGATCCTCCAGCTGGGCCGCGTGCTGACCGGCCTCGAGTTCGTGGGGACGGCCTCGCGGGAGGAGTCCCGGGCGTGGGCGGCAGAGCTCGGTGCCCACCATGTGATCGGCCACGACGACCTGCCGTCCTCGATCGATCGGATCACCGGATCGGGCCTGGACTACATCTTCTCTCCACGCACCGCAGGAATGATCCCTACCTACGCCGAGATCCTCCGGCCAGGAGGGGCGATCGTCGCCGTCGACGAGCCCGAGGGGCTCGACATCCTGCCGCTGAAGGCGAAGAGCATCACATTCCACTGGGAGATGATGTTCACTCGTCCGCTGTTCCAGACCAACGACATGATCAATCAGCACCACCTCCTTGCCCGCGTCGCCACCCTGGTCGACGAGGGAAAGCTGAAGTCGACCATGACCACAGAGCTGTCCGGCCTGGACGCCGGAAGCGTTCGCCGGGCGCACGAGATGATCGAAGACGGTCACATGGTCGGAAAGGTCGTCATCGGCCGCGCCTGACCGGTTCGCGCGACATCCCGCGCATGCCCCAGCACAGGTGGCCCCTGGGACGGTTCCTCCACTGCAAGGCACGCCACCATGCCGAGCCACGAACTTCAGCACGCCACGAAGATTGGTGATCCTCCATGGCCAAGACCGTCCGATTCCACCAGATCGGCGGACCCGAGGTGCTCGTTCTCGACGACGTCGACATCCCCGAGCCCGGGCCCGGCGAAGTGCGCATCCGGGCCCGAGCACTCGGCGTCAACCGCGCCGAGGCGATGTTCCGCAGCGGCGCGTACGTCCACGACCCCGTACTGCCGGCCGGGATCGGCTACGAAGTCGCGGGGGAGGTCGATGCCGTCGGTGCCGGGGTCGACCTCGCGAACGGAACCCCGGTCAGCGTCGTCCCGGCGTTCGGGATGAACGACTACCCGGTACACGGCGAACTCGTGATCGCACCCGCTCACGCGGTCGTCCAGCACCCCGAGAACCTGACCTGGACCGATGCCGCCGCGGTCTGGATGCCGTTCGTCACCGCCTACGGCGGGCTCATCGCCCGTGCCGGCCTCACCCGCGGCGACACCGTCCTGATCACTGCTGCATCCAGCAGCGTCGGTCTGGCCGCGATCCAGATCGCGAACATGATCGGCGCTCGTCCCGTTGCGCTCACCCGCTCGTCGCGTAAGCAGCAGGCCCTGCTCGACGCCGGCGCCGCCGAGGTCATCGCCACCTCCGAACAGGACACCGCGGCCGAGGTGCGCCGTCTCACCGGCGGGGCAGGCGCCAGGGTCGCCTTCGACCCGGTCGGCGGGCCGGGACTGGCCGACCTGACCGCCTCTCTCGCGCCGGAAGGAATTCTGATCGTCTACGGCGCACTCAGTGAGGAGACGACCCCGCTTCCGGTCATGGACGTGCTTGGCAAGCACCTGACCCTCCGGGGCTACGAGCTCTTCGAGATCACCACCGACCCCGAACAACTCTCCGAAGCAGTCGCGTTCGTCCGCGACGGCCTGCAGCGTGCAGCTCTCAAGCCGATGCTGGCGAAGGTCTTTCCCCTCGACCAGGTCGTCGAGGCCCACCAGTACATGGAGTCCAACGAGCAGTTCGGAAAAATCGTCATCACGGTCTGATTCGAACCTGTCGTCCCAGGGCGAAGCAACGGCGCTGCGCCCCGGCGTCGAGTGCCGGACCTGCTCCCGCTGAGCCCGGGGGCGAGCCCTCGGCCAACGCGGGCTCGCGACAGGTTTCACAGGGTGCTCCTCATTCCTGGGGGCGAGCGTCGTCAAAATTGCCGAAGGAAGTATCGACTGGTTCGGGCGGTCGTGACGACAAAGCGACGATTATGGTTTCGCTGCACGTGATCCCAGTCGGGGTGCGTCGCGAAGCCCGCCACCACGGGCGCGTCCCGCCCCTGCACGACGACCGCACCCACTCATGGAGCTTTAGTCCTGTGCCACAGGACTAAAGCTCCATGAGTGGCACCCGGGGGGCGGGCCGCGCAACCTGTGCTCGGCGGGCTGGTCGCGGCCCGCGCCGGCAGAGCCCGGGTCGCGTGGTGAGGGTCAGGTGAACGCCCCGACGCCGGTGATGTCCCGCCCCACGATCAACGTCTGCATCGTCTCGGTGCCTTCGAAGGTGTGCACGGACTCGATGTCGGCCATGTGCCGCATCACGTGGAAGTCCAGCAGGATGCCGTTGCCGCCGAGCAGGTCCCTGGCCTCGGCGAGCACCGTGCGGGCCTTCGACGTGTTGTGCAGCTTGGCCAGGCCGGCCAGGGTGTCGCTCAGCTTGCCGGCCTCGGCCAGCCGCGCGATCTGCAGGCAGTACAGCTGCATGGCGGTGACGTCGGCGAGCATCCGGACCAGGCGCTGCTGGATGATCTGGGAGTGCGCCAGCGTCCGGCCGAACTGGCGGCGGCGGTGGGCGTAGGTCAGCGCCGCCTCGAAGCCGGCGACGGCGTGGCCGAGCGCCATCCAGGCGCAGGAGCTACGGGTCGAGGCGAGCACCCGCCCGGTGTCCTTGAACGAGCGGGCGCCGGGCAGCCGGTCGGCCTCGTCCACGCGGACGCCGTCCAGCGCGATCTCGGCCTGCCACACCGCGCGCAGCGAGGCCTTGCGCTCGATCACGCGTGCGTCGTAGCCGGGCGTGCCCTTCTCCACGAGGAAGCCCTTGACCTGCCCGTCCTCGGTGTCCCGGGCCCAGACCACGACCACGTCGGCGATGCTGCCGTTGCCGATCCACTTCTTGGCACCGTCGAGCACCCACCCGTCCCCGTCGCGGCGCGCCGTGGTCTCCAGCGCGACCGAGTCCGAGCCGTGGTCGGGTTCGGTGAGCGCGAACGCCCCGATCTTCTCCAGGCGCGCCATCGGCGGCAGCCACCGCCGCTTCTGCACCTCCGAGCCGCAGTAGGCGATCGCCCGCATGGCCAGGCCCGCCTGCACACCGACGAACGTGCCCAGGCTGCCGTCACCGCGGGAGAGCTCCATGGTGACCAGCCCGGCCGAGAGCGGATCCATGGCCGGGCAGCCGTACCCCTCGATGCCGTCGCCGACCAGCCCGGCCGCCCCCAGCTTCTCGACCATCGGCCAGGGGAACTGCGCGGCGTCCCAGTACTCGTTGATGGTGGGCAGGACCTCGTCGTCGACGAACTGGCGTGCCCGGGTCAGATAGCCGAGCTGGTCGGCGGTGAGCTGGTCCCGGATGAAGAAGTAGTCGGTGCCCAGGGCATCACCGATGCCCACCTGCAGGTCGGTCATGAGGTGTCCTCCTCGGAGTGGGTGTGGAACGCGGTCGGTGCGGGGCGGAGGAACTCGTCGATCACCGGAGCGAGGAGCTCCGGCCGGGCGACCAGCTCGAGGTGGCCGCCGGGGTAGACGTGCAGCCGTGCGCGGGGGATGAGCGCCGCGAGCAGGTGGCCGTTGAGCAGGGGGATGATTGGGTCGTCGTCGCCGGCGAGGACGAGCGTCCGCTGCCGCAGCAGCGGCAGGAACGGCAGGCTCGTCCAGCCGGCCGCGGCGAGCAGCTGACACGCGTACCCGCGCGCCGAGCCGGTCTGCCCCTTCGGGGCGAGCAGCCGCGCGGCCAGCTCCGGGTCGGTGCGGGCCGTACCGCCGTAGATCTCGGGGGCGACCCGCCGCAGGTACTGCGGGTCCAGGTGCCGGCGCGGGGTCGTCATCCGGGCGAGCACCCGGGGCCTCGCGGGCACCATCACCGCGCCGGTGCCGGTGGCCACGAGCACCAGCGTGCGGCAGCGGCGGCGAGCGGTCCAGGCGAACTGCTGGGCCAGCGCGCCGCCCCAGGAGATGCCCAGGACGTCGACCTGCTCGTGGCCGAGCCGGTCGAGCACGGCGACGAGGGTGCGGGCCAGACCGGGGAGCCGGTAGGGCCGACCGGCCGGCGGCGACCCGCCGATCCCCGGCGGGTCGAAGCGGATCACCGGGCGGGCCGGGTCGAGCCGGTCGAGCAGGGGGTCGAAGGACTCCAGCCGGCTCCCGATCCCGTTGACCAGCAGGAGCGGCGTCCGGTCGGGCTCGCCCGCCCGCACCGCGACCCGCAGCGTCCGGCCGCCGGCCTCGACGATCCGGGTGGTGCCGCCGGTCGTCATCGGTCCAGGACGTAGGTGCCGGGCGCCGCGTCGAGCGGGACCAGACCGGCTCCGCCGAGCCCGGCCGGGGCGTCCCGCTCCGGCCCGCTGCGCTCGCCGAGCCAGTGCAGGAAGTCGGGCCACCACGAGCCCTGCACCATCGGGGTGGTCCGCTGCCACTGCCCGGCCTCCGCGCCGAGGTCCTCGGAGACCTGGTGGGTGGCCTTCCGGTTGGACGGCGGGTTGACGATCGCCGCGATGTGCCCGCTCGTGGACAGCACGAACCGGGTCGTGCCGCCGAACAGTGCAGCACTGCGGTAGCAGCTCTCCCACGGCGAGATGTGGTCGGCGACGCCGGCGACGACGTACCCGTCGACGGTGATCGACGAGAGGTCGACCGCCCGGCCGAGCATGCTCGCCTCCCCGGGCTTGGTCAGGGCGTTGCTCTGCGCGAGGCCGAGGAAGTCGTGGTGCAGCCGCGCGGTCATCCGCGTGGTGTCGGCGTTCCAGGCCAGGATGTCGAACGGCGCGGGGTCGCGACCCTGCAGGTAGTTGTTGACCCAGTAGCTCCAGACGAGGTCGTCCGGCCGGAGCCAGGCGAACACCTCGGCCAGGGTCCGGCCGTCCAGGTAGCCGCGCGCCCGGGACGCGGCGGCGGCCGCCGTGGCCGTGTCCTCGTCCAGCAGCGCGCCGGCCACGCCCGCCCGGTGCTGGTCGAGCACGCACACCGCGAGCGCGAAGCCCGCGACCCGTTCGGCGAGCCGTCCGTCCCGTTGCAGTGCGGCGAGCACCATCGACTGCAGCGTGCCGCCCGAGCAGAAGCCCAGCACCCCGGCGGCGTCGGCACCGGTGACCGCCAGCGTCGCGTCGAGGGCTTCGATGATCGCCTGCCCGTAGTCGTCGATGCCCCGGTCCCGGTGCCGGGCGTCGGGGTTGCGCCAGGAGATCATGAAGACCTGCTGGCCGCCCTGCACCAGGTACTCGACGAGGCTGCGGCCGGGGGCGAGGTCGGCGACGTAGAACTTGTTGATCACGGGTGGGACGACCAGCAGCGGCCGGCTGCGCACCACCGGCGTCTGCGGCGTGTACTGGATCAGCTCGAACATCTCGGTGCGCAGCACGACCGCCCCCGGCGTGACGGCCAGGTCGAGGCCGACCTGGAACGCGTCGGCAGGGACCATCGTCGGCACCCGCGGCGCGCCGGCCAGGTCCGTGACCAGGTTGCGCACGCCGCGGACGACGTTGCCACCCCCCGAGTCGATCAGCGCCTTCCAGGCGACCGGGCTGATCAGCGGGTTGTTGCTCGGCGCCAGTGCCGCGACCAGGTTGTCGACCGCGAGCTCGAGGCGGTTGCGGTCCCGCCAGTCGAGTTCCGCGTCGGACAGCAGCGCCCGCGCGGTGTCCGCGGCGACCAGGTACGACTGCACGACCCGGCGCAGCACCGGGTTGTGTCGCCAGGCCTCGTCGGCGAAGCGGCGGTCGCGGGCGTCCGGGGACGCGGTGGAACGGCCCAGCAGGACCTGGCCGAGCTCGCCGGTGAGGTCACGGGCGCGGCGGGCGACCGTGCCCGGCCTGCGGGCGAGGTCGGTGGCCAGCCGCAGGCCGGGTCCGCCGGGCAGCAGGCTGTGCAGCGGTCCGAGCGCGCCGTCCGCGAGGAGCATGTCCAGCGGGGCGGCAGTACTCGTGGGATCCATCAGGCCCGGACCTCCGCCGGGATCGTCACCTCACGGCGGAGGATCTTGCCGGTGGGGCCCTTCGGCAACGAGTCGACGACCCAGACCTTCCGCGGGTACTTGTAGGCCGCGACCCGTTCCCGCACGAACTCGCGGATCTGTTCCGGTGTGGACTCGGCGCGCAGCGCGACGGCGGCGCCGACCTCCTCGCCGAGCTCGGCGTGCGGGACGCCGACGACGGCGGCCTCGGCGACGGCGGGGTGCTGGTAGAGCACCTCCTCGATCTCCCGCGGGTACACGTTGTAGCCGCCGCGGATGATCAGGGACTTCTTCCGGTCGACGATGAAGAAGTAGCCGTCGTCGTCCTGCCTGGCCAGGTCGCCGGTGCGGAACCAGCCGTCCGGGATCGCCTCGCGGGTCGCCTCCGGGCGGTTGTGGTAGCCGCGCATGACGTTCAGCCCGCGCACGGCGATCTCACCCACCTCGCCGGTGGCCACGTCGTTGCCGGTGTCGTCGACCAGGCGCATCTCGACACCCTGGACCGGGGTGCCGATGGAGCCGGCCTTGCGCTCGCGGCCGGGGTGGTTGAACGACGCGACCGGCGAGGTCTCGGAGAGGCCGTAGCCCTCGAGGATCAGGGCGCCGAACCCGGACTCGAACTCCTCGAGCACCTGCACCGGCAGGGCCGCCCCGCCGGACACGCCGAGCCGCAGCGACGAGGTGTCGGCCGGCCCGCCGTGCTGCAGGAGCGCGGAGAACATCGTGGGCACGCCCTCGAACACGGTCACCCGGTCACGTTCCATCACCGCGAGCGCGGTCCGCGGGTCGAACCGCGGGACGAGAGTGAGGCAGGCGCCGCTGGACACCGCCGCGTTCAGGCCGCAGGACTGGCCGAACGCGTGGAACAGTGGCAGGCAGCCCATCACGACGTCGTCCGGGCTCAGCGACAGCAGCGTGGTGGCGGTGATCCACGCGTTGTGGCGCAGGTTCGCGTGCGTGAGCTGCGCGCCCTTCGGCTGGCCGGTCGTGCCCGAGGTGTAGAGCAGCACGGCCAGGTCGTCGTCGGCGCGGGCGACCGACCGGGGCGCCGGCTGCTGCTGGCCGAGCAGGGCCGAGAAGTCGCCGTCGACGAGGACGGTCTCCGCGCCGGCGGCACCGGCCCCGGCGGTCGCGTGCGGCTCCGAGGCGGCGGTGGCGAACAGCAGCGCCGCCCCGGAGTCGGACAGGTAGTACTCGACCTCCCGCTCCTTGAGCAGCGGGTTCATCGGCACGACCACGCCGCCGGCACGGAGGATGCCGTAGTAGAGGACGGCGAACTCGGGAACGTTGGGCAGCATCAGCCCGACCGGCGAGCCGGGGGAGACGCCGCGCGCGGCGAGCAGCGCGGCGACGCGGCCTGCAGCCTCGTCGAGCGCCGCGTAGGTCAGGATCCGGTCGTCGTGGCGGACGGCGGGGCGGTCGGGGTACTGCGCTGCGGACTCGTCGAGGAGCACGGCGAGGCTGGTCATGGCGACTCCGTTGTCGATTTCGCGTCGGTACGAAGAGGGTCCCCGCGCTGCGCCCGCATCCCTAGGTTCAGGGAAACAAGGCTCGCCGGTCCGGCTTGTTCCCGGTGACAACGCCGTAGGCTGCCGTGATGGTCACGCCGATCCCGAGGCCGGAGCGGTCGGCCGCGGAGCTGATCGTCGACAGCGTGCGCGCGGACCTGCCGGCCCTGCTCGACACGGTCGTGCAGCGGATCGTCGACGAGGTACCGATGTACGCGCGGGACGACGTCGTCCCGGCCGACGACCTGTACCGCTCGGTCCGGACCAACGTGGAGTACATCTTCGACGGCCTCACCGGTGCCGCCCCGGTGGATGCCCGCGCCCCGGCCGCGACGGGGAGGGCGCGCGCGGCCCAGGGAGCTCCCCTGGTCGAGGTGCTCTCGGCGTACCGGGTCGGCTTCGGCGAGGTGTGGGCGCGGCTCGTCGCGACCGCACGCCGGCTACCGGGGGTGCCCGAGGACGCCGTCATCGACCTCGCCGGTTCCGGCTTCGCCCTCCACAACGCCTACTGCGACGCGGTGATCGAGGCCTATCGCGACGAGGCCCGGCTGCTGCTCCGCGCGCGCGAGCGCGAGCGCGCGGTCCTGGTCGGGGCGATCCTCACCGGTTCCGCGGAGAAGGGGACGGTCTGGGAGGTGGCCGAGGCGCTCCGGCTGCCGGTCGAGGGGGCGTTCATGGTGGTCGCGGCGACGGCCGAGCTGGGCCACGACCCGATGCCGCGGGTGGAGAGCGCCCTGGCCGCCTGCGACGTCACCTCCGTCTGGCGCCTCGAGAACGACCTGTCGCTCGGCGTGCTCTCGCTCGCCGACCGCTCCCGGAGCGAGGAGGCGATGGGTGTGCTGGACCGGCACGCCGGCGGCCCGGTCGGCGTGAGCCCGGTCTTCGGTGAGCTGCGGCAGGCCGCGTGGGCGTTGCGCCTCGCGCGCCTGGCGCTGCAGAACCTGCCACCGGACGGCGGTGTCGAGCAGTTCCGGGACCAGCCGCTCAGCGTGCTGCTCGCCGCCGCCCCGCATGCCGCGCTGGAGACCGCCCACGTGGTGCTGGGCGGCCTGCTCGAGCTTCCGCCCGACGACCGCGACCTGCTGCTGGCCACGTTCGAGGCCTGGGTCGAGGCGGGCGGATCGGCGCAGGCGGCCGGCACCATCCTGTTCTGCCACCCCAACACGGTCCGGTACCGCCTGCGTCGCATCGCCACGGTGACGGGTCGGGACCTCGGCGCCCCCGCCGACATCGCCGAGCTCGTCGCCGCAACCCGCGCGTGGTTCCAGCTGCCGCACCGGGCGACGTCGTGATCGCTCGCCCGTCCGCTCGGGACCGCGCCGGAACGGGTCGATCGTCCCGGCGTCCGCGGCCGTCGCGGGACGCTCGCGTTCACGGCCGGTGGGCCGCGTGGTGCGGCGCCGGGTACAGGTCGGGCCTGCGGTCGGCGAGGTACGGGTTCTCCGCCCGGGCGCGCTCGACGACGCCGGCGCTCACGTCGGCGACGACCAGGCCGGTGCCGTGCACGACGCGGTCCAGCACCTCCCCGGACGGTGCGACGATGCTGCTGCGCCCGACGTAGGTCAGGGAGCCCTCGGCGCCGTCGTGGTTGACGTAGGCGATGTAGACCTGGTTCTCCCAGGCCCGCACGCGGACCAGGTGGTCGGCGACGAAGTCGAACGGCGTCATCTGGGCGGTCGGCACGGCCAGGAGATGGGCACCCGCGAGGGCGGCCGCCCGGACCGGCTCCGGGAACTCGACGTCGTAGCAGACGAGCAGGGCGATGCGCAGGCCCGCGAAGTCGACGACGTGCACGAGGTCGTCGCCCGGGGTGAACAGCGCCCGGTCGAGGTCGCCGTACAGGTGGGTCTTGCGGTAGCGGCCGCGCAGCCGGCCGCGGTCGTCGAGGAAGAACGCCGAGTTGTAGTAGCGGCCGTCGTCGTGTTCCGGGGCGCCGAGCACGATCGCGATCCCGGCCGCGGCGGCGATCTCCGCGGCCGGACCGAGAAGATCGTGGCGGGCGAGGGCGTGCACGGCGTCACCGATGTCGTAGCCGGTGACGAAGAGCTCCGGGGTCACGAGCAGCCGCGCCCCGCGGCGGGCGGCGTCGTGGGCGGCACGGTCCAGCTCGGCGAGGTTGGCCGGGACGTCCGCGGGCGTGCCGGGGGACTGCAGGCCTGCGATCCGTACCGGGCCCGGCTGCGGTGGCGGCTCGGTCATCCCGACACGGTGCTCGCCGCCGGACGGGGGCGCAACGGCCTGCTCCCCGGCTCAGCCTTCTCGGTTCACGAGCCGGTCGATGGCGTCGTGGTCGCCGATCGCGAGGATGACGTCGTCGTGGGTCAGCACGGTGTCCTGGCTCGCGTAGGTGAACCCCGAGCCCGGCGACTTGACCGCGACCACGGTGATCCCGTGGCGGGCCCGCAGGCCGGTCGTCCCCAGGGGCTTCCCGACGGCCTCGTAGGGCGGGTGGAGCTTGGCGACGGCGAAGTCCGGTTCGACCTGGAGGTAGTCGAGCATCCGGCCGGAGAGCAGGTGCGCGACCCGCTCACCCATGTCGAACTCGGGGAAGACGACGTGGTGGGCGCCGACGCGTTCCAGGATGTTGCCGTGCCGTCGGCTGGTCGCCTTGGCCCAGATGTCGTCGACGCCGAGCTCGACGAGCAGCGAGGTCGTGAGGATGCTGGCCTCGATGTGGCCCATCGCCACGACCGCGCGGGTGAAGTCGCCGATGCCGAGCTGGCGCAGCGCCTCGAGGTCGGTGCTGTCCGCCGTGACGACCTGGGTCAGCTCGCTCGCCCAGGCCTGCACCTCGCGGGGATCGCGGTCGACGGCGAGGACCTCCGCGCCCTGCCGGGTGAGCTCCTGTGCCAGTGCGCTGCCGAACCGGCCCAGGCCCAGCACGGCGACGGGTTCGTGCCGGTCAGCCAATGATCGTCCTTTCCTCGGGGCGGCGGTAGTGACGCTGCCGGGTGCGGAGGGCCAGCGCGGAGGCGACGGTGAGCGGCCCGAGCCGGCCCAGGAACATCAACAGGACCAGCACGACCTGCGCCGGTGCCGGCAGGGTGGCGGTGATGCCGGTCGAGAGCCCGACGGTGCCGAGCGCCGAGACGCACTCGAACAGCACCCGGTCGAGGTCGAGGTCGGTCGTGGCCTGCAGCACGAGGGTGGCGATCGCAGTGATCCCCACACCGAGCAGCACGACGGCCAGCGCCTGGCGCTGGTTCTCCGCGGGAACCCGCCGCTGCCCGACGTCCACATCGGGCTCCCCGCGGATCTCCGACCAGAGGACGAAGGCCAGGAGCCCGAACGTCGTGACCTTGATCCCCCCGGCCGTGCCGGCGCTGCCCCCGCCGATGAACATGAGGATGTCGGTGACCAGCCATGTCTCCGGGGTGAGCGCGGCGACGTCGAGGGCGTTGAAACCGGCCGTCCGGGGCATGACGGCGCTGAAGAAGCCGAGCAGCAGCCGCCCGGCCGGCGGGTGCGCGCCGAGGGTCGCGGGATTGTCCCGCTCCAGCACCAGGAACAGCACCGTGCCCAGCACGAGCAGGACACCGGTGACGATCACCGTGATCCGGGTCGTGACCGACCAGGTCCGGGGTCGCCGCCAGGCACGGGCCAGCTCGAACACGACCGGGAACCCGAGCCCGCCGACGATCACGGCGAGGGCCACGGTGAGCAGGATCCAGGCGTCGCCGGCGTAGGGGACGAGGCTGTCCGGGCGCAGGCCGAACCCGGCGTTGTTGAACGCCGAGATCGCGTGGAACAGGCCCTCCCACAGGGCGCGGCCGGGCGGCATCGCGTGGGCGAGGCCGAACCGGACCGCGAGGACGGTGGTGACGACGAGCTCGGCGGCGATGCTGAACACCACCACGTTCCGGATGACACGCCGGATGTCGGCCGCGTCGAGGGTCCGCGACTGAGCCTGCGCGACGAGTCTCGCGCGCAGCCCCAGGCGCCGGGACACCAGGACGACCAGTAGCGAGGAGACGGTCATCAGGCCGAGTCCACCCAGCTGGATGAGCGCCAGGATCACCACCTGGCCGAACGGCGACCAGTAGCTGCCGGTGTCGACGGTGACGAGGCCGGTCACGCACACCGCGGAGGTCGCGGTGAACAGGGCGTCGAGCCACGAGGCGCTCTCCGGGCCGCTGGTCGAGGCGGGCAGCATCAGCACGCCGGTGCCGGCCGCGATCGTGGCCGCGAAGCTCGCGGCGATCGCCCGGCCCGGGCTGCGGAGCGGTGCGCGCCTGCGCCGGACGGTCCTCGGCACCGTGCCCCTCCGTGTACGTCGTGTCGGTGTGCTCCGTCGCAGTCTGGTCCCCGGCCGGGTGCGGACCGTTCGCGGGCCCCGCACGGAGACGGAGGTACCGGCCCTATGCACGACGGCGGTATGCCGGGAAGGCTGGGCGGACGCGGTGTTCGTCGAGGGGGCCGAGGTGGAGATCTACCGTTCGGACAACGGTCGCCGGATCGTGCAGCAGTGGTGCCGTGCCGAGCTGGACCGGGCACTGCCGTCGGGGGACCGCCGCCGGATCAGGACGTCGCTCGGTCCCACCCACCTGATCACGACCGGCACCGGCCCGCAGGTCCTGCTACTGCCCGGGACGAACTTCGGCGCGGCGACCTCGCTGCCGCTGATCTCGAGGTTGGCGGCCTCGTTCCGGGTGACGGCGGTCGACCTCCCCGGTCAGCCGGGCCTGAGCGCCGGCACCCGCGTCCCGGACGACGCGGTCTCCCGGAACCGCCGGTGGCTCGGCGAGGTCCTCGACGCCGTCGGCCATGCCCCGGTGCTGCTCGTCGGGGAGTCCCGCGGGGCGGCGGTGGCGCTGTGCGCGGAGCCCGGCCGTCGCATCGGAGGGCTTGCACTGGTCGTGCCCGCCGGTCTCGTCGGCGCCCGGCTGGATGCCGGGATCCTCGCGGCCTCGGTGCCGTGGCTGTGGCGGCCCACCCCTGCCCGTGCCGACCGCGTGCTGTCCACGATGGACGGCGGCGCCCGGGTCGTGGACCGGCGCAGGCTCGTGGAGTGGCTGGCGATGGTGCCCCGGCACGCGCGCTCCGGCCTGGCGCCCGCACCGCTCCCCGAGCACGTGCTGACGGCGTGGCGTGCCGCCCCGTGCCGGGTGGTAGCCGGCGAGCACGACCGGTTCTTCCCGCCGGAGCGGCTCGCGGCGCCCGCACGCGAGCGGCTGCGTGCGCCGACCGTCGTCGTCGCGGGCGCCGGCCACCTCGTGACCCACACCGCCCCCGAGGCCGTGGCCGGAGTGGTCACCGAGCTCCACCGGTTCGCGGGCGACGCGCCCTGACGGCGCGACCCCCTCGCGCCGTTGACGGCGCCCCGTCCGGGAGTACCGTCGTCCTCGGTGTGCCGGGAAGTCTGGTCGGCGGTGTTGTCGGTCCGTCCCGAATGGAGCACGCCATGGATGCGTCCGCTGCCGTCGTCGTCGAGCTCACCGACGTGGACCCCGGATCCGACGCGCTGGTCGGCGGCAAGGCCGCCGCGCTCGCCGCGCTGATCCGGGCCGGGGAGCGGGTGCCTGCGGGTTTCTGCGTCACCACCGCGGCCGACGTGCCGGCCGGCTCGGTCCCCGACGATCTCCGCCGGGAGATCCTCCTGGCCTATGCCCGGCTCGGTCGCGGCCCCGTCGCCGTCCGGTCCAGCGCGACCGCGGAGGACCTGGCGCACGCCAGCTTCGCCGGCCAGCACGAGACGTTCCTGAACGTCGACGGCGACGAAGCGCTGATCGACGCGGTCCGGCGCTGCCGGGACTCGCTCGGGAACGACCGCGCCGTCAGCTACCGCGCGGCCCACGACATCGCCGGCGACACGGTGCGGATGGCCGTCGTCGTGCAGCGGATGGTGGATCCGAGCGCGGCCGGGGTGCTGTTCACGGCCAACCCGATCACCGGGACGCGGACCGAGATGGTCGTCGACGCCGTCGCCGGACTCGGTGACGTGGTCGTCGACGGCAGTGCGGCCGCCGACCACTACGTCCTGGACGGGGGCCGGCCGCTCGGCGATGCCGGTGGCTGCCTGAACACGGTGCAGCTCGCGCAGCTGCGCGAGGCCGGGGAGCGGCTGCAGCAGCGGGCGGGTGCGCCGCAGGACGTCGAGTGGGCGTTCGACCGTGCCGGCACGCTCTGGCTGCTCCAGTCCCGGGCGATCACCACGCTGTTCCCGCCGCCGCAGTCGCCCGGCCCCGGGCCCCGGGTCTACCTCGAGGTCGGGCACATGCAGGGCATGCTGCGGCCGTTCACACCGATGGGGATGTCCGCGATGCGCGTCGCCATGGCGCAGTGGCTGCGGTCGGTCGGCGTCGCGTCCGACCCGCTCGGCGACCGCAACGGGATCGCCGACGCTGCCGGCCGCATGTTCCTCGACATCACCCCGTTCGTCCGGAACCGGATGTACCGGGCGAAGCTGCCGTCCGCGATGACGGTGTACGGGCCCCGGGTGGCCGAGGCACTGCAGCGGGTCCTGGAGGATCCGCGGTTCGCCGCGGTCCCGGGCTTGCCCTTCCGGGTGCGCACCGTGCTGACCGTGGCGGCGCGGCTCGCCCCGGGGCTGGTCGCCGGGCTGCTGGGAGCGCTGGTCGCCCCGGCGGCAGCCCGCAGGCGGGCGTTCCGGGCGGCGGCCGGCATCCGCCGCCGCTCCCGGGTGCCGGAGACCACCGGCAGCGCGGCCGACCACCTCCGCCGGGCGGTCGAGGCCCAGGGACCCGCCGCCCTGGGCTCCATGACGGCGATGCTGCCGCCGCTGTACGCGTCCATGATCGCCAAAGCGGTGGCCGCCGGGCTGCTCGCCGGCGTGGCCACGGCGAGCGAGGTCGACGAGACGCTGCGCGGGATGCCCTACAACATCACCACCGGGATGGACCTCGACCTGTGGCGGCTCGCGGCGGCCGCGGGGCGCCATCGCGAGCTGCTGCTGCACACCCCGCCGGCCGAGCTCGCCGCCCGCTACCGCGCGGGTGAGCTGCCCGAGATCGGCCTGACCGGGTTCCTCCGCCGGTACGGGCACCGGGGCGCGGCCGAGATCGACGTCGGCGTCGCCCGGTGGGTCGAGGACCCGGCGCCGGTGTTCGCCGCGATCGCCGGCTACCTGCGGGTCACCGACCCGGAGCAGGCCGCGGACCGGCGCTTCGCGCGGGCCGCCGGCGAGGCCACCGCGAAGATCGACGAGCTGGTGGCGCGGGCGCGGCCGGTCCGGGCCCGGCTGGCCGGCGTCCTCCTGCGCCGCTCGCGCGCCCTCGCCGGGCTGCGCGAGCTGCCCAAGTTCGCGTGGCTCCACGCATTCGCCGCGATGCGTGCACACCTGCTCGCGGCCGGTGCCGACCTCCGCTCCCGCGGCCTGCTGGAGCGGGCCGGCGACATCATGTTCCTCGACCTGCGGGAAGCGTTCGAGGCCGCCGGCGGCGCCGACCTGCGCGAGCGGGTCGCAGACCGCCGGGCCGAGTACGAGCGGGAGCTGGGCCGGCACAGCGTCCCGGGGCTCCTGCTCTCCGACGGCACGGTCCCGGAGGCGCTGGCGCCACGGACGCCCGCCCCGGACGGGACGCTGGCCGGGATGGCGGCCGCACCGGGCCGGGTGACCGGCCGGGCCCGGGTGATCCTCGACCCGGCGGGTGCCCGGATGGAACCGGGGGAGATCCTCGTGGCGCCGACCACCGATCCCGGGTGGACGCCGCTGTTCATGACGGCGGGCGGCCTGGTCACCGAGACCGGTTCGCCGATGGCGCACGGGCCCACCGTCGCCCGGGAGTACGGCATCCCGGCGGTGATCTGCCTGCGGGACGCGACGCAGCTCATCACGACCGGGCAGCTGATCACGGTCGACGGCGCGGCCGGCACGGTGACCCCGGAACCCGTGACCGAGGCGCGGCCCGATGCCGCACCACCGCACGCGCACGCGGGCTGACCGCGCACGCTCACACGGTGGCGAGGTGCCGGCTGTCGAGCACGCGCCCGAGGTGCTCGTCGAGCGCGGCGGCCTGCGCGAGGTCGATCTCGCGGAAGGTGACCGTGTCCATGCCCGGCCGGAACTGGCCCACCTTCCACAGGGCGGCGTGCGCCACCGTCGCGACGACGGCGAAGCCGCCCGAGGAGTTGCTGTCCGGGCCGAGGATGGTGAGCACGTCGCCGTAGGCGAGGACCCCGCCCAGCGGGTAGCTGGTGTCGAGCATGTTCGACGGGTGGCCGCCGGCGACGTCACCGCTGGCCCGGGCCCAGGCGAACCGGTGCTGGTTGAGCCGGACGGCGACCCGGTCGGAGTTGAGGTCGCAGCGCCAGGTCGCGGAGAAGAGGTACTCGACGTCCTCGGCGGTGAGGTAGTCCGGGTCCGCGTGCGGGCCACGGACCACCTCGATCTCCCAGTGCCGGCGGTAGGTCGGGCGCAGCGAGGACGGCATCCGCCGCCGTGGCCGGGCGCCGCCGTCGGTGACGTGCACGTCGAGCACGTCGGCCCGCTCCAGCGCGCGCCCGTCAAGCCCGCCGATGCCCGCGACGAGCTGGGTGGCGCGCGAGCCGTAGGCCTCGGGTACCGCGATCCCGCCGGCCACCGCCAGGTAGGTCCGGTACCCGGGGCCGCTGAGCACGCCGCTCGCGATGACGTCGCCCTCCTCGACCGGGACCGACTCCCACATCGGCAGCGGGCGGCCGTTGCGGGTGAGCGGCACCTCGGGACCGGTGACGGCGATCGTCCCCGGCCGCACGATCGCGGCCTGGAACCGCCCGAGCGGGATCTCCAGACCCGCGGCGTCGGAACCGTTGCCGACCAGCAGGTTCGCCGCCCGGAACGCCAGGTGGTCGACCGGGCCGGAGGGGAAGAAACCCAGTGCCTGCCGCCCGCGCCTCCCGGGGAAGTCCTGGACGGTCGTCTGCAGGCCGGGGTCGATGACCTCCAGGAACGGTTCGGCGACCGTCGTCCGGGTCCGCGGTGTCACGGGATCTTCACCATGTCGTGCGCGCGGCGCCTGCGCTCCCGCCGGCGTTCGGCCTCGGCCGCGACCGCCGGGTCCTCCGCGACGGCGAAGTGGTCCGCCACCGTGTACCGGCCGGGCTCGATCTCGTAGTCGTAGCGTCCCTCGAAGGCCTGCCGGCGCAGCTCGACGAGCTCCGTCTCGTCGATCATGTAGAAGGTGATCCGGTCCGCGGGATGCAGCAGGACCGGGTCGGCGCGGTAGGCCCGCGGCCGGCGCGGCGACAGGTAGCTGATCGGCAACGTCCGGCCCAGCAGCTGGTAGGAGCCCGAGGACTCGATCGGATGGATCACCAGGCTCGGCCCGCCGATCGCGACGGCGCCCTCCGGGGTCCAGTTGCGGGCCGGGTTGTACTTGGGCGCGCTCAGCTCGGACCGGGGATCCAGCGGGAGCAGCGAGGGGAGCCCCGGGTAGAACCCGCTGAACGCGTTCCACCACTCGCTGGCGAGGATGCGCTCGTACAGCGCCTCGCGCGCCGGCAGGTCGTTGCACCGCACCACGTAGTCGATGTTGTTCCCGTCGACGACGTTGGGTGCGTCCGGCCGGTCGCTGACCCGGTAGCGGTGGACGGCCTCGCGGGAGGTGGAGTCGTCGAACGCGATCGGCAGCCGGACCCGCCTGCTGGGCAGCACGATCGAGGTCGGCTCGGGGACCTCGCGGTGGATCTCGTCCATCGCCTCGATCACCGTGTCGCGGCCGATCACCGACGGTTCGAAGTAGACGAGCAGGGAGCGGAGCCCCGGTGCGGCCTCGAGCACCCCGCGCACCGGGTGGTCCTGCAGGTGGCGGGCCGTGGCGTGGACGAAGAAGTTGAGGGCGAGATCGACCGGGTGCGGCCGCCCGTACTCGACCAGGACGGCCCGGTCCCCGGCGGTGCGGTAGGTGACGCCCGGCCTGCGGTCGTCCAGCTCGGTGGTCGCGACGATCGCCCGCATCCCAGTCCGTCCTCCGCGTGGTCGGTCGTTGGCGAACCAGCATGGCATCGCCTCCGGGGGGCGCGTCCTGCGCGATCCGTACACCTGCGACCCCGGTTCTTGTCCATCCCGGAGGCAGTACCTTGACGCGCATGGCGATCTCCGTCCAGACCCTGCTCGACCGTCTGGAGCTGGGGCTGAGACTCGTCACCGGCTCGCCGTCGGCGGTGCGCCAGGAGCTGACCTGGGCGCTGGCCAGCGAGGTGCCCGACCCGTCGCCCTACGTCGAGGAGGGCGAGCTGGTGCTGACCACCGGGTCACGCCTCTCGCCCGACGCCGAGGCGTGGCGGCGGTACGTGGAGCGCCTCTGCGAGGCGGGCGCCGTGGCGCTGGGCTTCGGGGTCAGCACCTACTACCCGGAGGTCCCGGACGACCTGGTGGCCGCGGCCGCCGAACGTGACCTGCCGCTGCTGTCGGTGCCCGTCGAGACCCGGTTCGGGGCGATCAGCCGGGTCGTCGCGGACTGCCTGTCCGACGAGCGGCAGAAAGAGCTCAACTTCGCCGTCGCGGCCCAGCGGGACCTGTCCCGGGCGTCGCTGGCCCCGTACGCCGCCCGCGCGATCGTGCAGCGGCTGGCCCGGGCGATCCAGGGCTGGGCGCTGGTCCTCGACGAGGACGGCGGGCTGCGCGCCGGCGTGCCGGCCGGCCGGATGCACCTGCCCCGGCTGCGCATCGACCTGCCCCGGCTGCGCGAGCGCGGTGGCGCGTCGAGCCTGAGCATGACCGTCGCCGGCGAGAGCGTGGTGCTGTTGCCGCTCACCGTCCGCAGCAGCATCCGGGGCTTCCTCGCCGTCGGGCGTGGCACGCCCCTGACGAGGTCCGAGCAGGCGATCGTGACGACGGCCGTCTCGCTGCTGTGCGCGGACCTGCACAGCGCCCGCAGCCAGCTCGAGAGCCAGCGCCGCAACCGGCTGGCGGTGTTCAAGGTCGCGATCGAAGGTGACGTCGGGCTCGCCTCGTCGATCGCCGACTCGCTGAGCACCGACTTCCCGCAGGGCGATCTCCGGCTGGCGTTGCTCGGTGCCCCGCCGGGCCACGAGCTCGAGCTGCTCGAGCACGCCGAGAGCGACTACGGCCTGCGCAGCCTGTGCGCGCTCGTCGCCGAGTGGGAACGGGGACGGGTCGTCGTGCTCATGCCGCCGGCCGAGGGCGACGTGCGAACCCTGGAGGCCCTGCTGCGCCGGATCCCGCTGGCCCGTGGGGCGGTCAGCGACCCGACCCCCGCGGCGGAGCTGCCGGAGGCCTGGCACCAGGTCCGGACGGTGTTCACCAGCGCGCCGGGACGGTCCGGGAAGCTCGCGTTCGCCAGCGACGTGGCGACCGCGGGCATCCTGCGCCACCTCCGCTCCGACGAGGCCCGCGGCTGGGCCACCGCGCTGCTCGCCCCGCTCTCGGACAAGGGCCGCAGCTCCAAGATCGACCTCCGGAACACCCTGCGCACGTTCCTGGCCCACAACGGCCAGTCGGACGCCTCGGCGTCGGCGCTGGGCATTCACCGGCACACCCTGCGGTACCGGATGGGCAAGGTCGCCGAGGCGCTCGGGCGCGACATCGACGACCCGACCGTGCGCGCCGAGCTGTGGATCGCGCTGCAGCTCGATGAGCAGCTGTGATGCCGTCCGTTACTCCAAAACGTCGATAGCCCTCCGGCACTTGTCCAACATGCGCACTACTGCTGCCGGTGCGCGTCCAGCAGTGTCTCGGTTCACACGATCCTCGAGCCCAACGGTGAGCCAGGAGGCGCAATGGGCACGACGCTCCACCCACCGCAGTTGATCACCAACTCGCGCACGCTCTATCTGGTCTGGGTGCCCGCCGACCCGGACGCGGTCGCCAAGCTCGTCCCCGAGGGGCTGACGCCGGCGGACGACCGTTCCTGCTATATCAACCAGTACGTCGTGGACGGTCCGGACCAGACCTCCGCGGTCGGTGACGAGACCTTCGGTGCCTACTCGCTGACCTACCTCGGTGCGAACCTGTCCGGTCTCGACACCGAGGCCGGGGTTCCCGCCCGCTGGTGGACCCACTACTACAACAGCTCCGACGTGATGCGTCGCTACGCGATCGAGCACGGCGTCCCGGCCGGTGACCTCGGCCGGACCACCCTCGACCTCGACGGCGACACCCTGGTCGCCACCACGCACATCGACGGGCGACCGGTCATCCGCACCACCGCCCGGGTCACGATCGGAGCCCCGCAGCGGGCGGCCGGGCAGCTGCGCTACATCACCCGTCGCAACGGCGGGTTCCTCAGCGGCCGGTACGCCTACGTCGCCGACGTCGCCGAGCACTTCGAGGTCGTGGGGTTCGAGTTCCTCGACGAGAACCACCCGACCTACCAGCTCCGGCCCGCCGATCCGCTGCAGGTGACGTTCGGTTTCTACGCACCGTCGATGACCTTCGTCTACCCGGGTGGTGAGGGACCGCTGGGTTCCGAGCACGGCAGCTGACCACCCGTCACCGATTTCCCGATCTCCGATCCCCGAGGGAGCACCGTTCATGGCTCTGCTGGAACGCGCGCAGTGGTACGACATCGCGCGCAGCACCGACTGGACCCCGCGTTACGTGAAGCAGGACGAGCTCTTCCCGCCCGAGCTCAGCGGCGGTGAGGGGTTGCCCGACGACGTCTGGGCCACCTACGACGAGCCCTACAAGATCAGCTACCGGGAGTACGTCGACATCCAGCGCCAGAAGGACGCCGGCGCGTACTCGGTGAAGGCCGCCCTGGAGCGCGCCGACCTGTACAACAAGGCCGATCCGGGCTGGATCTCGATCCTCAAGGAGCACTACGCCGCGGTCGCGCTGGTGGAGTACGGCGCCTCGCTGCAGGAGTCGCGGTTCGTGCGCTGGTCGAAGGCGCCGGGCATGCGCAACATGGCCACCTTCGGGATGCTCGACGAGATCCGGCACGGCCAGATCCAGCTGTACTTCCCGCACGAGTACATCAACAAGGACCGCCAGTTCGAGTGGTCGCACGCATCGATGTTCAGCAACAACTGGGTCTCGCTCGGTGCCCGGCACTTCTTCGACGACGTGATGATGACCCGGGACGCGGTCTCGACCTCGGTGTTCGCGAACTTCTCGTTCGAGACCGGGTTCACCAACCTCCAGTTCATCGGCCTGTCCGGGGATGCAGCCAAGGCCGGTGACTTCACGTTCTCCAAGCTGATCCAGAGCATCCAGTCCGACGAGGCGCGGCACGCCCAGCTCGGCACCCCGCTGCTGCAGATGCTGATCGAGAACGGACAGAAGGAGGAGGCCCAGAAGAAGATCGATATCGCGTTCTGGCGCTCCTACCGCCTGTTCACGATCCTGTCCGGGATCCCGATGGACTACTACGTCCCGCTGGAGAACCGGGAGGACTCGTTCAAGGAGTTCATGGAGGAGTGGATCGTCACCCAGTTCATGCGGTCCCTCGAGGACCTGGGGCTGTCGAAGCCCTGGTACTGGGACATCTTCCTGCGCGACATCTCCGAGCACCACCACGGCCAGCACCTGGGGACCTACTCCTGGCGCCCCACGCTCTGGTGGAACCCGGCCGCCGGGGTCAGCCCGGAGGACCGGGACTGGCTCGAGGAGAAGTACCCTGGCTGGAACGCCACGTTCGGCAAGGTCTGGGACGTCATGATCGACAACTTCGTCCACGACCGGATGGACCGCACCGTCCCCGGGACGCTGCCGATCATCTGCAACGTCTCCCAGCTGCCGATCGTCGGGACGCCGTCGCAGACCCTGCGCGACATCTCGATCGTGCACGAGGGGCGCCGGTACCACTTCGCCTCCGAGGTCGACAAGTGGATCTTCGAGGACGACCCGGAGCGCTACCGCCACCAGAAGAACCTGGTCGACCGGTTCCTCGGTGGCGACATCCAGCCGGCTGACCTCGGCGGCGTCCTCGCGTACATGGGCCTCGGGTCGGTGGGTCCCGGCGGCGACGACGCCCACGGGTTCGCCTGGGTCGACACCTACCGCCGCAAGCTCGCCGCGACCGCCTGATCACCGAAGGACGTACCGACATGACCGTGATCCCGCTCGCCACGCACTTCCACGGCGACTTCGTCATCAAGCTGCTGCCCGCCGAGTCGACCCACACGATGGACGAGGTCGCGTCCGCGGCCGCGGCCAACGCCGTCGGTATCCACGTGCCCGACCAGCCCGGCCGCACCCTGCGGGTCCGCAAGCAGGGCGCCGACACGCCGTACCCCCGCACGACGACCGTGGCCGACGCCGGTCTCGAGCCGACCGAGTGCGTCGAGATCTACTTCGAATGAGGACGAACCGATGACTGTCACTGATCCCATCATCGATCCGGTCGGTCCGGTTCTCCAGACCGGTGACGTGGCCCGCGCGGTGGCCGAGGCCGCGGCCACGGACAACCCGGGCAAGCGCGTGGACGTGCGCGACAAGGGCTCCTACATGCGGGTCGAGGTCGAGGGCGGGGAGTGCATCCTGCGCCGCGCCACGATCGCCGAGGAGCTGGGCCGCCCGTTCAAGATGGCCGAACTCGAACTGATCATGCCGTCCTTCGTGGGCCGCATCCACACCAGCAGCGACGTGTTCCGCTTCTACCTCGGCGCCGAGACGATGGCCCGGCACGCCGGGTCCGAGGAGACCCACTCATGACCACACCGCTCAAGCCGCTCAAGACCTGGGCCCACCTGGCCGAGCGCCGGCGCAAGCCCAGCGAGTACGAGATCGTGTCCACCAAGCTGCTGTGGCACACCCGCGACCCGGAGCAGCCGTGGGAGGTCGGCCAGACCGGGTTCATGGCGGACTTCTACCGGAAGCACCGCAACGGCAGCCCGGTCACCCACCCGGACTGGAACGCCTTCCGCGACCCGGACGAGCTGGTCTACCGGACCTACAACATCCTCCAGGACGGGCAGGAGACCTACGTCGAGGGCCTGCTCGACCAGCACAACGAGGAGAGCCACGACAAGGGCCTGCCCGCGGAGTGGGTGGCCACCCTCGCCCAGCTGTACACGCCGAGCCGCTACCTGCTGCACACCGTGCAGATGGCCAGCGCGTACCTCGTGCACATCGCCCCGGCCAGCACGATCTCCAACTGCGCGGCGTTCCAGTGCGCCGACGCGCTGCGCTGGCTGACCAACGTGGCCTACCGGACGGCCGAGCTCGGGATCGCGCACCCCGGCGCGGGTTTCGGCGAGCGGGAGCGCGAGCTGTGGGAGGAGCTGCCCGCCTGGCAGGGCTTCCGCGAGCTGATGGAACGCCAGCTCACCACGTTCGACTGGGCCGAGGCGTTCGTCGCGCTGAACGTCGTGGCGAAGCCGGCGATCGACGAGATCGTCCTGCGCCAGCTGGGCCTGTCCGCCCGCCGGCACGGCGACATCCTGCACGCCCTGCTCGCCGAGGCCGCCCTGCGGGACAGCGAGCGGTCTCGGCGCTGGACCGAGGCGCTGGTCGGGCACATGTCGCAGGTCGAGTCCAACGTGCCGCAGCTGCGGAGCTGGGTCGCGAAGTGGCAGCCGCTGGCCGAGCACGCCATCCGCACCTACGGCGAGGAGGTCGCGGAGAACGCCGAGGCCTCCGACAATGCGGTGGCTGCGGTGACGGCGTTCCAGCGCCAGCTCGGGCTCGGAAGCTGAGCCTGCCATGGCGACCCCCACCGAACATCTCGTCTCGGTCGACGGGTCCGGCGTCCGCTTCCCCTGTGCGGAGGGCGACACGCTGCTGCGTGCCGCCCTCCGCGGGGGAGTCGGCCTGGGGTACGAGTGCAACAGTGGTTCCTGCGGCAGCTGCCGCTACGAGCTGCTCGAGGGTGAGGTGTACGACCGTCGCCCGGACGCGCCCGGCCTCAGCGCCCGCGATCGGCGCAAGGGACGCCGGCTGGCCTGCCAGAGCGAGCCGCTCACGGACTGCCGGGTCAAGGTCGGTCCCACCACCGAGGTCGCCACGCACCGGCCGATCCGGCAGGCCGCCGAGCTGCGCTCGGTGACCCCGCTGACGCACGACATGTCCGAGTTCGTGTTCGCCGCCGACACCCACGCCGGCTTCCGGCCCGGGCAGTACGCGATGATCATGCTGCCGGACGGGCAGGTCGAGCGGGCGTACTCGATGAGCAACATCGGCAACTGCTACGGCGAGTGGAAGTTCGTCATCAAGCGGACCCCCGACGGGCAGGCCACCTCGATCCTGTTCGACAAGCTCGAGGTCGGGGCGACCGTCGTGCTCGACGGGCCCTACGGCCACGCCTTCCTGCGGGACCGGGAGAACCAGAACATCGCCTGTGTCGGTGGCGGGTCCGGGCTCGGTGCGATGGTCTCGATCGTGCTCGGGGCCGCGGCGCTGCCCGACGCGGGCGCCTGGACCGTGCACCTGTTCTGCGGGGGCCGGACCGAGCGGGACATCCACGTTCCCGAGCCGGTGGCGATCGCGGGGCGCCGGCTCGGCGCGCTGCACGTCCACACCGCCGTCTCCGACGCGGGACCGGACACCGTGGCCGGGCCGCATTTCGCGGGTTTCCTCCACGACGCCGTTCTCGACCGGCTCGCCGGGTCGCTCACCGACTTCACCTACTACGCGGCCGGCCCGCCGGCGATGACCGACGCCCTCGCCCGCGCGCTGGTGCTCGACGCCGGCCTCGAGGCGGACCGGCTCCATTTCGACCGATTCTGCTGAAGGGAGCTCAGCACATGGCGTACGTGAAGGTGTGCAGCCTCGACGACGTGTGGGAGGGGGAGATGGAGTCGTTCGAGGTCGGCGACCGGGAGATCCTGGTCGCCCACCTCGACGGCGGCGAGGTCGTGGCGACCCAGGCCATCTGCCCCCACCAGCAGGTCGAGCTCGTCGAGGGCGAGCTCGAGAAGAACACGCTGACCTGCAAGAGCCACCTGTGGACGTTCGACCTCCCCAGCTGCAAGGGGATCAACCCCGGGCACGCCGAGCTGGCGAAGTACCCGGTGAAGGTCGACGGCGACGACGTCTACGTCGACCCGGACGGGGACACCCCCAAGGTCGCCCACTCCTGATCCACATTCCGAAAGAGAGAACCGGACATGGTTGCAATCAACGCCGACATGGGCGAGGCCTACAGCATCTACCGCTGTGGTGACGACGAGGGCATCATGCCCTACATCACGGTCGCGAACGTGGCCTGCGGGTTCCACGCGTCCGACCCGGTCGTGATGCGCCGGACGGTCGCGCTGGCCAAACAGCACTCGGTCAAGGTGGGGGCACACCCGTCCTTCCCGGACCGGGACGGTTTCGGCCGCCGGGAGATGAAGGTCGAGCCGGACGAGCTCACCGCGATCGTCACCTACCAGGTCGGTGCGCTGGCCGGGTTCCTGCGGGCCGAGGGCATGCCGCTGAACCACATCAAGCCGCACGGCGCGCTCTACGGGCTCGCCTCGCGTGACGAGTCCGTCGCGCGGGCGATCGCCGCCGCCGCGGACGTCTTCGACGTGCCGCTCATGGGCATGGCGAACACGGTCCACGAGCAGGTGTGGGGCCGGCGCCGGCAGGGCTTCATCGCCGAGTACTACACCGACCTGGACTACCGGCCGGACGGCTCGCTGATCATCACGCGGGAGCACGTGGCCTACGACCCGGTCGTCGCCGCCGAGCGCGCCGTGCGGGCCGTCACCGAGGGCGTCGCCACCGCCGCCGACGGCTCCGACATCCCGATGCGGGCCGACTGCATCTGCGTGCACTCCGACACCCCCGGCGCGGTCGACCTGGCGAAGTCGGTGCACGAGGCCCTCCGGCCGCACCTGACGGTGGCGTGATGGCACGCCACGAGGCGGTGTCCCCGATCCCGGGTGTCTTCTACCGCAAGCCCGACCCGGCCAGCCCCGACTTCGTCAAGCCCGGCCAGCAGGTCACCGCCACCGACCAGGTCGGCCTGGTCGAGGTCATGAAGTCGTTCCACCCGGTCGAGGCCGGGGTGGACGGCACGGTCGTCGAGTACCTCGCCGGCCACGAGGCCGAGGTCGACGCGGGCGAACCGGTCGTGGCGATCGAGGTGGACGGATGAAGCGTCTGCTGATCGCCAACCGGGGCGAGATCGCCGTCCGGATCATCCGCGCCGCCCGCGACCTCGGGATCGAGACCGTGGCCGTGGCCAGCGAGGCGGACACCGAGGCCGCGCACGCGCTGCTCGCCGACGACGTCGTCCCCATCGGCCCGGGTCCGGCCTCGAAGAGCTACCTGGTCGAGGACGCCGTCGTCGCCGCGGCCCGGGACTCCGGAGCCGACGCGGTCCATCCCGGGTACGGGTTCCTGTCCGAGCGGGCCTCGTTCGCGGCCGCGGTGGCCGACGCCGGGCTGACCTTCGTCGGCCCGGACGCGGCGACCATCGAGCGGATGGGGGACAAGGTCGCCGCCCGCGAGGTCGCCCGCGCCGCGGGCGTCCCGACCGTTCCGGGCACCCCGGGCGGGGTGGCCGGGGCCGACGAGGCGGTCGCGGCCGCCCGCGAGGTCGGCTACCCGGTGATGCTCAAGGCCGCGGCCGGCGGCGGCGGGCGCGGCATCCGGGTGGTGCACGACGAGGCGGCGCTGCGGACCGCGTTCGGGCAGGCCTCGAACGAGGCGCTGAAGGCGTTCGGTGACGGCACGATGTACCTGGAGCGGTTCATCCGCCGCGCCCGGCACGTCGAGGTGCAGGTGCTCGGCGACGGCACCGACGCGGTGCACCTGTTCGAGCGGGAGTGTTCGCTGCAGCGACGCAGGCAGAAGGTCGTCGAGGAGGCCCCGTCGCCGGGCATCGGCGAGGCCGTCCGCGCGGAGATGACCGCGGCCGCCGTCCGCCTGTGCGAGCAGGTCGGCTACCGCAGCGCCGGGACCTGCGAGTTCCTCGTCGACGACGAGACCGGCGAGTTCTTCTTCATCGAGATGAACACCCGGATCCAGGTCGAGCACCCGGTGACCGAGTGGATCACCGGGATCGACCTGGTCGCCGAGCAGCTGCGGATCGCCGCGGGCGAGCCGCTCGGGCTCCGCCAGTCCGACGTCGCCGCCCGCGGCCACGCCGTGGAGTTCCGGGTGTGCGCCGAGGACCCGGCGCGGGGTTTCATGCCCGCTCCCGGGAGGATCGATCACGTCCAGCTGCCGAGCGGGCCGTGGGTGCGGACCGACACGTGGCTGGCGCCGAACAGCCGGGTGTCGCCGTACTACGACTCGCTGGTCGCGAAGGTGATCGTCTGGGGGAACGACCGGGCCACCGCGCTCGCCCGGTCCCGCCGGGCCCTCGACGAGCTCGTCGTCGACGGTGTCCCCACGACGACGTCGCTGCTGATCGAGCTCCTCGACCAGCCGTGGTTCGCCGAGGCCGCCTTCGACACCGGCACCCTCGAACGGTGGCTCGCCGACCGGGCGGGTGAGCGGTGATGGGGGAGACCGCACGGCCGGCCCGCTACAGCTGGGGTGGTGACGAGTTCATCTTCGTCGAGCTGGCCGAGGAGATGAGCCTGCAGGCGAACTTCAAGGCCGTGGCGATCACGAACCTGTTGCGTGCCGAGCGGCCGGACGGGGTCCTGGAGATCTGTTCGGCGAACGCGTCGTACCAGGTGCGGTACGACCCGGACGTGCAGGAGCCGCACGCGTTCCTGGCGCACCTGAAGGAGCTCGAGGAGCGGGTCGGGGACGCGTTGGGGGTGACGCTGGACTGCCGGGTGGTGGAGATCCCGGTGCTGTACCGGGATCCGTGGACGACCGAGACGTTGATGCGGTTCCGGGACCGGCACCAGGATCCGGAGGCGACCGACATCGAGTACGCGGCGCGGATCAACGGGTACGCCTCGGTGGAGGAGTTCGTCGCGGCGCACTCGGGGTCGCCGTGGTTCACCTCGATGGTGGGGTTCGTGGCGGGGTTGCCGTTCAAGTACCAGATGGTGCCGCGGGAGCGGCAGATCGTGGTGCCGAAGTACCTGCGGCCGCGGACGGACACGCCGAAGCAGACGGTCGGTTACGGCGGGTGTTTCTCGTGCATCTACTCGGTGCGTGGGGCGGGTGGGTACCAGATGTTCGGGATCACGCCGGCGCCGATCTACGACCCGCGGCAGACCAAGCCGGACTTCGCCGAGCACAAGGTGTTCATGCGGCCCGGTGACATGGTGAAGTTCCGGCCGATCGAGCGGGACGAGTACGACGAGCTGGAGGCGAAGGCCGAGGCGGGGGACTACCGGATCACGACCAAGGACGTCGAGTTCGACCTGCAGCCGTTCCTGGACGACCCGGACGGCTACAACAAGCGGTTGCTGGAGGGCCTGGCATGACCGGCACGACGATCGAGGTCCGCAAGCCCGGGCTGTCCACCACCGTGCAGGACCGGGGCCGGGCGGGCTACTACGACCTGGGGATCCCGCCGTCGGGTGCGCTGGACCAGTTCGCGGCCGTGACGGCCAACCGGCTGGTCGGCAACGAGCCGGGGCTGGGCGTCCTGGAGGCCGTCTACATGGGTCCCGAGCTCCGGTTCACCGGAGACGCGGTCGTGGCCGTGACCGGGGCGGACCTGCCGCCCCGGGTCAACGGTGAGGACCGGCCGCTGTGGGAGTCGTTCCCCGTGCGCGACGGGGACGTGCTCGACTTCGGGTTCGTGGCCGGGGGTGCCCGCGCCTACGTCGCGGTGTCCGGCGGGATCGACGTGCCGGTGCAGCTCGGCAGCCGGGCCACCTACGCCCTGGGTGCCCTCGGCGGGTTCGACGGCCGGCCGATCGCGGCCGGCGACGTGCTCCCGGTCGGCCCCGGCACCGGGACGCCCGGGCGGGTGGTGCCCGCCGAGCTGCGCCCGACGCTCGGCAAGGAGGTGGAGGTCCGCGTGGTGATGGGCCTCTACGACCACATCCTGTCCCCGGCGGGGCGGGAGTCGTTCCTGTCGACCACCTGGAAGCTCACGCCGGTCGCCGACCGGGTCGGCTTCCGCTACGGCGGCGGCAGGCTCGAGACCGTGGAGCGGACGCCGCCGTTCGGGGCGGGCCAGGACCCGTCGAACATCGTCGACGCGCCGTACCCGATCGGGTCCATCCAGGTGCCCGGCGGCGTCGAACCGATCATCCTGCACCGCGACGCCGTCTCCGGCGGCGGCTACATGATGATCGCGACGGTGATCAGCGGAGACCTCGACGTCGTCGCGCAGTCCGCGCCGAAGACCTCGACCCGGTTCGTCGAGATCACCCTCGACGAGGCCCTCGCCGCACGCCGTGACCACCGCGCGCGCACCGAGCGCGTCGCCGAACTGCTCGCCTAGGAAGGAACACCCCCATGCCGCACGTCCAGATCGACTGGTTCCCCGGCCGCACCGTCGAGCAGAAGCGGGAGCTGGCCGAGGTCCTGACCCGTGAGATCTGCCGGATCGGCCAGTGCGCGCCGGACTCGGTGGGCATCGTGTTCACCGACGTCGACACCGAGAACTGGGCCCGCGCCGGGAAGCTGTTCGCCGACGGCTGACCCGCCCGCACCCCCACCGACCCCTGAGCGGCATGGCCCGGCCCGCGTGGCCGGGCCGCGCCGACCTGCCCCGAGAAACGGAGACGCGGTTGAGCGTCGACACCACCGTCACACCCCCCGAGATCGACACGCTGATCGGCCCCGTGCTGGAGAGGCACCGCCCGGACACCTCTGACGGGACCTTTCCGGTGCTCGACCCGTCGACCGGCGAGCCCCTCGCCGAGATCACCCGGGTGGCCCCCGCCGGGGTCGACCGGGCGATCGACCGGGCCGCCGCGGCCCTGCCGGACTGGTCGGCGACCCCGCCGCGGGCCCGCTCGGAGATCCTGGCCGCCGCCCACGCGCTCATGCTCGACGAGCTCGAACCGCTCGCGCACCTGATGAGCCTGGAGATGGGCAAGACCCGCGCGGACGCCCGGGCCGAGGTCCGCTACGCGGCGGAGTTCTTCCGCTGGTTCGCCGAGGAGGCCGTGCGCATCTCCGGGGAGCTCCGCACCGCCCCGGGCGGGGCCAACCGGATCCTCACCGTGCACCGCCCGGTCGGGGTGGCCCTGCTGCTCACCCCGTGGAACTTCCCGGCCGCGATGGCGACCCGCAAGCTCGCCCCCGCGCTCGCGGCCGGGTGCACGGCCCTGCTCAAGCCGGCCGAGGACACCCCGCTCACCGCGCTGTACCTGGCCGACCTGCTGGCCCGGGCCGGCCTGCCGGACGGGGTGGTGTCGGTGCTGACCACCGATCGCCCGGCGGAGCTCGTCGAGCACGCCCTGGCCGATCCCCGGATCCGGAAGCTGTCGTTCACCGGCTCGACCGGGGTCGGTCGCACGCTGCTGCGCCAGGCCGCCGAGCGCATCGTCAACACCTCGCTGGAGCTCGGCGGCAACGCCCCGTTCGTGGTCCTCGACGACGCCGACCTCGATGCCGCGGTCGAGGGGGCGATGTTCGCCAAGATGCGCAACGGCGGGCAGGCGTGCACGGCGGCGAACCGGTTCCTCGTCCACGAGGCGGTCGCCGACGACTTCGCCGCGCGGCTCGCCGCCCGGATGGCGGACCTCGTCGTGGGGCCCGGGACCGACGAGGCGACCCAGCTCGGCCCGATGGTCAACGCCCGACGGCAGGCCGACGTCGCCGGCCGGGTCGACGCCGCGGTCGCGCAGGGCGCGCGGGTGCACACCGGGGGAGCGCCGCTCGAGCGGCCCGGGTTCTTCTACCCGGCGACCGTGCTGTCCGGGGTGGACCGGGCCGGCGTGCTGAGCGTGGACGAGACGTTCGGCCCCGTCGCCCCGATCATCGAGATCGCCGACGACGCCGACGCGGTGGCGCTGGCCAACACCACCGAGTACGGGCTGGCTGCCTACGTGTACGCGGCCGACCTGGGCCGGGCGCTCGGCGTCGCCGAGCAGCTCCAGGCAGGCATGGTCGGGGTCAACCGCGGCGCCGTCTCCGACCCCGCCGCCCCGTTCGGCGGTATGAAGCAGTCCGGCCTCGGCCGCGAGGGCGGCTTCGAGGGCATCCACGAGTACCTCGAGGTCAGCTACCTGGCCGTCGACTGGTGACCGGACACCGACACCCCCGACGAAGGAGAACACATGCCGACACTCCGCTCCCATGTCGTGATCGACGCCGCTCCGGAGGCGGTCTGGAAGGTCGTCCGCGACGCCGCCGCCGTCGCGGACTGGTTCCCGGCGATGGCCCGGTCCTGGGGCGATGACACCCACCGCACCGTCGTGCTCGCGGACGGGTCAACGCTGGAGGAAGCCGTCGTCACCGCCGACCCGGTGCTGCGCCGCTTCCAGTACCGGGTCGTCGGCGGGGACCTCTCCGTCGAGCAGCACCTGGGCACGGTGGACGTCATCGAGCTGGAGCCGCAGCGGTCGCTCGTCGTGTACAGCACCGAGATCGAGCCGGCCGCCCTCGCCGGGCCGTTCGAGGCCGCGATCTCCGAGGCGGTGCGCACCCTGCCGACGCACGTGGCCTGACACCCCGGACTGGTGTATACCTGAGGTATGCAGCAGTCCGGTCGCGCCCGCGCGCTCCAGTACCTCCGCGAGGAGGTCCTCGCCGACCCGGACGTGCAGGGGAGCTTCCTCAACGAGGTCGACCTCGCCAAGCGGATCGGCGTCTCCCGGACCCCGGTCCGGGAGGCGCTGCTCCTGCTCGTCGCCGACGGGCTCGTCGAGATGCTACCCGGCCGCGGGGCCTACGTTCCCCCGATGAGCGGCCGGGAGATCCGCGAGCTGATGGAGATCCGGGCGCTGTTCGAGA
The DNA here is from genome assembly GCF_014267175.1 of Pseudonocardia sp. C8. Lineage (NCBI taxonomy): Bacteria > Bacillati > Actinomycetota > Actinomycetes > Pseudonocardiales > Pseudonocardiaceae > Pseudonocardia > Pseudonocardia sp. C8. The sequence goes on from NZ_JACMTR010000002.1 coordinate 840,387, forward strand.
AGCACGCCGCCGCCCGCACCATCGAGGCCGGCACGGCGCCGGTGGCCGAGATGCGCGCCCTGCTGGACGAGCAGCACACGATCGCGACGTCCGGGGACACCGGCAGTGCCGACGCGGCGACCGAGTTCGTCGGCCTCGACGTCCGGTTCCACCAGGCGCTGATCGACGCGGCCGACAACGTCATGATCTCCCGCAGCTACGCGGCGCTGCGGGTCCGGCAGCGCCGGGTGGGGGTCGCGGCACTGTTCCGCGCGACCGATCGGCAGCTCGCCGTGTGCAGCGAGCACGAGCGGATCGTCGACGCGCTCGCCGGTGGCGACGTCGAGCGCGCCGGGAAGGCGATCGATGCCCACCTCGACTGCACCCTGCAGGTGCTGCTCCGGCAGGCCTGACCCCACCGCAGGTGGACGCGGAGCCCGGACGGGATCGGTCCCGCCCGGGCCCCGCAGCTCGGGACGGCCGGCCTCAGAACAGCCAGGGCATCTCGGCGTGGCCGAGATCGTGGAACTCGCCGAACCGTCCGGAGTGGAAGGTCAGGCCGGTCCCGGCCCGGTCCCGCAGCGAGCCGACCTCGCCGAAGTACACGCGGTGGTCACCGACGTCGGTGGTCGTGTGGACCCGGCAGTCGGCGTGCACCAGTGCGCCGCCCACGATCGGGATCCCGCTGTCGGTCACCTCGGCCTCGACGCCCTCGAACCGGGCGCCGCCGCGGGTGGCGAACCGGCGGGCGGTCGCCTCCTGGCGGACGCCCAGGATCGAGATCGCGAAGGCGCCGGAGGCGTCCACCGCGTCCGCGGTCCGGGTGCCGACGGTCAGCGACACCAGCAGCACGCACGGGTCGACGCTCACCGAGGTCAGCGAGTTGATCGTCATGCCCTGCGGCTCGCCCGCCGCGTCGAGCGCCGTGACGACGGCGACCCCCGTGGTGAACCGGCCCATGCACCGCCGCATCGCCGAGGCGTCCGGCGGGGTGAACGGCACCGCCTTCATGATCCGTCGCCGGCCCGGGTGCGGTAGCGGACCTCGAACGTCAGCGCCCCGTCCGGGGCGGTCCACGGGCCGTGCTTCATGCCGGGCGGCCGGCAGGCGTACTGGCCTGCGGTGAACGTCTGGCCGAGGCGCAGGTCGGTGATGGCGCCCTCGAGGATGTAGACCTCCTCCCAGAAGTCGTGCACCTGGACACCGTTGGGCGTGGTGTCGGTCCCCGGGGCGAACCGCAGGATGCGGGTCGCGGTGCCGGCCTCCTCGTCGCGGGCGAGCACCCGCTCGGTCAGCTCGGGCACGACGCCGTCACACGGCGTGAACTCGACGTCGGCGACAGGGAAGAACTCGAACTCGGGCTTGGCCATGGTGGGTCTCCTGCCTCAGCTGGCGGTGGTGTAGCCGGCCAGGAACGCGTCGACGTCCTCGACCGCGTCCTGGTAGCCGAAGTTACGGAAGGCGTAGACGCCCCGGACGACGAACGGGGCGCCGGCATAGAACATCTCGTACTGCTGGTGGCGACCGGCGAACTCCGAGCCGATCACGTCCCAGGCGAGCTTGAACAGCTTGATGCGCTCCTCCGAGGCCACCCCGGGCGACTGGATGTAGTGCGCGACGTCGGCCGCGGTGTGCTCGCTGGTGAGGTCGCGGACGCTGGCGGGCAGCTGCAGGACACCCCCGCCGACGAGGTCCCGCACGATGCCGATCACCCGCGGGTAGGTCTCCGACTGCAGGCCCATCGCCGAGTAGAGCGGCTCCCTGCCGGGGACCATCACGCCGTTCCCGTCGAGCGTCGCGGTGAACTCCGCGGCGTCCACGGAGGCCTGGACGCTGCCGACGATGCTCGCGAGCTCGCCGAGCTTGTCCGCGACCGCGGGGATCTTGTCGGTGCCGTTGACCTGGGTGACCTTGCGGGCGATGCCGGCGATGAAGCGCAGCTTGGCGGCGAACCGGATCTGTGCCTGCCAGTTGCCCAGCGCGTGCGCGCAGGTGCCGAAGAACTGGTCGCGGACCACGGCGATGTCGCGGCTGGCGAACACCCGCTCCCACGGGACGAACACGTCGTCGAGCACGACGAGCGCGTCGGGCTCGTCGTAGCGGCTGGTCAGCGGGTAGTCGAACGCGCTGGTCGCCGCGGGCGCGAACGGGCGGCGGCAGTAGAGCTTGAGGCCCTCGGCGTTGACCGGGAGCACCGCGGAGAAGGCGAAGTCCTGGTCGTCGGGCCCGAGCGGCTTGATGCAGGTGATGAGGACCTCGTCGGCCACGGCCGCGCCGGTGGCGAGCATCTGCGCGCCGCGCAGCACGATGCCCTCCGCGGTCTCCTCGGCCACGCCGGCCTGCAGGAAGTCCTCGCCCCACCCGGAGGCCGTGGTGGCCCGGGAGACCTGCGGCGGGATGATCGCGTAGGAGACGAACAGGTCCTCCCGCAGCAGCCGCTGGTAGTACGCGGTCACGTTCGCGCCCAGGGAGTGATGCTCGGTGTCGAACAGCTCCGGGCGGGAGGCGAAGCCGGCGAGGAACGTGCCCACGTGATCGGGGCTACGACCCACCCAGCCATGGGTGTGGCCGGCCCACCGCTGGATCGCGGCCCGGCGGGCGGCGAGACCCTCGGCGTCGCGCGGGGTGCTGAAGACCAGGTTCGCGGTCTCACCGGTCTCGGGTGCCGTGTACTGCATGCCGTTCGCCGGATCGGCTGCCATGTCGTAGAGCTCGGCGACGACGCCGGCCACCGGGGCGAACGCGGGATGGACGGTGACGTCGTCGATCCGCTCGCCGTCGAGGTAGACGGTCCGGCCGTCGTCGAGGGAGGAGAGATAGTCCTTGCCGGTACGCATCGTTCAGGCCTTCTTCGCGTCGTAGGTGTGGGTGAGGGTGCGGCCGTCCGGCAGGGCCAGCCGCAGGTGCCAGGTCGTTCCGGCGACGAACGTGCCGGTGAGCAGGGGGACGGTTCCGGCGAAGCACACGAGGTCGCGCTCCTGGTCGAGGCCGCGCTCGCCGAGCAGCGCGACGAGGCCGGCCGGCCGGCGGAGCTTCGCCAGCGAGCCGTCCTGATAGGCGTCGCCGTCGACCCACGACGACATCGTGGTGGCGTCCCAGTCGAGCCCGTCCCAGTCCGGGACCGGGACGACGTGCGTGGCGACCGGCTTCGGGCAGGCCCGCTTCGAGTCGCCGATGTCGACGGTCTCCCGCTCACGGTCGGTGTGGTCGGAGCCGATACCCAGGTACCAGCGGCCGTCGTGGCGAACGAGCACCGGCTCGGCCTCGCCCGAGGTGTCACCGCCGGACACCTCGATGTGCGGCGCGGTCGTCACCGACTCGGCGGCGACGGTGTAGAACATCGGGACCTCGGGCGGCTCCGGCACGCCGATGGCCGCGAGCTCGTCGATGTGGTGACGGACGGCGTCCTCGTCACGGCCGGTGTAGCCGGCGACGACGGCCTGGAAGTCGGTCAGGTGCAGGGTCTCGTCGGTGCCGAGCACCGTGAGGACGAGTGCGGGCTGTGACGGGTTCATGCGGTCACCTCGGTCCGTCGGAGCGGACGGTAGTCGGTCAGCCGGTCGGCGAGTACCGGGAACTCGGTGCGGGTCCGGCCCACCCGTGCCGGGTCGATGTCGACGATCAGGACCTCCTCGTCCGCGCCGGCCTCGGCGACGACCTCGCCCCACGGGTCGACGACCCGGCTGTGGCCGCCGAGCGCGACGCCGTTCTGGGTGCCGCAGCTGTTGACGGCGATGACGAAGGTCTGGGTGTCGAGGGCCCGGGCGGTGGTGAGCAGGCGCCAGTGCTCCAGCCGGGCGGCGGGCCAGGCGGCGGGGACGGCGACCAGCTCGGCACCGGCGTCGACCAGCTCGTTCCACAGACCGGGGAACCGCAGATCGTAGCAGGTGGTCGTGCCGAGACGGCCGAACGGCGTCGGCGCCGACGACACCGTGTCGCCCGGGCTGAGCAGCTCGACCTCGCGGGAGGCGTAGCCGAAGATGTGGATCTTGCTCGACGTCGTCGCGACCCGGCCCTCGGGGTCGAGCAGGACGGCGGTGTTGCGGAGGCGGCCCCCGTCGGCCCGCTCGACGATACTGCCGGCCAGCACCCACGCCTGCCGGGCGCGGGCGGCGTCCGCGCAGAGCCGCACCGTCGGACCGGTGAGGTCCTCGGCCTCGGCCGTGTAGTCGTCGAAGTGGTGGAAGCCGACGGCCCACAGCTCCGGCAGGACGATCAGGTCGATCCCGGTGGGCAGGTCCGCCAGCGTGCGGCCGACCCGGGCCCGCCGGGCGGCGGCGTCCTCGCCCGTGGGGCTGCCGGTCTGGATGAGCGCGATGCGCATGGTTCTCCTCGGCGGGTCAGGTGCCGGCGTGGCTGGTCGACCCGGTCGCGCCCTGGGCGGTGGAGTCGAGGGAGGACAGGTCGATGTTGCGGGTCTCGCGGGACAGCACCGTGGCGACCAGGGAGACGATCCCCATGCCTGCGAGGTAGAAGGCGACCGCGTAGCCGGTGCCGAACGCCCGGTACAGGGCGAGCGCGATCATCGGAGCCAGGCCGCCCGCGACGACGGAGGCGAGGTTGTAGGCCAGCGAGACACCCGAGTACCGGACCTCGGTGGGGAACAGCTCGGAGAAGAAGGCGCCGATCACCCCGCTGTAGGCGGCGAAGATGAGCAGCCCGCCCGCGACGGCCAGCACGACCAGCGCGGTCTGCCGGGTCTGCAGCAGCGCGAAGAACGCGAACGCCCACACGACGGTGGCCACCGAGGCCGCCAGGTAGATCGGGCGCCGCCCGACCCGGTCGGCCAGCGTCGCGAACAGCGGGATGGTGAGGACGGCGATCCCCTGGCCGATCATGACGGCCATCAGCGCGGTCCCGCTGTCCATCTTCATGGCCTGGGTCACGAAGGTGATCACGAACAGCGAGAAGATGTAGAAGCCGGCGTTCTCGCCGAACCGGGTGCAGGCGGCCAGCAGGATCTTCCGCCAGTGGTGGCGGACCGCGTCGGACAGCGGCATCGAGCGCGTGGCGCCCGGCTGCTCCTGGCGGGCACGGGCCTCCTGGAACAGCGGGGTCTCCTCGACGTACAGCCGCAGGACCAGGCCCACCACCACGAGCAGGGCGGAGAGGGCGAACGCGATGCGCCAGCCCCAGGACAGGAAGTCCTCCTCGGTCAGCAGGCCGGACAGCAGCGCCAGCACGCCCGCGGAGAGCAGGTTGCCCAGCGGCGGACCGACGTTCGGCCAGGACGACCAGAACGCGCGGCGGCGCGAGTCCCCGTGCTCGGCGACCAGCAGCACGGCGCCGCCCCACTCGCCGCCCAGCGCGAAGCCCTGGATCAGCCGGAGCACCACCAGCGCCAGCGGGGCGAGCACGCCGATCGAGTCGTAGCTCGGCAGGAACGCGATGAGGAAGGTCGACCCGCCCATCAGGAGCAGGCTGGCGATCAGGGTGGCCCGCCGGCCGAGCACGTCACCGTAGTGACCGAACACGGCGGCGCCGAGCGGTCGGGCGACGAAGCCGACGGCGTAGGTCGCGAAGGCGAGCAGGGTGCCCACCAGCGGATCCTCCGACGGGAAGAACAGGTGGTTGAACACCAGCGCGGCGGCGGTCCCGTAGAGGAAGAAGTCGTACCACTCGACCGCGGTGCCGGCGAGGCTGGAGCCGGCGACCACGCCGAGGCTGCTGCGGCCTCGACGCCTCTCCGGCGTGGTGGGGGATGACATCTGTCGTCTGCTCCTGAGTCTGTCGGCGCCCTGAGGGGCGGCATGACCGGTGCGCACCGGCGTGGTGCGTGGGGCCACTCGAAGCAGGTGCCGGGTATCGAGCACCCTTGCGTCGATACACAGAATGTAGACGCATTGTATGCAGCTTGTCCACCCACGAGGTGCGGTCGGTTGCCGGTTCGTTCTGCGGGGGCTCCGCCGGCGGCGTGGGCGTCACGCGGTGCCCGCCGAGGTGCCGCTCGGATCGCTCAGCTGTGATCCGGCTCCCGGGAAGGTCCGTGTCCGGAACACTCCTGCCGAGGTGCAGCCGAGCGTCCGGCGAAGATCGACAATTCGCCCTGAGCTGCATGTCGGCTGGATTCGCGTGCTCTGCGGCGCGCTGCGGTGCGGCCGCTCGCTACGACGGTCGGCCGTGCCCGCCGAGGCGGATCCCGGCCGGGACCGGGCTCGGATCGTCGGTCAGCCGGCGCCGACCATGCGCAGGGCCAGGTCGGCGTAGAAGCCGCCGATGTCGTCCGGCGACCACTGCCCGTCGGTGCGGTACCAGCGGGCGATGTCGATGCCGAGCGAGAGCAGGGCGGTGGCGGCCATGTCGGCGTGCGGGGTCCGGAACACACCGGCGTCGATGCCCCGCTGGATGAGGGCCCGCAGCTCGGCGCTGATGGCGCGGCGCAGCTCCCGGATCTCGGCGTGGTGCTCCGGGGAGAGCGCCGCGAGCTCGTAGTTCACGATCCGGGCCGTGGTGTGGGCGCGGGCGTGGTGGACCGCGAACTCGCGGATCACGGCCGTCAGCTGCTCCGCGGGGTCGGACGTCGAGCGCACGGCGGCGCGGATGAGCTCGAGGGTCGTCTCGTGTCCCGCCCGGGAGATCAGGTGGAGCAGCTCCTCCTTGGAGCGGTGGTGCACGTAGACGGCGGCCGGGCTCATGCCCGCGGCGGTGGCGATGTCGCGCGTGGTGGTCGCGTGGAACCCCTTCTCGGCGAACGCCGTCGTCGCCGCCCGGAGCAGCTTGGCCCGGGTCTCGTCGCTCCGGGAGCGGTCGCGGGTACCGGTCATGCGGTCACTCCTCCCGGCAGCGCATGTGATCCACGTCATCGGGCCGGCGCGTTGACCGTGCGGTCGCGGTGCACCAGCGTAGGGCACAACGTAATCTAAGTGAGCGCTTAGTCAAAGGGGACTGGTATGGAGCACGCCGTCGTCGTCTCGATGGCGCGATCGCCGATCGGCCGGGCCGGCAAGGGATCGCTGAAGGACATGCGCCCGGACGACCTGACCGTGCAGATGGTCGAGGCCGCGCTGGCCAAGGTTCCGCAGCTCGACCGCACCGAGATCGACGACCTCGTCCTGGGCTGCGGCCAGCCGGCCGGCGAGTCGGGCTACAACATGGCCCGGGTGGTCGCGGTCCTCGCCGGCATGGACCACCTGCCCGGCGTGACGGTGAACCGCTACTGCTCCTCGAGCCTGCAGACCACCCGGATGGCGATGCACGCGATCCGGGCCGGCGAGGGCGAGGTGTTCGTCTCGGCCGGGGTCGAGACGGTGAGCCGCTACGTCCACGGCTCCGCCGACGGGCTCCCGGACACCCACAACCCGCTGTTCGCCGAGGCGGAGTCCCGCACGCAGCGGTCCGCCGAGGGCGGTGCGACGACCTGGACGGACCCGCGCGCCGGCGGCTCGCTGCCCGACGTGTACATCGCGATGGGGCAGACCGCGGAGAACGTCGCCCGGTACGCCGGCGTCACCAGGGCCGAGCAGGACGCGTTCGGCGTGCGCAGCCAGAACCGGGCCGAGAAGGCGATCGCCGACGGCTTCTGGGAGCGAGACATCACCCCGGTCACGCTGCTCGACGGCACCCGGGTCACGGCCGACGACGGGCCGCGGGCCGGCGTCACCCCGGAGTCCGTGGCCGGGCTGCAGCCGGTGTTCCGGCCCGACGGCACCGTCACCGCCGCCAACTGCTGTCCGCTCAACGACGGCGCCGCCGCGCTCGTGATCATGTCCGAGCGGAAGGCGGCGGAGCTGGGCGTGACCCCGCTCGCGCGGATCGTCAGCACCGGGGTCTCCGGGCTCTCGCCGGAGATCATGGGGCTGGGCCCGGTGGAGGCCTCCCGGCAGGCGCTCGCCCGCGCCGGCCTCACGATCGACGACATCGACCTGGTCGAGATCAACGAGGCGTTCGCCGCGCAGGTGATCCCGTCCGCCCGCGAGCTCGGCGTCGACGAGGACAAGCTCAACGTCAACGGCGGCGCGATCGCCGTCGGCCACCCGTTCGGCATGACCGGGGCCCGGATCACCAGCACCCTGGTCAACTCCCTGCAGTGGCACGACAAGCAGTTCGGCCTGGAGACGATGTGCGTCGGCGGCGGCCAGGGCATGGCGATGGTGCTGGAGCGGTTGTCGTGAGCGGGCGGCTGGACGGGCGGACCGCGATCGTCACCGGCGCCAGCCGGGGGATCGGGCTGGGCGTCGCCGAGCGGCTGGTGGCCGAGGGCGCCCGGGTCGTGATCACCGGGCGGAAGCAGGAGGCCCTCGACGCCGCGGTGGAGTCGCTCGGGGGGCCTGCGCACGCGGTCGGCGTCGCCGGGCGGGCCGACGACACGGCGCACCAGGCCGAGACCGTCGCCCGCGCGATCGCGACCTTCGACAGCGTCGACCTGCTGGTCAACAACGCCGGCATCAACCCGGTGTACGGGCCGCTGGTCGACCTCGACATCGCCGCGGCCCGCAAGACCGTCGAGGTCAACTGCCTGGCGGCGCTGTCCTGGGTGCAGGTGGCGCACCGGGAGTGGATGCGCGAGCACGGCGGGGCGATCGTCAACGTGTCCTCGGTGGCGGGGACCCGGCCGGCGCCGGGCATCGGCTTCTACGGCGCCAGCAAGGCGATGCTCACCCACCTCACCCAGGAGCTGGCCGTCGAGCTCGGCCCGGACGTCCGGGTCAACGCCGTGGCCCCCGCCGTGGTGAAGACGGCGTTCGCGACCGCCCTCTACGAGGGCCGCGAGGAGCAGGTCGCCGCGACCTACCCGCTCAAGCGGCTCGGCGTGCCGGCGGACGTCGCGAGCGTGGTGGCGTTCCTGCTCTCCGCCGACGCCGCCTGGATGACCGGCCAGCTGCTGCTCGTCGACGGTGGCATCACCCTGACTGGAGCTGCCTGATGACCGTGCAGGACAAGGGAATCGTGGTCACCGGGGCCGGTCACGGCATCGGCAGGGCGCTGGCGGCACGCATGGCCGCCGAGGGTGGCCGGGTCGTCGTCAACGACATCGACGCCGACGCCGCGGCCGCGGCCGCCGCGGCGATCGGCGGCCACGCGGTCCCCGGCGACCTCGGCACCGAGGAGGGTGTCGCCGCGCTCGTGGCGGCGGCGCGGGCCGAGCTGGGCGCGATCGACGTCTGGTTCGCCAACGCCGGCATCGACCGCGGCCACGGGCTCGACGCCCCCGAGGAGGACTGGGAAGCGGCGCTCGGGATCAACGTGCTCTCCCACGTGCGGGCCGCGCGCCTGCTCGTGCCCGACTGGGTGGAGCGCGGCGGCGGGCGGTTCGTGGCGACCGCGTCGGCCGCCGGGTTGCTGACCATGCTCGGCAGCCCGGTCTACTCGGTGACCAAGCACGCCGCGGTCGCGTTCGCCGAGTGGCTGTCGGCCACCTACCGGCACCGGGGCGTCGTCGTCCAGGCGATCTGCCCGCAGGGCGTCCGGACCCGGATGCTCGACGGGGCCGGGCCGCTGCAGGAGCTGCTCAGCCACGACAGCGCCATCTCCCCGGAGGACGTGGCCGAGGCCGTGTGGCAGGCGCTGCAGGACGACCGGTTCCTGATCCTGCCGCACCCCGAGGTGGCCGGGTACTACGCCACCCGCGCCACCGAGCCGGACCGCTGGCTGCACGGCATGAACAAGCTGCAGCGCCGGCTGGAGGACCGGGGGGCGTTCTCGTGACGGCATGGCAGGCGTCCGAGCCCGGCGAGGCCGCCGACGCCCCCGGTACGCACCCGCCCGGCCTCGACCCGGACCGCCTGGGCGGCTGGCTCCGCACGGCCGTCCCCGGAGTGGGGGAGCGGCTCACCGCCACGCTGCTCACCGGCGGCAAGTCCAACCTCACCTACCGGGTGGCCGACGAGCACGGCCGGTCCTGGGTGGTTCGCCGCCCGCCGCTGGGGCACGTGCTCGCCACGGCCCACGACATGGGTCGCGAGTACCGCGTCATGACCGCGCTGCGCGACACCGGCGTGCCCGTGCCGCGGACGTGCGCGCGGTGCGACGACGACACCGTCCTCGGGGCGCCGTTCTACGTCATGGAGCACGTCGCCGGGACCCCGTACCGGTACGCCTCGGAACTGGTGGCGCTCGGCCCGGAGCGCACCCGCGCGATCTCGACCCGGCTCGTCGACACCCTGGCCGTCCTGCACGAGGTCGACCCGGCCGCGGTGGGGCTGGCCGGCTTCGGCCGGCCGGCGGGCTTCCTGGCCCGCCAGGTGCGCCGCTGGCGCACCCAGCTCGACGCGTCGCACACCCGCGACCTCCCGGCCGCCGACGAGCTCCACCGCCGGCTGGCCGAGGACGTGCCCGACGAGTCGGCGCCCGGGATCGTCCACGGCGACTACCGGCTCGACAACGTGCTCGTCGACGGCACCGACCGGATCGCCGCGGTGATCGACTGGGAGATGGCGACCCTCGGCGACCCGCTCACCGACCTGGCCCTGCTGGTGCTCTACCAGCGCCTGGGCGCGCTGCCCGGGCGGACCGCGGTGGCCGATGCCGCGAGCGCGCCCGGGCACCTCACCGAGCCGGAGATCCTGGAGCGCTACGCCGCGCGCAGCCGGCGCGACCTCTCGCGTCTCGGCTTCCACCTCGGGCTCGCGGCGTTCAAGCTGGCCGCGATCCTCGAGGGCATCCATTGTCGCCACCTCCGGGGACACACCGTGGGGGCAGGATTCGAGCACGTGGGCGACACCGTCGTCCCGCTGCTCGACCTGGGGCTCACCGCACTGAAGGAGACCTAGCAGATGGACTTCGCTTTCGACGACCGGACGCTCGAGCTGCGGAAGACGCTGCTCGACTTCATGGACTCGCACGTCTACCCGGCCGAACCCGTCTTCGCCGAGCAGCTGGAGCAGCTGCCCGACCGGTGGGCCTTCGACTCGGTGCCGGTGCTCGCCGAGCTGCGGGCCGAGGCCCGCCGGCGCGGGCTGTGGAACCTGTTCCTGCCCGGCGAGCACGGTGCCGGCCTGACCAACCTGCAGTACGCCCCGCTGGCCGAGATCACCGGTCGCAGCGGGCACCTCGCGCCGGCCGCGCTCAACTGCGCGGCGCCGGACACCGGCAACATGGAGGTGCTCGCCCAGTTCGGCACCGACCAGCAGAAGCAGGAGTGGCTCGAGCCACTGCTGGCCGGCGAGATCCGGTCGTCGTTCGCGATGACCGAGCCGGACGTGGCGTCCTCGGACGCCACCAACATCGGGACCCGGATCGAGCGCGACGGCGACGACTACGTCATCAACGGCCGCAAGTGGTGGATCACCGGCGCGATGAACCCGAACGCGCGGATCTTCATCGTGATGGGCAAGACCGACCCGTCGGCCGACCGGCACCGGCAGCAGTCGATGATCCTCGTGCCGCGGGACGTGCCGGGCGTCACGATCGAGCGCGGCATGCACGTGCTGGGCTACGACGACCACGACCACGGCGGGCACGCCGAGATGACCTTCACCGACGTGCGGGTCCCGGCGACCAATCTCATCGCGGGCGAGGGCGACGGGTTCGCCATCGCCCAGGCCCGGCTGGGGCCGGGGCGGATCCACCACTGCATGCGGTCGCTCGGGGTCGCCGAGCGGGCCGTCGAGCTGATGTGCGCCCGCGCGAGCGAGCGGGTGGCGTTCGGCAAGCCGATCGCCGAGCAGGGCGTGGTCCGCGACTGGATCGCCGAGTCGCGGGTCCGCATCGAGCAGCTCCGCCTACTGGTGCTCAAGACCGCCTGGCTGATGGACACCGTCGGCAACAAGGGCGCGCACTCCGAGATCCAGGCGATCAAGATCGCCACCCCGGCCACGGTCCAGTGGATCCTGGACAAGGCGATCCAGGTGCACGGCGCCGGCGGGCTGTCCCAGGACTTCCCGCTCGCCGCCGCCTACGCCGGCATCCGGACGCTGCGTTTCGCCGACGGCCCGGACGAGGTCCACAAGAACGCGCTGGCCCGCACCGAGCTCCGTCGTCAGGCGGCCGACCGGAAGGACACCCATGGCTGACGAGACGGCGGTGCGCGAGGACCTGCGGTCCCGCGTCGCGGCCTTCCTGGCCGACCACGACCCGGCCGGGACCGACCCCCTGGAGTTCCTCCGCGCGCGGTACGACGCCGGGCTGGCCTGGGTGTCGTTCCCCGAGGGGCACGGCGGGCTCGGCCTGCCGCAGGCACTGCAGGCCGATGTGGACCGGCTCTTCCAGGAGGCCGGGGCCCCGGACAACCGGCGGCGCGCCAACACGATCGGGCTCGGCATGGCCGCGCCGACGATCCTGGCCTACGGCACCGAGGAGCAGAAGCGGCGCTTCCTCCGTCCGTTGTGGACGGGCGAGGAGATCTGGTGCCAGCTGTTCAGCGAGCCCGGCGCCGGATCCGATCTGGCGAACGTCGGCACCCGCGCGGTCCGTGACGGCGACGACTGGGTCGTCAACGGGCAGAAGGTCTGGACCTCGGGCGCGCACGGCGCCCGGTTCGCCATCCTGGTCGCCCGCACCGACCCGGGCGTCCCCAAGCACGCCGGCCTCACCTACTTCCTGTGCGACATGACCGACCCGGGCGTCGAGGTCCGGCCGCTGCGCCAGATCACCGGTGAGGCCGAGTTCAACGAGGTCTTCCTCACCGACGTGCGGATCCCGGACGCCCACCGGCTCGGCGCCGAGGGGCTGGGCTGGCGGGTCGCCAACGCCACCCTCAACAACGAGCGGGTCGCGATCGGCGGCCGGGCCGCCGCGCGGGAGAGCGGCATGGTCGGGGTCGTCGCGGACACGTGGCGGTCGCACCCCGAGCGCCGCACCCCGGAGCTGCACGACCGGCTGCTGCGGCTGTGGGGCGGGTCCGAGGTCGCCCGGCTCACCGGGCTGCGGCTGCGCCAGAAGCTGGCCCAGGGCCAGCCGGGACCCGAGGGCGCGGCCATGAAGCTGTCGTTCGCCCGGCTCAACCAGCAGCTGTCCGGGCTCGAGCTCGAGCTGCTCGGCGAGGACGGCCTGCGCTACTCGGACTGGACCATGGTGCGGCCCGAGCAGGTCGACATGACCGGCCGCGACGCCGGATACCGCTACCTGCGGGCGAAGGGCAACTCCATCGAGGGCGGCACCTCGGAGATCCTCCGCAACATCGTCGCCGAGCGGGTGCTCGGCCTGCCGCCCGAGCCCCGCGTCGACAAGGACGTGCCCTGGAAGGAGCTCGAGAAGTGAGCGACGAGCTGGACCTGCTCTACACCGAGGTCGAGGACGACCTCCGGGCGACCGTGCGCGACGCGCTCACCGACCGGTGCGAGCCGGGTGCGGTGACCGCGCTCTACGACGGGGACCGCAGCCTCGTCCCGACCCTGTGGAAGGTGATCGGCGCCGATCTGGGCCTGGCCGGGATCCTCGTGCCCGAGGACCGGGGCGGGGCCGGTGCGTCGGCCCGCGAGGCCGCGGTCGTGCTCGAGGAGCTGGGCAGGGCCGTGGCCCCGGTGCCGTACCTGACCAGCGCGGTCGTCGCGACCACGGTGCTGCTGGAGGCCGGGTCCGACCTGGTCGGCCCGCTCGCGGCGGGGGAGCGGACCGCGGCGCTCGCCGTGCCGTTCCCCACCGGGCCGGACGGACCGGTGCCCGCCGTACGGGCCGATGCCGAGGGCCGGCTCGACGGCAGGGTCACCAGCGTGGCCGGGGCCCTGGAGGCCGACCTGCTGCTGGTGCCGGCCGCGGGGGCGCACGGCACCGCGCTGTACGCGGTCCCGGCCGACCGCTGCCGGGTGGAACCGGTGGTCTCGCTCGACATGACCCGCCGGCTCGCCGACGTGTCGTTCGCCGGCGCGCCGGCCGACCTGGTCACCGCCGACGGCGAGGCGGCGGTCCGGCAGGGGCTACGGGCCGGTGCGGCGCTGCTCGCCTCGGAGCAGGTCGGGCTGGCCAGGGCCTGTCTCGACGACACCGTCGCCTACCTGAAGGTGCGCCGGCAGTTCGGCCGCCCGGTCGGTGGCTTCCAGGCCCTCAAGCACCGCCTCGCGGACCTGTCCGCCGAGGTCGACTCCGCGAACGCCGCCGCCCGCTACGCCGCGGCCGTACTCGCCGCCGGCGACGCCGACCTGCCCGTCGCCACCGCGGTGGCGCAGGCGTTCTGCAGCGACCTGGCGGTGCTCGCGGCCGAGGAGGCGATCCAGCTGCACGGCGGCATCGGGATGACCTGGGAGCACCCGGCGCACCTGTACCTCAAGCGGGCCAAGGCCGACCAGATCGGCCTGGGTTCGCCCGGGGCGCACCGCGCCCGGCTCGCCGAGCTGGTCGACCTGCCCGCGTAGCCGGTCGCGGGGTACCTCCCTCAGGAGGCGACCAGGTCGTCGATCTGGTTGATCGCCGACGTGGCACCCTCCACCACGCCCATGTCGAGCACCTTCTGCAGTCCCTCGGCGGACCCGTAGGTGCTCACGTACGTCGCGCGGGTGCCGCCGCCGTGCTCGGTGAAGGTGAACACGTTCGTCGAGACCGGCATGTCCGGCACCGGGTTGAAGTCCTGGTCGGCGAAGCCGTCCTCGAAGGTGAAGCCCGTCGGCTCGTCGACGGCGGTGACCCGCCAGTACCCGGCGTACTTCTCGCCCTCCGGGCTGGTCATGTAGTAGGTCACCCGGCCGCCGGGGGACAGGTCGTGGTCGACGACCGTCGCCGGGTAGGTGGGCGGCCCCCACACCTTCTCGAGCTGGCGGGGGTCGGCGTAGACCTGCCAGATCCGTGCCGGCGGGGCGGCGAAGTCGGCGGTGATGGTCAGGGTCAGGGCGTCGAGGTCCTGCTGGACGTCGGTCACGGGCACGGTTCGGTCCTCCCGGTCGGATCGGATGCGATGAGCTCGTCGATACGCGCGACGCGGCCGCGCCAGACCTGCTCCAGCTCGGTGAGCATGGACGCCACGGACCGCACCGCCGCCACGTCACCGCTGGCCAGCTGCTCGCGACCGTCGCGCCGCTTGGTGAGCAGGCCGGCCTTCTCCAGCACGGCGACGTGCTTCTGCACCGCGGCGAAGCTCATCTCGTAGTGCGCCGCGAGCGCGGAGACCGAGTGCTCCCCGGCCAGGACCCGGCGCATGATGTCGCGGCGGGTCCGGTCGGCGAGTGCGGAGAACAGGGCGTCGGCCCGGTCCTCGTCCTGGTCGGTCACGAGCACAACGTACAACCAACTGGTTGTACGTCGCAAGCCTCGGCGCTCCGTGCTGTTGCTTCGGCCCTCGACCGCCGGGCCTCAGGAGTCCTTCCGCGCCACCACCCCGAGCGCGCCGAAACGTTCCGGGTGGTCGTCGACGTCCACCGGCGAGTCGGGTCGCCACAGCGGCAGGTGCACCAGACCCGGCTCGACCGGCGTGAGGCCCGCGTGCTGTGCCGCGAGGGCCTCCCGGGAGCGCAGGAAGATCGGCGTGCCGGTGCGCGACGAGAGCTTCTGCGCCTCGATGACCTCCGGCGGCTGGTCGGCGTCGGTCGCGTTGACGAGCGCGACGTAGCTGCCCGGCGCGATCACGTCCCGGATCCGCGCCACGATCCCGGCCGGGTCGTCGGCGTCCGGGACGAAGTGCAGGACGCCGAGGAGCAGCACGCCGACGGGCCGGGTCAGGTCCAGCAGCCGCAGCGTCTCGGGCGCCTCGAGGATCCGGTCCCACTCGCGCACGTCGGCCTGGATCGCGACGGTGTGCTCGTCGTCGTCGAGGATCGCCCGGCTGTGCGACACCGCGATCGGGTCCACGTCCACGTAGACCACCCGGCCCTCCGGGTTCGCCTGCCGGACGACCTCGTGCACGTTGCCGACCGTCGGGATCCCCGATCCGAGGTCGAGGAACTGGTCGATGCCCTCGGCGAGCATGAACCGGACCGCCCGCCGCAGGAACGACCGGTTGGCGCGCATCGTGTCCCCGATGTTCGGGGTCATGCCCGCGATCATCTCGGCGAGGCCGCGGTCGACGGCGAAGTTGTGCGCCCCGCCGAGGAAGTAGTCGTACACCCGGGCCGCGCTCGGCCGGTCCAGATCGATGCCCTCGGGTGCCCAGCTCGGCCGTTCCACGTCACTCCTCCGGTCGACATCCTCCCCTGGCCGAGGCGGGGACGCCGCCACACGTGCCTCCGGATGGCGGATCGGCACCCTATGCTCGGCGCAGGCCGTGCCTGGCACGCTACCGCCGGGAGGAGGAGACGACGATCCCCGACATCGAGCCGCTCGTGGCGTCCTGGGCCGCGGGACTGGCGCGTTCGGCGTACCTGCCGATGAGCCGGGACGACCTCCTGGCGTTCCTCCGGGACGCGGCGGGGCGGTTGGTCGCGGGCGTCGCCGCCGGGGCGCCGGACGACGGCGCCGCGGGCGTCGGCGCGGCCCTCGTGGACGCCGATCTCATCGCCCCCGAGGCCCTCCCGGCGACCGTCGAGGCGCTCGGCGGCCGGCTCGCGCCCGTCCTCGCCGCGGCGGGCCTGCCGGAGGACGCGGCGCCGTCCCTGCTGGCGGCGGTCGCCGGCGGGTACACCGCCCGGCTGCGCGCCCGGATCCTCGACGAGCAGGAGATGATGCGCCGGGCCGAGCAGGACGCCCGGGGCCGCATCGCGCAGGCGCTCAGCGCCACCGAGGCCCGCTTCCACGCGATCTTCGCCAACGCCGCGATCGGGATCGGGATCGCCGACCTGAAGGGCCGGATCGTCGACGCGAACCAGGCCTTCGCGTCGATGCTGGGCTACACGATCGAGGAGTTCTGCCGGCTGCGCGTGGAGGACTTCGTCTACCCCGACGACGCCGCCGACACCTGGCGGATGTACGAGGAGATCATCACCGGGGAGCGGGACCACGCCCGGGTCGAGAAGCGCTACCGGCACCGGGACGGGCACTTCGTCTGGACCGAACTGACCGCGTCGCTCATCCGCGACGCGGCCGGCGAGCCGCAGTTCACCGTCGCGATGGTCGAGGACATCACCCACCGCCGGGAGCTGCAGCAGCGGCTGAGCCACCAGGCCACGCACGATCCGCTCACCGGGCTGCCCAACCGCACGCTGTTCCAGGAACGGCTGGCCGCCGCGTTCGCCCGGGCCGGCGCCCGGATCGGGGTGTGCTACCTCGACCTCGACCGGTTCAAGGCGGTGAACGACCGGCTCGGGCACGATGTCGGCGACCGGATGCTCGTCTCGGTCGCGGCCCGGCTGGACGCCTGCGTGTCCCGGCACGGTCACCTGGTCGCCCGGATGGGCGGCGACGAGTTCGTCGTGCTCGCGGTCGACCCGCGTGACGGTGAGCTGGACGAGCTGGCCGGGACCGTGCTGGAGGTGCTCGCCGAACCGATCGACGTCGACGGGCACCGGTTGCGGACCTCGGCGAGCATCGGTGTCGTCGAGTGCCCCGTCGCCGGGACGAGCCCGGCCGAGGTGCTCAAGTCCGCCGACGTCACCCTCTACTGGGCCAAGGCCGACGGCCGCAACCGCTGGGCCCGCTTCGACCCGGAACGCAACGCGCGGGACATGACCCGCTACGCGCTGTCGGCCACGCTGCTGCCCGGCCTGGAGAACGACGAGTTCGTCGTCGAGTACCAGCAGATCGTCGGGCTGCGGGACGGGCGGCCGCGCGGGATCGAGGCGCTCGTGCGGTGGGAGCACCCGACGTTCGGGCGGTTGTCGCCGGACCGGTTCATCGACCTCGCCGAGGAGAGCGGGGCGATCGTCCCGCTCGGCAGGCGGGTGCTCGCCGAGGCGTGCGAGCGGGTCGCGTCCTGGAACGCCGAGCACCCCGACGACGAGCTGTTCGTCAGCGTCAACCTCGCCGTGCGGCAGGCCCAGGAGGGCGGCCTCGTCGAGGACGTCGCCCACATCCTCGACCGCACCGGCCTGCCGCCGCGCCGGCTCCAGCTCGAGCTGACCGAGAGCGCGCTGCTGGGCCCGCCCGGCCGGCCGGTCGCCGCGATCTCGGCGCTGGCCGAGCTCGGCGTGCGGATCGCGGTCGACGACTTCGGCACCGGATACTCCCACCTGAGCTACCTGCCCCTGCTGCCCCTGCACACGATCAAGCTCGCCCGGGAGCTCGTGGAGGGCATCCGCACCCCGCACTCCGGTGCGGAGTCCATCGTGGACAGCATGGTGGGGCTGGCCCACTCGCTCGGGATGGCGGTCACCGCCGAGGGCGTGGAGACCTGCGCGCAGCGGGCCCGGCTGCGCGCGGCCGGCTGCGACACGGCGCAGGGCTGGCTGTACGGGCGCGCCGTGCCGTGGCCCACGCTCGTGGCCCAGCTGTCCGGGTGAGGTGTCCTCAGGGGTCCGGGAACATCCGGGCCAGTGCCTCCGCGTCGCCGCCGGGGACGCGGTCCACCCCGACCATCCGGTCGATGACCATGTTCTGGAACCGGTGCAGCGGCTCCTCGAACCGGAAGCACATCCGGCCACCCCGGTAGGCGGGGTTCTCGACGCCCTTCTGCACCCGCCCGACGATCTCGAGGTCCTGGCGGTTGACCAGGTCCCAGAACGCCTCCAGCTGATCGAGCCCCTGCTCGGCCCGCGGGTCGTCGAGGGACTCCGGATGGGTCAGCAGGACGGCGGTCTCGATCGTGCGGTTCGCGGAGACCGGGCGGTTGAGCAGCACGAACGCGTGGTTGGGCAGCACGACCAGCGCGGTGCTGGGGAACAGCCACACGAACCGGCCGCTGTCGGCGTCCTCCGGGCCGAGCGTGCTCAGCGGGGCCAGGCCGTCCCAGCCGCCGGCCTCGGTGTTGCGGGACACCGGCGTGGTGCACATGCCGGTGTACATCCCGGGTCCCTGCCAGCGGTAGTGGTCGGAGAACCGGGACACCTGGTTGAGCTCGGGATGCACCCACGGCAGGTGGTAGTACTCCATGAAGTTCTCGCCGACGAGCTTGTAGTTGGCGGCGACCTCGTAGGTGCGGCGGCGCTGCGGGGTCCAGTCCTCGAGCCGGTGGCCGGCGAAGCGCTGCGGCAGGTCACCGAGGTGATCGGCCAGCGGTGCCGGATCGGGGTCGAGGTTGACGAACAGGAAGAACCCCCAGGTGTCGACCGCGACGTCGAGCAGGCCGTAGTCGGCGCGGTCGAAGTCCCGGGCGACGGACGTGTCGAACACGGCTTCCTCGCCCGGCGGCACGTCGGACCCCTCGAACAGCGGGGTGCCCAGGCACCGGCCGTCGGTGTCGTAAGTCCAGCTGTGGTACGGGCACCGGATGCGGCCGTGCCGGCCGACCTCGCGCGCGTCCGCGTCGAGCAGCTGGGTGGCGCGGTGCCGGCAGACGTTGTGAAACGCGCGCAGCCGCCTGTGCCGGTTGCGGGTGACGATGACCGAGCGGCCGGCCACCTCCACGACCACGCAGGCCCCGGGGCGGTCGACGTCGGAGACGAACCCGACCGCGACCCAGCCGGTGGCGAAGACCCGCTCCTGTTCGAGGGCGAAGAACTCCGGCGAGGTGTAGGCGTCGGGCAGCAGCGTCGAGGCCCGTTCCACCGGCAGGCGGGTGGCCCGGTAGGTGCTCTCCGTGGTGAACAGCGAGGGATGGACCGGGCGGGCCGGCAGCGCCGCGTTCGGGTCGGTCATGGCGGGACTCCTCTCGGGACGACCGGTCGGCGCCATGCACCGTGCGCGATGTGGTGTCGGCAACGGTGCCGGCCCACAGTGTCGGCACCGGACTCCGTCCGCGTCCATCTCAGTATCGAACGCAGTACCGTGTACGATTCGTGGATGATCGACCGGCGGCTGCGCGTGCTGCGGGCGATCGCGCGGCACGGGACGGTCACCGCCGCGGCCGAGGTCTGCCGGATGACACCGTCGGCGGCGTCCCACCAGATGCAGGCGCTGGCCCGCGAGCTCGGGGTCACGCTGCTCGAGCCCGACGGTCGCCGGGTCCGGCTGACCCCGGCCGCGCACACGCTGCTCGCACACGGCGAGACGCTGACCGCGCAGTGGGAGCGGACCAAGGCCGACCTGCACGCGCACCGCGACGGCGACCTCGCCGGGACGCTGCAGTTCTGCGGGTTCTCCACGGCCGCCGCGACCGTCGTCCCGCCGGCCCTCGACCGCCTGCGCGGGATGCACCCCGGGCTCCGGCTGCGCCTGCGCGAGGCCGAGCCCGCGCGGTCGTTCGACCTGCTCGCGGCCGGCGAGGCCGACATCGTCGTCGTCGTGGCCACGGCGGACATCCCGCCCGTCTCGGACCCGGCCTTCGCGCAGCGCACGCTCTACGACGAGCCGCTCGACGTCCTCGTCGGGCCGCGGCACCCGCTCGTCGGGCGGGACGACGTCGCCCTCGGCGACCTCGCCGCCGACCGGTGGATCTGCAGCAACCCGGGGCGGGCCTACCACCAGCTGGTCACCGTCGCGTGCGCCGGCGCCGGCTTCGCCCCGGACATCGCCCACTACGCCGACGAGTGGGACACCGGGGCCGCCCTGGTCTCGTACGGGTTCGGGGTCGCGCTGGTGCCCCGGCTGGCCGACCTGCCGACCCGGCACGACACCCGCCGGCTGCCGATCCGGACCCCGCCGGTCCCGATCCGCCGCGTGATCGCCGCCGTCCGGTCCGGCTCGCAGGACCAGCCGGCCGTGGCCGCCGGCCTCGACGCGCTCCGGGAGGTCTGCGAGGCGCTCGCGGACCGTCTCGACGCGGTCTGACCGGCGGCCGGCGCGCGCTCAGGCCTCCCAGGTCTGGACCGGGTCACCGAGGACGTCCTCGTCGACCGTGATCCCGAGGCCGGGCGCCGTGGTCGGGAGGATCCCGCCGTCGACGACCGGCGCGTCGAACCGGGCGGTCCGCAGGGCCACCATGTCCTGGGTGTTCAGCACCCCGCGCAGCATCCGGGCGGGGACGGTCGCCCCCAGGTGGACGATGGCCGAGAAGGCGATCGCCGAGCCGGTCGTCTCCTGGACGCTCGTGGTGAGCCCGGCGGCCCGGCAGATGTCGCGCTGCCGGCGCCCCGGGGTCAGGCCGCCCGCCTTGGAGATCTTGAGCCCGATCCCGTCGGCGGCGTCCTGGTCGAGCACCATCGCCACGTCCGCGTCGAGCTGGGAGAGCTCGTCGACGACGAGGGGGTAGGGGCAGCGGCGGCGCAGCGACAGCGTCTCCCGCCACGTCGCGCACGGTGCCTCGAGCACGAAGTCCAGGCCGTCCGGCAGCAGCTGGATCATCCGCAGGACCGACTCGGGGAGCAGCCCGCAGTTCGCGTCGACCAGGAAGTACTCGCCCGGCCGCCGGTCGGCCAGCGAGGTCGCGATCCGCTCGGCGTCGAGCGCCGGGCCGCCCTCGGCGTCCAGGGCTCCGATCTTGATCGAGTGGGCCCGGTAGCCCCGTTCGCGCTGCTCGGCGACCAGGGCCCGCATCTCCTCGGGCGCCCGGGCGGGGATCGAGGAGATCATCGGCATGGGCACGTCCGTGGAACCGCCGAGCAGGTCGCACACGGGCAGGCCGACCGCCTTGCCGAACAGGTCCCAGCACGCGACGTCCAGCGGTGTCCGCGCGTGGTTGTGCCCGCTGAGCGCGGCGTCCATCGCGTCGTTGATGCGCTCCACCCGGCGGGGGTCACGGCCCAGCAGGGCCGGGGCGAGCTCGGCGATGCCGGCCCGTACCCCGCGGGCGTGCGCGGCCACGTAGGTCGAGCCGAACGGGGTGCTCTCACCCCAGCCGACCGTGCCGTCATCGGCGGTGATCCGCACGATCGTGGCGTCGAAGGACGTCAGCGACCGGCCGCCGGAGAGCTTGTAGACCCCCCAGGCGTAGGGCAGGTCCACGGTGTAGAGATCGATACGCTCGATCTTCATCGGGTCACCGCACCTCGAACTCGACGCTGCCCCAGCCGGCGAAGTGCCCGGCCCACTGCCCGGCCTTCTCCATCGGGACGGCCGCGAGGCAGCTGCCGGCGAGGACGACGTCACCGGCGTGGAACCCGATCCCGTAGCCGGAGAGCGTGTTGCAGACGAACGCCACGGCCGACAGCGGGTTGCCCAGGATCGCGCTGGTCGAGCCGCGCGCGACCTCGACTCCGTCGGACAGGACCGTCCCCTCGAGCTCGTCGACGGCCAGCTGGTCGAGCCGGCGGGGCCGGCCACCGAGGATCACCGAACCGGTGGACCCGTTGTCCGCCAGGGTGTCCGGCAGGGTGATCTCCCAGTTCTCGCACCGCGAGTCGATGATCTCGATCGCCGGAAGGCAGTGGTCCACGGCGGTGATCACGTCGGCCACGGTGACGTTCGGCCCCTGCAGGTCCCGCCCCAGCACGAACGCCGGTTCCAGCTCGACGTACGGTGCGACGTAGTCGGTCCGGTCCACCGTGGTCCGCTCGTAGCGGAACGTGCCGGCCAGCAGGTGGCCGTAGTCGGGCCGGTTCAGGCCGAACGCCGACTGCATCGCCTCGGCGATGTTGCCGAGCTTGTACCCGACGACGCGGTCGCCGGCGGCCACGGCGTGGGCGACGTTCTCCTTCTGGATCTCGATCGCGCTCTCGACGTCGAGGCCGTCCCACTCCTTGCTGGGCGCGGTGATCGACCGCACCTCGGCGCGGGCGGCGCGCAGCGATGCGGCGATCTCGGTCCGCGCGGTGGCGTTCAGCATGTCGGTCCCCTCCTCCTCGGCGGTCCGCTCAGACGGCCGCGACGGCGCGACCGGCGTAGGCGCGGCCGGGGTGGTCGTCACGCAGCCGGACGGTGCCCGCGCCGTAGACCTTCTCGCGCATCGTCGAGCCCTCGTAGTCGTTCCAGACGACGCCACGACGCTGCAGCTCGGGGACGACGAGCTCGCCGAAGTCGGCCATGTCCTGGTACTTGACGCAGTTGCCGAAGTTGAACCCGTCGATGCCGGTCTCGGTCATCCAGGTGATCAGCTCGTCGGCGACGGTCTTCGGCGAACCGACGATGGTCGGGCCGGTTCCGCCGATCCCGACGAACTCGGCGATGTCGCGGGGGGTCCACTCCTTGTCCGGGTCCATCTTGGAGAACAGGTCGACCATGGTCTGGCCGGCGTTGGTCTTCACGTGGCGGAGCGGGACGTCCGGGTCGAACTGCGACATGTCCAGACCGGTCCAGCCGCTGTACCGGGCCATGGCGCCGGAGTAGCTGACCAGCTTGCGGTAGTACGCGTGCTTCTCGTGGGCCTGCTCGTCGGTCGGCGCGACGATGACGTTGAGCATCTGCAGCACCTTGACCGCGTCCGGGCCCCGGCCGTGCTCGACCGCCAGCTCGCGCACGGCATCGACCTGCCGCGTGAGCGCGCCGATCGAG
Source organism: Pseudonocardia sp. C8 (assembly GCF_014267175.1). Lineage (NCBI taxonomy): Bacteria > Bacillati > Actinomycetota > Actinomycetes > Pseudonocardiales > Pseudonocardiaceae > Pseudonocardia > Pseudonocardia sp. C8. Next base: position 863,505 of record NZ_JACMTR010000002.1, read on the forward strand.
ACCGCGTTGACGAACACCGCCTCGGCGCTCTGCGCGGCGAGCGCGCGGCCGCGGGAGGACCCACCGGCCTGGAAGATCACCGGGGTCCGCTGGGGCGACGGCTCGCACAGGTGGAACCCGTCGACGTCGAAGTACTTTCCGTGGTGGGAGATGTCGTGCACCCGGGACGGGTCGATGTACATGCCGCGCTCGCGGTCGATCACGACCGCGTCGTCGTCCCACGAGGACTCCCACAGCTTGTAGCAGACCTCGAGGTACTCGGCAGCCCGCTCGTAGCGCTCGTCGTGGGGGATCTGCACGCCGGTGCCGAGGTTCCGCGCGGCGCTGTCGGCGTAGGAGGTCACGAGGTTCCAGCCGACCCGGCCGTCGGTCAGGTGGTCGAGGGTGCTGAACCGGCGGGCGAGCGCGTACGGGTGCTCGTAGGTGGTCGAGCCGGTCAGCCCGAAGCAGAGGTCGCTGGTCACGCTCGCCATCGCCGAGACGGCCATGAGCGGGTCGTTCGCCGGGATCTGCGCGGCGTCGGCCAGCGCGGCGCCGGGCCCGCCCTCGTAGACGTCGTGGTAGCCGACGTTGTCCGCGAAGAAGATCCCGTCGAAGCGGGCCTCCTCGAGCATCTTCGCGTAGTCGGTCCAGTAGCTCAGGCTCTTGTAGCCGGGCCCACGGTCGGACTCGTGCTTCCACAGGCCCGCCGAGAGGTGTGCGGGTCCCGGGTAGTCGAAAGCGAACAGTCGCATGCGGCGGTCGGCCACGGCGATCCCTCCACGGTGAGTGTTCAGATTCTGAACGATGTGTTCAGATGATGACGCCACTGTAAGGCGCCTGCGAGGCTGCCGTCAACGGATCGCCGGAACCGGATCGAACCGATTTCCGGGGCCGGGTGCCGCGGCGTGGCGGCGCGAATTCCGGTGCGAGATCGCGGGTGCGGCGGACACACCGAAGAGGGCCTTCCGGCCGGTGGATCGCGACATCTGCACCGTGGCCGGAAGGCCCTCAAGAACGTCACCGGGTCACGTCATCGTGCGTGACCCGGTGGCGGACGGAGCGGGCTCAGCCCGCGCTGTCCGGCCACAACACGCCGGCCAGCTCCTGCACGGTCCGGCGCATGCGGCCCACCGCCTCGGGAACCCGGTCGCGCCCGAACCGGTACCGCGGTGCATTGATCGTGACGACCGCGGCCAGCTTTCCGGCCGAATCCCGGATGGGGCAGGAAATCGACAGCAGGCCTTCCTCGAGCTCGTTGTCGATCATTCCGTAGCCCTGCTCGCGCACGTGTGCGAGTTCGCGGAGGAGGACCTCCCGATCGACGACGGTGTGCGGGGTGAACGATTCGAGGGTGGCCGGCAGTACCTGGTTCAGCATGTCCGGCGGCATCTCCGACAGGAGCACCTTGCCGCTGGAACTGGCGTGCAGCGGGTACTGCTTCCCGACCATCCCGGTGGTGGTCGCCCCGACGACGTGCGATCCCGCGGCCTCCGCGACGAGGTCGAGGTGGTCGGGGGCGGTGGCCACGGAGAAGGTCACCGACTCGTTGAACTCGTCGGCGAGCTCCTGGAGCACCGGCTGGGTCCGGGTCGCCAGCCCGGCGTACGGGTCGGCAAGGCGGCCGAGCCGGGCCATCTCCCAGCCCAGGACGTAGTTGCCACTGACGCGGTCGAGCAGGCCCGCGCGCTCCAGGCTGTGGAGCAGCCGGAACGCGGTCGGCCGGGAGATGCGGGAGGCCTTGGCCAGGGTCGAGGCCGTGGCGCCGCCCGCCGGCTGTGCTGCCAGCTCGCGCAGCAGCCGCACGGCCTTCACCACCGACTTGTTGACCAGATCGGTCGCTTCCCCGGACTCGCTCATCCCACCCCTTCGCTCGCGCCGTGCGCACACGGCGGCTCGACGCGAGTGTAAGGGACGTTCGGAAAGTGAACGCATCGAAGGGGTGGGACCGAGCAGGAGGTGACCGGGCTCCCGCGCCGGGCTCAGCCGGTGGTCACCCCCCAGGTGGTCGACCGCCCGGCCTCCTCGATCCGGCGCGGCACGCCCAGCGGGTTGGACTCCTGCAGCGGCTCGGGCAGCAGGGCCTCCGGGGCGTTCTGGTAGGTGACCGGCCGCAGGAACCGGCGGATCGCGGTGGCACCGACCGAGGTGTGAGCGGGCGCCGTCGTCGCCGGGTACGGGCCGCCGTGGTGCTGGGCGGGCGTGACCGCGACGCCGGTCGGCCAGGCGTTGAAGACGATCCGGCCGGCCCGCTCGGACGCGACCCGCACGACCGACCGCAGGTCCTGCGCCGCACGCTCGTCGACCTCGCCGCCGGTGTGCACGGTGACGGTCAGGGAGCCGCCGACCTGCTGCAGGACCGCGTCGACCTCGTCGAGCGTGTCGTACTCGCCGAGGACCGCCACCGGACCGAACGCCTCGTCGAGCAGCTGCTCGGGGTGGGCCGCCAGCGCCCGCGCAGAGGTGCGCAGCACGGACGGGGACGCGCTCGCGACCGGGTCGCCCTCGACGGTGCTGCCCTTGACCAGCACCTCGACCTCGGGTGCTGCCGTGAGCTCCGCGAGGCGGTCGGCGTACCCGTGGGCGATCTTGTCGGTGAGCATCCGGGCGGCGGGCTTCTGCCCGGCCAGCTCCGCGATGCGCGCCGGCAGCCCGGTCCCGGCCGGCACGAGCAGCACGCCGGGCTTGGTGCAGAACTGGCCGCAGCCCAGGGTGAAGGAGTCGACGAACCCGGCGGCGATCTCCTCGGCGCGCTCGGTGACCGCCTCGCCGGTGACGAGGGCCGGGTTGAGGCTGCCCAGCTCGCCGAAGAACGGGATCGGGGTGGGGCGGGCCGCTGCGATGTCGGCCAGCGCCCGACCCCCGGCGACCGAGCCGGTGAAGGCCGCCGCGGCGATCCGCGGGTCCTTCAGCGCCCGCACACCGGCCTCGGACCCGGTGACGAGTGCAAGGCCGCCGTCGGGCGCGCCGGCCTCCGCGAGCGCCCGCTGGACGATCGCGGCGGTCGCGGCCGAGGTGCGCGGGTGGCCCGAGTGGGCCTTCACCACGACCGGGCAGCCGGCGGCCAGCGCGGCCGCGGTGTCACCACCGGCGACGGAGAAGGCGAACGGGAAGTTGCTCGCGGCGAAGACCAGCACCGGGCCGACCGGGATCTGGTAGCGCCGCAGGTCGGGACGGGGCCCGAGGGCGAAGTCGGGATCGGCCCGGTCGAGGATCACGTCGAGGTGCACGCCGGAACGGATCTCCTCGGCGAACATCCGCAGCTGCACGCTCGTGCGCTTCACCTCGCCGGTGAGCCGGGCGTGCGGGAGGCCGGTCTCGGTGCCGGCGAGCTCGGCGAGCTGTTCGGTCTCGGCGTCGAGGGCGTCCGCGACGGCCACGAGCAGCTCGGCCCGCCGGCGGTCGGGAAGGTCGGCCCACGGGCGGCCGGCCGCGCGCGCGGTGTCGAGGATCTGCTCGAGTTCGGTCTCGGTCGTCTCGGGAACGGCCGTGTGCTGTCCTGCTGTCACTTCAGCTCCGTGTCGGGTCGTGCGGGCGGTCGTGGGACGGGCGGGGTCAGGCCGCCACCGGCTCGCGGTAGCTGCCCAGCCGGCCGCGGTGGAAGACGAGGGGGTCGCCCTCGCCGGCCTCCATGTGCAGCACCTCGGCCAGGACGATGACGTGGTCGCCGCCGTCGAGCTCGTGGGTGATCGCGCAGTCGATCCACGCGTGGGCGCCGGCGATCCGGGGGGTCCGGTACTCGGACAGGTGCCACGCGACGTCGGCGAACTTGTTGGGCTGCTTGCGGGACAGGGCCTGGCAGACGGGCTCCTGCCCGGCCGCGAGGACGCTGGCGCCCAGCCGGCCCGCGGTGCGTACCTTGGGCCAGCTGCTCGACGAGCGGTCGACGCTGAAGGCGACCATGGGCGGGGTGAGCGACAGCGACTGGAAGGTCCCCACGACGAGGCCCTGCGGGTGCGGCGCGAGCGCGCTGATGCCCGCGATCGCGACCACGCCGGTCGGCAGGTGACCCATGACGGTGCGGAAGGTGGCCTGGTCGATGGTCATGGTGGCTCTCCTCAGCTCTGCTGGGCGCGTGCGTCACCGGCGGTGGGCCCGCCGGCGAGCGTGCGCCGGATCTCGCGACTGACGTGCAGGGCGCTCTCGATCGCGCCGTCGATGAAGCCGGCCCAGACGTTGGCCGTGTCACTGCTGGCCAGGTGCAGCGCGCCCTCGGACGCCTGCTGGCCCTCCAGGTAGCGGGTGAGCTGGCCGGGCCGCTGCATCAGCCAGGTCTCCCGCGAGTGGGGATCGCTCATCCAGTCGTGCCCGGTGACCTCGAGGACCTCCAGGTCGTCGCGCCACACCCGCAGCGCCGCCCGCACCTGGTCGATGTCGTTCGGGTCCAGGCGGGTGGAGTCGGCACCGAAGCCGACCAGGACCGCGTCGTCGTCACCGAGGTACTCGGTCCGGACCACGGCCAGCGGACGGTCGGCCGCCGAGTAGGCGAAGAACGGCTGCAGCGGGCCGCGGACCCGGATCCAGGCCTTGACGCCCTGCGACGCCGTGCCCTCCTTGCTCGCGGCGCGCTTCGCCTCGTTCAGCGGCGGGGAGACGTCGAGGTCGCCGAGGATGTTCTGCGGGAGCGTCAGGACGACCCGCTTCGCGGACAGGGTCTCGCCGTCGGCGAGCCGGACGGTCGCCCGCCCGTCGCCGTGCTCGACCCGGACCACCTCGGCGCCGGTGCGGATCTCACCGGTCACCTCGGCGGCGATCGCGTCGACCAGGCTCCTCGTCCCTTCTGCGAGCCGGAAGACCGCGGAGGCCTCGTGCATCAGGTGCCACGAGCCGGCCGCCGCGGCGGTCCAGCGCAGGGCGTTGGTGAAGGCGCCGGCCTCGAGCGGGGCGTTGAAGTGCCCGACCCACGCGGCCTCGTTGGCCTGGAGCTCCTCGTCGGAGAGCTCGGCCTCGGCCAGCTTCTCGGCGATGCTGAAGCCGTCGACCGAGGCCAGTTCCGGGTTCGACACCGGCTGGTGCGGGCGGGGGATCCACTGCATCGTCCCGTCCAGCACGCGCCGCATGCCCGGGTCGATCAGCTCCATGAACTCGTCCAGCGTGCCGGTCCGGACCTGGTCCGCCGCGAGCCAGTAGGCGGTCTCGGGCCGCGGCCCCCGGGTGATGTCCAGGCCGTAGCGGGCGATCTCGGCCCAGACGTGCGGCTGGGTCCAGTGCAGCCACGTGCCGCCGATCTCCAGGTCGCGGCCGAGGCGCCGGTCGGTCCAGACCCGGCCGCCCAGCCGGTCACGGGCCTCGAGCACGACCACCCGGAGGCCCTCGCGGCCCAGCTCGCGGGCCACGACGAGGCCCGCGACGCCGGCACCGACGACGATCACATCCGCATCGGCTTCGTTTCCTGCGGGCCCCATCGGCAACTCCTTCGTCAGTGTGAGGCGAGTCAGCGTTCTGTTCAGATAGTGAACAAGTAGTTCGAAAACGCTGAGAGCGATGGTGCGGTCGCCCCGGGGTTCTGTCAACCCTGCTGAGGCGGCGGATTCCGGACGTGGCCGGGCCGCTCGTGTGGCTGCCGCCACACCGCGAAGGGGTTGTTCAGTATGCGAACCTCCTGTTCGAATAAATCCGTGGTTGGCCGATCCGGCCGCATGTGCGGGGGCCACCGCGCCCGACGACGTTCCGAGGAAGGAGCACGTCCATGTCTCATGTCGACGACGCCATCGAGGCCCTCTCCCGGGCGGGTGTGGTGCTGGTGGTCGATGACGAGGACCGCGAGAACGAGGGCGACCTCATCATGGCCGCCGAGTACGCCGACACCGACTCCGTCGCGTACTTCCTCGAGCACACGTCCGGCTTCCTGTGCGTCGCGATCGACGAGGAGCGGGCCGCGGAGCTCGACCTGGGCCTGATGGTTCCCGAGAACACCGAGAAGCAGGGCACGGCCTTCCTCGTGAGCGTCGACTACCTGCCGGGGACCACGACCGGCATCAGCGCGGGTGACCGCGCGGCCACCATCCGTGCGCTGGCCGACCCGGCGCTCGACCCGGCCGACCTCGCCCGGCCCGGCCACATCATGCCGCTGCTGGCGCGCCCCGGCGGGGTGCTGGAGCGGCCGGGGCACACCGAGGCGGGCGTGGACCTGTGCCGGATGGCCGGACTCAGCGGCGCCGCATTGCTGTGCGAGATCGTCACCCCGGACCGCCGGTCGATGCTCCGCGGCGACGGCCTCGCCGACTTCGCCCGGCGGCACCGGATCCCGATCGTCACAATCGACGAGCTGCGTGCGTACCGCAGCGCCGCCCGGCCGGTGGTGACCCGTACCGGCCAGAGCATGCTCCCGACCGAGGCCGGCACGTTCGAGGCGATCGCCTACCGCTCCCCCGGGGAGGGCGTCGAGCACATGGCGCTCGTCATGGGCGACGTGACGTCGGGCAGCCCGCTCGTCCGCCTGCACAGCGAGTGCATCACCGGGGACATCGCGGGCTCGCTGCGGTGCGACTGCGGCACCCAGCTGCGGGCGGCGATGGCCGCGATCAGCGAGGCCGGAGCCGGCGTGCTCGTCTACCTGCGCGGTCACGAGGGCCGGGGGATCGGCCTGGGGGACAAGCTCCGGGCCTACCAGCTGCAGATGCACGAGGGCCTCGACACGGTCGACGCGAACGTCAGCCTGGGCCTGCCCGTGGACGGGCGGGACTACGGGGCGGCCTGCGACATCCTCGTGGACCTCGGCGTGCGCCGCGTCCGGCTGCTGACGAACAACCCGGACAAGGTCCGGGCCGTCGAGGCGGCCGGGCTGTCGGTGGAGCGGGCCGCGCACGAGTTCCACGCCAACCACCACAACGTCCGGTACCTGGAAGCGAAGCGGGACCGGCTGGGGCACGAGCTCCACCAGCTCGCCTGATCTCGCGCCGGGACACCTGCATCGGCGTAGCGAGCAGCGGGCTCTGCGCCAGAAGGGAACTCACTGGTGAGCAACAACGCAGTTGACGACACCCCATCGGACTCGTCCGCGAGAAGACGGTTCCTGACCCGGCTGACCATCGTGGTCGCCGGCGGCATGTTCATCGACGGCTACGTCCTCGGCATCATCGGGACGGTGATCGGGAACGTCGCCACCGATCTCGAGCTGTCCGTACTCGGCGAGGGACTCATCGGCGCGGCCGCCTTGATCGGCATCTTCGCCGGCGGCCCGCTCGGGGGCTACTTCGCCGACAAGTTCGGCCGCAAGCCGATGTTCACGATCGACCTCGGGATCTTCGTGGTCGGCTCGGTCCTCCAGTTCTTCGTCGAGTCGAGCTGGCAGCTCTTCCTCGTACGCCTGCTCATGGGTGTGGCGGTCGGCGCCGAGTACTCGATCGGCTGGCCGTTGATGGCCGAGTTCGCGCCCGCCCGGCTCCGCGGCCGGTGCCTGGCACTGTCCGAGGTCGCCTGGTACGTCGGCTTCGTCGCCGCGTTCGTCGTCGGCTACCTGCTGATCACCTTCTACCAGGCCGACTGGCGCGTCGTGCTCGCCACCAGCACCATCCCGGCGGTCATCCTGTTCGTCGGCCGCCTGGGGCTGCCGGAGTCGCCGCGATGGCTGATCAACAAGGGGCGGACCGAGGAGGCCCGGCACATCGCGGAGACCTGGATCGAGGAGGGTCCCGACCAGGACGACATCTTCGGCGAGGGGCAGGCGACCGGCTCGTTCCGGAGCCTGTTCTCGGCGCGGCACTGGCGCGCCACCGCGTTCATCTCCATCTTCTGGTTCTGCACGGTGACGCCCTACTTCGCCATCGCCACGTTCTCGGCGAGCGTGCTGACCCAGTACGGCCTCGGTGAGGACGGTCTCCTCGGCGCCATCGGGGTGAACGGCGTCGCCCTCGCGGGTGTCGTCGTGTCCTGCCTGCTCATCGATCGGGTCGGCCGGCGGGCGTTCACGATCCCGCAGCAGTGGGTGTGTGCCGTCGTCCTGGTCGCGATCGGCCTGTGGACGTCCGCGCCCCCGTGGGTCATCCTGGCGTGCTTCCTGGTGTTCGCGTTCGCCAACGCCATGTGCACCGCGCTCACCGGCGTCTACCCCGGCGAGGTGCTGCCGACCGAGATCCGGGGCATCGGCACCGGGTTCGCCACGGCCGTGAGCCGGGTCGGTGCCGGTATCGGGACGTTCCTGTTCCCGTGGTCCATGTCGGACCTCGGCCCGGGTACCACGATGCTGGTGGCCGCGGGGGTCTGCGTCGTGGGCGCGGCGGTCTCGCAGGTCCTGGCCCCGGAGACGGCCGGCCGCACCCTCAACGAGATCTCGGGCGGCTCGCCGGCCGAGCCGCTCGCGACGGTGTCCGAGTAGGGACGGGAAGGTCCCGGACACGAGCCGACGCCGCACCCGTCCACGGACGGTGCGGCGTCGGCCTTGCCGGGGAGTCGGCTACTGGGGGTACGCGGTGATGGTCAGGAACACGACGGGCAGCTGGTTCAGCGTCTCCGGGCCGTGCGGGCCCTCCCCGTCGAAGATCAGCGCGTCCCCGGGTTTCATCTCGTACCGGGCGTCACCGTGCACGTAGACCATCACGCCCTCGAGCATGTACAGGAACTCCGTGCCCGAGTGCTGGAACACGGGGAAGACCTCGCTGGACTCGGTCAGCGTGCACAGCAGCGGTTCGAGCCGCTTGTGCTCGCCCCGCAGCCCGCCGAGCAACCGGTAGAGGTGCCCCACGTGGCTGCCGCGCCGGATGATCAGCGCGCCCTGGCCGGCCGGGGTGTAGACCGCCTCCCGGTCGGCGTCGGCCCCGCGGAACAACGCGGTGACCGGGATCTCGAGGGCCGCGGCGAGCCGTTTGAGGATCGACAGGCTGCACGACGTCTGCGCGTGTTCGATCTTGGACAGCATGGCCTTCGAGATCCCGACGTCCCGGGCGAGCGCGCTGATGGTGAGGCCCTTGAGCATCCGGTGCTCGCGGGCCCGGGCCGCGATGATCTTCTCGAGGTCGTTGTCATCCGTGACCGGAGAGGTCGCCGGCGGCGCCTGTTCCGGCTCGACGGAACCGACTGGTCGTGGCCTCACCTCGACCAGGGTACTCGGTACGTCGGCCGCCACCTGCGCGGACGCGTGTCGTGCCGCCCCCTCAGGCGCCTGCACGGCCGGGCTCCCTAACCGGCCACGGCGGCCAGCACCTGGCCGACGACCACCATCGCCACACCGCCGGCGAGCGCGAGGAACGGCCGGATGCCGGCCCGGCGGACGAGCACGCCGGTCGGTCCCCGCTCGGAGGCCGGGAGGTCCTCGTACATGGTGTCGGGGAAGACGCCCCGGTCCTGGACGAAGTGCCGGTAGGCGAACACCGGCAGGATGATGGCCGCGCCGACGAGCCCGAAGACCAGCGCACCGGCGCCCCAGACGCTCGCGCCCCAGCCGAGCAGCAGCGCGTTGACGAACGCCAGCACCGTGCCCAGCGCGAGCAGCGCCGTCGGGGCGCGGAAGGGGCGCGGGGTGGAGGGGTTGTCGAGGCGGTGCATCCAGCCCGCGTTGAGGTTGAGGAAGTTGAAGATCATGTAGCAGACCGTGGACGCGGCCAGGACGAACACCGCGTCGCTGAGCAGCAGCAGCAGCAGGTTGAAGACCAGGTCGGTCCACATCGCCCTGGTGGGGGCACCGTGCCGGTTGGCGTGGCCCAGGAACCGGGGCAGCCACCCGTCACGCGACCCCTGGTAGAGGGTCCGGGACGAGCCGGCCATCGTGGTCATGATCGTGAGCAGAAGCGCCAGCACGAGCATCACGATCAGCAGGTTGGCGATCACGGGGCCGCCACCGACGATCTCGGTCATCGCCTGGCCGACGCCGTCGCCGTCGACGATGCCCGGCTCCGCGAGCCGCTCGGGCCCCAGCGCGCCCTGGAACGCGATCGGGACCAGGAGGTAGATCACCAGGCAGGCCAGGCCCGCGGCCATGATGGCGCGCACGGTGTCCCGGCCGGGGTCGCGGAACTCGGCGGTGTAGCAGATCGAGGTCTCGAACGCGTACGCCGACCAGGCCGCGAGGAATAGGCCGCCGGCGAGCAGGGTCCAGCCGGACAGGTCCCACGCGCCGCTGAGCGGCACGAACGGCGCGAAGTTGCTGGCGAGCACGTCACCGGTGAGCAGCGGCACCAGTCCGATGATCAGCAGCGGGACGAGCACGGCCAGGCCGATGATCGTCTGCACCCGGGCGGCGCGCAGGATCCCGCCGTGCTGGAGTGCGAAGACCAGGAGCAGGAACAGCGCGGCGACGACGAACGTCGCGTTGATCCGCAGCTCCAGGCCCTCGCTCAGGAACTCCAGCGGCAGCAGCGTCATCGACCAGGTGTTGACGACGGCGTCCGCCGGGAACAGCGCGGTCAGCACGTAACCGGCCGCGAGGCTGGACCCGATCATCAGCACCGGTGACCAGGCGAGCCAGTTGCACCAGACCGACAGCGGTGCGACGAGCTTGGAGTAGCGGACCCAGGCCATCGCCCCGTAGACCGAGGCCCCGCCGGACTTGCGGGGGAACAGCCCGGCGATCTCGGCCCAGATGAACGACTGGACCAGGCCGAAGGCGATCGACACCCCCCACACCAGCACGGACGGGGCGCCGATCGTGGCGGCGATCGTGCCGATGGAGAACAGGACGAGTGCGGGCACGCCGCTGGCGATCCAGAAGGCACCCTTCCAGTCCAGGGTGCGGTGCAGCCGATCGTCGTCGGCCACTGATGTCGTGGCGGTCGTGTGTTCCGGTTCGGGCGCGATACCGGCCATCGTCGGCCTCCTTTGCGTACGGGCGCCGGCACGCCGCTAGGTGATGGATGCCGGCGCCCGACGCATCGGATCGGTCAGTGTCCGGATGGGGGCTCCCAGCCCTCGAGACGTGGCGGCTTCCAGTTGTCGCCGACGGTCGGCGAGTTCTCGAGCCAGGAGCCCAGCTCCGGTTGCGGGAACTTGGCGTGCTTGTGCTTCAGCCAGATCCCGTAGGAGTTCCCCTCCTGCAGGTGCTTGACGAGAACCTTGCGGGCGTACTCGTCCTCACGGCCCTCCGGAACCGGAAAGTGGATCTTCAGGAAGGCGTTCGTGTACCGGTCGAAGACGGCGGGGATGCCGTCCTCCTCCATGAGGTGGATGTCCTCCAGCCAGTTGATGTCCTCGCCGGGCGTGGCGGCCTCGAGGTCGATGTCGTCGACCAGCGAGGGATCGAACTGGTAGGGGAACGTCTGACCGGTCAGTTCCTCGGTGTCGATTCCCTGCCGGGTGGTCAGGTGACGTGCGGAGAGGTCGAAATCAGACATCTCGGCTACCCCCGGTGTCGTTGGCGATGTGCTTGGCGAGCAGGTCCCGGATCTCGGTGAGCGTCTCCTCCTCGGTCACGCCGGGGATGTACTTGGTTCCCGCGAGCGGGACGCGGGCCATCGCGGCGGACTCGGTCGTGAGTGCCGCGAGGTCCTCGGGCTCCAGGCTGTGCACGTCGGTCTTGCCGCAGGCGCGGGCGAGCATCTGGACCTCGAGCGTGAGCGTGTGCAGGAAGTTGTAGACGCGCTCCGCGGCCTCGTCGACGACCAGCCGCTTGCGCAGCTCCGGGTCCTGGGTGGTGATGCCGGCCGGGTCGCGACCGGTGTGCATGTGGTAGAAGTCGCTGGCCGGGACGCCGATGGTGCCCTCGTAGTCGGTGACCCCCGGGATGTTCTTGTTGGATCCCAGCGCCATCAGCGCGGCGGTGCCGATCGCGACGGCCTTGGCGCCGAGCGCGATGCACTTGGCGATGTCACCGCCGTTGCGGATACCCCCGGCCACCACGAGGTCGATCTCGTCGGCGAGGCCGACGTCCTCCAGCGCCCGCCGGGCCTCCGGGATGGCCGACATCAGCGGGATGCCGGTCTCCTCGGTGGCGATGTGCGGCCCGGCACCGGTGCCGCCCTCGGCACCGTCGAGGAAGATGACGTCCGGCCCGCACTTGGCCGCCATGCGTACGTCGTCGTAGACGCGCGAGGCACCGAGCTTGAGCTGGATCGGGACCTGGTAGTCGGTCGCCTCGCGGATCTCCTGGATCTTCAGCGACAGGTCGTCCGGGCCGAGCCAGTCCGGGTGCCGGGCCGGTGAACGCTGGTCGATGCCGGCCGGCAGCGACCGCATCTCGGCGACCTGCTCGGTGACCTTCTGGCCCATGAGGTGGCCACCCATGCCGACCTTGCAGCCCTGACCGATGAAGAACTCGATCGCGTCGGCCAGCATCAGGTGGTGCGGGTTGAAGCCGTACCGGCTCTGGATGACCTGGTAGTACCACTTCGTGGACAGGTCGCGCTCCGGCGGGATCATCCCGCCCTCACCCGAACAGGTCGCCGTGCCGGCCATCGACGCGCCCTTGGCCAGCGCCATCTTGGCCTCGAGCGAGAGCGCGCCGAAGCTCATGCCCGTGATGTAGACGGGGATGTCGAGCTCGAGCGGCTTCTTCGCGAAGCGCGCGCCGAGCACGGTCTTCGTCTCGCACTTCTCGCGGTAGCCCTCGATCACGAAGCGGGTGAGGGTACCGGGCAGGAACACGAGGTCGTCCCAGTGCGGGATCTTCTTGAAGATCCCGCCACCACGCATCCGGTAGCGGCCGAGCTCGGCCTTCATGTGGATGTCGTTGATGACCTCGGGGGTGAAGATCTGGCTCCGGCCGAGGACCGTGTGCTCGGAGGGTGCTGTCTCGTCAGCCATGTCACTCTCCTCTAGAGGACGAGCTTGCGCTCGGAGGGCTCGAGGGTGTCGTAGTTGTAGAGCTGCTTGCCGCAGACGAACTTCCGGAACGTGTCCGGCTTGTCCATGCGGTAGATGCGGAACTTCCGGTCGAGCAGCTCGTGGTCCTCGGGGCCCATCTCCTCCTCGACGCAGTCGACGCCCAGCGAGGCGACCTTGCCGGCGACGTAGATGCTGCCGTCGTACATCGAGTCGCCGAGCCCGGGTCCGGCGTCGCCGCAGATGATCTGCCGGCCGCGCTGCATCATGAACCCGGTCATCGACCCGGTGTTGCCGCCGACGAGGATCGTCCCGCCCTTCTGGTCGATGCCGGTGCGGGCGCCCACGTGCCCCCGGATCACCAGGTCACCGCCGCGGAGGGCGGCTCCGGTCAGCGAGCCGGCGTTCTTGTCGACGACCACGACGCCGGACATCATGTTCTCCCCGAGCGACCACCCGACCCGGCCGGTCACGTGGATCTCGGGGCCGTCGCCGAGGGTGCAGGCGAAGTAGCCGAGGCTGCCGTCGATGGTGATCCGGCAGCGGGCCAGCAGGCCCACGGCCACCGAGTGCTTCGCCCCCGGGTTCGTGATGGTGACGTTGCGGATGTCCTCGCCGTAGACGAGGCGGCGCAGCTCCAGGTTGATCAGGCGGGGGCTCAGGTCGGCCGCGTCGATCACCGCGGAGTCCCCGTCGATCCGGGCGGTCTTCGGGGCTTCGGCGTCGGGCTCGGCGAGCCCGCGCACGTCGTAGCGCACCGGGCGGGACGTCTCGTTCACCGCGACCACACCAGCACCTCCTTCTCGTAGGGGTCGTACGAATCGATCTCCTGAGGAAGGACCGCGCGGATGGCGCTCTCCTCGGAGGCCAGGGCGACGAGGTTGTCGGCCTGGTGCAGGACCAGCGGCTTCGCGGCCATCTCGTCCTTGGCCATGCCGAGGCTGTCCTCGGTCACCACGAGATAGGTGAAGACGCCGTCGAGGTCCTCGAGGCTCTGCTTCATCGCCGTCTCGAGGCTGAGCCCGTCGGCCAGGCGCTCGGCCAGGTACACGGCGATGATCTCCGAGTCGCACTCGGACTGGAACCGGTGACCGGAGCGCTCGAGCCGGCGCCGCCACTGGTGGTAGTTCGTCAGCTGCCCGTTGTGCACCACGGCCACGTCGGAGAACGGGTAGGCCCAGTACGGGTGCGCCCCGGCGATGTCGACGTCGGACTCGGTGGCCATCCGTACGTGGCCGATGGCGTGCGTCCCGCGGAACGCGTCCAGCTTGTACTGGCCGGCGACGGTGTTGGCGTCACCGAGGTCCTTCACGATCTCGAGGGAGTGGCCCAGGGAGAGCACCTCGCAGCCCGGGATGTTCTCGACGTAGTCGGCCAGCGGCTTGAGCTCGCCCTCGTACCGGAACTCGGCCCGGTAGGCGTAGGCGGACTCGCCGTCCACCCGGTCCACCGACGCGCCGATCTTGGAGAGGCGCGACTCCACCTCACGCCGGCTGCGCTCGAGCCGCTCGGAGAAGTCGAAGTCCGACGTGTCGTTCGGGTCGGCGAGCTTGAACCGCATGACCAGGTGGTCCTTGGGCTCACCGTAGAGCGCGTATCCGGCCGAGTCCGGCCCCCGATGCTTCATCGACTGAAGCATCTTGGTCATCTCGCGGCCGACGTCCCCCGGCCCGTCCAGGTGGATGATTCCGGCAATCCCACACATGCGTCTGTCCTTTTCGGTCGATCAGGGAAGGATGTCCAGGTATTCCTTGACGTCCCAGTCCGTCACGCTGGCGCAGAAGCGCTCCCACTCGTCGCGCTTGTAGTGCTCGAAGACCCGGTACATGTCGCCCGGCATGGCGCTGCGGACGACCTCGTCGGCCCGGAGCGACTCCAGGGCGTCGCCCAGGGTCATCGGGATCTTCTTGACCTCCTTCCCCTCCGCCATGGCGGTGTAGATGTTGCGCTCCTCGGGCGGTCCCGGGTCGAGGTTGCGCTCGATACCGTCGGCCATCGCCGTGATCAGCCCGGCGAACGAGAGGTAGGGGTTGACCGCGGAGTCCACGGACCGATACTCGAAGCGGTCGGGCGCGCTCACCCGGAGCGCGGTCGTGCGGTTCTGGTAGCCCCAGTCCGCGTAGAGCGGGGCCCAGAACCCGGTGTCCCACAGCCGGCGGTACGAGTTCACGGTCGGAGAGGTGATGCAGGTGAGGGCGGAGAGGTGCTCGAGCACGCCTCCGATCGCCGCGAGGCCGAGCTTGCTCGGCATGCGCGGGTCGTCACCGTCCGGGAGGAAGACGTTGGTGTCGTCCTGCCACAGCGACATGTTGTGGTGACACCCGTTCGCCGACACCCCCATGAACGGCTTCGGCATGAAGCAGGGGAAGGCGTTGAACTCGCGACCGACCTGCTTGCAGATCTGCCGGTACGTGGTGAGCCGGTCGGCGGTCAGCTCGGCCCGGTCGAACTGCCAGTTCAGCTCAAGCTGGCCGGGCGCGTCCTCGTGGTCGCCCTGGATCATGTCCAGGCCCATCGCGACGCCGTACTCGTTCACGCGGTGGATCAGCGGCTGCAGCTCGGAGAACTGGTCGATGTGGTAGCAGAACGGCTTGGTCATGCCCTCGACGGACGGCGTGCCGTCGGGGTTCTTCTTCAGCCACATCATCTCGGGCTCGGTGCCGACCCGCAGGTGCAGGCCGGTCCGCTCCTCGAAGTCCCGGTGGATGCGCTTGAGGTTCCCCCGGCAGTCGGAGGTCAGGTACGCGCCCGGGTCCTCGGGCTCCTCGCGGCCGCGGAACAGCGTGCAGAAGACGCGGGCCGTCTGCGGGTCCCAGGGCAGGACCTGGAAGGTCTCCACGTCGGGGAGGCCGACGAGCTCGCACGCCTCGGCGCCGTACCCGATGTACTCGCCGTGGCGGTCGATGAAGAGGTTCGCGGTCGAGCCGTAGACGAGCTGGAAGCCCTTGTTCGCGAAGCGTTCCCAGTGCGGGGCCGGCGCGCCCTTGCCCATGATCCGGCCGGTGACCGAGACGAACTGGAAGTAGATGTAGCGGACGTCGTGCTCGTCGATCTTTCTCCGGACCTCGCGGATGGCGTCGTCGCGCCCTGGTTGGTCGAGGAAGGCTTCAAGATCGGTGGACATTTCTGGACCTCCGAAGGTTCGGGAGTCTGGGCCCGGCGTGAGCGCGGCCACACCGCGTGCAGCACCGCAGAGTAGACCGCGTTTACTCACAGGCGACAACCCTTGACAGCAGATTTTCTGTGTGCGGGCCCCGTCCGAGGGGCCTCGAAGGCCGTCGATCCGACTGTCAGGGAAAGTCGATCAGCTGGTCAAGCCCCTGGCGGGGCGTCATCCGCTCGCGGTGCTTGATCCGTCCGGGCCCGGCCGGCGGGATCGCCGGAAAAGAGATGTCCACTACGGGTGGACGCTGTTCACACAACGCCCTATGCTCCCGGTCACATCCGACCGAGACCCACCACGAGCCTGGAGGCAACGCGTGGACGGATCGACCAACGGTGCGCACGGTCGTCACGGAGCGCCGCGAGGGAACGGGTGGGGGGCCGTCGGCAAGGTCGGCTCCTCGTTCCGGGCGAGCGTTCCCGGCCGCAACGGCACCAACGGCACCAATGGCAGCAGCAAGATTCGCGGCTACTCCGCCTGGCACCTGTTCCAGCACGGCCTCTCGAACGCCGAGTGGCCGCGGAACTGGCGCGAGCACGACCTCGCGGACAGCTACGACGTCGTGATCATCGGTGGTGGTGTCCACGGGCTGGCCACGGCGTACTACCTCGCGGTCAACCACGGCATCACCAACGTCGCCGTCCTCGAGAAGGCCTACATCGGCAGCGGTGGATCGGGGCGCAACACCGCGATCCTGCGGTCGAACTACCTCACCCCCGAGGGCGTGCGGTTCTACGACCGCTCCGTGAAGCTGTACGAGCACCTCGCCGCCGACCTGAACTTCAACGTCATGTTCTCCCAGCGCGGGCACATGACGCTGGCGCACAACGACTCCTCGCTGCGCACCATGCGGTGGCGCGCCGAGGTGAACAAGGCCCAGGGCGTCGACTCGGACGTGATCGGGCCGGACAAGATCAAAGAGCTCGTCCCCTACATGGACACCTCGTCGTACGCGCGGTATCCGATCCTGGGGGCGCTCTACCACCCGCCTGGCGGCATCGTCCGGCACGACGCGGTGGTCTGGGGGTACGCGCGCGGCGCGGACCTGCACGGGGTGCACATCCACCAGAAGACGAAGGTGACCGGCATCGACGTCGTCGGCGGCCGGGTCACCGGCGTACAGACCGACCGCGGCCGGATCTCGGCCCCCGTGGTCGTCAACTGCACCGCGGGGTGGTCCACCCTGATCTCCGACATGGCCGGTGTCGAGATGCCGGTCCAGACCTTCCCGCTGCAGGCGGCGGTCACCGAGCCGGTCAAGCCCTTCCTGGACACGGTCGTCGTGTCCGGCACGCTGCACGTCTACGTCAGCCAGACCGACCGCGGCGAGCTGGTGTTCGGTGCCAGCGTGGACCCGTTCGCCTCGTACTCGAACCGGGCGTCGCTCGAGTTCACCGAGGGGCTCGGCGGCCACGTGCTCGAGCTCATGCCCTCCCTGTCGAAGATGCGGCTGCTGCGCCAGTGGGCCGGTCTCTGCGACATGACCCCCGACTACTCGCCCATCATGGGGCCGACCGATGTGGACGGTTTCTACGTCGACGTCGGATGGGGGACCTACGGATTCAAGGCCGGACCCGTGTCCGGCGAGGCGATGGCCGCCTGCGTCGCCGACGGCCGTCCCCCGGAGATCATTTCGGCGTTCGGCCTCGACCGGTTCGCCGACGGTCGGCTGGTGGGCGAGAAGGGCGCCGCAGCGGTCGGTCACTGAGGTGGCGGCCGTGATCCGATTCCCGACCGACATTCCCCCGCTGCCCGCAGCTGTGGAGAGGTGGACACGAAAATGATGGTGCTGTCGTGCCCGTGGTGCGGGCCCCGCAACGCGACCGAGTTCCGCTACGGCGGCGAGAACCACTCGCGCCCCGACCCGAACACGGCGACCGCGCAGGAGTGGCGCCGGTTCCTGTTCATGAAGTCCAACCCGCTCGGACCCGTACAGGAGACCTGGTACCACCGCGCCGGGTGCCGCAAGTACTTCAGCGTCGAGCGGGACACCGGGACCAACGAGAACCGTCCCCTGGGAGCCGACCGATGAGCGCCGCCCTGAGCACAACGACGACGACGACCTCCGCACGACTCGCGCCGCAGCCCGGCGAGCTGATCGATCGCAGCCGGCTGCTGGAGTTCCGGTGGAACGGGAAGACCTACACCGCGCACCCCGGGGACACGATCGCCTCGGCGCTCGCGGCCGCCGGGGAGCGGGTGCTGTCCCGCAGCTACAAGTACCACCGGCCGCGCGGCATCCAGACCGCCGACTACCACGACCCGGGCTGCAGCTTCCAGGTCGGTGACGAACCGAACGTCCGGGGCGGGCACCGGCTGGTGCACGAGGGCATGGACGTCCGCTCGCAGAACACCTGGCCGTCGCTGCGGTTCGACGTCAAGGCCGTCAACAGCCTGGTCGGGCGGTTCCTGTCCACCGGCTTCTACTACAAGACCTTCATCAAGCCCGAGCCGCTCTGGCCGCTGTACGAGAGCGTCCTGCGCCAGTTCGTCCACGCCGGAACGGTCTCGCCCGAGCCGTCCGGGGCCTACTTCGACAAGCGCTACGCCCACGCCGACGTCGTCGTCGCCGGCGGCGGGCCGGCCGGGATGGCGGCCGCGGTGGCCGCCGCCCGTGCGGGCGCCAAGGTCATGCTCGTCGAGGAGGAGCACCAGCTCGGCGGCCACCTGCGCTGGGGATCGGCCGAGGACCTGGCGACGCTGCGCGAGCTGCGTGCGCAGGTCGCGGCGGAGCCCGGCATCGAGGTGCTCGAGAACTCGGTGGCGCTCGCGCGGTACGACGACAACTGGATCCCGATCGTCCAGCGCGGCCTGCCGAACGTGTTCGAACGGCTGATCAAGGCTCGGGCGCGGACGCTGGTGGTCAGCCCGGGGCTCATCGAGCGGCCCTACGTCTTCGCCGGGAACGATCTTCCGGGTGTCATGGTGTCCACCGCGGTCCGGCGGCTCGTCAACCTGTACGCGGTCCGGCCCGGCACCCGCGCGGTCGTGATGACCGCCAACGAGAGCGGTGACGCCGCGATCGAGGACCTGCGGCGGGCGGGCGTGGAGATCGCCGCGGTCGCGGACGCCCGGCGGGGCGAGCACGTGGTGCGGGCCGAGGGCCGCACCGGGGTCCGCTCGGTGACCCTGTCCACCGGGGCCGAGGTCGCGTGCGACCTCCTGGTCACGGCGGCCGGGTGGACCGCGCCGACGTCGCTGCTGAACATGGCGGGCGACAACCCCGTTTACGACCCGCGGTCCGCCCGGTTCGTCCCGAACCCGGACGCGCTGCCCGACAGCGTGCTGGCCGCCGGCGGCATCGTCGGCGACGGTACGGCCCAGGAGCTCCTGCAGCACGGCTACGCGGTCGGGGAGGAGGCCGCGCACCGCGCCGCCCAGCGCGCCGACGAGGCCCGCGCGCAGATGCCGACCCGGCCCGACGCGGCCGGCGGGACCGGATCGGCGACGCGTTCGCCCCGGCCGGTGCCGCCGCTGCGCCCGGCACCGCACCCGGCGCTGTTCCGGAGCAGCACGCACGGGTTCGTCGACATGTGCGAGGACGTCTCCTCGAAGGACATCGTCTCCGCGGCCAAGGAGGGCTACGACTCCGTCGAGCTCGTGAAGCGGTACACGACGGTCACGATGGGTCCGACGCAGGGCAAGCTCGAGACGGTCAACGCCGTCGCGATCCTCGCCGAGGCCACCGGGCGCAGCATCGCCGAGACCGGGACCACCACGTGGCGCCCGATGTACGTCCCGCTCACGCTCGGTGCGCTCGCCGGGCGGCTCCCCGAGCCCGTGCGGCACTCCCCGATGAAGGCCTGGCACGAGAAGCACCACGCGGTACCGCTGGTGGCCGGGCAGTGGATCCGGCCCGAGCACTACGGCGACCCGGCCGCGGAGGTCCGGGCCGTGCGCGAGCGCGTGGGGCTGATCGACGTCACCCCGATCGGCAAGCTGGACCTGCGCGGTCCGGACGTGCCGAAGCTGCTGAACCACCTCTACGTGAACAAGTGGTCGAAGCTGCCGGTGGGCGGGGTCCGCTACGGCGTGATGTGCGCCGACGACGGCATCGTGTTCGACGACGGTGTCACCGGCCGGCTCGGCGAGGACCACTACCTGATGTCGACCACGTCGTCGGGTGCCGCCGGGGTCTGGGAGTGGGTCGAGGACTGGCTGCAGACCGCCCACCCGGAGTGGCAGGTGCACTGCACGCCGGTCACCACGGCCTACGCGAGCATGAACCTCGCCGGCCCGCGGTCCCGCGAGCTGCTCGCCCGGCTGACCGACGTCGACCTCGACCCGGAGTCCTTCGGGTACATGCAGGTGCGGACCGGCACGGTGGCCGGCATCGAGGACTGCGTCCTGTGGCGGATCGGGTTCACCGGTGAGCTCTCCTACGAGATCCACGTCCCGGCCTCCTACGGGCTGCACGTCTGGGAGAAGCTCTTCGAGGCCGGCGCCGACCTGGGGATCTCGCCGTTCGGCGTCGAGGCGCAGCGGATCCTCCGGCTGGAGAAGGGCCACTTCATCGTCGGCCAGGACACCGACGGCCTGTCCAAGGGCTACACCGCCGGGCTGGGGGGCCTGATCAAGCTGGACAAGGAGGACTTCGTCGGCAAGCCCGAGCTCGTCCGGCAGTCCGAGCGTGACGACTACCCCCGGCTGGTCGGCATCCAACCGGAGGACCGGCAGGTCGTGCCGGCGGAGGCCAGCCAGATCCTCCGCCCGGACGGCCGCATCGCCGGCCGCATCACGTCCTCGAGGATGTCCCCGACGCTGGGCCGGTCGATCTGCCTCGGCCAGGTCGACCCCGACCTCGCCGCGCCCGGGACCCGCCTGAGCGTCCGCCTGCCCGACGGGTCGGACGTCATCGCCCGGGTCATCGAGGGACATGCCCACTTCGACCCGAAGGGAGAGCGTCAGCGTGTCTAGTACTGCACCCGCCGTCGCCCGGAGCGCGATCAGCCCCGCCGACCCCGTGCTGCGGGGTGGATGGGAGGTCAGCGCCCGGCGCAGCACGGCCGACCTCACGCTGTCCGACGAGTCGTCGCTGGCCAAGATCCTCGTCCGCGGCGGCGTCAACGGCGCCGTGCGCCAGGTCGTCGGTACCCGGTTCGGCCGGGCCGCCCGCACCGAGCGGGCCGGACACCCGGTCCTCGCCGTGGGTTCCGGCCCGGGGGAGTGGCTGGTCATCGGCCCCACCGGGACGGCCCGCGCGCTGCTCGAGGACCTGGAGTCCGCCGCGTCGGGGACCGGCGAGTTCGCCTCCGTGCTGGACGTGACGCACGGCCGGGCACTGGTCCGGCTGCGCGGGCGGCGTTCCGCGGACGTCCTGAACAAGATCTGCGGCATCGACCTGGACGATGCCTCCACCCCGGACGGTGCCGCGCTGCGGACGTCGGTGGCCGCGGTGGCCACCGACCTGGTCCGGGACGACGGTCCCGGCGCAGGAGAACCGTCGTACCTGCTGCACGTCGAGCGGTCGAGCGGCCAGCACCTGTTCGACGTCCTGCTCGATGCCGGTGCCGAGTTCGGCATCGAGGTCACCGGCCCGGAACTCGACACCTGGAGTGAGTGACAGATGGTTCCCGAGAAGTCCCGCTACGTCGTCATCGGGGCCGGCATCCACGGCCTCACCACCGCAGCGCACCTCGCCCGGGGGCTGGCCGAGTCCGGCCGCGGGGACGGCAGCGACGTCGTCGTCGTCGACAAGACCGACGTCGGTGCCGGCGCCTCCGGTGTCGCCTGTGGCGTCATCCGGAACAACTACTTCCAGCCGGCGATGCGCCGCCTGATGGCGCACTCCGTCGAGGCGTGGGAACGGGACGCCGAGGCGCTGTCGTACCACGGCGTCGGCTACATCCAGCTCGCCCCGGACGCGATGGCCGACGACGTCCGCCAGATCGCCCGCGAGCAGAACGAGATCGGCTACGAGTCGGTGCTCGTCGAGGGCGTCGACGAGTGCAACGCCTACATGCGCGAGATCTTCTCCGACTGGCAGGCGCCGGGGATCTCGATCCTGCTGCACGAGAAGCGCGGCGGGTACGCCAACAACACCCTGTCCCTGGCCGGCCTGGCGGCCAAGGCCCGCGAGGCCGGTGTCCGCATCGAGACCGGGGTCACGGTCACCGGGTTCGAGCGGACCGGCGAGCGGGTCAGCGCCGTCGAGACCGACCAGGGGACGATCGCCTGCGATGCGGTGGTCGTGGCGGTCGGCCCCTGGGTACGCGACATCTGGTCGATGCTCGACCTGCCCGAGACCATCACCGTCCGGGACACCTCCGGCAAGGAGCACCCGGACCGGCCGATGTGGACCTACTGGGCGCTGCAGGAGGGCACCCTCGAGGTCGACCCGGGGGAGTTCACGGACAACAAGGGTGGCTTCCCGCCGGTCATCCACGTCGACTCGGACGCCCCGCTCCACGACGACCTGGACGGCTCGCTCATCACCGACCAGATGTGGGGCATCTACTACAAGCCCGACTTCCACTTCGGCGGTGTCCAGGGTGGTGCTTCGCCGCAGCAGATCGACCGGCCCGCCCACGAGGTCGCCGTCGACCCGTACGGGCCGGCCAGCCCCGAGTTCGTGGTCGACGACTCGTTCGTCCGCATGTGGACCTCGGCCCTGGCCGCCTGCCACAAGCGGTTCGAGCAGAAGCGCGGCCTCTACTCCAAGGAGCCGTCGGGCGGCATCGGGGCGTTCACCCCGGACAGCTTCCCGGTGTTCGACATGTTCTGCGAGAACGCCTACTTCATCGCCGACGCCAACCACGGGTACAAGATGCTCGGGGTCGGTGAGCTCGTCGCGAAGGAGCTGCTCGGCGAACCGCAGGAGCTGCTCGCGCCGTTCCGGTTCGACCGGTACCGCACCGGCGATCTCCACCCGACCAGCCACTCGCCGTTCCCGTGGAGCTGACGCACCGCGGAGAGAAGGATCTCTGATGAACGATCCGAGAATCGAGGCTCCACCGGCCGCGGTCGTCGCCCCCGACCGCCGCGGTCACTGGGCAGACGCGGCCGCTGTGCGCGATCACGGCCGCCTGCTGATGTCGTGCCAGGACGGCCCCGGAATCGTGGCGTCGGTGACGGCGTTCCTGCACGCCCGCGGTGCGAACATCGTGCACGCCGACCAGAACTCGACCGACCCCGAGGGCGGGAAGTTCTTCCAGCGCATCGTGTTCCACCTGCCCGACCTCATCGATCGGCTGCCGAAGCTGCGGCGGGAGTTCGCCGGGGACGTGGCCGGCCGGTTCGGGATGGCGTTCCAGATGACCGCGGCGGAGACGCCGAAGCGGGTGGCGCTGTTCGTGTCCAAGTTCGACCACTGCCTGCTGGACCTGCTGTGGCGGTGGCGACGCGGCGAGCTGCCGATGGACGTCGTGCAGGTCGTCTCGAACCACCCGGACCTGGAGAAGGACGTGGCCGGGTTCGACGTCCCGTTCGCCCACATCCCGGTCACCCGGGACACCAAGGCCCAGGCGGAGCAGCGCCAGCTCGAGCTGCTCGAGGGCCGGGTCGACCTCGTGGTGCTGGCGCGGTACATGCAGGTGCTCAGCGGTGACTTCCTGGAGCGGGTCGGGGTACCGGCGATCAACATCCACCACTCGTTCCTGCCCGCGTTCGCCGGAGCCGGTCCGTACGACCAGGCCAAGAAGCGCGGCGTCAAGCTCGTCGGCGCCACGGCGCACTACGTGACCGAGGACCTCGACGAGGGCCCGATCATCGAGCAGGACGTCGCCCGGATCTCGCACCGGCACACGGTCCGCGAGATCTCCCGCCGCGGTGCCGACATCGAGCGGGTCGTGCTCGCACGGGCGGTGGAGGCGCACTGCGACGACCGGGTGCTGCTCAACGACACCACGACGATCGTCTTCTGAGGACCCCGACGTGACTGCAGAACTGATCGACGGCAAGGCAGCGGCGGCGGAGCTCCGGGCGGAGGTGGCCGCGGAGGTCGCCGGGCTCCCGGCCGCGCCCGGGCTCGCCACGGTGCTGGTCGGGGACGACCCCGCCTCGCACATCTACGTGTCGAGCAAGCGCAAGCAGTGCACGCAGGCCGGGATGCGGGACCTCCACCGGCACGTCCCGGGGGACGTGACGCAGGAGGAGCTGCTCGGGATCATCGACGGGCTCGCCGAGGACCCGGAGGTCACCGGGATCCTGCTGCAGCTGCCGCTGCCCGGGCACCTCGACGCGAACGCGCTGCTGGCCCGCATCCCGCCGGAGAAGGACGTCGACGGGCTCACCGAACGCAGTGCGGGCCGGCTGGCGCTGGGCAAGCCGGGGCTCGTGCCGTGCACCCCGTCCGGGGTGATGCACCTGCTCGACCGGGCCGGGGTGAAGCTCGAGGGGGCGGAGGCCGTCGTCGTCGGTCGGTCGTCGCTGGTCGGCAAGCCGCAGGCGCAGCTGCTCCTGGGGCGCAACGCCACCGTGACGACCTGCCACTCCCGGACCCGGGACCTCGCCGAGGTGACGCGGCGGGCCGACGTCCTGGTCGCCGCGGCCGGCGTGCCCCGCATGATCGGTCCGGATGCGGTGAAGCCGGGCGCGGTCGTGATCGACGTCGGCATGCACCGGCTGGAGTCCGGGCTGTGCGGGGACGTCGACACCGAGGCGGTCGCCGAGGTCGCGTCGGCCATCACGCCGGTCCCCGGCGGGGTGGGGCCGATGACCATCGCGATGCTGCTGCGGAACACGGTGCTCGCGGCCCGCCTGCTCGCCGGGGATGCGGTGGGGACCGGTCCGTGACCCCGTCGGTCGCGTCCGTCCTGGGTACGACGGTTCCGATCGTGCTCGCGCCCATGGGCGGCGTGGCCGGCGGGGCGCTGGCCGCCGCCGTGTCCGAGGCGGGTGGTCTCGGCATGATCGGTGTCGGCTACGCGGACGCCGACCGGTTCGCCGCCGAGCTCCGGGTGGCCCGGGGCACGCGGGTCGGCTGCGGGTTCATCACCTGGTGCCTCGAGCGCGAGCCACGCCAGCTGGACCTCGCCCTGGACCACGACGTGGCGGCCGTCATGCTGTCGTTCGGCGACGTCGAGCGGTTCGCCGGACGGATCCGGGCGGCCGGGGTCCCGTTGATCTGCCAGGTGCCCGGCCGGGACGAGGCCGGCCGGGCCCTGGATCAGGGTGCCCAGGTGCTCGTCGCCCAGGGAGGGGAGGGCGGCGGCCACGGCACCCGCCTGCGCTCGACGCTGACGCTGGTCCCCGAGATCTGCGACCTGGTGCGCGAGCGAGGCGACCCGGTCCCGGTGCTCGCCGCCGGCGGTGTGGCGGACGGCCGCGGGCTCGCGGCCGTGCTGGCACTCGGCGCCGCCGGGGCGGTCGTCGGGACCCGGTTCGCGGCGACCGCCGAGGCGACCGTCTCCGCGGCCGCGCTCGAGCGGATGATCCGGGCCCGGGGCGACGACACGCTGGCCACCCGGGTCTACGACGACGTCCGAGGGGTGAACTGGCCGGACGGGTACACGAGCCGGGTGCTCCGTTCCCCGTTCACCGACACCTGGGACAAGGCCGGCACCGGGCGCGTGCCGGTCGAGTGCCTGGTCGAGGCGACCGCGCGGTACCGGGACGGCGTCCGGTGCGACGACCCGGACACCATCGTCGTCACCGCAGGCGAGGCCGTGGGGCTGATCCACCGGCCCGAGTCGGCGGCCACGGTCGTGCAGGTCATGGCCGCCGAGGCCCGTGCCGTGATCGACACCCTGCACGGTGCGCCGGTCTGAACCTGCTCACGCGCTCCGCGCCGGGCACACGCAGAGCTCGTTGCCCTCCGGGTCGAGCAGCACCGTCCAGGTGCGACCGGCCTCGGTGACCTCGCCCTGCACGCGTGCCCCGCGGGCGACCAGCCGGGCCACGGTGTCCTCCGGGTGGTCCACCCGCAGATCCAGGTGCACGTTCCCCGGGACGGCGGCCGCGGCGTCGACGGTCTGGATCACCACCCGCGGGCCGGCGCCGCCGCGCGGCTCCAGGACGTGGTAGCGGTCGCGCCGGTAGGCGACGCGGTAGCCCAGCGCGTCGCACCAGAACTCCACGGCGCGCTCCCCGTCGACGGCGCTGATCGTGATCTCCAGCGAGTCCATCCGCTCCCTCCACCGGCACCGGTCGCCGTCCATGGTGGCCGACGTCGCGCCGGGGTGCTCTCCCCGAGCTGGGGGAACCCGCGGGGGAGATCTTGCCGCCGCACTGGTCAACGCGGGCGTGACCCCGCCATGGTGGACGCCGATTGACGATCCGGACCTGTGCGCCGTTGGAGGTATGTCGGTGACCGAGCTCCCCCCTGATTACTTCGATCTCCCGGTCTCCCGGACCGACCCGGAGATCGCCGAGGTACTGAACGACGAGCTGCTCCGCCAGCAGTCCACCCTCGAGATGATCGCCTCCGAGAACGTCGTCCCGCAGGCCGTGCTGGACTGCCAGGGATCGGTTCTCACGAACAAGTACGCGGAGGGTTACCCCGGCCGGCGCTACTACGGCGGCTGCGAGCACGTCGACGTGGCCGAGGAGCTGGCGATCCGCCGGGCGAAGGAGCTCTTCGGCGCCGAGCACGCCAACCTGCAGCCGCACAGCGGGTCGTCGGCGAACGCCGTCGCGTTCAGCGCGCTGATGGAACCGGGGGACACCTTCCTGGGGCTCAGCCTCGACCACGGCGGGCACCTCACCCACGGCATGCGCATCAACTTCTCCGGCCTGCACTACGACGCCGTCGCGTACGGGACCGAGAAGGAGACCGGCCTGATCGACATGGACGAGGTCGCGCGGCTGGCCGAGGAGCACCGGCCCGCGATGATCCTCGCCGGCTGGTCGGCCTACCCGCGCCGGATCGACTTCGCCCGGTTCCGGGAGATCGCCGACTCGGTCGGCGCCCGGCTCCTCGTCGACATGGCCCACTTCGCGGGCCTGGTGGCCGCCGGCGAGCACCCCAGCCCGGTGCCCTACGCCGACGTCGTCACGACGACGATCCACAAGACGCTCGGCGGCCCCCGCGGCGGCATGATCCTGTGCCGCGACGAGCTGCGTAAGAAGATCGATTCGCGGACGTTCCCCGGGTGGCAGGGCGGCCCGCTCATGCACACCATCGCCGCGAAGGCGGTCGCGCTGCGCATCGCGGCGAGCCCGGCGTTCGCCGAACGCCAGCGGCGCACCCGCCAGGGGGCGGCCGCGGTGGCCGAGGAGATGCTCGGCGGCGGGATCGACCTGCTCACCGGCGGCACCGACGTCCACCTCGTCATGGCCGACCTGCGGGAGGCCGGCCTCGACGGCAAGGAGGCCGAGGACCGGCTGAAGCGGATCGGGATCACGGTGAACCGCAACGCGGTCCCGTTCGATCCGCGGCCGCCCGCCGTCGCGTCCGGCCTGCGGATCGGCACCCCGGCGCTCGCCACCCGGGGACTCCAGGTCGACGACTTCCGCGAGGTGGGCCGCATCATCGCGGCCGCGCTGACGTCCACGGGCGACGAGGACGAGCTCGCCGCCCGCACCCGGGCGATCGCGCAGCGCCACCCGCTCTACCCGCATCTCGGCCGGACCGCGTGAGGCCCGGCCCCGGACCGACACCGTGAGGTGGTGACCGCCGATGACCACCGTCGAACTCGCCGCTGCGGACGCTGGCCCGAGCCCGCACGGGGTGATCTCCCGGACCGAGCACGAGGAGCTGCGGGCCGCCATCCGGCGGCTGTCGAACCGGCTCGGGGAGACCCTCGCCCGGCACAGCGGACCGGAGCTGCTCGCGCTCGTCGAGGAGGTCCGGACCGCGGGCAACGATGGTCCGGAGCCGGTCGACGCCCGGCTCGCCGGCCTCGACCCGGGAACCGCCGTCCAGCTGGCCAGGGCGTTCTCCTGCTACTTCCGGCTGGCGAACGTGGCCGAGCAGGTCCACCGGTGCCGGGAGCTGCGCGCCCGCCGGCCGGACGGGCACGGGCCGCTGCGGCGGCTGGTCGACCAGCTGGTGACCACCGTGCCGGGCGATGAGCTCACGAGCGTGCTCGGCCGGCTGGACCTGCGGCCGGTCTTCACGGCGCACCCCACCGAGGCGTCCCGCCTGTCGGTCCGGGGCACGCTGCGCCGGATCGCCGAGGTGCTCGACGGCGACCGCCCGGAGAGCAGGCTCCCCGGGCTGATCGACCTGCTCTGGCAGACCGACGAGCTGCGCACGGCGGCACCGACGGTGCTCGACGAGGCCCGCGTGGTCAGCCACTACCTGACCCAGCTGGGGGCCTCGACCGTTCCCGAGCTCGTCGCCGAGTTCGAGGACCTCCTGGTCGCGCGGGGCGTCGAGCTGCCGCCGGGATTCCGGCCGATCGCGCTCGGCTGCTGGGTCGGGGGCGACCGCGACGGCAACCCGAACGTCACCGCCGCCACCACCGTCGAGGCCGTCCGGGTCTACGCCGAACGGGCCCTCGAGATCCACTCGGCGCTGATGACGGAACTGCAGCACGAGCTGAGCGTGTCGAGCCGGGTCGTCGGGGTCTCCGAGGAGCTGCGGGCCGGTCTGGCCCACGACCGCAGGGTCCTGCCCGAGGTGTACACCTCGGTCGACGAGGCCGAGCCGTACCGCGTCAAGTGCGCGGTCATCGCGGCGCGGTTGCAGAACACCGCCGAACGGCTCCGGGACCGGACACCGCACGTGCCCGGCCGGGACTACGCCGACGGGGCCGCCTACGTCGCCGACCTCGCCGTGATCGACCGGTCGTTGCGCGGGCACCTCGGTGGCCACATCGCCGACGGCACGCTGGCGCACGTCCTGCGGGTGGCGTCGGTGCTCGGGCTGCATCTCGCCCGGCTCGACGTGCGGGAGCACAGCGCGGTGCACCACGACGCGCTCGCCGAGCTGTACGACCGGGTCGGCACCGGGCGGCGGCCCTACCGCGAGCTCGACGAGCACGAGCGGCAGGAGCTGCTCAGCGCGGAACTCCGTTGCCGCCGCACCCTCGCGCCGCGCACGGGAGGGGTGAACGACCGGGTCGACCGGGTGCTGGCGACGTTCGACGCGATGGCCGAGGTCCAGCGGACCGTCGGCGAGGAGGCCGCGAACACCTACGTCATCTCGATGTGCCGGGCACCGTCCGACGTGCTCGCGGCCGCGGTGCTGGCCCGGGAGGCGGGCCTGCTGACGGTCGACGACGCCGGCAGGGTCCGGTGCACCGTGGACTTCGTGCCGCTGCTGGAGACGATCGACGAGATCGCCGACGCCGGGCCGCTCGTCGGCCGCCTGCTCGACGACGCGTCCTACCGGGAGCTGCTCCGGTCCCGCGGTGACGAGCAGGAGGTCATGCTCGGGTACTCGGACTCGAACAAGGGCGCCGGGATCGTGACCTCCCAGTGGGAGATCCACCGGGCGCAGCGCCAGCTCCGCGACGTGACGGCCGGGCGCGGGATCCGCCTGCGGCTGTTCCACGGCCGCGGCGGGTCCGCGGGCCGCGGCGGCGATCCGGGCGGCCGGGCCCTGCTGGCCAGCCCGTTCGGCGTGGTGGACGGGGCCACGAAGGTCACCGAGCAGGGCGAGGTGATCTCGGACAAGTACACGCTGCCCGATCTCGCCCACGACAACCTCGAGATCATGCTGTCGTCGCTGCTCGAGGCGACGCTGCTGCACCGCACCGCGCGCCAGCCGGCCGAGACCGTCGCCCGCTACGACGAGGTCATGGCACTGGTGGCCGCCGAGGCGCGGCGCGCCTACGAGCAGCTGCTCGCGCTGCCCGGCCTCGCCGAGTTCTTCGTCCAGGCCACCCCGGTCGACGAGCTGTCCGCGCTGAACCTCGGGTCCCGCCCGAGCACCCGGCCCGGCGGCCGGCGGCGCGGGATCGCCGACCTGCGGGCGATCCCGTGGGTGTTCGGCTGGACGCAGAGCCGCATGATCGTCCCGGGGTGGTACGGGCTCGGCACCGGACTGGCGGCCGCGCGCGACGCCGGTCACGGCGAGGTCCTCGGCGAGATGACCGGGTGGGCCTTCCTGTCGAACCTCCTGGACAACGTGGAGATGGCACTGGCCAAGACCGACCTGCGGATCGCCCGGCACTACGTCGACGCCCTGGCCGACCCGGAACACCTGCCCGTCTTCGACCGGATCGTCGACGAGCACGCCCGCACCGTCGAGGAGGTCATGCGGCTCACCGGTTCCGACCGCCTGCTCGCCCGGCACCCGGTGCTGGCCCAGACCCTGCAGGTGCGGAACAACTACCTCGAACCGCTCCACCACCTGCAGATCTCGCTGCTCCGGCAGCGTCGCTGCGCCGAGGACCCGGGCCCGGACCTGCGGCGCGCGCTGGCCATCACCGTCAACGGGATCTCGGCGGGCCTGCGGAACACCGGCTGACCGGCCGGCGCCGCCGGTGGTCAGGGCAGGAAGCTGCGGTCCCGGCGTCCGACCTGGTCTGCCGTCGCCGACCCGGGCCAGCCGCCGTCGGTCCCGCCCAGCGGCACGACCGCCTCGACCACCGTCCCGCCGCCGGGGCGGGACGACACGCGCAGCGTGCCGCCGACGAGCTCGACCCGCTCGTTCATGCTCGTGAGCCCGTACCCGCCGGCGTGCTCGTCGGCCGGTGGGGGGTCGAACCCGCAGCCGTCGTCCCGGATGCGCAGCTCGGCCCGGTCGTCCGGCCGCACCACGAGCGAGACCGATGCGGTCCGGGCGGCCGCGTGCTGGGCCACGTTGTGCAGCGCCTCCTGGGCGACGCGGAACAGGGCGATCTCCACGTGGTCGGGGAGGCGGCAGCTCGACGTGCGCACCGTGACCTCCACCCCGGGGAACGACGACGCCAGGCTCGCGAGACCGCCCGCCAGCCCCAGGTCGTCGAGGACGGGTGGCCGGAGGCCCCCGATCGCCGCGCGGGCCTCGTCGAGGCTGAGCTCCGCGAGCTCGTGGGCGTGCCGCAGCTGCCGCACGGCGTCCTCGTGCGGCGCGTGCTCCGCCGCGTCCAGGTAGTAGATCAGCGACACCAGCCGCTGGGTGACGCCGTCGTGCAGGTCCCCGGCCAGCCGGCGACGCTCGGACTCCTGCGCGGCCACCACCCGCTCGGCGAAGCGCTCGTGCGCGCGCTCCCGTGCGGCGAGCCTGCGGTGCAGCCGCGCCTGGTGCAGGGCGGCGGCGACGAGGTTGCCGATCGTCAGCAGCAGCTGCACGTCCCGGGAGGTGAACTCCCGGCGCTCCCGGGTGTGGACGTTCAGCACGCCCACCAGACCCGCCAGCTCGCTGGTCATGGGCACCGAGGCCATCGAGACGAAGTCCTCGCCGCGCAGCGCCGGGAACGCGATGTACCGGGCGTCCTGCGGCTTGTCCTCGACGATGACCGCCGGCTCCCGGTGCGCGGCTACCCAGCCGGACACCCCGCTGCCCAGGGGCAGCCGCACGGTCCCCACGTGCTCGTCGAACGGGGGAGTCGCGCCGGCGAGGGTCAGCGAGGTCCCGGAGTCGTCCAGGACGTGGACGAAGCAGGCGTCGGTCGCGGTCGCCTCGCTGATCAGCCGGGCGACCGCTCCGGCCAGCGGCTCGACCTCCGGGCCGGCGGCGGTCGCCTCGATCACCCCGAGCAGCAGGGAGATGGCCTGCTCCGGGGCGGCGAGCTGCAGCGTCTCGGGAACCTCGGTCATCAGGCGAACATCTTGTCGCGCAGGGCCAGCCCGACCGCGGACGCCCGGTCGGACACCTTCAGCTTCCGGTAGATCGCCCGCACGTGGCTCTTGATCGTCTCCTGGCCGAGGACCAGCTCGGCCGCGATCGACTGGTTCGACGCGCCGCGCACCATCAACGACAACACCTCGCTCTCCCGCTGGGTCAGGCCGTGCTGGGCGCCGGGCCAGCTCCGGCCGACGGCGGCCCGGGCCGCGACACCTGCCGCCCGGCCGCCCAGGGTGGGGTCGACGACGGTCTCCCCCTCGGCCACCAGTTCCAGGCTGCGCACCAGCTCCTCACCCCCGATCCGCTTGAGCAGGTAGCCGGAGGCGCCCGCGTTCAGGGCCTGGTACAGGTACTGCTCGTCGTCGTAGACGCTGAGCAGCACGACCCGGGGCGGCGCCGCGCGGGCCACCAGCTCCCGGCACAGGTCGAGGCCGCTGAACCCGCGCATCCGCACGTCCGACAGGACGATCTCCGGCCGGTGCTCCTCGACGAGCTGCAGGGCGTGCTCCCGCCGGGCCGCGTCGCCGACCACCTCGATCCGGTCCGCGTAGCGCTGCAGCATGGCCTGCAGGCCGAAGCGGACCATCTCATGATCGTCGACGATCACGATCCGCAGCGGCCGGTGGTCCATGGCACGAGCCTAGTGACCGCCGGCGCCGGGAGAGAAGGCCGCCGCCGGGGGAGGGGGGATCGGATCTCCCCATGCATCTCCCCGACCGCGGGGACGAAACCGGGTGCGCCGCGACCCTAGTGTCGGATCCCACATCGTTGCGGAGGGAGTGGGGACGTGCGGACTGGCGCGACACACTTGTTCATCCCGGGGCCGACGAACGTTCCGGAGGTCGTGCGGCGGGCGGTGAACGTCCCGATGGAGGACCACCGTGCTCCTGACTTCCCGGACCTGGTTTTCGAGGTTCTCGACGGGCTCGCCCGCGTGCTCGGGAACCAGGAGGGCCGGGTGTTCCTCTACCCCGGCTCCGGCACGGGTGCGTGGGAAGCCGCGATCAGCAACACGCTGAACCGGGGCGACCGGGTGCTCATGGCGCGGTTCGGCCAGTTCTCCCACCTGTGGGTGGACATGGCACGCCGGCTCGGCCTGGACGTCGTGTGCGTCGACGTCGAGTGGGGCGAGGGGGTGCCGGTCGACGAGTTCGAGCGCCAGCTCGCGGCCGACCCGACGATCAAGGGCGTCTTCGTGGTCCACAACGAGACCGCGACCGGGGTGACCTCGGACGTCGCCGCCGTCCGCCGCGCGATGGACGCCACCGGTTCGACGGCGCTGCTCTACGTCGACGGCGTATCCTCGATCGCCTCGATCGACTTCCGGCAGGACGAGTGGGGCGTCGACCTCGCCGTCACCGGCAGCCAGAAGGGCCTGATGCTGCCCGCCGGCCTCGGCGTGCTCGGCGTGAGCCAGAAGGCGCTCGCCGCCGCCGAGACGGCCACCATGGAGCGCTGCTACTTCAGCTTCGCCGACATGATCGCGACCAACGACCTGGGCTACTTCCCGTACACGCCCCCGGTGGCCCTGCTGCACGGCATGAGCGCCTCGCTGGGCCGGCTGTTCGAGGAGGGCCTCGACGAGGTGTTCCGGCGGCACCACCGCCTGGCCGAGGGCGTGCGGCGCGGGGTCGCGGCGTGGGGCCTCGACCTCTGCGCGAAGGCCCCCGAGTGGTACTCGGACACGGTCACCGCGATCCGGGTTCCCGAGCACGTCGACGGGGCCGCGGTCTGCCGGATCGGTTACGAGCGGTACCGCACCTCCTTCGGTGGCGGGTTGTCGAAGGTGGCGGGGAAGGTCTTCCGGATCGGTCACCTCGGTGATCTCAACGAGGTATCGTGCCTGGCCGCGCTCGCCGCGGCCGAGATGTCGCTGGCGGACGCCGGTGCGGACGTCCCGCTGGGGGCCGGGGTCGCCGCCGCCCAGGAGTACTACCGCGACGCCACGCGCGACCTGGCCCCGGTGGCGGTGGCCGCGGCGCCGCAGTCACCCGACACCCGCCGGACCGCCTGACCGAAGCCCGCTCGACAGAAGCCCGTTCGACGGAAGCGAGAGACCATGAGCCACACGCTCTTCGAACCGAGCCGGACCCGGCTGCAGCGCAGCGAGCTGGCGGTGCCCGGCTCGTCGCCGGAGTTCATCGAGAAGGCCGCCAAGGGCGAGGCCGACTACGTGTTCCTCGACCTCGAGGACGCGGTCGCGCCCCCGCAGAAGGACCAGGCACGCAAGAACGTCATCGAGGCGCTCAACGACATCGACTGGGCCGCACTCGGCAAGACGGTGTCGGTGCGGATCAACGGCCTCGACACCGCCTACATGTACCGCGACGTCGTCGACGTGCTCGAGTGCGCGGGCGACCGTGTGCACACCCTGCTCGTCCCGAAGGTCGGCGTCCCGGCCGACCTCTACATGGTCGACGCCATGATCAACCAGGTGCAGGCGGCGCACGGGCGCACGAACGAGATCGGGACCGAGGCGCTGATCGAGACCGCGCTCGGGATGGCGAACGTGGAGGCGATCGCCGCGAGCCGCGGCCGGCTGGAGGCGTTGCACTTCGGCGTCGCCGACTACGCGGCCAGCAACCGGGCCCGCACCGTCAGCATCGGCGGCCTCAACCCGGACTACCCGGGCGACCAGTGGCACTTCGCGCTGTCCCGGATGGTCGTGGCCTGCCGCGCCTACGGTCTGCGGGCCGTCGACGGTCCGTTCGGCGACTTCTCCGACGAGCAGGGCTACCTGGACTCCGCCCGGCGCGCGGCCGCGCTGGGGTGCGAGGGCAAGTGGGCCATCCACCCGAGCCAGGTGCCGCTCGCGAACCAGGTGTTCAGCCCACCCGAGAAGGAGGTCGACCGGGCGCGGCGCATCGTCACCGAGCTGCGCGCCGCCGAGGCCGAGGGCCGCGGTGCGGCCGCGGTGGACGGGAAGATGATCGACGCCGCGTCCGAGCGGATGGCGCACACGGTGCTCCAGATCGACGAGGCGATCCGGACCGCGACGGCCGGGCGGGGGTGACGGGGTGGACATCCACGAGTACCAGGCCAAGGAGATCCTCTCGTCGTTCGGGATCGCTGTCCCGCGGGGTGGGCTGGCCTACAGCCCCGAGCAGGCGTCCTACCGGTCCACCGAGCTGGGCGGCGCATCGTGGGCGGTGAAGGCGCAGGTCCACTCCGGCGGACGGGGGAAGGCCGGCGGGGTCCGGCTGTGCCGTACCGACCGTGAGGTGGCCGACGCGGCCGCCTCGTGGCTCGGCCGGCGGCTCGTCACCGAGCAGGTGCCCAAGGGCAAGCCGGTGTACCGGGTCTACGTCGAGGAGACCGTGGACATCGACCGTGAGCTCTACTTCGGCATCGTGCTGGACCGGACCTCGGAACGTGCCACGATCATCGCCTCCGCGGAGGGCGGCGTGGAGATCGAGGAGCTGGCCGCGCGGGCGCCCGAGGCGGTCGTCCGCCGGGTGATCGACCCCGCCACCGGGTTCCTCGCCTTCCAGGCGCGCGAGATCGCGTTCGCGATCGGGCTGGGCCCGGCCCTCGTCGCCCCGGCCGCGACCCTGTTCCGCGCCGCGTACCGCGCGTTCCGCGACCTGGACGCGACCATGCTGGAGATCAACCCGCTGGTCCAGACCCGGGACGAGCGGCTGGTCGCGCTCGACGCGAAGATGTCCTTCGACGACAACGCGACCTTCCGGCATCCGGAGATCGCCGAGCTGCGCGACCGCAGCCAGGAGGACGCCCGCGAGTCGTACGCCGCGGACAACGGCCTGTCCTACGTCGGCCTCGACGGGAACATCGGCTGCATCATCAACGGTGCCGGCCTCGCGATGGCCACGATGGACATGATCAAGGTTGCGGGCGGGGAGCCCGCGAACTTCCTCGACATCGGCGGTGGCGCGTCACCGGAGCGGGTGCTCAAGGCGTTCCAGTCGGTGCTGCAGGACGAGAACGTCCGGGTCGTCCTCATCAACATCTTCGCCGGCATCAACCGGTGCGACTGGATCGCGCAGGGGATCGTGTCGGCGTTCACCGAGCTGGAGCTGTCCGTCCCGGTGGTGGTGCGCCTCAGCGGGACGAACGTCGAGGAGGGCACCCGGATCCTGTCCGAGTCCTCGCTCCCCATCACCACCGCCCGGACCCTCGCGGAGGCCGCCGAGTTCGCCACCGCCGCGGCGGCGGAGGCGACCCACGCGCACGAGGAGGCGCTGGCATGAGCATCCACATCGACGACGAGACCCGCGTCATCGTCCAGGGCATCACCGGGCGGATCGGCGCGTTCCACACCGAGGAGATGATCCGCTACGGCACCAACGTCGTGGCCGGTGTCACGCCCGGGAAGGCCGGCGAGAAGGTGCTGGGCAAGCGGGTGTACCACACCGTGAAGGACGCCGTCGCCGCGACGAAGGCGGACGTGTCGATCATCTTCGTGCCGCCGCCGTTCGCCGCCGACTCGATCATGGAGGCGGCCGACGCCGGGATCCGGTACTGCGTGTGCATCACCGACGGCATCCCGGTCCAGGACATGATGAAGGTGAAGCGCTTCATGCGCCGTTACCGGGCGGCCAGCCGGATGCGGC
Source organism: Pseudonocardia sp. C8 (assembly GCF_014267175.1). Classification (NCBI taxonomy): domain Bacteria; kingdom Bacillati; phylum Actinomycetota; class Actinomycetes; order Pseudonocardiales; family Pseudonocardiaceae; genus Pseudonocardia; species Pseudonocardia sp. C8. Next base: position 899,506 of record NZ_JACMTR010000002.1, read on the forward strand.
TCACCGGGCCGAACTGCGCGGGCACGATCAGCCCGGGCAAGTGCCTGCTCGGGATCATGCCGGGGCACATCTACCGGGAGGGCCGGGTCGGGATCATCAGCCGTTCCGGGACGCTCAGCTACGAGGCGGCCGCCCAGCTGACCGAGCTCGGGCTCGGGGTGTCGACCTCGGTCGGCATCGGGGGAGACCCGGTCAACGGGTCGTCGTTCCGCGACCACCTCGGCCACTTCGAGCACGACTCCGGGACCGACGTCGTCCTCATGATCGGCGAGATCGGCGGGCCGCAGGAGGCCGAGGGTGCGCAGTTCGTCCGCGAGCGGATGCGCAAGCCCGTCATCGGCTACGTCGCCGGGATGACCGCGCCGCCGGGCCGCACCATGGGTCACGCGGGCGCGATCGTCTCCAGCAGTGCCGAGTCGGCCGCCGAGAAGTCGAGGCTGCTCTCCGAGTCCGGGATCGTGATGGCCCCCGACCCGTCGAGCCTCGGCAGCACGGTCGCGCGGGTCCTGTCCGAGTACGACCCGGCCCCGCCGCCCCTGCCGTGGTCCGCGGCCGGCTACGTGGCCGAGGTGGCGGGATGACCTGGCCACGTGGTGACCGCGAGCCCGTCGTCGTCGTGACGCGGCGCTGGCCGACCGCGGTCGAGAACGAGCTCCGCAGGCGGTACCCGGCCGTGCGGCTGAGCATCGACGACCGCCCGCTCGGGCCCGAGGGGCTCCGGCACGCCGTCGAGCACGCCGACGCCGTGCTGGCGACCGTGTCCGACCGGCTGCCGGCGGAGCTGTTCGCCGGTGACATCCGCACGCGGTTCGTCGGGAACTTCGGTGTCGGGACCGATCACATCGACCTCGACGCGGCCCGGGCCGCCGGGGTCACGGTCACCAACACGCCGGGCGTCCTGACCGAGTCCACCGCCGACCTGGCGATGTGCCTGCTGCTCAACGCGGCGCGCCGGACCTCGGCCGGGGAGCGGGAGCTGCGGGCCGGTGACTGGACCGGCTGGCGGCCGACGCACCTGCTCGGCGCCGACGTCTCCGGGAAGCACCTCGGGATCATCGGCATGGGGCGGATCGGCGCGGCGGTCGCGAGACGGGCCCGGTTCGGCTTCGACATGCGCGTCTCGTACTGCACGCACGGGTCCGAGGACCCGGGCACCACGGCCGCCCGGGTCGGTGTCCCCGACCTCCACCGTGCGGACTCGATCGAGGACCTCCTGGCGCAGGTCGACTTCGTGAGCGTGCACGCCCCCGGCGGGGGCGAGAACCGCCACCTCATCTCGGCCGACCGGCTCAAGCTCATGAAGCCGACCGCCTACCTGGTCAACACGGCGCGCGGCGACGTCGTCGATACCGAAGCCCTGGTCGAGGCGCTGTCCACCGGTGTCATCGCCGGAGCGGGACTCGACGTCCACGAGGGGGAGCCGGACGTGTCACCGGACCTGGTCGCGCTCGACAACGTGACCCTCCTGCCGCACCTCGGGAGCGCGACCGAGGGGACCCGGCGGGCGATGGGGATGCAGGTGCTCGACAGCCTGCACGCGTTCCTCGAGGGGGCCGACGAGGTGCCCTGCCGGGTGGTGTGACGGCCTTCTCGCCGCGGGCCGTGCGGGCGCCACCTCTGGCAGGCTCGTCGAGGTCATGGGCGGGGAGTCGGTGTCATGAGGCGGTTCGAGGACAAGGTCGCGCTCGTCACGGGTGGCCGGTCGGGCATCGGGCAGGCGATCGCCCGACGGCTCCGGGACGAGGGCGCGACCGTGTACACGGCGCAACGCGGGCCCGACCCGGAGTTCGACGGCATCCCGGCGGACCTCTCCGACCCCGCCAGTGCGGATCGGGTCGTCGCCGAGGTGATCGATCGCGCCGGGTCGCTGGACGTGCTGGTCAACAACGCGGGCGTGATGCAGGAGTCCACGGTCGAGGCCATGTCCCTGGAGGACTGGCAGCGCAGCCTCACCGTGAACCTGACCCTGCCCTTCCTGCTGATCCGCGCGGCGATCCCCCACCTGCGCAGGACCAGGGGGAGCATCGTCAACACCGGCTCGATCGAGGGCCTCGGCGCCAACCCCGGGCATGCGGCCTACTGCGCGTCGAAGGCGGGCCTGCACGGGCTGACCCGCGCCGTGGCGGTGGATCACGGGCATGACGGCATCCGCTGCAACGCGGTGGCGCCCGGCTGGATCGACACGGACCTGAACCTGGAGTTCGTCGACGGCATGCCCGACCCGGAGGCGTTCCGGCGCGGCATCGACCGCATCCACCCGGTGGCCCGCCCCGGGAAGCCGGAGGAGGTCGCCGCGCTCGTGGCCTTCCTCGCCGCCGACGAGGCGGGATTCGTCACCGGGCAGGTCTACACCGTCGACGGAGGCCGGACGGCGAAGTTGAGCTTGCCCTGAGCGGCGGCGTCAGCGCCGGACGATGTCGCCGTACAGGTCCGGGCGACGCTGGTCCAGCAGGGGGTACCGACGCCGCATCTCCGGGATGAGGTCGAGGTCGAGACGAGTGGTGGTGACTCCCTCGACGTCGGGTGCGGTGGCCAGGACGGTGCCCCACGGGTCAACGGCCATCGACCTGCCGACGAAGCCGGTGCCGGTCACCGGCTCCGTCCCGACCTGGCCGGACGCGACGACGAACACCTGGTTCTCCGCGGCTCGGGCGCGCAGGAAGAACTCCCAATGGTCCAACCTGGGGCTGAGGAAGGCCGAGGCGCAGACGATGATCTTCGCCCCTCGCAGGGTCATCACCCGATAGACCTCGGGGAACCGGAGGTCCGAGCACACCGAGATGCCCAACGAGCCGAACCGGGTGTCGAACACGGCGAGCTCGTCACCGGCGACGACCTTGTCGGACTCCTTCATCCCAGGCGGGATGTCGACCCGATCCGGGGCATCGAACAGATGCGTCTTGGTGTAGCTGCCGAGCAGGGCGCCGTCGGGGCCGATCAGCGGTGCGAGATTGGCGTGGCTGCCGTCGGGCAGTCCGGCGTACAGCGATCCCACGACGTACATCCCGTGCCGCGCGGCCCGTTCGGCGAGGCGGTCGGTGACGGGCCCCGGCACCGGCTCGGCGATCTCCTGGTAACGAGTCGGCGTGGAGTAGCCGAACCCGGTCCACATCTCCGGCAGGACGACGAGGTCGGCGCCCTGTTCCGCGGCCTCGTCGAGATACTCCAGGCACCGTGTGACGTTGAGTTCCTTGTCGGTCTCGCTGGCCGTGAACTGCACGAGTGAGACCACGACGGTCTGCTTCATGACCTAACCGTTCCCTCCGAGTGGGTTGGCGTCTGCGTCGGCGCGGCCGGCGACGTCCTCTGCATGGACGATGGACGAGGTGTGGGTCTCCGGGAGCCGGGTCGCCACGGCGAACACCGCGGCCGCCAGGAGCGCGGTGTACACCGCGGGAGCGAGCAGGCTCCCTGTCTGCGCCACCAGCCATGTCCCGAACAGCGGCGCGGTGCCCCCGAAGGCGACGTAGGCAGCGTTGTAACCGACCGAGGCGCCGCTGTACCGGATCCGGGTGGGGAACAGCTCGAGGAAGACGATGCCGACGGGCCCGAAGAACGTTCCCAGAGCAACGGCGAGCAGGGTCTGTCCGGCGATGGCGGGCAGCAGTCCACCGGCACCGGCGATCGCGTAGGCGGGCACCGCGACGATCGCGCTGGCCGCCGCGCCCACCAACAGCACCTTCCGGCGGCCGACCCGGTCCGACCAGGATCCGGCCAGTGGCATGGCGACGAAGGCGGCGAACAACGCAACACTGTTCGAGAGCAGCGAGTCGTTGCTGCTGAGGCCGACCGACTCGGTCAGGTACGAGGAGAAGTAGCCGGCCAGGGAATAGAAGCCCAGTCCGGACAGGGCGGCCATCGCGAACGCCAGCAGGAGCTCTCTGCGGTGGGTCCGGAACAAGGTCAGCAGCGGCGCCTTGGTCACCTGGTGGGCCTGCCGGGTGGTCGTGAAGGCCGGAGACTCCTGGACGCGAGCCCGGATGTAGAGACCGACGAGGGAGAGGACACCGCCGAGCAGGAACGGGATCCGCCAGCCCCACTCCGACCAGGCCTGCGCGGTCATGGCGTTGGTGAGGCCGAGCACGAGGAGCGCGGCGAACACACCGGGCAGGTTGGCGAAGGAGTAGGTGAACCCGACCCATCTGCCGCGCCGGCCGTCCGGGGCGTGCTCGGCGACCAACGCGTTGGATCCCATTGCCTCGCCACCGGCCGACATGCCCTGCAGGAGCCGGCAGACCACGAGCAGGATCGGAGCGAGGATCCCGATCGAGGCGTAGGTGGGCAGCAGACCGATCGCGGCGGTGGATCCGCCCATGAGCAGGATCACGAATGCGAGTACGCCGCGTCGTCCCAGGACGTCGCCGAGGTGACCGAACACCACTCCGCCGACCGGCCGCATCACGAAGCCGACCGCGTAGACGCCGAAGGTGGCCAGCAGCGATGCGACCCGGTCCTCGGCGGGGAAGAACAAGGTGGCCACCACCGATGAGGTGTAGGCGTAGATGACGAAGTCGTACCACTCGACGAACTGCCCGATCGCGGCCGACGCCACGACCCGGCGCCGCCCGTAGCTGTCTCCTGCATGGGGCATCGGAAGGTTCTCCTCACTGACCGGATGCGGTAGCGCTCGCCGCGTGCTGAACGGGGTAGCGGCGGTTGGCGAGGCAGGGCACGATGCGTCGTACCTCGTGCAGACGTTGCGGGGACAGGTCGGCGCTGACGATGCCCTCGTCCTCGGTGCAGGTGGCCATGACGAGCCCCATCGGGTCGACGGCCATGCTGAGCCCGGTCGAGGTCGGCGGCGGCTGGGACGCGGCCAGGACGTAGCAGGTGTTCTCCACCGCCCGAGCCCGGAGCAGCAGCTCCCAGTGCAACTCCTTGCGTGGACCGTTGACCCAGGCCGAGCTCACGACGAGCAGGTCGGCACCGCGCTCGACCAGCGCCCTGGCTTGCTCGGGGAAGCGCAGGTCGTAGCAGTTGAGCAACCCCATCGTGACACCGCCGACGTCGACGGTCACGAGCTCGGACCCGTCGGCGTGCACGGGCCCGGGCCGCACGCGGTCGGACTCCCGGTAGTCGAACGCGTCGTAGAGGTGGACCTTGTCGTAGCTCGCGCGCGGCCCGTCGGGTCCGACGACCAGGAGCCGGTTGTAGGGCCGCGGATCGTCGTCATCCGCGGCGAACGCGCCGGCGACGAGCATCACCGCGTGCCGCCGGGCGATCTCCTCGATTCCGGCGGTGAAGTCGGCCGCGGATGCACGAGCCGCGGCGGCGAGCTCGTCGGCCGGTGCGTCCCAGGCGTACATGGACGCCTCGGGAAGGGCCACCAGCCGAGCTGCCGATGCCGCCGCCCGGCCGACCAGGGCGTCGATCCGGTCGAGGTTCTCGGTCACATCCCGGCCGGCGGCGAACTGGGCTGCCGCGACGGTCGTCGTACCGGGTGGGGAAGCCAACCGGGGCTCCAATCAAAACGTTTTGATGAGCGGTGTGTTGCGTAACCTACGTGCGTCAGCGGACAGCGGTCAAGACCACCGGCGCCCTGCGAGCCGGAGAACCGGGAGGCGGGATGAGCGACGGGGCCGCGCGGCCGAGAGTCACGATCCGCGACGTCGCGACCTCGGCCGGCGTGTCGATCAGCACGGTCTCGCACGCGTTCTCCGGGCGGAGGAGCATCTCGGAGAGCACCCGCGTCCGGGTCATGACCGCTGCGGCGGAACTCGGCTACACCGCCGACCCGTCCGCCCGCAGCCTCCGTACCGGCAGGTCGGGTCTGCTCGGCATGATCCTCCGGCCCCGGGATGCTGCGCACGGTTCGCACGAGGGCAGCGAGACCTTCACGCGCTTCAGCGGCACCGTCGCCACGGAGGTGCTGGATCACAAGCTCGGCCTGGTCCATGTCCCCGATCTCTTCGACCCCACGGCGTCGCAAGTCCCCATGGACGGCTGCCTGGTCGCCTTTCCCTACGGCAGTGACCCCGTACTCGCCGAGCTGCGGCGTCGAGACCTGCCGGTGGTCGTCGTCGACGACGACCCCGACCTGCCGGACTTCCCGTGGACCGTGCGCCTGGACCACGGCGCCGCCGTCAGGCGGCTGCTCGACGGCTTCTCCGATCGTGGGGCGGAGCGGATCTGGCTGTTGTCCGGTACCGAGGACAATGCGTGGAACCGGCATGCCAGGCGGGCGTACGCGGAATGGGCCGAGTCCGCGGGGATACCGGCCCGGATCCTGTCCCTCTACGAGGGTGAGGGGCGGGACGGAGCGCGTGCGTTGTTCGAGTCCATTCTGGCCACGGACGGCGCCCCGCACGGGGTCATCGCATCGGCGAGTCGCTCCGCAGCCGGTGTCGCGGACGCGGCCACCGCCCTCGGCCTCCGCATTCCGGACGACCTCATGGTCGCCGCGCTGACCGACAGCGCACATGTCCGTGAGTACGAACCGGCGATCACCGCGGTCGACCTGCGCCTGGAGGAGCTGAGTCGTGCCGCCGTCCAGCTTCTTCTCTCGCGCCTCGACGGAGCCCCGGAACCCGCCGCTCCGGTGACCCTCGAACCGGTACTGCACTGGCGCGCCTCGACCGCGATCTCCGGTCGACCGTAGAACCCGCGCCGGCCGCGGCACATCGAGTCCTCACGACGACGAGTCAGACAAGGTAGGCTTCCCTAACTTGTTCGGCCTCATCGTGGAGGGTGCCCCGTGCTCACGACGACCATGTCGCCACACCGGCCGCTGCACTCGCGGCGCCGCTTCCTGAGAGGAGTCCTCGGCGCGACGGCGCTGCTCGCCACACCGGCGTGCGCCGGCAGCAGTGGCGCCGGTGCGACGGGAGGGCAGGCCGGGGCGCACCGCGTCGTCGCGATCGGCCAGGGAGCCGACGCCGATGCGCTGATCGCCCTGGGCGTGCCGCCGGTCGGCATGTCCTCCGGCTACCAGATCGACGTCTACCCGTGGACCGCCGGCGCGCTCGGCGGGCGTCCCGTCGAGCTGCTCCCGACGACCGAGGGCGTCCCGATCGAGCGGGTCGCCGCCCTGCGGCCGACGCTCATCGCGGCGACGACGTACTACCAGCTGGACCCGGTGCGGGCCGAGCTGGAGAAGATCGCGCCGGTGATCGGCCCGAGCTCGCAGGTCGACAAGGAGACGTGGCAGCAGAGCACGGTCCGGGTCGGTGAGGCCGTCGGTCGCGCGGACGAGGCCCGCCGCGTCGTCGCGGACGTCGAGCGGGTCGTGGCCGACGCGCGCGCGGCGCATCCGCAGTGGCAGGGCCGGACGTTCACGTTCGGCCCGGTGATCCCCGGACAGGATCTGTACACGGTCAACTCGACGTCGGACGCGTCGGCGGCGCTGCTGTCGGCACTCGGCCTCCAGCTGGCCCCCGCGGTCACGCGGCTACCGAACGCGGGCCTGCCCGGGCGGGCGAAGGTCAGCCAGGAGCAGATGGGGCTCTTCGACGCCGACGCCCTCCTGCTCGCCCACTTCGGGGGTGATGCCGCCCGTGCCGAGTTCGAGAAGCAGGGCGTGTTCCGGAGCGTCCCGGCTGTGCAACGCGGCTCCTACATCCCGCTCGATCCCGCCCTCGCGATCGCGCTGGCGTTCCCGTCGGTGCTCAACATCCCGTATGCGGTGCGGGAGATCGCGCCGTTGCTGGACCGCGCGCTGGCCTGATGCGGCGGCGCTGCGGTCGTCGCGGTGGTGGGATACCCGGCGCCCGTCCGCCTCGGCGGGACCTGGCGCCAGGTGTGCAGTGTGCGGTGAGCGGTCGGTCAACGCGCCGAACGGCCGGGAGAGTGTCGTAGCCACACGCTAGAATTCGAACATGCGAGCGAAGCAGTCGAGCGGCGGCGGGGACCCGGTCACCGCCGCGCTGTCGGCGATGCTCGACCAGCTGTCCACGCTCGCCAACACCACCACCGACCCCGCCGGCGGGGTGACCGCGGCGACCCGGATCGACCGGATCGCGCTGCTGGAGAAACTCCGTGGCGCGGTCGCGGCGGCCCAGCACACCGAGGCGATCGGGTTCGCCCGCGCCCAGGTCGAGGACACGCTCGCCCGCGGCGACGTGCACCCGGCCAGGGTGCAGCGCGGGATCGCCGACCAGATCGCGCTGGCTTCTCGCATCTCACCCACCGCCGGGTCGCGCCGGCTGGGCACCGCCCGGACCCTGCGCGCCGACCTGCCCGGCGTGCGCGGGCTGCTGGTGGCCGGCCGGGTCTCCGAAGACTTGGCTGCCCAGGTGGTCTCGGAGACCCGGCACCTGTCGCCGGAGCTGCGCCGGCAGGTGGACACCCAGATCGTCGCCGCCGGTGTCGACGGGCTGAACCCGCGCCAGGCCGCGATGAAGGTCCGCGACCTCGCCTACCGGGCCGACAAGGCCGGCTACCTGCAGCGGGGCCGCACCGCGCGCAAGGACCGCCGGGTCACCCTGCGCCCGGCCCCGGACACCATGGCCGTGCTCTCCGCCCTGGTCCCGGTCGAACAAGGCGTGGCCGCGCTGGCCGCGTTGCGCCGGCACGCCGACACCACGGTCGGGGTCGGCGACGAACCCCGTACCCGGGACCAGGTCATGGCCGACACCCTGGTCGAACGCCTCACCGGCCAAACCGAAGCCGCCGACGTGAACGTCGAGGTCGGCATCGTGATCCCGGTCGACGCCCTGATCGACCCCCGCTCCCCGGCCACCGCCCAGGTGGTCGGGCACGGCCCGATCCCGGCCTGCCTCGCCCGCGAGGTCCTGGCCGGCACCACAGGCCGCCGCTGGTGGCGACGCCTGTTCACCCGACCGGCCGGCGGACCGCTGATCGGCGCCGACCCCCGGCGCCGCTACTTCGACGGCGTACTCGCCGCGTTGATCCGGATCCGGGATGACGACCGCTGCCGGGATCCCTACTGCGGGGCACCGTGCCGCAACATCGACCACATCCACCCCGACGCACAAGGCGGACCCACCAGCTACACCAACGGCCGCGGCACCTGCGTACGCGGCAACCAGATCAAAGAACTACCCGGCTGGAGCGCCGAGGTCATCCACGACGGGCTCGGCGACCAGCCGCACACCGTGCGGACCACCACCCCGACCGGCCACACCTACACCAGCCGCGCCGGACCCTGACCGGACCACCACGGCCACACCCGCCGCAGCTCAGACCGACCACCGCGGCGTCCCGACGACCTTCGCCTCGAGCTCGGTGATCTCGTCGGTCCCCGCGAGCGCCGCACGCGACTCGACGACGGCCCAGGCGTAGACCCCCTTGGCCATCGTCGAGGTCGCCGCCTGCTCCAGCCGGGAGAACACCGTCGCGCGCGCCTCGTGGACGCTCGCCGCACCGGAGCTGTCGGCGGCGAACTGGGCAAGATGTCCCGCCAGCCGGTGCTCACCGCGCTCGACCAGCTCGAGGGCGCGTTGGGCGAGGGCGTCGGCGCCTCCGCACAACGCGGCCAGCTCCGCGGCGAGGTCGGCCTGCGGCGCGGGTTTCAGGTGCGCCGGGTTGCCGTCGTACCAGCCGCCGTAGAGCCGCCAGATGTTGCGGACGACGAACTCCGGCTCGTCGTACGACGGCCGCAGGTACGGCTTCTCGAGCAGGTGGGTGGGCGTCCGGACGGCCCGCAGGATCTCGTCCAGCGTCGCACCGGAGTTCATCAGGTCCAGGGTGCGGCCGTGGATCGCCTCGAGCAGCTCGGCGGCCTCGAGCAGCGTCGTGCGGATGCGCTCGACCCCGACGACCGGGAGGCCGTGCCCCGGCAGCAGGATCTCCGCGCCGAGCGACGCCATCCACGTCAGGGCCCGCGCCCAGTCCCGGGCGTAGCGCTGCACCTTCTGCGGGTTGCCGGCGTTCGGGCTCGACCAGATGAAGAAGTCACCGCTGAACAGGGCCTTGCGCTCGGGGAGCCACGCGATGGTCGCGTCGTCGGTCTCGCCGCGCGCGTGGTGCAGCTCGATCCGCTCGTCGCCGATCGACAGCGTCGTCCGGTCCGCGTACGTGATGTCGGGCTGCCGGAAGGTCGCCGGCCACCGGAAGCCCGGCGCCTGGAACTGGCGCCGGTTGACGGCCTGGTTGTGACCGGCGGTCAGGCGGTAGCGGTCGAAGCGGGGGACGACGGCCTCGTGCGCGAGCACCGTGGGCCGCGTCCGGCCGCTGCCGTCCGCCTCGGCGTCGAACGGCGCCATCCCGAAGACGTGGTCGACGTGCCCGTGCGAGTACACCGCGGTGTGGATCGGCGCCGGTGTCAGGGCGCGCACGGCCGCGTACAGCTCGTCGGCCGTCCGGCGGTCGCCGGTGTCGTAGACGAACAGCCCGTCGGAGGTGGGCAGGACGTACACGTTGCCGAATGCCGGCCACATGAAGATGCCGTCGGCGACGGCGTGCAGACCGTGCTCGCGGAGGGCGCCGCGGTGGTAGTCGCGCAGGGTGCGCTGTCCGGACCATGCCTGGTCGGCGTACTCGAGGATGTCGGTCATGGCGCTCCTTCGGCTGGCGGCGTGCTCTCACGCTAGGAGCGCCGCGAGGCGGCCCTCAATCGTCGGGGAGCACAGGGCCGGACACCGGGGGCTGTGACCAGATCACAGACTCGCCGTCCCCGCCGGTGGAGAGCGCCGCGATCACGAGCGTGAGGAGGTCCCGGGTCACGTGCACGTCCAGGCCGGTCAGCGCCTTGATCCGCGCGAGCCGGTTGTCGACCGTGTTGGGGTGCACGAACAGGTCACGCGCGGTGGCGCGGCGGTCGAGGTCGTGGGCCACGAAGCTGCGGAGCGTCGTGAGCAGCTCCGTGCGTGCGACCACCTCACGGCACCGGTCCAGCAGGAGCGGGCGGCTCGCGCTGTCCCGGGTGAGATGGTGCTCCAGCGCCACATCGGACATCCACACCGAACGCCCGCGCATGCCGTGCCGTACCGCGGTGCGCAGGGCCTCGTCGGCGGTCCGGGCCGCGCGGGGCACGTCCTCGAGGCCGTCGGCCCGGTCGATGGCCATCGTGATCCGGGCGCCTGCGATCCGGGTCAGGTCGGCGACCAGCCGGTCCGGGTCCTCGATCATCGTCGTCACGAGCAGCCGCCCCGTCGTGCCCGCGACGTCGACGAGCCACGGGTCCGGTAGCTCGCGGACCAGGTGGGCACGCAGGAGCCGGACCTTGCGCCGCCGCGCCATCGAGCTCGTCAACGGATCGCGCGAGTCCTCACCGGGAGCCGGCTCGATGTGCAGCAGGACGACGAGCACGCGCTCCGGCACGGCGCCGGGATCGTCGAACGTCCAGCCGGCTCCGGCGAAGAGCGCGGTGATGATCTCGCTGTCCCGCCCGGACGTGGCGGCGGCGAGGTCCCGGGCGGCGAGGTCGTAGCCGTCGGCCGCGTCGCGCAGCATCGCGTCGAAGGCCCGGCGGGCCTGCCCGAGTACCGGCCACGCGAGCGCGTCGTCGCCGATCTCGGCGTGGGCCGCGGTGGCGAAGACGTCGAAGGCGATGTGCCAGCAGCGCAGGTACTCGCGCAGCGGCAACCCCTCGGCGACGCGGTCGGCGCCACGCTCGACGACCTCACGGACCGCGGTCTCGGTGGGCGGCTCCGGATCGGTCATCGCCGCGATGCACACCCGCAGCACCGTGCGCACCGTCTGGGCGCTCTCGCGATCCAGGTGCGCGGGCGTCCCCGCCTCGGCGAAGCGCGGAACCCCCTCGGCATAGCGACGGATGGTCTCGCGGGCCAGCCGCGGCACGGCGTCGCCGAGGCGCTGCACCGCGCGGGCGATGCGGTCGTCGGCGCCGACGGTCAACCGGACTCCTCTGTGACGCGTCACAGGCGGGGCTCGCCTCGGTGTGATGTCGCCCGATGGTATCGGCACGGCCGCTCGTCCAGGCTGACCCGGAGTCATCGACCGGCGCGACGCTGCGCAGCGGGAGGAGCGACGATCATGAGCAGGGACGCACGAGCCGGGACGCCGATGCCGCTGGACGGCATCACGGTCGTCGACTTCGGACAGTACATCGCGGCACCGGGGGCCACCCAGACCCTGGCGGACCTCGGGGCGGAGGTCGTCAAGGTCGAGAGCCCGGCCGGGGACCAGGCCCGCGGGGTCGGCACGTACGGCCACGCGATCATGCGGGCCTACAACCGCCGCAAGAAGTCCGTGGTGCTCGATCTGCGCGACCCGGCCGGCGTGGCCGAGGCACGCCGGCTCGTCGCCCGGGCCGATGTCGTGGTGCAGAACCTGCGGCCGGGTGCCATGGCCCGGCTGGGATTGTCGAACGAGGTGCTGCGCGAGCTGAACCCGAGCGTGATCATCGCGGAGGTCACGGGCTTCGGCACGGACGGGCCGTCGCGCGACCGCCCCGGCCTCGACATCGCCGCCCAGGCCGAGTCCGGGCTGATGTCGGTGACCGGCGAGCCGGACCGCGCGCCGCAGCGGGTCGGCGTACCGGTCGTCGACCACGTAGCCGCGTCGGTGCTGGCCCAGGCGATCCTGGCGGCGCTGTTCCACCGTGCCCGGACCGGCGAGGGCGACGACGTCTCCGTCTCGCTGCTCGACGTCGCGATCGACATGCAGCGGGTCAACTGGGGCGAGTACGGCCTCACCGGCCGGATGCCGACCCGCCGGGGCAACGGCCAGCCGGGCGCCGCTCCGGCCGCCGACATCTTCACCACGTCCGACGGCGAGGTCGTGGTCTCGGCCTACACCGACGACAAGTTCGCCGCCCTGTGCGGGCTCGCCGCACGACCGGAACTGCCGGAGGACCCGCGGTTCACGGACAACCCCGCCCGTGTGGCGCATCGCGCCGAGCTTCTCGGGGCGTTGGCGCCGTACTTCGCGACCCGCACGACGGCCGTCGTGGTGCGGGAGCTCGGTGCGGCGGGCATCGTCGTCGGCGAGGTGCGGACCTACGACCGGGTGCTGACCGCCGGTGACGTGCTGGCCGGCGGGGTGTTCGCCACGTGCACCGACACCGACGGCTCGACCTACCGCATGCCGGCACTGCCCTTCACCTCCCGGCACGTGCCGCGCGACGGCGACGGCGGCACGGTGCCCGGGGTGGGGGAGCACACCGCCGACGTGCTCGTCGCGGAGCGGACCCCGGGGCCCGCGCGAGCCCCGGAGCGGTCCCCGATCTGACTGCTACTTTCGCCGCATGGCACGACGTTCCCCCAGCTCCGCCGCCCCGGACGGCAGCGAGACGGCGCGCAAGCTGGAGCGGGCGGCCCTGACCCTGCTGAAGAAGAACGGGGTGCTCGCCGGCCTCAACCTGCGCGAGGTCGCCGATCTGGCCGGGATCAACCGGGGGCTGGTGTACCACCATTTCGGTTCGCGGGGGGAGCTGCTGCGCTCGGCCCTGCGCCGCGACAGCGACCGCCGCCACGCCGCCTACTGGCCCTCCGAGGAGAGCGTGGGGTTCGTCGGGCGGATCGCCCGGATGCTCCGCCAGTCGATCAAGCAGGCGGAGCAGGGACGGCTCGCCGCGATCCTCCTGCTCGACGGGCAGACGAAGATCCGGATGATGCCGCGCCGGGAGCAGACGCAACGGGACCTGCAATTCGACCAGGCCGAAGGGCGGATTCCGCCCGATATCGATCTCGTGGCGCTGCACGCGTTCGTCCAGGCGCTCTCGATGGGCTATGTCGTGAGCCGCAACCAGCTGGCCGCCGAGTTCAAGATCGGCGTGCGAGATCTCGACGACCGGATGATCGCGCTGGTCCAGCGGCTGATCACCGGCTCCGGCGACGGCCCCGCCGCGGACGACTCCGATTGATGAAACGCTAGCGTCTGTTGACGTTCTGTTAATCCGGGGCTAGCTTGATGCGCGTCACCCCGATGTGGGCGAGCGAGGCGCACGACACTCGGCGCCGCCCGCATCTCCGTCGAATCGGGACGCCTGCAGAATGCTCAGTCTGCTCGGAAAACGCGTACTCCATCTCATTCCGGTGACCGTCGGGGTGAGCTTCCTGACCTTCATGCTGCTGAACCTGCTGCCGGGGAACCCGGCACTGACGGTTCTGGGTGAGGGGGCGACGCCGGAAGCCGTCGCCGCCGTCACCGCGGAGCTGGGTCTCGACGACCCGCTCCTGCTGCGGTACTGGCACTGGTTCGTCGCCGCGCTCGGCGGGAACCTGGGGACCTCGCTCGACTCCGGCGAACCCGTCACGGCCCTCCTGCTCCAGCGGCTGCCGGCCTCGATCGAGATCATGCTCCTCGCCCAGCTGATCGCCCTCGTCGTCGCGGTGCCGACGGCGATCGTGTCGGCACGCCGCCCCGGCTCGGCGGTCGACCGCGCCACCGGGCTGACCGCCTTCGCGGGCGTGGCGATGCCGCCGTTCCTGGTCGGCATGGTGCTGGTCCTCGTGGTGGCGATCCCGTTCGGCCTGCCCGCCACCGGCTGGATCCCGTTCACCGAGAACCCGGTGATGAACCTGCGCTCGGCGTTCCTGCCGGCGCTGACCCTGGCGGTGGCGCTCTACGCCGCCTACATGCGGGTGCTGCGCGCCGACCTGGTGACCCAGCTGACGCAGGAGGACTACGTGACGACCGCCCGGGCCAAGGGCCTGGCCCGAGGCACGATCATCAGCCGGCACGTGCTGCGCAACGCCGTGTTCCCGCTGATCACGGTGCTCGGCATCAACATGGGTGCCCTGCTCGGGGGTGCCGTGATCGTCGAGACGCTGTTCGCGGTACCGGGGCTCGGCAAGCTCGTGATCGACGCGATCTACCAGCGCGACGTGGTCGTCGTGCAGGGAGCGGTCCTCGTGATCGCCGTGGCCTTCGTTCTCATCAACTTCGCGGTGGACGTGCTCTACGCCGCGCTCGACCCGAGGATCCGCCATGACCGCGCTGCTTCGTGACACCGTCGCCGACCCGGCGGCCGGCACGCCGGCACCCGGGCGGCGGCCCTCCTGGGAGATCCTGATCCCCGGGAGCCTGCTGGCCGTCATCGTCGTGGCCTGCCTGTGCGCCCCGCTCCTGCCCGGGCTCGCCGACCCGAACCTCGGCATGCTCAACGGCGGGGACAGCGGTTCCCGCATAGGCATCGGGTCCGAGGGACACCTCCTCGGCACCGATGCGCTCGGTCGCGACCTGCTCGCGCGATCGATTCACGGTGGGCGGATCTCGATCGTGGTGGGCCTCGGTTCGGTGCTGGTCGGCATCCTCGTCGGCGGGAGCATCGGGATCGTCGCGGGCTACGTCGGCGGTGCCGTCGACTCCGTGCTCATGCGCGTGCTCGATGTGCTCCTCGCCCTCCCGTCGCTGGTACTCGCACTCGTCGTCGCGACCTACCTGGGCCCCAGCATCCCCAATCTGATCATCGCGATCTCGTTCTTCGCGATCCCGTCCTACGCGCGCATCGCGCGGGCCGGGGCGCTGAGCGTGCGGGAGCGTGACTACGTCCTGAGCGCCCGGCTCGCCGGCGCCCGGGCAGGGCACATCCTCGTGCGGCACGTGACGCCGCGGGTCGTCGGCTCGCTCCTGACCTACGGGCTGCTCATCTGCGGGATCGCCATCATCACCGAGGCGTCACTGAGCTTCCTGGGCCTCGGCATCCCGCCACCGGCGCCGAGCTGGGGCAGCATGATGGCCGACGGCAAGTCGGACCTCGGCTCCGCGCCCCAGATCGTGCTGGTGCCGGGACTCATGCTGTTCCTCACCGTGGTCTCGCTGAACCTCCTGTCCGACGGCATTCGGAACCGCCTGGACCGCGACGGGGGTGCCCGGTGAACCCGCCGGCGTCCCGGCTGCTCGAGGTCGACGATCTCCACGTCGTCTTCGACGGGCCGCGCGGCACGGTCCCCGCCGTCAACGGTGTCTCGGTGGCGGTCGACCGCGGCGAGACGATCGCCGTCGTCGGCGAGTCGGGATCCGGCAAGTCGGTCACCGCCCGCACAATCATGGGCCTGTCCACACCGCCCGGGCGGATCACCTCCGGGTCGATCCGGCTCGCCGGACGCGAGCTCGTCGGGTTGTCCGACCGCGAGTGGCGCAGCATCCGCGGCTCACGGATCTCGATGGTGTTCCAGGATCCGATGCGGTCGCTGAACCCGACCATGAAGATCGGTCGCCAGATCACCGAGTCGATCCGCCTGCACACCGGTCTGGACCGGGCACGGGCGCGGGCCCGCGCGGTCGAGCTCCTCGACGCCGTCCGCATCGCCGCCCCGCAGCGGCGCGTCGACGAGTACCCGCACCAGCTCTCCGGCGGCATGCGCCAGCGCGTGATGATCGCGCTCGCGCTGAGCTGCCGCCCGGACCTGCTGATCGCGGACGAGCCCACCACGGCACTCGACGTCACGACCCAGCAGCAGATCCTCGACCTCGTCGCCGAGCTCCAGGCCGAGCTCGGCATGGCGGTCATGCTCATCACGCACGACATCGGCGTCGCGGCGAGCTCCGCGGAGAAGGTCTTCGTGATGTACGCCGGCCAGGTGGTCGAGTCGGGGCCCAGCCGGCAGGTCTTCGCCGAGCCGCGGATGCCCTACACGGAGGCGCTGCTCGACTCGATCCCGTCGCTCGACGCACGCTCGCACGAGCCGCTGCCCGCGATCGAGGGCGCCCCGCCCGATCTCGCCGAGCTCGGCCCGGGCTGCAGCTTCCGGCCGAGGTGCACGCGCGCGACCCCGACCTGCGCCTCCCGGCGACCGGAGCCGGCCGAGCACGTTCCGGGGCGCTCGTGGGCGTGCTGGAACCCCACCACCGCGAAGGAGGCGCCATGACCACGGTCGAGGCCCGCGACCCGGCGGTCCTGCTGGAGGTCCGCGACCTGACCCAACGGTTCGCCGTGAAGGGCAGGGGAGGCGGAGCGGTGCGGGCCGTCGACGGCGTGTCGTTCCACGTCCGCGCGGGCGAGACGCTCGGCCTGGTGGGGGAGAGCGGATGCGGCAAGTCGACGACGGCACGCGCGATCCTGCAGACCCCGCGGCCCAGCTCCGGCGAGGTGATCTTCGACGGGGTACGGCTCGGTGACCGGTCCGGACCCGAGCTGCGCCGGATCCGCGCGCAGATGCAGATGGTGTTCCAGGACCCGTTCGCCGCGTTGAATCCCGGGTGGACGGTGCGCGACATCGTCGCCGAGCCGCTCGTCGTCCAGCGCGTCGGCACGGCGGGCGAGCGCGCCGCCCGGGTCGACGAGCTCCTCGATCTCGTGGGGCTCGACCCGGCGCGGTACGCCGACCGCGGGCCGCGGCAGCTCTCCGGTGGTCAGGCGCAGCGCGTCGGCATCGCCCGCGCACTCGCCCTGGACCCCAAGCTGGTGATCTGCGACGAGTCGGTCTCCAGCCTCGACGTGTCGATCCAGGCGCAGATCCTCAACCTGTTCGACCGGCTCGGGCGCGAGCTCGGGCTGACCTACCTGTTCATCGCGCACGACCTGGCCGTGGTCAAGCACGTCAGCGACCGCGTCGGCGTCATGTACCTGGGGCGCATCGTCGAGCTCGGACCGTGCGACCGGATCTACGACGCCCCGGCGCACCCGTACACCGCCGCGCTGCTGGACGCGGTACCGCGGGTGAACGGCGGCGGCCGGCGCGCCGCCGCGGCGCTGCGCGGCGAGATCCCCTCGCCGCTGAACCCGCCGTCGGGGTGCCGGTTCCGCACCCGGTGCCCGATCGCCACCGACCGCTGCGCCGCCGAGCCACCGGAGCTGGCCGAGCTCGGTGACGGCCGGCTCGTGGCGTGCCACTTCCCGCTGGTCGACGAGGATCCGCAGACCGGGAAGGGGAGCACCCGATGACCATGACCGACCGCTACTGCGGGACCACCGTGGAGACCGCGACCGCGGCCAACGGCGCCGTCGCCGCGGCCGAGCTCGTGTCCCGGGGCGCCGGCGGGCGAGCCGATCCGCACGTCGTCACGGTGGCCGAGGGCGTGCACACCTACGTCGGTGGCTCCATCGTCAACCGGACCTTCATCGAGGGCACCGACGGCGTCGTCGTCTACGACACCGGTGACGACCTCGCGGACGGCGAGCAGGCGTACGCGGCCCTGCGCACCGTCACCGACAAGCCGGTCGCGGCCGTCGTCTACAGCCACAACCACTACGCCCAGGGCGCGCTGGCCTTCTCGACCGGCGAGGACGGCATCCCGGTCATCGGTCACCCCCGCGTGAACGCCAACCTGGCCCGCGGCGCGGACGCCGTCGACTTTCCCGAGGCGGCGCCGGCGCTCGCGCAGCGGTTCCGCCGCCAGTTCGCCGCCTACCTGCCCGAGGAGGGCCCCGACGCGCCGATGGGTGCCACGTACGCGGCGTTCACGCCCCGGGGGGCGCTGCCGGTGAACCGGGCCGTCACCGACGGCGAGGAGCTGACGATCGCCGGCGTGCGGATGCAGTTCTTCACCGCACACCGGTCCGACTCGGACGACACGCTCACCGTGTGGCTGCCGGACGCCGAGGTCGCGCTCAACAACTTCCTGTGGCCGAACCTGCCCAACTTCTACGCGCTGCGCGGCACCGGCTTCAGGGACCCACGCTCGTGGCGCGACGGGATCCTGCTGATCCGCGACCTGCAGCCCGAGCACCTGCTGGGAACGCACACCCGGCCCATCCAGGGCGCCCGACGGATCCGGCAGACCCTCGAGGGCTACGCCGACGCGATCGCCTACGTCTACGACCAGTCCCTGCGCGGCATCCTGCGCGGGCTGGGCCCCGACGAGCTGCGCGGCTTCGTGCAGCTCCCCGAGTACCTGGCGGCCCAGCCGCACAACCGCGCCGGCTACGGCGAGCTGCAGTACCAGCCGCCCTACCTCTACGAGCGCGTGTTCGGGTGGTTCGACGGCCGCCCCGAGAACATCAACCCGCCGCCGCGCCGGCTGGTGGCCGAGCGGATCGTCGAGGGGTTCGGCGGACCGGACCGCGTGCGTGCGGCGGTGGACGAGGCCCTGGATCGCGAGGAGCTCTCCTGGGCGGCGACCCTGGCCGGGCACCTGCTCGACACCGATCCGCACGACCCCGGCGCGCGTGCGTTGAAGGCCCGCGCGCTGCGGGCACTGGGGCAGCGGGCCGGCGGGTCGATCGCGCGGCACTTCTACCTCAGCTACGCCCTGGAGCTGGAGGAACGCGTCGAGATCCCCCCGTCGGTGCCGGCGACCGTCGAGGCGGTGCTGCGCGCCCCGGCCGGCATGCACCTCGACCACCTGAGGGTGCGGCTCGATCCCGCGCGCAGCGGGGACACCGAGCGGTTCGTCGTGGTCGAGCTGACCGACGACGGCCTGCGAGCCGGGCTGCACCTGCGCCGCGCGGTGTGCGAGTACGTCGCCGACGTCGCCCGGCACCCCGACGAGCCGGACGCCACGGTGTCCATGACCCGGCGGACCTGGGCGGAGCTGGTCACCGGAACGCGGACCTGGCCGGCGGCCCTCGACGAGGGACGGGTGACGGTCAAGGGAAACGCCGACGACGTCGTCGAGTTCTTCGGCTTCTTCGACCCGCAGCCGGAGGTGCGGCATGTGGCGAGCCGGTAGCGTGCGCGCGGCGCTGGTGATGTCCGTCGCGTTGCTCGTGGGCGCCTGCGGAGCCTCGGTCGTCCCCGACACCGAGAACGCCGCCCCCCGGCACGGCGGCAGCGTGACGGTGGGCCTGGAGGGAAGCTGGGTGTCGCTCGACCCGTTGCGCGCCACCACCTACAACAGCTTCAGCGTGCTGCAGACGATCTACGAGCCGCTGTTCGACCTCGACCGGAACGGCGCGGCCGTCCCGAACCTGGCCACCGGTTACGAGGTCAGCCCGGACGGCCGGATCTACACGGTCACGCTCCGCGACGGCGTCACGTTCCACGACGGTGCGAGGTTCGACGCCCGGGCCGTGGTGGCCAACTTCGACCGGGTGCGGAACCCGGCCAACGGCTGCTCGTGCCTGGGTGAGCTGCGCGTGCTGGAGGGTGTCCGGGCGACCGGCGACACGACCGTGGAGTTCCGGCTCAAGCGGCCCCACGCCGGGTTCCCGGTGATGGTGCTCGGCGGCGCGGCCGGCCTGATGGCCTCACCGCGGGCGCTCGCGGAGACCGGCGGCGACCTGGCGCGGAGGCCGGTCGGTACCGGACCGTTCGTGCTCGACCACGAGGTCCCCGGCAGTTCGGTGCGGGTCCGGGCGTGGGACGGCTACCGCGACCCCGGGCGTCCCTACCTGGACTCGGTGGAGTTCCGGGTGATCTCCGACAGCGACTCGCGGTACTCGAGCCTGACCTCGACAGCCATCGACGTGGCCGACAACGTCTCGGTGACGTGGTTGAGCGACGCCGAGCTGAACCCCTCGGTGCGGATCCACCCCCAGGGGGCCTCGGGCTCGAACTTCGTGATGTTCCAGACGGGGGAGGGCAGCCCGTTCCGCGATGCGCGTGCCCGGCAGGCGGCGTGCATGGCGCTGGATCCGCCGCGCATCGACGAGGCGCTCTACCGCGGTGTCCGGCTGACCGGGCAGGAGTCGCCCTTCCCGACCGGCGGCGGCCGGTGGGACCTCGGCCGGGTCGAGGGCTACCCCCGCTACGACCGCGAACGGGCCCGCCGGCTCGTCGCCGAGGTCGGTGGCATCTCGTTCGACCTGAACTTCACCAACTCGCCGGACAACGTCCGGGTCGCCCAGGCGCTCGCCGCCCAGTGGGCGGTCGTCGGGATCGAGGCGAGGGTGCGGCCGATGGACCAGCCCACGCTGGTGGAGAAGGCCTTCGGCCACCGCTTCGACGCGATGATCTACCGCTGGCGGGGCGCGATGGACCCCGACGGCAACGTCTCCCGCTGGTTCCACAGCTCCCAGGCCACCCCGGCGAAGCCGAGCTCGAACTACAACCTGGTGGACGACCCGGAGCTCGACCGCCTGATGATGCAGGCCGCGGCGGTGACGGAGCCCGGCGAGCGTGCGGAGCGCTACCGCGCGGTGTCCGAACGGCTGGCCGGGATCACGCCGTACTGCTACCTGTGGGGCGCGGACTGGTACCGCGTCACCCTGGCCAACGTGCACGGCATCCCGTCCCGCCCGGACAACATCATGATGCTGCGCGACGCCTACGTCGTGGAGTGACCGCGCCGCAGGGCACCGTCCGGACCTCGTGGCGAGTCGGGCGAGCGGAGGGTCCGGATCCAGCGGCGGGTGTCGGCCGGGTCGATCACGTCGTCGAACTCGAAGGTCGTGGCCGCCCGCAACGCGCGGCCGCGCTCGTAGGCCTGCGCGACGAGCTCGTCGTAGAGGGCCTGCCGGGCGGCCTCGTCGGGGGCCGCGGCGAGCTCGCGGCTGTAGCCCAGCCGGACCGAGCCCTCCAGCCCCATGCCGCCGATCTCCCCGGTGGGCCACGCGACGGTGAACTGCGGTGCCTTGAACGAGCCGGCGGTCATCGCCATCGCGCCCAGGCCGTAGCCCTTGCGGAGCACGACGGCGCCGAACGGCACCGTCAGGCGGGCCCCGAGCACGAACAGCCGGCCGAACCGCTTGACGGTGGCCTCCTTCTCCGCGTCCGGGCCGACCATGAACCCCGGGGTGTCGCACAGCGAGACGATCGGCAGCCGGTACGCCTCGCACAGCCGGAGGAACTCCGCCAGCTTGTCGGCGGCCTCGGCGTCGATGGCGCCGCCCAGGTGGTGGCTGCTGTTCGCGATCAGGCCGTACGCGACGCCCTCCACCCGGACCAGCGCGGTGACGACGCCGACGCCGTGGTCCGGCCGCAGCTCCAGCACCGACCCGACGTCGACGACGGCCTCGATCGCGGCGCGGACGTCGTAGGCGCGCAGCCGGTTCTCCGGCACCACGTGCCGGGCCAGGCGCGGGTCCGGTGCCTGCCACCCCACGCCGTCGCCGGGGGACAGCGGGCTCTGGAAGTACGACAGGTACCGGCGTGCCAGGTCGACGGCGTGCGCCTCGTCGCGGGCGACCAGGTCGACGACGCCGTTGCGGCGCTGCACGTCGATCGGGCCGATGTCCTCGGGACGGTAGTCGCCCAGCCCGCCCCCGGAGATCATCGCCGGCCCACCCATGCCGATGTTGGCGTCCGGGGTGGCGATGATGACGTCGCAGGCGCCGGCCAGCGCGGCGTTGCCGGCGAAGCACCGCCCGGACACGATCGCGACCGTCGGGGCGCAGCCGGGCAGCGAGCCCATCAGCCGGAACGTCGGGACGTCCAGCCCGGCGACGATGTCCATGTCGGTGTCCCCGGGCCGGCCGCCCCCGCCCTCCGCGAACAGCACGACGGGCAGGTTGCGCCGGCGGGCCACCTGGAGGACCCGGTCGGTCTTGGCGTGGTTGCGCCACCCCTGGGTGCCGGCGAGGACCGTGTAGTCGTACGACAGGACCGCCGCCTCGGCCGCCGACCGGCCGAACCGGTCCGCGCCGATCGTCGCGACGCCGGCGACGAGGCCGTCGCCGGGGGTGCGGGCGATCAGGTCCTCCTCCGAGCGCCGGCTGCGCTGGGCCGCGAGCACCAGCGAGCCGTACTCGACGAAGCTGCCGTCGTCGACCAGGTCGTCGATGTTCTCCCGTGCGGTGCGGCGGCCGAGCCGGTGCCGCTTCGCCACCGCCTCGGGGCGGTTCTCGTCGAGGGTGACGGCCTGCCGCGCACGCACCTCGTCGAGGTCGGGGCGTGGCGTGTCGAGGTCGAGCTCGGCACCGGCCCCGGGCCCGGCCGCGCCGGTGGGCTCGTACACCACGAGCGGGTCACCCGGGGCCACCGTGCAGCCGGGCCGGACGAGCACGCGCACCGCCCGCACGGCCTTCTCGGCGGCCAGGACGTGCTCCATCTTCATGGCTTCCAGCACGGCCAGGGGTGCGCCCGCCGGCACCTCGTCGCCCTCCGCCGCCGTGCCGACCACGGTGCCCGCCATCCCGGCACGCACCACCTCCTCGTGGGCCCGCAGCTCCACCGCGGTGGCCGGGGACGCGGCGGCCGTCGGGTGCGCGCCGACCGCGCCGACCAGGCGTTCCATGCGTCCTGCGAGGAAGCCGGTGTCGACCGGCCCGGCCCGCAGGTCGCCGTCCGCGAGCAGTGACCTGAGGAACCCGATGTTGGTGGGGGCGCCCTCGACGGTGAACTCGTCCAGCGCCGCGTCCACCTTGGCGAGCGCGGCCGCGCGGGTCCGGGCCCGCGCGACGACCTTCGCCAGCAGGGAGTCGTAGCGCGGGCTGACCTGCAGCCCGGGACGGCCGAAGGTGTCCACCCGGATGCCGGGCCCGGTGGGCGGGGTGAACGCCGTGAGCGTGCCCGCGGCCGGTGTCGCGCCCCCGTCGGCGGTCATCGTCTCGAGGTTGACCCGGGCCTGGACCGCGACGCCGGCAGCGGCCGCCGGCTCGCCCCGGACGCCGGCGGCGCCGGCCAGCACACCGTCACCGAGATCGAGGTCGGCCACGGCGGCGCCGTCGGCGACGGCGAGCTGCGCCGCCACCAGGTCGACCCCGGTCACCTCCTCGGTGATCGTGTGCTCCACCTGGATCCGGGGGTTGACCTCGAGGAACACGAAGGTGTTGCCGCGCACCAGGAACTCGGCGGTGGCGAGACCGCGGTAGCCGAGCCCCGCGCAGAGCCGCGCGGCGGACTCGTGCAGGCCGCGGCGCACCTCCGGTGCCAGGTCCTCGGCGGGGGCGATCTCGAGCAGCTTCTGGTGCCGCCGCTGCACGCTGCAGTCGCGGTCGCCGAGCGCCAGCGCGGCCGAGCCGTCCGCGACCACCTGGACCTCGACGTGGCGGGCCCCGTCGAGCAGGGCCTCGGCGAACACCGCACGGCTCCCGAAACCGAGCTCGGCCTCGGCGGCGCAGGCGCGGTAGGCCTCGGCCACGTCGCCCGCGGCCCGGACGACGCGCATCCCGCGCCCGCCGCCCCCGGCCAGCGCCTTGATCATGATGCCGCTCGGGTGCTCGGCGAGGAACGCCCGCACCTCGTCCAGGCCGGCGCCGGCGGACGTGGCGGCCAGCACCGGGACGCCCGCGGCGACCGCGGCCGCCCGGGCGGCGGCCTTGTCGCCCAGGGTCTCCAGCACCTCGGGCGAGGGGCCGACGAACTCGACGCCCGCGGCCGCGCACGCGCGCGCGAACTCCGCGTTCTCGGCCAGGAACCCGTAGCCGGGATGGACCGCGTCGGCCCGGGAGCGTGCGGCCGCGGCCAGCACGGCCGCCTGGTCGAGGTAGGCGGCCGGGCCGGACCCGGCCAGCGGCAGCGCCTCGTCGGCGGCGTGCACGTGCGGGGTGTCACCGTCGTCCTCGGCGTAGAGGGCGACGGTGTCCACACCGGTCTCGCGGGCGGTGCGCACGATGCGCAGCGCGATCTCGCCGCGGTTGGCGATGAGCAGCTTCTTCAGTGTCACGGACGGGTCCTCGCCGGCTGGTCGCGGGCCGCGGCCAGCTCCGCGGCCCGGTCGAACAGGTCCCCCTTGCGGATCTTGCCGGTGGCGGTCATCGGCAGCTGGTCGACGATCTCGAACTCGGGCACCTTGAATGCGGCCATGTTCTCGGTGGCCCAGCTGCGCAGCTCGTCGCCGTCGGTGGCCGCGTCGGACACCTCCACGAACGCGACCGGCACCTGGCCCCGGGCCCGGTCGGCCCGCGGGACCACCGCCACCGTGCGGATCGCCGGGTGCAGGCGCAGCAGGGACTCGATCTCGGACGGGAAGACGCTCATCCCGTTCGTCTTGATCATCTCCTTGGACCGGGCCTGGTAGTGCAGCGCGCCCCACTCGTCGAGCCGGCCGACGTCGCCGGTGTGCAGCCAGCCGTCGCGGAGGGTCTCCGCGGTGGCGTCGGGCCGGCCGTAGTAGCCGGTGAGGATCGACGGGCTGCGCACGATGATCTCCCCGGACTCGCCGACCGGCACCGGGTCGCCCGCCTCGTCGACGATCACGATGTCGGTGCCGGGGACGGGCAGGCCGCAGAACACCGGGTCGGCGAGCAGGTCCCGGTCGCCGTCCTGGAACCCGAGCGTGAACGTGTCCGCGGTGTGGGTCTCGGTCATCCCGTACGAGGCCTCGCGGAGCACGGTGCCGGCCGCGGCCCGCCACCGGGCCCGGATCTCCGGGGTCAGCTTGAGGACGAACGACACCGCGAACGCGGTCCGCAGCGAGGCCATCCGCGCGCCGTCGAAGTCCGGCAGATCCATGATCTCGACGTAGTTGTCGACGGTCGCGATCATCTCGGTCACGCCGTGCCGCGCGACGAGCTCCACTGCCACCGCGGGGGCCCAGCGGGTCATCAGCACGACCTGCTGGCCGTTGACCAGCGGCTTGAGGACACCGAAGTCCTCGCCGGCGATCCAGAACACGGGCAGGAAGTTCAGGACCACCGGGCCGGGCTCGCCGACCGGGTTGCCGGCGCCCGTGGTGGCGGTCGCGGCCGTGTACACCATGTGCCGCTGGGTGTGCTCGCAGCCCTTCGGCATGCCGGTGGTGCCGCCGGTGTAGTTGAGCGCGGCCAGCGCGTCGGGGTCGCTGGGCCGGGCGGGCGCGCGCGGGGCGCTGCGGATCTCGGCCCAGTCCGACCGTTCCGCGGCGCGGGCGAACGGCACCGGCAGGCCGGGCTCGGCGGTGAGGAGGTCGGCGAGGCCGGTGTAGGCGACCCGCCGCACCGGGGTGTCCGCGCGCACCGCCTCGACGACGTCGGCGAGCGTGTCCTGGGCGAGCAGCACGGTCACCCCGGCGTCGACCAGCTCGTAGTGCAGCTCGTGGCCGCGGAACATCGGGTTGATCGGGACGTGCACCGCGCCGGCCTTGAGGATCCCGACCATGGCGATCAGGAACTGCGGGCAGTTGCCCAGGTAGACGCCCACCCGGTCGCCCGGCACCACGCCGAGACCGGCCAGCCAGCCGGCGAACCGGTCGCTGAGCTCGTCGTACTCGGCGTAGCCGATGTCGCGCCCGTAGAACGAGATCGCCACGGTGTCCGGGCGGGCCGCGGCCCAGTGCCGGAGGTACTCGGGCAGCGCGGGGACCTCGACGGGGTACGTGACGTCCCGCGCGACCTGCTGCGGCCAGTGGGCCGCCTGCAGGGCGCGGATCTCGGCCAGCGCGGCCTCACGTGACTGCGGCATCGGGGTGTGCTCCGTCAGCTCGGGGAGGCGCGTCGGCGGCGATGCCGACGCAGCGCTCCATCATGCGGATCTGGTCGTCGATGAACTGCTCACGGACCTCGGCCGACGCGTGACCGAGGCGGGCGGCCCCGCGGATGATGCTGTCGCCCAGCATCACCACCAGCCGGTCCGGCGGGGTGCAGGGATCGATCGTCCCCGGGGCCAGCCCGGTCAGGTAGTGGGCGTAGCGCCGGTTCAGCCGGTGCCGCAACGTGCTCCACACCTCGCCGACCACCGGATCGAGCCCGGCCCGGCTGTCGATCAGCGAGACGAGCGACCCGGAGGCGAAGACGGCCTCGGCGAACGCGCGGGTGGTCGCCCGCAGCACCGTGAGCGGGGGGACGGACTCGATGTCGTCGAGCTGCTGGGTGGCCTCGAGCCGGGCGCAGATCTGCTCGGTGACCGCGAGGAACGCCTCGTCCTTGGACCGCAGGTAGGCGTAGAACGTGGGCCGCGAGGTCCGGGCCCGGGCCGCGATCAGCTCCACGGTGGTCCCGGAGTACCCGAGCTCGTCGAAGCACGCGGCCGCGGCCGCCAGCAGCTCGCCGCGCCGGGAGCCGGGCGACTCCCGGCGGCTGGCTCGGGCGCGCTCCTGGGCCTCACTCGTCGTCACCTGCCCATTGTGTGCCGGTGGCCGTGGCGCGCCCGTCGCCGTCACGACGTGCGGAGGCCGGGGACGGCTGCCGGGTCGTTCCGGACGGAGGCCGGGTTGGTCTCGGTGAGGAAGAACGCGCTCGCCAGCGTGATCGCGGCCATCGCCATCAGGTAGAGCGCGACCCCGGTGGTCGAGCCGGTGTTCGCGATGATCGCCGTCATGATCATCGGAGTGAAGCCGCTGATCGCCACCGCGGCCAGCTGGTAGGCGAGAGAGGCCCCCGAGTACCGGACCCGGGGCTCGAACAGCTCGCCCATGAACGCGGCCAGCGGACCGTAGGTGAGCGCCTGGCCGGCACTGCTGACGATCATCGCCACGAACAGCAGCGGGCCGCTCGTCGTCTCGGCCAGCCAGAAGAACGGGAACGCCCAGGCCATCAGCAGCGCCGCGCCGACGAGGATCAACGGCCGGCGTCCCAGGCGGTCGGACATCTTGCCCGCCCACAGGATGACCAGCGGCATGAGCAGGGAGGTCACCATGATGGCGGCGAGGATGACGTCCCGGTCCATCCCGAGACCGCCCGCCTGCGGGGACAGGCTGCCGTAGCTGACGAACCCGGCGATCCCGACGTAGAACGCCGAGTTCGTGGCCGCCAGCAGGCCCGCGCCCAGCAGGATCTTCCCCCAGTGCTTGCGGACCGCCTCACCCAGCGGTGCCTGCGCGACGGTCTGGGTGGCGGGCCGCTTCTCCTCGACCGTCGCCTTCAGGGTCCGGAACTCCGGGGTGTCCTCGACCTTGGTGTGGATGTAGAGCACGACCGGGAACAGGACGATCGAGAACCAGAACGGCACCCGCCAGCCCCAGCTGAGGAAGGCGTCGTCGGGCAGCAGCGCGCTCGCCCCGACCATCATCAGGTTGCCGAGCAGCAGGCCCAGCGGCACGCCCATCTGTCCGAAGGTGCCGGCGAAGCCGCGCCGCTTCGGTCCGACCGACTCGGTGAGCAGCAGGACGATGCCGCCCCACTGGGCACCGCAGGCGAGGCCCTGCAGGAAGCGCAGGGTGACCAGCAGGATCGGCGCGGCGGCGATGCCGATCGTCTCCGCGGACGGCAGGCAGCCGATCACGAAGGTGGCGACACCCATGAGGAGCAGCGAGATGACGACCATCGGCTTGCGCCCGATCTTGTCGCCGTAGTGGCCGGCGAGGATGCCGCCCAGCGGCCGGGCGATGAAGCCGACCGCGAACGTGCTGAACGCGAGCAGCGTCGCGGTGAGCGGCGTCAGCTCGGGGAAGAACACGGCGGGGAAGACGAGGGCGGCCGCCGTGCCGTAGACGAAGAAGTCGTACCACTCGATCGAACTGCCGATCAGGCCCGATGCCAGGAGCTTCCGCCGTGCTCGGCGGAGTTCGGGAGTCTCGGTCGCTTCCGGGGCGGGTGCGTTCATGCGATGTCCTTCCGGTGACATGCGCCACGGCCTCGTTGCCGCAGCGAATGGTGATTGACGGCAACGTCAATGTCAACGGGCGGACCGGTCGGCGATGAGTTCCGCGCTCCGGAGGGGTCGGTAGGGCAGCAGACCCCGATGGAGGAGCCGAGTCGATGAGCGTCACCGCGGACCCGCACCTGATCACCACCACCCCGGTCACCACCGCCGTCGTGCGGGCGGTGGTGCCGGCGGCCGAGCTGCCCGCCTTCTACGACCGGGCGTTCGGCCTGCTCCCGCGGGCCGTCGCCGCGCAGGGGGCGGCCATCACCGGCCCGGCGTTCGGCCTGTACCACGGGGTCCCCGCGGACACGGCCGATCTCGAGACGGGATTCCCGACGGACCGCGCCGTCGAGGCCGACGGCGAGATCACGGCGAGCGGCCTTCCGGGCGGCCGGGTGGCCCGGATGGTCCACGCCGGATCGTTCGACGGGCTCGGGGCGGCCTGGCAGCGGCTCGGTGCGTGGATCTCCGAGCAGGGCCTGACGCCCGGCACCGACTTCTGGGAGGTCTACCTCACCGAGCCGTCCCCGGACATGAACCCCGACGACCTGCGCACGGAGCTCAACTGGCCGGTGGAGTAGGTGACAGGGGGTCCCGCCGGCATCATTTGTTGAGCTAAGATAACGACTGAGTCGTCCCACGCTCACGACCGGCGCCGGTCGTCGTCACCCCCGAGGAGAACCCACCCCCCGTGAGCACCGCGTCCGTCGCCGTCGCCCACCCGGACGTCCGGACCGACCTCGACCGGCCCGCCGTGGCGATCGGCGTCGTCTCGTGCTGCGGGCTGCTGGTCGCCCTCCTGCAGACGATGGTCGTGCCGCTGGTCCCGGTCGTCCCGGCGCTGCTGGCGGTGAGCCCGTCCTCGGCGTCGTGGATCATCACCGCGACCCTGGTGGCCGGCGCGGTGTCCGCTCCGGTGCTGGGCCGGCTCGGCGACATGTACGGCAAGCGCCGGATGCTGCTGGTGTCGGTGTGGCTCGTTCTGGCGAGCTCGGTGCTCGCCGCGCTCGCGCCGAACTTCGCCGTCCTGCTCGTCGCCCGGGCGCTGCAGGGCGTCTCGTTCGGGGTCATCGCCCTCGGGATGAGCCTGATGCGGGACGTGCTCCCGGCCGGACGGGTCGGGTCCGGGGTGGGCCTGATGAGCTCGTCGCTCGGGGTGGGCGGCGCGGCGGGCCCACCGCTCGCCGGCCTCGTCGCCGAGCACGCC
This sequence comes from Pseudonocardia sp. C8, assembly GCF_014267175.1. Lineage (NCBI taxonomy): Bacteria > Bacillati > Actinomycetota > Actinomycetes > Pseudonocardiales > Pseudonocardiaceae > Pseudonocardia > Pseudonocardia sp. C8. The sequence goes on from NZ_JACMTR010000002.1 coordinate 928,783, forward strand.
AGCTGGCGGCTGCTGTTCGCGGCGGTCGCGGCCGGTGCGCTCGCCCTCGTCGTGCTCGTGCCCCGGCTCGTGCCGGAGTCCCGGGTGCGGACCGGCGGCCGGTTCGACACGGTCGGCGCGCTGGCGCTGGGTGTCGCGCTCGTCCTGCTGCTCCTGGGGATCTCGAAGGGCGGTGAGTGGGGCTGGGCCAGCACCGCGACCCTCGGATCGCTCGGTGCCGCGGCCGTCGTGCTCGTGCTCTGGGGCCGCTACGAGCTGCGGTCCGGCTCGCCGCTGGTCGACCTGCGGGTGTCGGCCCGGCCCGCCGTGCTGTGGACGAACGTCGCCACCGTGCTGCTCGGCTTCGCGATCTTCGCGACCCTCGTGATGGCGACCCAGATCCTGCAGGCTCCGGTCGGTACCGGTTACGGGTTCGGCCTCTCGATGACGGACGCCGGCCTGGTGATGTTGCCGCTGGGCGGGTCGATGGTGGTGTTCTCCTCGGTCTCGGCCCGGATCTCCCGCAGCCGGGGCCCGCGGACCACCGTCGTGCTCGGCGCGGCGCTGCTGGTGCTGGGGAACGCCGGGTTCGCCACCCTGCCGGGGTCGGTGTGGCTGGTGATGGTCACGGCGACCGTGAGCGCCACCGGCGCGGCGCTGGCCTACTCCGCGCTGCCGCTGCTGATCATGCGGGCGGTGCCCGAGACGGAGACCGCCGCCGCGAACAGCATGAACACCCTGATGCGCCAGCTCGGCACGTCGATGGTCGCCGCGGTGGCCGCCGCCGTCGCCGCGAGCCTGACGATGGAGGTCGACGGCCATCTCGTCCCCACCGGCGCGGCGTTCACGGTGTCCTACCTCGCCGCGGCGGGAGCCGCACTGGCCGGGCTGGTGATCGCCGCGCTGACCCCGGCCCCGGGAGCGGACCGGGCGTAGACCACGCCGGGCGGCCGAGGCCCGCCGTCGAGGAGCGGCTCGCTGCGGGTGATCAGCGACCGTGAGCAGGCCGTCCAGCCCGCCGAAGCCGTCGGGGTTGGTGTCGAGGAGGCCCTGACCAGGGCTGCTACCGCTCCTACGGGTCGACGAGGTCGTGGTCGGCAGTGGCGGTCTGATCGGCACGGAAGGCGTCGACATCGACGGTCGCGGCGTGACGCGACATCGCGGCGAACCCGTCCCGGTCGACGAAGCGCCTGCGGCGGCGCAGCGGGATCAGCTCTCCGACCTCGTGACCGTCCCGAGTGACGGTGAACGACTGGCCGCCCTCGACGGCGTCCATGATCTCCTTGGACCTCTGCCGGAGGTCGCGTTGGGTGATCTCGGGCCGGCTCACGATCCGAGGGTACCGGTCGCGCCGTCCGATCTGCGCGAGAAAAGATATATTAGTCCTCGACCAGAGCCCTTCCATGAGCGAGGATGGGTCGAGCGCCGACGTACGGCGACACGTGTCCGGTGACAACGGAGGGGCTTATGACCGGTAAACCGCGCAAGTTCGGCCTGGGAGTCGCGCGTCCCGCCGTGGAGGAGGAGGGGACGGTGCGCCGGGCCGCCGCGGCGGCGTCGATCGGCAACGTGGCCGAGTGGTACGACTTCGGCGTCTACTCCTACCTCGCCGCGATCGTGCTGAACCGCGTGTTCTTCCCCGAGGCCGGCGAGTGGTCCCTGGTCCTGACCCTGGCCGCGTTCGCCGCCGCGTTCGCGGCGCGCCCGGTGGGCGGATGGGTGTTCGGTCACCTGGGCGACCGGTTCGGCCGGACCCGGGTCCTGGCCTACACGGTCCTGATGATGACCGTGGCCACCGTCGCGCTCGGGCTCGTCCCGAGCCACGGCACGATCGGGATCGCGGCCCCGCTGCTCGTGGTCCTGCTGCGCATGCTGCAGGGCTTCTCGGCCGGCGGCGAGTACACCGGAGCGCTGACCCTGGTCGCGGAGTACTCCCCGGACCGCCGGCGCGGGTTCTTCGGCAGCTGGCTGGAGTTCGGCACGATCACCGGCTACACGCTCGGTGCCGGGGTGACGGCCGCGCTGGTCGCGCTGCTGCCGGACGAGGACCTGCTGACCTGGGGCTGGCGGATCCCGTTCCTGATCGCGCTGCCGCTCGGCCTGGTCGGCATCTACCTGCGGCTGCGGCTCGAGGACACCCCCGCGTTCCGGCAGCTCATGGACCGCTCTCCGGCGCTGGCCACGATGAGCTACGGCCGCGCGTTCCAGATCCTGCGGAAGCACTACCGGTCGGCGGTGTTCCTGACGGCCGGGCTGGTCATCACCTGGAACGTCACCAACTACGTGCTCACCAGCTACGTCCCCACCTACCTGACCAGCACGCTGCCCCGCTACGGCGAGAGCGGCACCGACAAGGCCCTGGCGACCGCGCTGCAGGTCGGGGTCATGCTGCTGATGCTCTGCTCGATCATGTTCGTGGGCAGGCTCAGCGACCGCGTCGGACGCAAGCCGATCCTCTGGACCGGCAGCATCGCGCTGGTCGTGCTGGGCCTGCCGTCGGTGTGGCTGCTGCGCGAGGGCCTGGCCGGCCAGATCACGGGGCTGCTCATCATGGGGGCGACCCTGCTGTGCTTCGCCGCCGTCACGCCGTCGACACTGCCGGCGCTGTTCCCGACCATGGTGCGGTACGCCGGGCTGGGCCTGGTGTTCAACCTCGCGGTCTCGATCTTCGCGGGCACCTCGCCGACGATCATCGAGGCGGCCGTGACGACGACCGACAACCTGGACTGGCCGGGCTACTTCCTCGTCGCGGCCGGCGTCATCGGGCTGGTCACGGTCTACTACCTGCCGGAGCCGGCGGGCAAGGCGCTGCCGGGGGCCCAGCCGCTGTACTTCACCGACGAGGCACCCGACGAGTCCCTGTACGAGCCGGTCGGCGCGTCGTCGCAGCCGTCCGGCACCCGGGCGGTCGAGCAGGGAGCCGAGAAGGAGAAGGCGGCCGAGAAGGAGCCGGACGCACCGTCCGGAGCGGCCGACGCGGAGGAGCGCACGCAGCGGCCGTCCTCTGGGTGAGGCCTGTGTGACGAAGGGGGCGGGGGCGACCGTGCAGGTCGCCCCCACCCCCGTCGTCGTGCACCGGGGCGGGCGTGCGCTCAGGTGGCGGGCTCCAGCCGCACGACCGCCCACTTCGAGGTCGGGGTGCCGGACTCGAGGGCCTGGGAGTCCAGCGGGATCAGGGGGTTGGTCTCCGGGTAGTAGCCGGCCACGCAGCCCTTCGGGGTGTCGTAGGCGACCAGCCGGAACCGGCGGGCGCGGCGCTCGATGCCGTCGTCCCACTCGGACACGACGTCGACGTGGTCACCGTCGGACCGGCCGAGCTCGGCGAGGTCCTCCGGGCTGATGAACAGCACCCGCCGGCCCGAGTAGACACCGCGGTAGCGGTCGTCGAGACCGTAGACGGTGGTGTTGAACTGGTCGTGGCTGCGGATCGTCTGCAGCACCAGCCGGCCCTCGGGGACGGTGAGCACCTCCAGCGGGCTGACGGTGAACACCGCGCGGCCCTGCGGGGTGGGGAAGGTGCGGGAGTCGCGCGGGCCGTGCGGCATGGTGAACCCGCCCCGCCGGCTGATCTTCTCCTCGTAGCCCGCGCAGCCCGGGACGACGCGGCCGATCCGGGTCCGGATCCGCGAGTAGTCGCCGGCGAACTCCCGCCACGGGATGCCGTACCGGTCGCCGAGCGTGGCGTCGGCGATGCCGCACAGGATGTCCACCTCGGACCGCAGCAGCGGGCCGGCCGGGGTGGCCCGCCCGCGGGACGCGTGGACGGCCGACATGGAGTCCTCGACCGTCACCCGCTGCAGCAGGCCACCGGTCATGTCCTTCTCGGTGCGCCCCAGGGTGGGCAGGATCAGCGCGTCCCGCCCGGCGGCGAGGTGGCTGCGGTTGAGCTTGGTGGAGATCTGCACGGTCAGGTCCGCCGACCGCAGCGCCGCCTCGGTGACGCCCGTGTCGGACATGGCGGACGCGAAGTTGCCGCCCAGCCCGACGAACACCCGGACGCGCCCGTCGCGCAGCGCGCGGACGGTGTCGGCGGCGTCGTGGCCGTGCGCGCGCGGCGGGTCGAACCCGAACTCGGCGCCCAGCGCGTCGAGGAACGCGTCCGGGGCCTTCTCCCAGATCCCCATCGTGCGGTCGCCCTGCACGTTGGAGTGCCCGCGGACCGGGCACAGCCCGGCGCCCGGCTTGCCGATCATCCCCTGGAGCAGGGCGACGTTGACGATCTCGGCGACCGTGGCGACGCCGTGGCGGTGCTGGGTGATGCCCATCGCCCAGCAGTTCACGATCCGCTTCGACGACGCGAGCAGCCGGGCGGCGTCCTCGATCTCGGACCGGGTCAGGCCGGTGGCGGCCAGCACGCGGTCCCAGTCGAGGGCGCGGACGTGCTCGGCCCAGGCGTCGAACCCGACGGTGTGCCCGGCGACGAACTCGTGGTCGACGACCGAGCCCGGGTCCTGCGCGTCGGCCGCCAGCAGCAGGTTCCCCATCGCCTGCCAGAACGCGAGGTCCCCGCCGGACCGGATCTGCAGGTAGGTGTCGGCCAGCGCCGTGCCCCGCCCGGCCAGGCCGGTCGGCCGCTGCGGGTTGTCGAAACGCAGCAGGCCCGCCTCGCGCAGCGGGTTGATCGCCATGATCCGGGCGCCGTTCTGCTTGGCGATCTCCAGCGCGGACAGCATCCGGGGGTGGTTGGTCCCCGGGTTCTGCCCCGAGATCACGATGAGGTCGGCCTCGTGCAGGTCCTGCAGGGAGACCGTCCCCTTGCCGACGCCGATGGTCCGCTCGAGCCCGACCGAGGTCGACTCGTGGCACATGTTCGAGCAGTCGGGCAGGTTGTTCGTGCCGTAGGCGCGGGCGAACAGCTGGTAGACGAACGCGGCCTCGTTGGAGGCCCGCCCGGAGGTGTAGAACGCGGCCGCGTCCGGCGTCGGCAGCGCCCGCAGGTGCTCGGCGACCAGCGCGAACGCGTCGTCCCACGAGATCGGCTCGTAGTGGTCGGCGCCGTCGCGGCGCACCATCGGGTGGGTCAGCCGGCCATGGCTCTCCAGCCAGTACTCGGTGCGCTGCTCGAGCTCCGAGATGGGATGCGCGGCGAAGAACTCCGGCCCGACGGTGTCGCGCTGGCCCTCCCAGGCGACCGCCTTGGCGCCGTTCTCGCAGAACTCCGCGGTGTGGCGGTGGTCCTGCGGGTCGGGCCAGGCGCACGACATGCAGTCGAAGCCGTCGACCTGGTTCAGCGTGAGCAGGTTCCTGGCCGTCTTGACCGGACCCATCTGCCGCAGCGCCCGGGTCATCGAGACCTTCACGGCCGTCAACCCGGCCGCGTGGTCGGCGGGACGCCCGACCCGCAGGCCGGCCTCCTCGTCGTCGAGACGCAGGTCGTCGGTGCGGTTCGGGGTCTGTGCAGTCACGGCATTCACTTTCGTCACAAGGGTCGGGGCCGGTGGCCGCAGCCACCGGCCCCGGGGGAGGGAGGACCGCTCCGCGGATCAGTGGCCGCGTTCGATCCATTCCTGCAGGTGTGGGGCTTCGTCGCCGATCTTGGTGGAGCCGCCGTGTCCGGTGCGGACGAGGGTGTCGGTGGGCAGGGTGAGCAGGGTGCGGATGGAGTCGATGATGGTGTCGAAGTCGGAGTAGGAGCGTCCGGTGGCGCCGGGGCCGCCCTGGAACAGGGTGTCGCCGGTGAACACGGTGCGGAGTTCGGGGGCGTACAGGCAGGACGATCCCGGGGAGTGGCCGGGGGTCTGCAGCACCCGCAGGTCGATGCCGCCGACGGTGAGTTGTTGGCCGTCGGTGAGTTCGCGGTCGGGGGTGCGGTCGGGCCAGGTCATGTCCCAGAGGACCTGTTCGGCGGGGTTGAGCAGGATGGGTGCGCCGAAGCGGTCGGCCAGGGTGGGGGCCTGGTTGATGTGGTCGTCGTGGGCGTGGGTGCACACGATGGCCTGGACGGTGCGGTCGCCGACGGCGGCGGTGATGGCGTCGGCGTCGTGGGCGGCGTCGATGACGATGACTTCGTGGTCGTTGCCGACGATCCAGACGTTGTTGTCGACGTCGAAGCTGCCGCCGTCGAGGTTGAAGGTGCCGGAGGTGACGACGTGCTCGATGGGGCCGGTCTGTGCTGCCATCAGAGGGTCACCACCGAGCGGAGCACGTCGCCGTGGTGCATCTTGTCGAAGGCGGCTTCGACCTGGTCGAGGGCGATGGTTTCGGTGACGAACTTGTCCAGGGGGAAGCGGCCCTGCCGGAACAGGTCGACATACATGGGGAAGTCCCGCGACGGTAGGCAGTCGCCGTACCAGGAGGACTTGAGCGCGCCGCCGCGGCCGAAGTAGTCGATCAGTGGGATCTCGGGGGCGGTGAGGTCGGGGGTGGGGACGCCGACCAGGACGACGGTGCCGGCGAGGTCGCGGGCGTAGAAGGCCTGCTTGTAGGTTTCGGGGCGGCCGACGGCGTCGATGACGACGTCGGCGCCGAAGCCGTCGGTGGCGGCGCGGATGGCTTCGACCGGGTCCTGTTCGCGGGCGTTGATGGTGTGGGTGGCGCCGAAGCCGCGGGCCCAGTCGAGTTTTCTGGGGTCGGTGTCGACGGCGATGATGGTGGTGGCGCCGGCGAGGTGGGCGCCGGCGATGGCGGCGTCGCCGACGCCGCCGCAGCCGATCACGGCGATGGAGTCGCCGCGGCCGATCTGGCCGGTGTTGACCGCGGCGCCGAGTCCGGCCATGACCCCGCAGCCGAGCAGGCCGGCGACCTGGGCGGGGGCCTGGGGGTCGACCTTGGTGCATTGTCCGGAGTGGACGAGGGTTTTCTCGGCGAAGGCGCCGATGCCCAGGGCGGGGGACAGTTCGGTGCCGTCGGTGAGGGTCATCTTCTGGGCGGCGTTGTGGGTGTCGAAACACAGGTGGGGCTTGCCCTTGCGGCAGGCCCGGCAGACCCCGCACACGGCGCGCCAGTTCAGGACCACGTAGTCGCCGGGGGCCAGGTCGGTGACGCCCTCGCCGACGGTGTCGACGATCCCGGCGGCCTCGTGGCCGAGCAGGAACGGGAACTCGTCGTTGATCCCGCCCTCGCGGTAGTGCAGGTCGGTGTGGCAGACCCCGCAGGCCTGGACCTGCACCACGGCCTCACCCGGACCCGGGTCCGGGACCACGATCGTCTCGACGGTGACGGGCTTGCCCTTCTCGAGGGCAACGACACCCTGGACGTGCTGCGGCATGGCGGCGTTCCTTCCGTAGGGGAGCGAATTCGCTGATTGATATATCAATACACGATAAGACGTGGTGGTGCTCCGGGCAAGGACCTCTCAGAGCACGGCGCGGATGGCCTTCTCGAACCCCTCGACGTGCTGCCGGCACACCGACTCGGCCCGCCGTGCATCACCGTCGGCGATCACGTACAGCAGCTCGCAGTGCTCGTCGACGTGCCCGGCGACGTGGTCGAGGCGCTCGAGGAACATGCAGTGGATGCGGGTCGCCAGGTTGTAGTACCGGGTGAGGGTGTCCTCCAGGTACGGGTTGCCGGCGGCCCGGTAGATCGAGCGGTGCACGCTGACGTCCCAGCGCATCAGCTCGGTGCGGCCCGTCCGGGCCGAGTCCAGCACCCGGATCCGGTCCGCGAGGGCGCGGAGCTCGTCCCGGCGGCCGGCCGAGGCGGCCAGCGCGGCGCGCCGCGCGGCGAGGGGCTCCAGCGCGAGCCGGATCTCGCACACGTCGGTGAGGTCGGAGATGTCGACCGCGGTCGCGAACGTGCCCCGGCGGGGGTAGGAGATCACCAGGCGCTCGGTCTCCAGCCGCTTCAGGGCCTCGCGCACCGGGGTGCGGCCGAGGCCGAGCCGCGCCGAGAGGCCCTCGTCGTCGATCGGCGCCAGCGGCGGGATCTCGAGCATGATCAGCTGGTCGCGCAGCGCGATGTAGGCCTGGTCGGCCAGGGAGCTCGGGGAGTCGAAGTCCAACGGGATGTCGCTCACGGCAGTCATGGCGTGCCCTTGCGGTACGGGGGTCGTCAGGGATGTGCGGTGGTGCTGCTGAGGTCAGCCGGGTGCCGGGTCGTCGACGACCGCGAGCAGCCGGAACGATCCGGTCACGACCACCGCCGAGGTGGGGTCGCCGGTGCGCAGCGCGTGTTCCCGGGCCCGTCGCGGATCGGGTTCCGCGACGGCCTCGACGCCGGCCCGGCGGGCCGCAGCGGCGATCTCGGCGGCCGACCAGACCGCGGGGCGGTGACCGCCGGCCGGTCCGGCCGGCAGCTCGGTGGCGACGATCCGCCCGGCGCCGGGCGCGACCGCCTGCACGGACGCGTCGAGGTCCTTGTCGCGGGCCAGCGCGAGCACCCAGGTCACCGCCCGGTCCGGGTACCGGTCGCCGACCGTCTCGGCCAGCGCCGACAGCTTGACCGGGTCGTGCGCACCGTCCAGCACCACGGCGCGCCCCCGTACCGACCGTTGCTCGAACCGCCCGGGGATGTGGGTGCGCGCCAGCCCGTTCCGGACGGCGAGCGGGTCCAGCGACCAGCCGTCCCGCTGGGCGAGCGTCGCGACCGCGTGCAGGGCGAGGACGGCGTTCCCGGCCTGGTGGCGCCCGTGCAGGCCGAGTGGGACGTCAGCCCAGCCGGCCAGGTCGACCCGGGTGCCGGACGGGCCGGTGCGGGCGACCGCGGCCGCGGCGTCGGTGTCGACGAACTCCAGTCGCGTGCCCCGCTCGCGGGCCCGCTCGACCAGGGCGGCGTCGGCCTCCGGCCCGTTCACCGCGGCGACCGCGTCGCCCCCGACGGGCAGGATGCCCGACTTCTCGGCGGCGATCCGGCCCGGCGAGTCGCCCAGGATGTCGACGTGGTCGAGGCCGATCCGGGTGACGACGGCCAGCTTGTCCGGCCGGGCGACGACGTTCGTCGGGTCGAGCCGGCCCCCGATCCCGGTCTCGACGACCGCGTAGTGGGCACGCTCGGCGGCGATCGAGAAGCCGAGCGCGGTCACGACCTCGAAGAACGCGCACCGCTCGGCGCGACGGCGCTCGACCGTGCCGACGGCGGCCCGCACGCGGGCCAGGTGCTCGCGGACGACGGCCTCGTCGACCGGCTGCCCGCCGACCATGAACCGTTCGCGGACGCTGTAGACGTGCGGCGAGGTCTGCGTGCCGACCCGGAAGCCGTGCTCGGCCAGCAGCGCCGCGACGAACGCGCACACCGATCCCTTGCCGGCGGTGCCGGCGACGTGCACGGTGCGCACGCGTTCCTGCGGGTCACCGAGCTCGGCGAGGATCTCGCGGGCCCGCTCCTGCGGGGCGGTGGCCGGGGCACCGGCACCCCGGCCGCTCGCGGGCAGGCCCAGCAGGAACCCGTCGACGTCCTCTCCGGGGCCCGCGACCCCGGTGGCCGGCGCCGTCACCTCAGCACTCCACGATGTTCAGGGCCAGCCCGCCGCGGGCGGTCTCCTTGTACTTGTCCTTCATGTCCGCGCCGGTCTCGCGCATGGTCTTGATGGCCTTGTCCAGGGAGACGTGGTGCACGCCGTCGCCGTGCAGGGCCATCCGGGCCGCGGTGATCGCCTTGACCGAGGCGACCGCGTTGCGCTCGATGCAGGGAATCTGCACGAGGCCGCCGACCGGGTCGCAGGTCAGCCCGAGGTTGTGCTCGATGCCGATCTCCGCGGCGTTCTCGACCTGTTCGGGGGTGCAGCCGATGATCTCGGCCAGGCCGGCCGCCGCCATCGCGCACGCCGACCCGACCTCGCCCTGGCAGCCGACCTCGGCGCCGGAGATCGAGGCGTTCTTCTTGAACAGCACGCCCACCGCACCCGCGGTGAGCAGGAACCGGACCACGGCGTCGTCGTCGAAGCCGGGCAGGAAGCGGGCCGCGTAGTGCAGCACCGCGGGCACGATCCCGGCGGCGCCGTTCGTCGGGGCGGTCACGACCCGGCCCCCCGCGGCGTTCTCCTCGTTGACCGCCAGCGCGTAGAGCGTCACCCACTCCATGGCGTGCAGGGCGTCCGGATCGCCGGTGGCCGACTCCAGCCGCGTGCGGAGGGTCGCGGCGCGGCGGCGCACCTTGAGCCCGCCGGGCAGCACCCCGCCGGTGGTCGTGCCGCGCTCCACGCACTCCTGCATCACCGACCAGATGTGCAGCAGCTCGGCGCGGACCTCCTCCTCGGTGCGCCAGGACAGCTCGTTGGCCAGCATGATCTGCGAGATCGGCAGGCCGTGCTCGCGGGCCAGCCCGACCAGCTCGTCGCCGGTGCTGAACGGGTGGGCGACCGGCGTCGGGTCCTCCACGAGGACCGGTGCCCCGGCGTCGTCCTCGTCGAGTACGAAGCCGCCGCCCACCGAGTAGTACTCGCGGCGCTCGACGACCGCGCCCGCGGCGTCGTGGGCGTGCAGCACCATGCCGTTGGAGTGGAAGTCCAGGCGCTTGTTCCGGTGGAGCACCACGTCGTCGTCGATCGAGAACGGGATCTCGTGGGTGCCGCCGAGGCTGATCCGGCCGCTGTTCCGGACGTCGTCGACCATCGGGTCGGCGGCCACCGGGTCGACCAGGTGGGGTTGGTGCCCGGCCAGGCCCAGCACGACCGCCTTCACGCTGCCGTGCCCGTGCCCGGTCGCGCCCAGCGAGCCGAACAGCTCCACGCGGACCGTGGCGGTCCGTTCGAGCAGGCCGGACCCGGCCAGGCGCGACACGAAGAGGAACGCGGCCCGCATGGGGCCCACCGTGTGCGAGCTGGACGGGCCGATCCCCACCTTGAACATGTCGAACACGGAGATGGTCATGCGAGCTCCTCTCGCCGTGCGGGTCCAACGGAGCAAAACTGATATATCAATCAGGCTCAGCTGGGGGTGCCGACGGTTGGTCAGCGACGCTCGCGGACGAGCCTCGGGGTTTGACCGGGTTAATATATCAGTCCCAGGGCAGGATTGTCCCGTCCTGGAGGGTCCCCGTTCAGGAGGGGTGACGGTGCGGCAGCTCCATCGGGACGCCGGTCGCCGACAGGGGCGGCGACGGCAGGTCCGCGCTGGAGGTCAGCGGGGCGGCACCGGCCAGGGGCCGGCCCGCCGACTCCTGGAGGAACCAGACGCTCACCACGCCGACCACGCCCGCACCGACCAGGTAGTAGCCCGGCCAGTCGAGGTTGCCGGTTGCGGTCACCGCGGCCTCGATCACGGTCGGGGCGGTGCCGGCGAAGAGCGAGACGAACACGTTGAAGGTCACGCCCAGGCCGCCGTAGCGGATCAGGGTCGGGAACTGGGCCGGCAGGGTCGACGGTGCGACGGCGGCGAAGCACAGGAGCGTCGCGCCCATGATCAGTAGTCCGACGACCTGGCCGGCGAGCCCGTGCTGCACCAGCCACACCGACGGCAGGCCGAGCACGATCAGCGCGATGCTGCCGGTCAGCAGGATCGGCTTGCGCCCGATCCGGTCGCTCAGCCGCCCGACGGCCCCGAGCGCGCAGAGCATGAGCAGCATCGTGCCGACCTGCAGGCCGGTCGACACCGCACCGCTCGCGCCGGCCTCCCCGTGCCGGGGCAGCGTGCCGGTCAGGTAGGTGGGCATGTAGCTGGTGAGCACGTAGTTGCTGACGTTCCAGGCGACGACCAGCCCGCCGGTCACGAGGGCGGCGGCCTTGTACCGCTTGTGCAGGATCTGCAGCGCACGCCGGTAGGTCATGGTCGCCAGCGCGGGGGAGCGCTCCATGAGCTGCCGGAACGCGGGGGTGTCCTCGAGCCGCAGCCGCAGGTAGATGCCGACCAGGCCGAGCGGGAGCGCCAGCATGAACGGGATCCGCCAGCCCCAGGCCAGCAGGTCCTCGTCCGGCAGCAGGGCGACGACCGTGGCGGTCACGCCCGCACCCAGGGTGTAGCCGGTGATCGTGCCGAACTCCAGCCAGCTGCCGAAGAACCCGCGCCGGCGGTCCGGGGAGTACTCCGCGACCAGGGTCAGCGCGCCGCAGTACTCGCCGCCGGCCGAGAAGCCCTGCAGCATCCGGATGAACAGGACCAGTAGCGGCGCGGCGATGCCGATGGTGCCGTAGCCGGGCACCAGGCCGAGGGCGATCGTCGCCCCTGCCATGAGCAGCATGGTGAACGCCAGCACCCGGGTGCGCCCCAGCCGGTCGCCGAGCACGCCGAACACGAAGCCGCCCAGCGGGCGCACGAGGAACGCACCCGCGAACGCGGCGAGCGTCAGCACCAGCGACCACCGGCCGGCCTCCGGGAAGAAGACCCGGTTCAGCACGACGGCCGCGAGGTAGGAGTAGAGCCCGAAGTCGTACCACTCGGCCACGTTGCCCACCGACGCCGCCGTCGCCGCCCGCCGGACCGTGCGCTCCTCCTCGATGGCCGAGGTGATCCGCCGCCGTCGGCGTCGCGCGGAGTCGGACATGGAGCCCCCTTCGGTGAGTGCGGACCGACGTGGTCAGTGTCGCAAGAAGGCTGCGGCGACCGGCATGGCGCGTCTGCCCGACCAGTGATATATCTATACACGGTAAGGGTCCCGGTCGCCGGATTCAAGTCGGGCCGGCCCTTCGACACCGCACCACCCAACGACGAGCTGGTGACCCGTGCAGCTGAGTGTGATGCCCGAGCGGCCCCGATCGCGGCCCTCGGGTCCGGCCCCGGACGTGCCCGAACCCTTCCGGGACCTGCCGACCGCCCTCCTTTCGACGCCACCCGTCGTCCTTCCCGCCCCGATCGTCCGGCGTGACGCGCCCGTTACGTCTTCGGGTCGGTTCAGGTCCCCCAGAAATTCGCCATTGACGCCCGCTGTGTGCGACCTCATCCTCTGGTTGCGCATCACATGGCGAGTTTCGCAGTCCGCAACAGGAGGAACTATGATCTTCGTGGGCGAGCTGTCCGACATCCCGGTCGGAGAGTCCGTTCGTGTCCAGGGTCGGGTGGCGATCGCCGTGTTCAACGTCGACGGCGACCTCTATGCCATCGACGACACCTGCACCCATCAGGACGCCTCCCTGTCCGACGGCTGGCTGGAAGGATGCGCGGTGGAGTGCCCGCTCCACGCCGCCTGCTTCGACCTGCGCACCGGGCAGCCGAGCGGCCCGCCCGCGAAGACCCCGGTCCGGACGCACCAGGTCGTCGTCGACGAGGACGGCGCGGTCTACGTGAACGAGACCGACTCCGCCGAGGCCACCGACACGACCGAGTCCGCGCAGGCCGGCTTCGAGGCAGCGGTCTGATGCGGAGCGTGACGGTCGTCGGCGCCTCCCTCGCCGGCCTCGCGGCGGTGCGCGCGCTGCGCGCCCAGGGCTTCGAGGGTGAGATCGTGGTGGTGGGGGAGGAGAAGCACGCCCCCTACGACCGCCCGCCGCTGTCGAAGGAGTTCCTGGCCGGGTCCTCCTCCGAGGACGACATCAGCCTCGGCGAGGACGACGACGCCGGGCTCGGCGTGGAGTGGCGGCTGGGCCGGACCGCAACCGCCCTGGACGCCGAGGCCCGCGTCGTGGTGCTCGACGACGGCGAGCGCCTGGCCTCGGACGCGATCGTGCTCGCGACCGGGGCCCGGGCCCGTGCGCTGCCCGGGGAGATGCCCGCCGGCGTGCACACGTTGCGCACCCTCGACGACGCCCGTGCGCTCAAGGCCGACCTGGTCGCCGGCTCGCGGCTCGTGGTCATCGGTGCCGGGTTCATCGGTGCCGAGGTCGCGTCGACCGCGGCCGGGCTCGGCCTCGAGGTCGACATCGTCGAGGCGGCGGAGGTCCCGCTGCAGCGCGCGCTCGGCCCCGAGATGGGGCAGGCGTGCGGGCGGCTGCACGAGGCGAACGGGGTGCGCCTGCACCTCGGGGTCGGGGTGGCCGGGCTGACCGGCTCGCCGCGGGTCACCGGGGTGGAGCTCACCGACGGCCGCGAGCTGCCCGCGGACGTCGTCGTCGTCGGGATCGGGGCGGCGCCCAACGTGGAGTGGCTGGAAGGGTCCGGGCTCGAGCTGGACAACGGCGTCGTCACCGACGTGAGCGGGATGACCAACGTTCCCGGCATCGTCGCGGTCGGCGACTGCGCCAACTCGCACCGGGACTTCACCGGGGACCGGCTGCGGCTCGAGCACTGGACGAACGCGCTCCAGCAGCCCGCGGTCGCCGTCGCGGCCCTGCTCGGGACGGAGCACTCGCTGCCGTCGCACCACGCCGTGCCCTACTTCTGGTCCGACCAGTACGGGCACAAGATCCAGTTCGCCGGGCACCGGCCGGCCGAGGGCTCGGTCCGGGTGGAGGACGGCGACCCGGAGGGCTCGGGTGGCTTCCTGGCGCTGTTCCTGGACGCCGCCGGGGAACCGGTCGGCGTGCTGGGCGTCGACCGCCCGCGCCCGTTCGGGCGCTGGCGACGGGAGCTGGCCAAGCGCCTGTAGGCCCCCGGCGGTCGCCGGCCGACGCAACACCACTGAGTTACCCCGGTCCGCCACGCCCGTCCCCGGTGGGTGGGCGTGGCGGACCTCGGCGTGCCCGGAACCCGCCGCCGACCTGCAGGAATACGTCCAGACGGACCTCTTGACCGCGAGGCCACTGAGATGCCACGCTGTCGCCAGTTGATATATCAGTCTGCTCGGGAAGATATGTGGAGGTGTTCATGACGACGTTCGCCGTGGACCGCGATCCGTCGACCGACGGGAACGAGGCCGGCCGCGCACGCGCCGTGCTCGGAGGCGGGCTGCAGGACATCGACCCCGAGGTGCACGCCGCGGTCACGGCCGAGCTCGGCCGCCAGCGGCACACCCTCGAGATGATCGCGAGCGAGAACTTCGCGCCGCTGGCCGTCATGCAGGCGCAGGGCTCGGTGCTCACCAACAAGTACGCCGAGGGCTACCCCGGGCGCCGCTACTACGGCGGCTGCGAGCACGTGGACGTCGTCGAGCAGCTCGCGATCGACCGCATCAAGGCGCTGTTCGGTGCCGACTTCGCGAACGTGCAGCCGCACTCCGGTGCGCAGGCCAACGCCGCGGCGATGGCGGCGCTGCTGAGCCCCGGCGACACGATCCTCGGGCTCGACCTCGCCCACGGCGGGCACCTGACCCACGGGATGCGGCTGAACTTCTCCGGCCAGCTCTACGACGTCGCCGCCTACCACGTGCGCGAGGACGACCACCGGGTCGACATGGACGAGGTCGAGCGCCTCGCCAAGGAGCGCACGCCGAAGGTGATCATCGCCGGCTGGTCGGCCTACCCGCGCCACCTGGACTTCGCCGAGTTCCGGCGGATCGCCGACGAGGTCGGCGCGTACCTGATGGTCGACATGGCGCACTTCGCCGGGCTGGTCGCGGCCGGCCTGCACCCCTCGCCGGTGCCGCACGCCGACGTCGTCACCACCACCACGCACAAGACCCTCGGCGGGCCCCGCGGCGGCGTGATCCTGGCCCGCCAGGAGCTGGCGAAGAAGCTGAACTCGAACGTGTTCCCGGGCCAGCAGGGCGGCCCGCTGGAGCACGTGATCGCCGGCAAGGCCGTCGCGTTCAAGCTCGCCGGGGAGCAGACCTTCCGCGAGCGGCAGGAGCGCACCCTCGCCGGTGCGCAGATCGTCGCGCAGCGCCTGCTCGACGAGCCGGGCGTCGGTGTCGTCTCCGGCGGGACCGACGTGCACCTGGTCCTGGTCGACCTGCGCGACCACGAGCTGGACGGCAAGCAGGCCGAGGACCGGCTGCACCGGGTCGGGATCACGGTCAACCGCAACGCGGTGCCGTTCGACCCGCGCCCGCCGATGGTCTCCTCCGGGGTCCGGATCGGGACCCCGGCCCTGGCCGCCCGCGGCTTCGGCGCCGACGACTTCACCGAGGTCGCCGACATCATCGCGGGCGCACTGCGCCCCGCCGCCGGCGACGACGAGCTGGACGCACTGGCCGGCCGGGTCGCCGCGCTGGCCGACCGCCACCCCCTCTACCCGGAGCTGACGGTATGAGCACCACGATGACGCCTCCCGGCGCCGACCTGCCCGAGCACCCCGACTTCCTGTGGCGGAACCCGGAGCCCAAGCGCTCCTACGACGTCGTGATCATCGGCGGTGGCGGGCACGGCCTGGCCACGGCCCACTACCTGGCCAAGAACCACGGGATCACGAACGTGGCGGTGCTGGAGAAGGGCTGGCTGGCCGGCGGGAACATGGCCCGCAACACCACCCTGATCCGGTCCAACTACCTGTGGGACGAGTCGGCGGCGATCTACGAGCACGCCCTCAAGCTGTGGGAGGGGCTCGAGGACGACCTCGGCTACCCGATCCTGTTCTCCCAGCGCGGCGTGCTGAACCTCGCGCACACCGAGCAGGACGTGCGGGACTCGGTGCGCCGGGTGGAGGCGAACAAGCTCAACGGCGTCGACGCCGAGTGGCTCGAGCCGGACGACGTCGCCAAGATCTGCCCGATCCTCAACGTCTCCGAGGACATCCGCTACCCGGTGCTGGGCGCGACCTACCAGCCCCGCGCGGGCATCGCCAAGCACGACTACGTGGCCTGGGGCTTCGCCCGGCGCGCCGACGAGGCCGGGATCGACCTGATCCAGGACTGCGAGGTCCTCGGGTTCCGCACCGAGGGCAGCCAGGCCGACGGCACCGCCCGGGTCACGGGGGTGCGCACCAGCCGCGGTGACATCGCCTGCGGGCAGGTCGCGCTGTGCGCGGCCGGGCACACGTCGACCCTGCTCGACGAGCTCGAGGTGTCCACCCCGCTGCAGTCGCACCCGCTGCAGGCGCTGGTGTCCGAGCTGCTCGAGCCGGTGCACCCGACGATCGTGATGTCGAACGCGGTGCACGTCTACGTCTCGCAGGCGCACAAGGGCGAGCTCGTCATGGGCGCGGGCGTGGACTCCTACAACGGCTACGGCCAGCGCGGCGCGTTCCACATCATCGAGCGGCAGATGGCCGCCGCGGTGGAGCTGTTCCCGGTGTTCGCCCGGGCCCACCTGCTGCGCAGCTGGGCCGGGATCGTCGACACCAACCCGGATGCCTCGCCGATCGTCGGCCGGACCCCGTACGCGAACGTGCTGGTCAACGCGGGGTGGGGGACCGGTGGGTTCAAGTCCACGCCCGGCCTGGGCTGGTGCCTGGCGCACACGATCGCGACCGGCGAGCTGCACCCCTACATCGCCCCGTTCTCCCTCGACCGGTTCGTCACCGGCGCGCTCGTCGACGAGCACGGCGCCGCCGGCGTCGCCCACTGACCCGCCACACAGGAGCCACCGTGCAACTCATCGACTGCCCGTGGTGCGGACCTCGCGAGGAGGTCGAGTTCCACTACGGCGGCCAGGCCCACGTCGACTACCCGGCGAAGCCCGCCGAGCTGACCGACGAGCAGTGGGCGCGCTTCGTGTTCTTCCGGGACAACCCGAAGGGCCCGTTCGCCGAGCGCTGGAACCACAGCGTCGGCTGCCGCCGCTGGTTCAACGCCGTCCGCGACACCCACACCTACCAGTTCCTCGCCGTCTACAAGATCGGTGAGAACCGGCCCGAGATCCCGGGGGCCCGCACATGAGCCGCCTCGACGACCGTATCGATGGCCGTGTCCACGGCTATGGCCGCGTCGACCGCACCCGCACCCTCACCTTCACCTTCGACGGCACCACCTACACCGGGCACCCGGGCGACACGCTCGCCTCGGCGCTGCTCGCGAACGGTGTCCGGGTCATCGGCACCAGCGTCAAGCTCGGCCGGCCCCGGGGCATCGGTGCGGCCTGGACCGAGGACCCGACCGGCCTCGTGCAGATCGAGGAGCCGTTCCCGGAGCCGATGCTGCAGGCCTCGGCCGTCGAGCTCGCCGACGGCCTGGTGGCCCGCAGCCTCAACGGGCAGGGCCGGCTCGCCACGGTCGCCGACACCGCGCGCTACGACCGCCGCTACGCCCACTGCGACACCGTGGTGATCGGCGCCGGCCCGGCCGGCCTGCTCGCCGCCCGCACCGCGGCCCGCCGCGGCGAGCGGGTGGTCCTGGTCGACGACCGTCCGGAGGCCGGGGGCAGCCTGGCCCCGACCGACCGGATCGACGGCCGCGCCGCGCACCGGTTCGTCGCCGACGTCGTCGCCGAGCTGGCCGCGAACCCGGAGGTGCTGCACCTGCAGCGGACCACCGCGTTCGGCCACTACGACGACGGGTTCGTGCTCGCCCTCGAGCGGATCACCGACCACCTCGGTGCGGCCGCCCCGCCGGACCGGACCCGCCAGCGGGTGCACCGCATCCGGGCCCGGCGGGTGGTCGTCGCGGCCGGTGCCCACGAGCGGCCGGTCGCGTTCGCCAACAACGACCGCCCCGGCATCATGCTCGCCGCCTCGGCCCGGGACTTCCTGCACCGCTACGGGGTCCTGGCCGGCCGGGAGATCGCGGTGTTCACCACCGACGACGCGGCCTACGACGCGGCGGCCGACCTGGCCGGCGCGGGTGCCCGGGTGACCCTGCTCGACGCGCGGGTCGCCGTGCCGGAGCAGCGCGCCGCGCGGGCCCGCGACGCCGGGGTCACCGTCCGGCCGGGTGCGCAGGTCGTCGACACCGACGGCGACGGCCCCGGCGGCGCGCTCTCCGCGGTCCGGGTGGACTCGGCCGACGGCGTGGACACGCTCCCGGCCGACCTGCTGCTGGTCTCCGGCGGCTGGACGCCGGCCGCGCACCTGTTCAGCCACGTCCGCGGTGCGCTGGTCTACGACTCCCGGCTCGGGGCCTTCCGGCCGGGTGCCGCCATCGCCGGCACCGAGGTCGTCGGCGCGGCGAACGGCACCCTGGACCTGGCCGGTGCCCTGTTCGAGGGAGCCGGCGGGGACGCGCCGAGCACCTCGCCGGAGCCGCCGCGCACCCCGACCCTGGTCCTGTGGCGCACCCCGGGTGACCCGGCGCAGCAGTTCGTCGACATCCAGCGCGACGCGACCGTCGCCGACATCGAGCGTGCGGTCGGCGCCGGGCTGCGCTCCGTGGAGCACGTGAAGCGCTACACGACGATCGGCACCGCCCACGACCAGGGCAAGACGTCCGGGATGGTCGCCGCCGGGGTCACCGCCGAGCTGCTCGGCCGCCCCGTCGGGGAGCTGGGCACGACGACCTTCCGCCCGCCCTACACCCCGGTCGCGTTCGCCGCGCTGGCCGGCCGCGAGCGCGGTCAGATGTTCGACCCGGTGCGCACCACCCCGGTGCACCCGTGGCACGTCGCCAACGGCGCCGTGTTCGAGGACGTCGGCCAGTGGAAGCGTGCGCGCCACTACCCGCGTGCCGGTGAGGACATGGACGCCGCCGTGCTGCGGGAGTGCGCGGCCGCCCGCCGCGACGTCGCGATCATGGACGGCTCCACCCTGGGCAAGATCGACGTGCAGGGCCCGGACGCCGCCGTGCTGCTCGACCGCATCTACACGAACATGATGAGCACCCTCAAGGTGGGCCGGGTCCGCTACGGCGTCATGTGCGGCAACGACGGCATGGTCGTCGACGACGGCACCGTCCTGCGGATCGCCGAGGACCGCTACCTGCTCACCACGACCACCGGTGGCGCCGCGTCGGTCCTGGAGACCCTCGAGGACTGGGTCCAGACCGAGTGGCCGGACCTGCGGGTGCACCTCGCGTCGGTCACCGAGCACTGGGCGGTGTTCCCGGTCGTCGGCCCGCGCTCGCGCGAGCTGCTCGCCGAGATCTTCACCGGTATCGACCTGTCCAACGAGGCCTTCCCGTTCATGTCGTGGCAGGACACCGAGCTCGACGGGGTTCCGGTCCGGCTGGCCCGGATCTCGTTCTCCGGCGAGCTGGCCTTCGAGGTCAACGTCGACGCCCGCTACGGGCTCGCCCTCTGGGAGCGGCTGGTCACCGTCGGCGCGCTGTGGGGGATCACCCCGTACGGCACCGAGACGATGCACGTGCTGCGCGCCGAGAAGGGCTACCCGATCGTCGGCCAGGACACTGACGGCACGGTGTCGCCGCACGACCTCGGGATGTCCTGGGCGGTGTCGAAGAAGAAGGAGGACTTCGTCGGCAAGCGCTCCTTCGCCCGCGAGGAGAACGCGAACCCGCTCCGCAAGCAGCTGGTCGGCCTGCTGCCGACCGACCGGGCCACCCGGCTGCCGGAGGGCGCGCAGATCGTCGAGTTCTCGGCCGACGGGACGCTGCCCCCGCCCCCGGTGCCGATGCTCGGCCACGTCACCTCCAGCTACCACAGCGCCGAGCTGGCCCGCCCGTTCGCGCTCGCGCTGGTCAAGGGCGGGCACGGCCGGATCGGCGATGTCGTGCACGTCCCGTACCAGGGGTCGCTGGTGCCCGCCGAGATCACCAGCTCGGTCCTCGTCGACCCGGAAGGAGCCCGCCGTGATGGCTGAGATCCGGCCCCTGCGCCCCACCCACCCGCTCGAGTCCCGGGAGCCCGCGCTCGCCGAGCTCGCCCGCGAGCTGGACGGCGCGCTGGTCATCGAGGTCGAGGACGTCGGCCTGGCCACGAACCTGCGGCTCGACCCGGAGGGCCCGGCCCGCGAGGTCGTGTCCGCCGTGCTCGGGGCCGCGCTCCCGACCCGGCCCAACACCTGGACGGCCACCGAGGACGGCGAGATCGTCTGGCTCGGCCCGGACGAGTGGCTGGTCACCAGCCGGCAGTCCCGGCCGCACGCCGGCGAGGAGTCGCTGCGCCCGCTGCTCACCGGGCACGGTGGGTCGGCCGTCGACGTGTCGTCGCAGCGGGTCGCGCTGCGCGTGCGTGGCGCCCTGGCCCGCGAGCTGCTCGCGTTCGGCTGCTCGCTGGACCTGCACCCGGCCGAGTTCCCGGCCGGGCGGTGCGCCCAGACCACGATCGGGCTGGTCGGCGTCGTCCTGGTCGCGCTCGGCCACGGTGACGACTACCTGGTCCACGTCCGGCCGTCGTTCGCCGGCCATCTGACCGACTGGCTGCTGGACGCGGCGAGCGAGCTCCGTCCCGTCGCCCCGTCCCGTTGATCCTGCGGGGCCGCTCGGGGGCGGCCCCGCTTCCCTCCCGGCCTCGTGCGGAGTCACCGAGGCCCGCCTTCAGCCACAGGAGACCACCATGACCACGAACCGTCGTGTCGTCATCATCGGAGCCGGGATCGTCGGGACGAACCTGGCCGACGAGCTCACCGAGCGGGGCTGGACCGACGTCACCGTCGTCGACCAGGGCCCGCTGCCGCTGACCGGCGGCTCCACCTCGCACGCCCCGGGCCTGGTGTTCCAGACCACCGGCTCGAAGACGATGACCGAGTTCGCCACCTACACCGTCGAGAAGCTCAAGTCCCTCGACGTGGACGGCGAGTGGTGCTTCAACCAGGTCGGCGGCCTGGAGATCGCGACCACGCCGGAGCGGCTCGCCGACCTGCACCGCAAGCAGGGCTGGGCGATCTCGCGGGGTGTGCCGGCCACCGTCGTCGGCCCGGACGAGTGCGCCCGCCTGCACCCGCTGCTCGACCGTGACCAGGTCCTCGGCGGCCTGTACACCCCGACCGACGGCCTGGCCAAGGCCTCCCGCGCCGTGGTGGCGCTGGCCCGGCGCGCCGAGGCCCGCGGGGCCCGGTTCCAGGGCTCCACCCGGGTGACCGGGATCGAGCGGTCCGACGGCCGGGTGACCGGGGTCGAGACCGACCAGGGCGTGATCCCGGCCGACATCGTGGTGTCCTGCGCCGGGTTCTGGGGCCGCGAGCTGGGCAAGCTCGTCGGCATGCGGGTGCCGCTGCTGCCACTGGCCCACCAGTACGCCCGCACCGGGCAGGTCGAGGCGCTCGTCGGCCGCAACGACGAGCAGATCGAGGCCCGGATGCCGATCCTGCGCTACCAGGACGCGGACCTCTACTACCGCGAGCACAACGACTGCATCGGCATCGGCTCCTACGCCCACCGCCCGATGCCGGTCTCGATCTCGGAGCTGCCCGAGGTCGGCGAGAACGGGCCGAACCCGGGCGAGATGCCCTCGATGCTGCCCTTCACCGAGGAGGACTTCGCGACGCAGTGGGAGCAGAGCCAGGCTCTGCTGCCCGCCCTGCGGACGGCGAAGGTCGAGACCGGGTTCAACGGCGTCTTCTCCTTCACCCCGGACGGCGGGCCGCTGATCGGCGAGTCCGCCGACGTCGCCGGCTTCTGGATCGCCGAGGCGGTGTGGGTCACCCACTCCGCCGGCGTGGCCCGCGCGGTCGCCCAGCTGCTCGTCGACGGGCGCAGCGAGCTCGACCTGCACGGCTGCGACGTGCACCGGTTCGACGAGGTCGAGACGACCGACTCCTACGTCGACGAGACCTCCCAGCAGAACTTCGTCGAGATCTACGACGTGCTGCACCCGCTGCAGCCCAAGCTGTCGCCGCGGGACGTGCGGGTGAGCCCGTTCCACGCCCGCCAGCGCGAGCTGGGTGCGTTCTTCCTGGAGGCGCACGCCTGGGAGCGCCCGCACTGGTACGAGGCCAACGCGGCCCTGGTCAAGGACCTGCCGAACGACTGGCGGCCGCCGTCGCGGGACGCCTGGGCGGCCATGTTCCACTCGCCGGTGGTCGCCGTGGAGGCGTGGAAGACCCGCACCGCGGTCGCCATGTACGACATGACCCCGCTGCGGCGGCTCGAGGTCAGCGGGCCGGGGGCGTGCGCGTTCCTGGACGGCCTGGTCACCGGGAAGATGGACAAGTCGGTCGGTGCGGTGACCTACACGCTGGCGCTCGACGAGACCGGCGGGGTGCGCAGCGACCTCACCGTCGCCCGGCTCGGCGAGCAGCTGTTCCAGGTCGGCGCGAACAGCAACCTGGACCTGGACTACCTGCGGCGCCGGCTGCCGGCCGACGGCAGCGTCGCGGTCCGCGACATCACCGGCGGCACGTGCTGCATCGGCGTCTGGGGCCCGCTGGCCCGCGACCTGGTGCAGCCGCTGTCCGACGACGACTTCTCGCACGAGGGCCTCAAGTTCTTCCGCGCGAAGCAGGCCCACATCGCCGGCATCCCGGTGACCGCGATGCGGCTGTCCTACGTCGGCGAGCTCGGCTGGGAGATCTACACCAGCGCCGAGTACGGCCAGAAGCTCTGGGACGTGCTCTACGAGGCGGGCCGCCCGCTCGGGGTCGTCGCCGCCGGCCGGGCCGCGTTCAACAGCCTGCGGCTGGAGAAGGGCTACCGATCCTGGGGTGCGGACATGACCACCGAGCACAACCCGTACGAGGCCGGGGTCGGGTTCGCGGTCCGGCCGCAGACCAAGGGCGACTTCGTCGGCCGGGCCGCCGTGGAGGCGATCGACCCGGAGGCGATCACCCGTCGACTGACCTGCCTGACGATCGACGACCGGCGCAGCGTCGTGCTCGGCCACGAGGCCGTGCTCGTCGACGGCGAGCCGGCCGGCTACGTCACCTCCGCGGCGTACGCCTACTCGCTCGGCACCCCGATCGCCTACGCCTGGCTGCCCGCCGGTCTCCCGGTCGGCAGCTCCGTCGAGATCCAGTACTTCGACCGCCGGATCCGGGCGTCGGTGGCCGCCGAGCCGCTGTTCGACCCGGAGATGAGCCGGCTCCGCCGCTGAGCGGAGCTTGCGCAGCGAACATCAGCGCTGAGCGGAGCTTGCGCAGCGAACATCAGCGCTGAGCGGAGCTTGCGCAGCGAACATCAGCGCTGAGCGGAGCTTGCGCAGCGAACATCAGCGCTGAGCGGAGCTTGCGCAGCGAACATCAGCGCTGAGCGGAGCTTGCGCAGCGAACATCAGTGCTGACCGTGCGGCCGGGCCGCCGCCGCACCGGCGGCCCGGCCCGGTCGGCCCTCCACCGAAAGAGGACCATGCGTTCCGACACGATCGACACCTTTCTCTGGAACCTCGCCGCGCGGGTGCCCGCACCGGGCGGCGGCGCGACCGCAGGCCTGCACCTGGCGCAGGCGGCCGCCCTGCTGGGCATGGTCGCGCGCTACACCGAGGGTGAGCGCTACGCCGAGCACGCCGACACCGTGGTCTCCGTGCGCAACCGCGCCGACGAGCTGCGCGTGGTCGGGATCGGCCTCGCCGAGGCCGACGCCAGCGCCTTCGACGCCGTCGCCCAGGCCTACAAGCTTCCCCGGGACAGCGACGAGGCCACCGAGGCCCGCTCGCGGGCCATCACCGAGGCGCTCGTCGAGGCCGGCCGGATCCCGGCCCGGGTGATCCGGGCCGCGGAGCAGGTCCTCGACCTGGCCGAGCAGCTGCGCCCGGTGGGCAACCCGAACGTGATCAGCGACGTCGCCGCGGCCGCGGACGCTGCCCGCGCGGCGGCCAGCACGGCCCGGATCAACGTCGAGATCAACCTGGTCGGCATCCGCGACCAGCTGGCCCGCATCGAGCTCGGCGAGGCCCTGGCCGGGGTCGACGACCTGCTGATCCGGGCCGACAAGGTGACCGCCGAGGTACGGGAGCAGATCCAGCGATGACCGCCACCACCACGACCACCGCCGAGGAGTCCCGCACCGGGGTCCTGCTCGACGGCACCGGCCGCGCCCGCGAGATCCGCGAGCAGGCCGCTGCGGACGCCGCGGAGCTGATCGCCCGCGGCGTCCCGCCCCGGCTCGCCGTCGTCGTCGCCACCGAGGACGAGGGCGCCGGCTGGTACGTCCGCTCGATCGCGGGCGCCGCCCGCCGGGTCGGGATCGCGTGCGACGTCGTCGAGCTCGGCCCGCGCGCGTCCGCGGACGACCTGCGCCGGACGCTGGCCGGGCTCAGCACCGACGACACCGTGCACGGCATCATCCTGCAGACCCCGCTCCCGGACGGGGTCCGGATGGAGGAGCTCGCCGCGGAGATCGCCCCGGAGAAGGACGTCGACGGGGTGAACCCGCTGTCGGCGGGCCGGCTCGCCGCGGGCCTGCCGGCGTTCCCGCCGGCGACGGCCGCGGCGGTGATGGAGCTGCTCGACCACCACGGGGTCGCGCTGGACGGGCGGAACGCCGTCGTCGTCGGGCGTTCGCAGGTGGTCGGCAAGCCCACCGCGCAGCTGCTGCTGCAGCGCGACGCCACGGTGTCGATCTGCCACCGGCACACCACGGACCTCGCGGCGCACACCCGCGCGGCGGACGTGCTGGTGGTGGCCGTGGGCCGGATCGGGCTCGTCTCGGCCGAGCACGTGGGTGACGGTGCGATCGTCATCGACGTGGGGACCAACACCGACGCCGACGGCCGGCTGGTCGGCGACGTCGACACCTCCGACGTCGCCCGGCGGGCCGGCGGCGTGACCCCGGTCCCGGGCGGGGTCGGGCCGGTGACCACGGCCCTGCTCCTCGCCCACACCGTGCGCTCGGCGCAGGCGCACGCCTGAGCCGACCCGAGCGGCCGGGCGGTCCGGGGCGGTCGTCGCGCGACCCGGGGAGACCGGGCTCAGACGACCGCCCGGACCGCCTTCTCGAAGCCGATGACGTGGTCGCGGGCGATCCGCTCCGCGTCGTCGGCGCGGCGCTCGCCGATCGCCCGCAGGAGCCCGGAGTGCTCGCCGACGTGCGCGTCGAAGTTCGTCATCCGCTCCAGGAACAGGCAGAAGATCCGGGTCGCCAGGTTGTCGTACCGGATGAGGGTGTCCTCCAGGTGCGGGTTGCCGGCGGCGGCGTAGACCGCGCGGTGCACGTGCAGGTCCCAGCGCATCAGCGGGTCACGCTCGAGGGTGCGGACGTCGACCTTGTCGATCCGGTCGGCGAGCTCGGTGAGCTCCGCGAGCGTCGCGGCGCTCGCCGTCTCGGCGGCCCGGCGGGCGGCGAGCGGCTCGAGCTGCACCCGGATCTCGGAGATGTAGGCGAGGTCGGTGATGTCCACGCCGGTGGCGAACGTCCCGCGGCGCGGGTACGAGATGACCAGCCGGTCGATCTCCAGCCGCTTGAGCGCCTCCCGCACGGGGGTGCGCCCCACCTCGAGGGAGCGGGCGAGCGCGACGTCGTCGATCGCGGTCATCGGAGGGATGTCGAGCATGATCAGCCGATCCCGGATCGCCATGTAGGCCTTGTCGGCCAGGGAGGCGAACTGAGGCTCGCTGACGTCGGGAAGCGCGGTCACGAACTCGATGGTAACTCCGGCGTCCTCCTGGATAACAGAACCTACCCAGACGTCGCACTGTCCAGTACGATTGATATATCAGTAAGCCATCTGTCATGGAATCCGAGGAGAGCTCGTGTCCCGTTCGTTCATCCTCACCCTGAGCTGCCCCAACCGCACGGGGATCGTGCGCGCGGTCAGCGCGTTCCTGTTCGAGCGCGGGTGCGACATCAGTGAGTACCAGCAGTTCGACGACCAGATCCAGGGCAAGCTGTTCCTGCGGACCCAGGTCACCTCGCTCGAGGGCGTGGACCTCGACACGCTGTCGTCGGAGTTCGGCCCGGTGGCCGCGGAGTTCGGGATGGACTACGCGTTCTCCGACGAGGCGCCCGCCCGGATCCTGGTGATGGTCTCCAAGCTCGGCCACTGCCTCAACGACCTGATCTTCCGCTGGCGGGCAGGCAGCCTCGGCGCCGAGATCGTCGCGGTGGTGTCCAACCACGAGGACCTGCGCCCGATGGCCGAGGCGGCGGGCCTGCCGTTCGTGCACATCCCGGTCACCCCGGAGACGAAGCCGGCCGCGGAGGCCGAGCTGCTGCGCGTCGTCGAGTCCTACGACGCCGAGCTCGTCGTGCTCGCCCGGTACATGCAGGTGCTCTCCGACGAGGCCTGCAAGGCGCTCTACGGCCGGGCCATCAACATCCACCACTCGTTCCTGCCCGGCTTCAAGGGCGCGCGGCCCTACCACCAGGCCTACGAGCGCGGGGTGAAGCAGGTCGGCGCCACGGCGCACTACGTGACCCCCGACCTCGACGAGGGCCCGATCATCGAGCAGGAGGTCATCCGGATCGACCACACCTACGACCCGAAGGCGCTGCAGATGGTGGGGCGCGACGCCGAGGCCCTCGCGCTGTCCCGCGCCGTGCGGTGGCACTGCGAGCGCCGGGTGCTGCTCTCCGGCGCGAGCACGGTCGTCTTCCGGTAGGCCGGTCGTCTTCCGGTAGGGGTCGCCGCCCTGCTCCCGTCACCCGGGCGGGAGCAGGGCGGCGATCAGCATGTCCCCGAGCCAGTCCCGGTAGTCCGCCGGGGTCCATCCCCGGTGCGCGACCAAGCCGTCGTGGTTGGCCTGGGCGCAGAGCGTCCACAGCACGTCCGCGGCCCGATCGGCCGGCAGACCGGGACGCAACGCCCCGCGCTCCGCGAGCAGCTCCGCGAACCGTCGCATGCCCTGCAGGCGCTGGTCGGCGAGTCGGTCCTGCAGCTCGACGAGCGCGGGGTCGGTGCCGGCCGCCGCGTCGAGCACCCGGAGCAGGGGGCCGACCCGGGACCACACCCCGGGCTGGGTCGCGGCGTAGGCCCGCAGCTGGCGCCGGGGGTCGGTCTCCTCGATCACCCGCCGGATGCCGACCCGCTCCTCGACCGGCACCTCGGCCCGTTCCGCGCCACCGGCCAGTGCCGCCTGCACCGCCGCGGCGAGCAGCCCGGCCTTGCCCCCGGCCGCGCGGTACACGGTCTCGACGGCGACGCCGGCCTCGCGGGCGATCAGCGGGATCGTCGCGCCGGCGTAACCGTGCTCCACGAAGGCCCGTGCGGCCGCGTCGACGATCCGTACCCGGGTCCGTGCCGCCTGTGCCCGGCGCCGCGCCCCGTCGTACCGGCGGCGGGGCCTTGTGTTCTGCTCGCCGCCGCGTAGCGCACGACGACGGCCCCGGCCCGCACCTCCGAGATCGGGGGTACGGGCCGGGGCCGTCGTGTGAGGGGGGTGGGTCAGCCGATCCGCTCGCGGACCCAGTCGTGGAACTCACCGATGTGGTGCTCGCTGGGCACCAGCACGCCGCCCTTCTGGTAGGACCGCGAGTCCATGGCCACCTGGCAGCGCTCGCACGCGTCGAAGTCCTGCTGGTTGACCCGGTGGAACAGCTCGACCGACTTGTCGATGTCGGCGCCGGAGTCGACGACCTCGGGCAGGTAGAGCCAGTCGCAGATCACCAGCGTCCGCTCGGCGGTGAGCGGGAACATCCGGTGGAACACCACGTGGTCGGGCACCAGGTTGATGAAGACCTGCGGCCGGACGGTGATGGCGTAGTACCGGCGGTCCTGGTCCTCGCTGACGCCCGGGATCCGCTCGAGGCCCTCCGAGCCGTCGACGGTGAAGCCCTTGACCTCCTCGCCGAACTCGGCGCCGTGGCCCACGAAGTACTGCGCGGCCAGGCCGTCGGCGAACTCGGGCAGGACCTCGGTCAGCTCGGGGTGGATCGTCGCGCAGTGGTAGCACTCCATGAAGTTCTCGACGATCTGCTTCCAGTTCGCCTTCACGTCGTACTCGATGCGCCGGCCGAGCTTGAGGTGCTCCACGTCGTAGCCGACGATGGCGTCCGGCGAGCCGAGCCGGGTGGTGACGTCGTCGATGACGGTGTCGTCGAACGACGGCGGGGTCTCGGCCAGCGACAGCCAGACGTAACCCAGCCACTCGCGGACGTGCACCTTGTGCAGGCCGTACTCGACCTTGTCGATGTCGGGCATCGCGGTGAGGTTCGGCGCGGCGACGAGCTTGCCGTCGAGCCCGTAGGTCCAGGCGTGGTACGGGCACTGGAAGGAGCGGCGGACCTCGCCGGTCTCCTCGGTGCAGATCCGGGCGCCGCGGTGCCGGCACACGTTCAGGAAGGCGTTGATCTCCCCGTTGCGGGCCCGGGTGACGATCACGCTCTCCCGGCCGACCTGCACGGTCTGGAACTGGCCCGGCCGCTCGAGGTCGGCGGCGAGGACGGCGCAGAACCAGTTCTGGTGGAAGATGCTGTCCTGCTCGGCCCGGAAGATCCCCGGGTCGGTGTAGTAGTGGCCCGCGAGCGTCTCTCGCAGGCTCTCCGGGAGTTCCTGGTCCTGGGCAGGGGTCGAAAGCTCACCGGTCGTCATGGCAGTGCTCCTCGTGGTGATGGGTGGGGCCTCGACCGCTCGGACGGTGGTCCGGCGCTGGACGGGAGGGCCCTACCGGGGTGCGAGGCAGCCGGGGTCGGCTGCCGGTCAGCCGGCGGAACGCCGAGGGATGGGGACGCTCGAGGCGTGACTCGGAACCCGTTGACGCTCGGCCGTGGTGGCCGGCGGATGGTGCAACGATCCGGTACCGCTGGTCCGCCTCGTGCCGGAGGGCCGCGGGGCGGGGAGTCGAGGCCGGTGGTCGGGTCCGGCTCGCGTGCAGGGCGTCGCCCTGCGACTCGCACGTGTCGTGCCACGACGGATCAGCCCTCACGCGTCGGGTGGGAACTGCACGACGGACCTGCCGCGTGCGCCAGAAACATCGATGATGTTGCGGGATCCGCAACGCACTGCTCGATGTGCACCATGATGGGACCGCCTCCGCAGTGTCGCTGTCAAGAGTCGGTGCGTCGTCGGGTCGCCGGGCATCCGGCCTGCTCACGGCGCGCCGGCCGGGGGTGGCGGCCGGAAGTGCTGCGGTGCAGCTGCATGGTGTCGACTCCGTCGTCGTCGGCGGATCTGAAGCGCACCGGCTCTTGACCGGCACGTGTCCCGCATCATACCTTCTGCAGATATATTAGTCGAGTATCTGATCGACAGGTACGGCCGCTGGCTTCGTCACACACATCGCCACGCCGGCCAGGAGGGTCAATGATGATCAATTCTTCGGAGCGTCCGGGATGCCATCCGGACGACGTGGGCCGCCGCCCCCAACCCGGCGCAGGAGTGCCGGGTCCCGCACGGAGGGAGAACGCCGATGCCAGAGCGTGAGTCGAGCACGGAGGAGGGCACGGAAGGGGGCCGGCTGCGGACGGACTGGACGGTCTTCGGGCTGGGTGCGGTTCTCGCGCTGCTGTTCGTGGTGTGGGGGCTCGTCGATCCGGACAGCCTGAGCGCGTCGGCCAGCACGCTGCTCGGCAGCCTGATGCGTGCCGGCGGCTGGGGCTTCGTCCTCGCCGCGACGGCGTTCGTCGCGTTCGCGCTGTTCCTGGCGTTCAGCAAGTTCGGCCGGATCAAGCTCGGTGGTGACGACGAGGAGCCGGAGTTCCGGACGGTCTCCTGGATCGCGATGATGTTCTCGGCCGGCATGGGCATCGGACTGATGTTCTTCGGCGTGAACGAGCCGCTGTCGTTCTTCACCACCTCCACCCCGCCCGGCACCGCCGCGCCCGGCAGCACCGAGGCCATGCAGGTCGCCATGGCGACCTCGCTGTTCCACTGGACCCTGCACCCGTGGGCCATCTACGCCGTGGTCGGGCTCGCGATCGCCTACTCCACGTTCCGCAAGGGCCGCGCGCAGCTGATCAGCCAGGCGTTCATCCCGCTGATCGGCAAGCGCGCCGCCGAGGGCCCGATCGGCAAGGCCATCGACATCCTCGCCATCTTCGCGACCCTGTTCGGCTCCGCGGCCTCGCTGGGTCTGGGCGCCTTCCAGATCGGTGGCGGCATGCAGAGCGCCGGCTGGACCGACGGCCCGGTCGGACCCGGCACGCTGGCCGCGATCGTCGTGGTGCTCACCGCCGCGTTCATCCTCTCCGCGGTCTCCGGGATCGCCCGCGGCATCCAGTGGCTGTCCAACATCAACATGGTGCTGGCCGCGCTGCTGGCCCTGTTCGTGTTCGTCGTCGGCCCGACGGTGATCATCCTCGACCTGATCCCGACCTCGATCGGCGCCTACTTCTCCGACTTCTTCGAGATGGTCGGCCGCACCGAGGCCGTCGGCGGCGAGCCGATGCTGGAGTGGCTGTCGAGCTGGACCATCTTCTACTGGGCCTGGTGGATCTCCTGGACCCCGTTCGTCGGCATGTTCCTGGCCCGCATCTCGCGCGGGCGCACCATCCGCGAGTTCGTGGCCGGCGTCATCCTGGCCCCCAGCCTCGTGTCGCTGGTCTGGTTCGCCGTCTTCGGCGGCACCGCGATCACCCAGTCCCAGCAGGGCGTGCAGTTCTCCGACGACTCCAACGTCCAGCTCTTCGAGATGCTGGGCGCCTACCCGTGGGCCACGGCCACCGGCGTCCTGGTGATGCTGCTCGTCGGCATCTTCTTCGTCTCCGGTGCCGACGCCGCCTCCATCGTCATGGGGACGCTGTCCCAGCGCGGCACGATCGAACCGAGCCGCTGGATCGTCATCTTCTGGGGCTCGGTCATGGGCGCGGTCGCCGTGCTCATGCTGATCACCGGCGGCGAGGACGCCCTGTCCGGCATCCAGAACCTCACCATCCTGGTCGCCGCCCCGTTCGTGGTCATCATGGTGCTGCTCTGCATGGCCCTGCACCGCGACCTGCGCCACGACACCGTCATCCTGCGGGAGAAGAAGGGCGCCGAGGTCCTCGAACAGGCCGTCGACTGGGCCACCGAGAACCACGGTGACGACTTCTTCTTCAAGGTCGGCGCCTTCTCCAAGGACGGCGAGGAGCCCGACGGTCCTGCGGCGGGCCCGGTGGCGGATCCGGCCCGCTCGGCGGAGCACAACGGCGGGGCACCGGCCCCGGCCGCCGCGGACGTCGAGCCTCCGGAGCCGGTCCGCTGAGGCCACGGCGGGACCGGGGTGCACGCCCGCCCCGGTCCCGCCGGCGCGTCAGAACCAGCCCGCCGGGGCCGTGCCGGACATCGCGACCGTCAGCCGGCGGGCGGCCTCCCGCACGGGCTCGGCGATCGCCTCCGCCGGGCCGCTCGCCCGGTCGATCCGGCGGGTGACGCTGAACGCCGCGATCGGCGTCCCGGTGTGGTCGAAGGCGCACGCCGCGACCGACTGCATCCCCGCGGTGATCATCTCGTCCTCCTGGGCGTAGCCCCGGTCCCGCTCGGCCGCCAGCAGCGCGCGCAGCGCGGCGAGCGTACGGGGGCCGTGCGCGGTCCGGGTCACGAGCGACGACGAGTGCGGGAACAGCGCCCGCAGCTGGGCGGCGCTCACGTGGGCGAGGATCGAGCGCCCGTTCGCGGTGAGCGAGGCGGGCAGCCGCACGCCGACGTCGGTGACGAGGGTGACCGGCACCGGCTGCCGGGCCGGGCGTTCCTTCACCAGGTACAGGGTGTCCGGCCCGTGCAGGATGCCCAGGTGCGTGATCTCGCCGGTG
Organism: Pseudonocardia sp. C8; assembly: GCF_014267175.1. Taxonomy (NCBI): domain Bacteria; kingdom Bacillati; phylum Actinomycetota; class Actinomycetes; order Pseudonocardiales; family Pseudonocardiaceae; genus Pseudonocardia; species Pseudonocardia sp. C8. The sequence goes on from NZ_JACMTR010000002.1 coordinate 960,688, forward strand.
CGGGCGGCGAGCCTGCGGGCCAGCGGCCGCCCGAGGTGCTCCAGCGAACCGTGCCGCAGGTAGGCGCTGCCGACCTCGAACGCGGCGACGCCGAGGCCGTAGCGCTGCTGGTCGGGGTAGTGGACGACGAAGCCGCGCTCGGTGAGCACGGTCAGCAGGTGGTACGCCGACGACCGCGGGATGCCCAGCTCCCGCACCAGCGTGGCCCCCGGGACCGGGCCCGGGCGGGCGGCCAGGAACAGCAGGACGTCGAGCGCCCGGCCCACCGCGGGCGAGGTGCTGCTGGCGGTCACGGTGTCCACCGTACGAGTCCGGAGTCTCGGATCCCAGACGAAGCCGGTTCCCCTGCGGTGGATCGCGGCGCCCGGGGCGCGTCCACTGGGCACAGTGCCGACGACGCAGCCGACGACGCAGCGCCGACGAAGGAGTCCGCCATGCCCCCGTCCCGTCCCGCGGTGCGTGCCCCCCGCGGTCCCGAGCTGACCTGCCGCGGCTGGCCGCAGGAGGCCGCGCTGCGGATGCTCATGAACAACCTCGACCCCGAGGTCGCCGAGCGGCCGGAGGACCTCGTCGTCTACGGCGGCACCGGGCGCGCCGCCCGGAGCTGGTCGGCGTTCGACGCGATCGTCGCCTGCCTGCGCGAGCTCGCCGGCGACGAGACCCTGCTGATCCAGTCCGGCAAGCCGGTCGGCGTGCTGCGCACCCACGAGTGGGCGCCGCGGGTGCTGCTGGCCAACTCCAACCTCGTCGCCGACTGGGCCGACTGGTCCGAGTTCCGCCGCCTCGAGGCCGCCGGGCTGATGATGTACGGCCAGATGACCGCCGGCTCGTGGATCTACATCGGGACCCAGGGCATCCTGCAGGGCACCTACGAGACCTTCGCCGCGGTCGCCCGCAAGCGGTTCGGCGGCTCGCTGGCCGGCACGATCACGCTGACCGCGGGCCTCGGCGGGATGGGCGGGGCGCAGCCGCTCGCCGTGACCATGAACGGCGGCGTGGTGCTCTGCGTCGAGTGCGATCCGGCCCGGATCGAGCGGCGGCTCGCGCACCGCTACCTCGACGTGCGCGCCGACGACCTCGACGACGCCCTGCACCGCGCGGTCGCGGCCCGCGACGAGAACCGGGCGCTGTCGATCGGCGTCGTCGGCAACGCCGCCGAGGTGGTCCCCGAGCTGCTGCGGCGGGCCGCGCCGATCGACGTCGTCACCGACCAGACCTCGGCCCACGACCCGCTGTCCTACCTGCCCCTCGGCACGGCCGTGGAGGACATGGCCGCCGAGGCCGCCGCGGACCCGGAGGGGTTCACGAAGCGGGCCCGGGCCTCGATGGCCGCCCACGTCGAGGCGATGGTCGGCTTCGGGGACCGGGGCGCGGAGGTGTTCGACTACGGCAACTCGATCCGCGACGAGGCGCGCCGCGGCGGCTACCACCGGGCGTTCGACTTCCCCGGGTTCGTGCCCGCCTACATCCGCCCGCAGTTCGAACGGGGCCGCGGGCCGTTCCGGTGGGCGGCCCTGTCCGGCGACCCGGCCGACATCGCCGCCACCGACCGGGCGATCCTCGAGCTGTTCGGCGCCGACGAGAGCCTCCGCCGGTGGATCACCCTGGCCGGGGAGCGGGTCGCGTTCGAGGGACTGCCGGCCCGGATCTGCTGGCTCGGCTACGGCGAGCGGCACCGGGCCGGGCTGCGCTTCAACGAGATGGTGGCCTCCGGCGAGGTGAGCGCCCCGATCGTGATCGGGCGCGACCACCTCGACTCCGGGTCGGTGGCCTCGCCGTACCGGGAGACCGAGGCGATGCACGACGGCTCCGACGCCGTCGCGGACTGGCCGCTGCTGAACGCCCTGGTCAACACGGCGTCCGGGGCGTCGTGGGTGTCGATCCACCACGGCGGCGGGGTCGGCATCGGGCGCTCCCAGCACGCCGGGCAGGTCTGCGTCGCCGACGGCACCGAGCTCGCCGCCCGCAAGCTGGAACGGGTGCTCACCAACGACCCGGCGACGGGCGTGCTCCGGCACGTCGACGCCGGCTACCCGGACGCGGCCCGGGTCGCGGCCGAGCGCGGCGTCCGCGTCCCGATGCAGGAGCACCCGTGACGTTCGATCACCTGTGGTCCGAGCTCGCCGGAGTGGGCCGGCACCCGGGCACCGGCGGCTACCGCCGCTACGCCTGGGACCGCGCCGAGCTGACCCTGCGCGACTGGTTCACCGGCTGCGCCGCCGCCCGCGGGATGGACGTCGAGCGCGACCGCAACGGCAACCTGTGGGCGTGGTGGCTGCCCGCGGGCTGGACCGGCGACCCGGCCGGCGCCGTCGTCACCGGGTCGCACCTGGACTCGGTGCCCGACGGCGGCGCGTTCGACGGCCCGCTCGGGGTGGCGGCGGCGTTCGCCGCCGTCGACGCGCTGCGGGCCGAGGGGGTCCGGCCGCGGGTGCCGATCGGGGTCGTCGCGTTCAGCGACGAGGAGGGCGCCCGGTTCGGTGTCGCCTGCGTGGGCTCGCGGCTGTCCGCGGGCACCCTGGACCCGGACCGGGCCCGCGCCCTGCGCGACGGCGACGGCCGCACCCTCGCCGAGGTCGTCGCCGGTGCCGGGATCGACCCGGCCGGGCTGGGCCCCGACCCCGCGCTGGCGCGGCGGGTCGGGGTGTTCGTGGAGCTGCACGTCGAGCAGGGCCGCGTCCTGGACCGGGTCGGCGCGCCGCTCGCGGTCGCGTCGTCGATCTGGCCGCACGGCCGGTGGCGGCTGTCGTTCCGCGGCGAGGCCAACCACGCCGGAACCACCGGGATCGCGGACCGGCACGACCCGATGCTGCCCTGCGCCGCGACCGTCGCCGCCGCCCGGGACCGTGCGGTGCAGCACGGCGGCGTCGCCACATTCGGCAAGCTCGCCGTGTCCCCGAACGGGGCGAACGCGATCGCCTCCGAGGTCACCGCGGTCCTCGACGCCCGCGCCCCGTCCGGGGCCGTGCTGGACGCGCTCACCGGGGACGTGTTCGCCGACGCCGCCCGGCACGCCGAGGCCGAGGGCACCGCGGTCGAGGTCGTGCCCGAGTCGCGCACCCCGGCCGTCGCGTTCCCGGACGACGTCGCGACCCGGATCCGGCACACGCTCGGCGGGGACGTGCCGGTGCTGCCGACCGCCGCCGGCCACGACGCCGGCGTGCTCGCCGGAGTCGTGCCCACCGCGATGCTGTTCGTGCGCAACCCGACCGGTGTCTCGCACTCCCCGCACGAGTGGGCCGAGCGCGACGACTGCCTGGCCGGGGTCGCCGCGCTGGCCGCCGTGCTCCGCGACCGGGCCGCCTCGTGAACGGCTCCTGGTGGTGCGAGCACCTCTGGAGCCCGGGCCGCGGCGTCGAGCGTGCGGTCCTGGTCACCGCCGCCGGGGGCCGGTTCACCGCGGTCGAGCCCGGTACGCCGCGGCCCGCGGGCGTCCCCGCGCTGCACGGGCTCGTCGTCCCCGGCCTCGCGAACGTGCACTCGCACGCCTTCCACCGGCTGCTGCGCTCCCGCACCCAAGCCGATCGCGGCTCGTTCTGGACCTGGCGCGACCTCATGTACGCCGCTGCGGAACGCCTCGACCCGGACACCTACCGGGAGCTCGCCACGGCGGTGTACGCCGAGATGGCGCTGGCCGGGGTCACCGGCGTCGGCGAGTTCCACTACCTGCACCACGACCGCGGCGGCGCCCGCTACGCCGAGGAGAACGCGATGGGCGTCGCGCTGGCCGACGCCGCCGTTGCCGCCGGCCTCCGGCTCACCCTGCTCGACACCTGTTACCTCAGCTCCGACGTGGACGGCTCACCGCTCGGTCCGGCCCAGCAGCGGTTCGGTGACGGCTCCGGCGCGGCCTGGGCGGAGCGGGTGGACGCGTTGCACCGCTGGGCGTCCGGTGTGGACGGCGTGCTGGTCGGCGCGGCGCTGCACTCGGTCCGGGCCGTCCCGGCCGGCGAGATCCCGGCGGTCACCGGGTGGGCGGCCGCGCACGGCGCGCCGCTGCACGTGCACGTCGCCGAGCAGGTCGCCGAGGTGCGGCGCTGCCGGGAGGTGCACGGCCGCACCCCGGTCGAGCTCCTGCTCGACACCGGTGCGCTCGGCCCGCGCACCACCGCCGTGCACGCCACCCACCTGACCGGCGACGACGTCGCCGCGCTCCGGTCCTCCGGCACCGGGGTGTGCTTCTGCCCCACCACCGAACGCGACCTCGGCGACGGCATCGGGCCGGCGCCCGCGCTGCTCACCGCGCCGTGCGGCCCCCTGAGCCTGGGATCCGACAGCCACGCCGTGATCGACCTCTTCGAGGAGGCCCGCGCCGTGGAGCTGCACGAGCGGCTGCTCCGGCAGGAACGCGGCGTGCTCGATGCGGCCACCCTGCTGCGCTGCGCCACGGAGCACGGGCACCGGGCCCTCGGCCGCCCCGACGCCGGCGCGGTCGAGGTCGGCCGGCGCGCCGACCTCGTGGCGATCGACCTGGAGACCGTCCGCACCGCCGGCGGCGGGCCGGCCCCGGAGACCGCGGTGTTCGCGGCCACCGCGGCGGACGTGACCGACGTCGTCGCCGGCGGGCGGGTGGTCGTGCGGGACGGCCGGCACCTGAGCGTCCCGGACGCGGCCCGGCGGCTGGCCGCGGTCACGGCGGCCGTCCTGGACGGCGACCGCGTGGCCGGGGAGGGCATCCGATGACCGTGCTGTACACCGACATCGGCGAGCTGGTCACCAACGACCCGGCCGCAGGGGACGGCAGCGCGCTGGGCGTCCTGCACGACGCCGCGGTCGTCGTCGACGGCGACCGGATCGTGTGGACCGGCCCCGCCCGGGACGCGCCGGCCGCGGACCGGCGGGTGTCGTGGGCCGGGGACGCGGCCGTCCCCGGCTTCGTCGACAGCCACGCCCACCTGGTGTTCGCGGGGGAGCGGTCCGCGGAGTTCGCCGCCCGCGCGTCCGGGCGCCCGTACACGGCCGGCGGCATCCGCACCACGGTCGGCGCCACCCGGGCCGCGCCGGTCGAGGTGCTGGACGCCGGGGTCGCGCGGCTGGCCGGGGAGATGCGGGCCGCCGGCATCACGACGTTCGAGACCAAGAGCGGGTACGGCCTGACCGTCGACGACGAGCGGCGCGCCCTCGGGATCGCCGGCCGGTACACCCCGGAGACCACCTTCCTCGGCGCGCACGTCGTCCCGGACGAGTACGCCGACCGCCGCGACGACTACGTCGACCTGGTCCGCGGCCCGATGCTCGACGCGTGCGCCCCGCACGCCCGCTGGGTGGACGTGTTCTGCGAGCGCGGCGCGTTCGACGCCGACGAGTCCCGCGCCGTCCTGTCCGCGGGCCGCGACCGGGGCCTGGGCGTGCGGGTGCACGCCGGCCAGCTCGGCCCCGGCGACGGCGTCCGGCTGGCCGTGGAGCTGGGCGCCGCGTCGGTGGACCACTGCACGTTCCTGTCCGATGCGGACGTCGACGCGCTCGCCGCAGGCCGGACCGTCGCGACCCTGCTGCCGGGCGTCGAGTTCAGCACCCGCACCCCGTGGGCGGACGGGCGCCGCCTGCTCGACGCCGGCGCCACCGTCGCGCTCGCCACCGACTGCAACCCGGGCAGCTCGTTCACCACGAGCATCGGGTTCTGCATCGCGCTGGCCGTGCGGCACATGGGCCTGAGCCCGGCCGAGGCGCTGCACGCGGCGACCGCGGGCGGGGCCGCGGCGCTGCGGCGGCCGGACGTCGGCGCGGTCACGCCCGGCCGCCGCGCCGACCTGGTCCGGCTGGCGGCGCCGTCGTACGTGCATCTCGCCTACCGGCCCGGGGTGCCGCTGGTGTCCGAGGTCGTCGCCGCCGGCACCCGCTACGCCGTCGGGCACCACGCGGTGCCCGTCGACGGCGGCGCGGGACCGGTCGACCGGGCGGGGCCACATGGGTGAGCCGGGCGGCCTCGTCGTCGACGGGCGGGCCCTGACCTGCGGCGACGTCGTCCGGGTCGCCGCAGGCGGTGTCCCGGTCACCGTCGCGGCGGACGCGGCCGCGGCGGTGCGGGACAGCCACGGGACCGCCTGCGCGGTCAGCAGCACCCGACCGGTGTACGGCCGCACGACCGGCGTCGGCGCGAACCGGGACGCGGTCGTCGGGACCGGGGACGCCGAGACCCACGACCTGCGCCTGCTGCTCAGCCACGCCGCCGCCGTGGGGGAGGCGCTCGACGAGCCCGCGGTCCGGGCCGCCATGCTCGTCCGGCTCAACCAGCTCGCCGCGGCCGGCAGCGGCATCCATCCCCGCGTCGTCGGCGCGCTCGCCGACGCGCTCCGCGCCGGGGCCCTGCCCGCCGTGCACGACGCCGGGTCGATCGGCACCGGCGACCTGTCCGCGCTGGCCGAGATCGCGCTGACGCTCACCGGGCACCTCCCGTGGGCACGCGGACACCGGCCCCCGATCCCGCTCGAACCCGGGGACGCGCTCGCGTTCCTGTCGTCGAACGCGGTCACCCTGGCCCGGGCCGTACTGGCCGCCGAGGAGCTGGGCCGGCTGCTGGAGGCGGCGCACCTGGTCACCGCGCTGTCCTACTGCGCGCTCGGCGGGTCGCCCGAGGCGTTCGCCGAGCAGGTGCACGCCCGCCGGCCGCACCCCGGCGCGGTGCGGTCCGCCGCGCGGATGCGGCAGGTGCTCGGGCACGAGGACGCCCCCGGGCCCGGCCGGCGGATCCAGGACCCGTTCGGGCTGCGGGCGTTCCCGCAGGTCCACGGCCCGGCACTGGACGCGGTCGCGCACCTGCGCGGCGTGCTCGAGATCGAGATCAACGCGGCCGCGGAGAACCCGCTGGTCGCCGGTGGTGCCGTGTTCCACCACGGCCAGTTCTCCACCGCCTACCCCGCGCTCGCCCTGGACCACCTGCGGGCCGCCGTGCACCACGTCGCCGAGCTGTCCGCCGCGCGGCTCGGCGACCTCGTCGAACCCGAGTTCACCGGGCTCACCCCGTTCCTCGCCGCCGGGCCCGCCGGCAGCTCGGGCGTGATGATCCTGGAGTACGTGGCCCACGACGCGCTGGGCCGGCTCCGCCACTCCGCCGGCCCGGTCACCCTCGGCACGGCGGTGATCTCCCGGGGCGTGGAGGACCACGCCAGCTTCACCCCGCACGCGGCGCGCAGCGCCACCGCGGCGGCCGGGTACTACCGCACGGTGCTGGCCTGCGAGCTGGTCGCCGCGGTCCGGGCGCTCCGGCTGGCCGGCACCGCACCGCGGGGAGCCCGGCTCGCCGCCGTGTACGCCGAGCTCACCGCGGCGCTGCCGGACGTGCGCACCGACCACCCGCTGGGCGAGGAGATCCGGCGGGCGGGCGCGCTGGTCGACGGGCTCGGGGCCGGCTGAGGCCCACCGTCCGGGCACCGGGTCGTCACCGGCCGGACGCCTGCGCTCCGCCCGTACGGCACGCGCCGCGGTCACCCTGGCCCCATGAGCGAGAGCAGCACCCAGCACGCGGACGTCTCGTGGCCGCACCCGGGCAGCGAGGCCGCCCGGCACGACGGGCGGTACGCGCCCGACCCGCACCCCGTGCGCTCCGGCGACGACACCGGGCCGGCCCGCGACTGACCAGGGCCGGCGCGGCCCCCGTCAGTCCCGGTAGACGCCCGGCCGCTTCTCCCGGTACGCCGTGACCGCCTCCTGCAGGTCGGCGGAGATCAGCGCGCCGCTGTTCCAGGTGGCGATCTGGTCCAGGCTGTCGGCGACCGTGTGGTCGCGGGCGTAGGTGATCGCGTACTTGGTGCCGCGCATCGCCAGCGGCGACTTCGCGGCCAGCTCCGCCGCCAGTGCCGCCACCCCGTCGGTGAGGGCCGCGGCGTCGTCGTACACGCCGTTGACCAGGCGGAGCGCCGCCGCCTCGGTGCCGGAGACCGGGCGGCAGGTGTAGGCGAGCTCCCGGGTGACGCCTTCGCCGACGATCCGCGGCAGCCGCTGCAGCACGCCGACGTCGGCGGCGAGCCCCATGTCGACCTCCTTCAGCACGAACGAGGCGTCGGCGGTCGCGTACCGCAGGTCGCAGGCGGCGACGAGGTCCAGGCCCGCGCCGAGGCAGACGCCGTGCACCGCCGCGATCACCGGCGTGCGGCAGCGTTCGACCGCGGTCAGGCAGTCCTGGAGGTCGAGGATGCGCCGGCGCAGCTTCTCCGCTCCGTGCCCCGGTGACGGGTCGGCCGCGGTCTCCTGCAGGCCGCCCAGCATCGCGACGTCGATCCCGGAGCAGAAGTGCCTGCCGTTGCCGCTGATCACCACGATCCGGACCGACGGGTCGGCGTCCAACTCGCGCATCGCGTCCCGCAGCCCGGACCACATCGGCGCGTTCAGCGCGTTCGCCGCCTCCGGCCGGTCCAGGCGGACCTGCGCGACGCCGTCCGCCGTCTCGACCACGATGTTCGTCGGCTCGCTCATGCGGCGAGGCTACCGCCCGGTAACTCCCGGGTGTCAGGATGCTCGGGTGCAAGGACGCGGCGGGACCTGGTGGGTGGCGGGCGGGCTGCTGTTCGCGGTCGCGTTCGGCACGAACGTGCCCACGCCGCTGCTGCTCGTCTACCGCACCGAGCTCGACCTCGCGCCCAGCACGCTCGCCGCGATCTTCGGCGTGTACGCGCTCGGCCTCGCGCCGTCGCTGCTGCTCGGCGGCCCCGCCTCGGACCGCTACGGGCGGGTGCGGGTGCTGCTGCCCGCCTCCGTCGGGGTCGCCGTCGCGTCGCTGCTGTTCCTCGGCGGGGCGTCGGCGCTGTGGCTGCTGTTCGTGGCCCGGTTCGTGCAGGGGCTGGCGTCCGGCGCGGTGTTCTCGGTCGGCAGCGCCTGGCTGCAGGACCAGGCGGGGACGGCCGGGGCGGCCCGGGCCGCCCGGGCGGCGTCGATCGCGCAGACGGCCGGCTTCTGCCTGGGGCCGCTGGTCTCCGGGCTGATCGGCGCGTACGGGCCGTGGGCGCTGACCCTGCCGTACCTCGTGCACGTCGCGCTGCTCGTGCCGGCCGTGGCCGCGATGCTGGCCGTCGTGGGGGTCGGGGCACTCCCGGCTGCCGCCGGGCGGCGCGGCCTGCTGCCGCGCCCGGGCCTGGACGCCCCTGCCCGGCGGGCGTTCGTCCGGGTGGTCGTGCCCACCGCGGTGTGCGTGTACGCGTTCCCGGCCGTCGCGGTCACGGTGCTGCCGCTGCTGCTGCCCGGCGCGGCCGGCCTGGTCGCCTTCACCGGGCTGCTCGCCGCGCTGACCCTCGGGACGGGCACGCTGGTGCAGCCGTTCGCGCACCGGCTCGGCCCGCGCACCGGCCCGGTCGGTGCCGGGCTCGGCATGCTCGGGTTCGCGGCCGGGGTCCTCGCGGCGTTCGCCGAGTCGGTGATCGCCGTCGGGGTGGCGGGGGTGCTGCTCGGTGCTGGCGGCGGGCTGTGCCTCAACGCCGGGCTGACGCTGGTGGGCCGGCTGGCCCCGGCGGCCGGGCGCGGCGCGGCGAACGGGGTCTTCTACACCGCCGCCTACCTCGGGTTCGCGGCGCCGTACCTGGCGACGGCGTTCGTGACGGTCGACCGGCTGGCGTTCCCGCTCGCCGTGCTGGCCGTGATCACGGCGGTGACGGCGGCCTGGCTGACGGTGCGGTCCCGCGACGCCGCGCTGGGCGGCTGAGCCCGCCGTCCTACGCTCGGCGGGTGCCCGACCTGACCAGCACCGCCAACCCGCGCGTCAAGTACCTGGTCCGGCTGCGCACCCGGCGCCACCGCGACGCCGCCGGCGTCACGCTGATCGAGGGACACGACGAGCTGGCACTCGCCCTGGACGCCGGCGTGCGGCCCACCGAGGTGTACTGGGCGCCCGACCTGGTCCGCGCGCCCGGCCTGCTCGACCGGATGCCGGACGCCCGGGTGACGTCGGTGAGCCGCGAGGTCTTCGCCCGGATCGCCTACCGGGAGTCCCCGGACGGCTGGCTCGCCGTCGCCCCTGCCCCCGGGTGCCCGCTCGACGCGCTCGAGCCGGGCCCGGACGCGCTGGTCCTGGTCGCCGAGGGCATCGAGAAGCCGGGCAACGTGGGCGCGATGCTGCGCACCGCCGAGGCGTGCGGGGTGGACGCCGTCGTCATCGCCTCCGCCGAGCGGGCCGGCACCGACTTCGCGAACCCGAACGTCGTCCGGGCGTCGAAAGGGACGGTGTTCGCGGTCCCGGTCGCGTCGGCGTCCACCCCGGAGGTGCTGGCCTGGCTGCGCCGCAGGAGGATCCGCGCGGTCGTCACGACCCCCGCCGGGGAGACCGAGCTCGGCCGGGCCGACCTGACCGGGCCGTCCGCGCTGGTGATCGGCACCGAGGCGACCGGTGTCACCGACGCGTGGCTGACCGCCGCCGACACCACGGTCGCGATCCCGATGCGGGGCACGGTGAACTCGCTCAACGCCTCGATCGCCGCGGCCGTGGTGCTGTTCGAGGCGGTCCGGCAGCGGGCGGCTACGTCGTCGCGATGACGCGGACGGTGTGCCGCGCTGCGTAACCTGCGCGTATGCCGACCCTGCGCGACGTGCTGGTGGCCGTCGCCGTGGCCGCCGCCGCGACGGCCGGTGCCCTGATCGCGGACCCGGGCGGCCGCCCGCTGCTGCCGTGGGGTGTGCTGCTGATCGGGGCCGGTGCCCTCGCGCTGTGCTGGCGGTCCCGGTACCCGGTGCCGGTGCTGGGCGCGGTGCTGGTGCCCGTCTCGGCCTACTACTGGCTCGACCACCCCGACGGGCCGGCGTCGCTGCTCGTCGCGGTCGCGCTCTACACGGTCGCGAGCCGGCTGGCCTGGCCGCGTGCCGTGCTGGCCGGGGCGCTCGTCGTGCTGGCCTGGGTCGGCACCGAGCAGCTGCTGGTCGCGGACGTGCCGGGCCGCACCGGCGACCACGTCTGGTGGATCGTCGCGACAGCGGCCTGCGGCGTCGCGGTCGGCGCGGTCCGCCGGGCCGCCCAGGCGTCGGCGGAGCGGGCCGAGGAACGGCTGGCCCGGCGGGTCGAGCAGGAGCGGCTCCGGATCGCCCGCGACGTGCACGACGTCGTCTCGCACAGCCTGTCGATGATCGTCGTGCAGGCGGGCGTGGGGGCACACGTCGCCGCCCGCCGGCCCGAGGAGGCGGTCGCGGCCCTCGAACGCATCCGCGACACCGGCACCGACGCCCTCCGCGAGCTGCGCAGCACCCTGTCCCTGCTGCGCTCCCCGGACGACGCCGAGCCCGTCGCCGGCGGCCTCGACCGGGTGGACGAGGTCGTGCGCGCCGGGCGGGCCGCCGGGGTCACGGTGACCGTCACCGGTGCGGCCGGTGTGCTGCCCGCCGAGGTGGACCGGACCGCGTTCGGCCTGGTCCGGGAGGCGGTGACGAACACGGTCCGGCACGCGCCCGAGGCCTCGGAGGTGCGCGTCGCGCTCACCCGGACCCGCACGGCGCTGCGGGTCCGGGTCACCGACGACGGCGGCGCCCCGGCCCGCCCGCCGGGTGCGGCGGGGCGGCCGGACGGCCAGGGCCTGCGCGGCCTCGCCGAACGCGTCGAGGGCTTGGGCGGGCGGTTCCACGCGGGCCCGGGGGACGGCGGGTTCACCGTGACCGCCGAGCTGCCCCTCGACGGGGTGCGGGAGCGTCCCGTGGACGCTCACCGGACCGGGCGACGCTCACCGGATCCCGCGAGCATCCCCGGGTCCGGCGAGCGCGGCGCGCAGTGCGGGGAGGACGCTGAACGACGTGGGTGACGTGGTGTCGGTGCTGCTGGCGGACGACCAGCCGTTGATCCGCGCCGGGCTGCGCGTGCTGCTGGAGACCGAGGACGGCTATGCGGTCGCGGCCGAGGCCGCCGACGGCGCCGAGGCCGTGCACCTGACCCGGGAGACCCGGCCCGACGTCGTCCTCATGGACGTGCGGATGCCCGGCACCGACGGGCTCGCCGCGCTCTCCGAGATCACCGCCGACCCGGCGCTCTCGGGCACCCGGGTGATCGTCCTGACCACGTTCGACCTCGACGAGTACGTCTACCGCGCGCTGCGCGCCGGGGCGAGCGGGTTCCTGCTCAAGGACACCGACCCGGTGACGCTGCTGCGGGCGATCGACCTCGTGCACGCCGGCGAGGCGCTGCTGGCGCCGTCGGTGACCCGGCGGCTGATCACCGAGTTCGCCCGGCACGGGCCGGCCGCACCGCCCGCCACCGACCGGCTGGCCGTGCTCACCGGGCGGGAGCGCGAGGTGCTCACGCTCGTCGGGCGCGGCGCCACCAACGGCGAGATCGCCGCCGAGCTGGTGATCAGCCCGGCCACCGCGCGGACCCACGTCGGCCGGCTGCTGACCAAGCTGGACGCCCGCGACCGGGTGCAGCTCGTCGTCATCGCCCACGAGACGGGGCTGGTGGGCGGCCGCCGCTGAGATCGCACCGGCCGGACGGGCGGTGCGCGTGGCGGGGAGCGCCCGGATATCCGGACCCCGAGCGGCGGCCCCGCGCCCCCGAGGCCGGGCCCGGGGTGCTACGCCGGAACGCGTAGCGGCGGGTGACGTCGCCGTGCCGACGCGCCGGACCCGGTGTCCCGGCCAGGCTCGACGCCATGACCAGAGCGTTCACCCGCCGGCGCTTCCTCGGCACCGCGCTCGCCGGAGCCGGTGCCGCGGGCGGCCTGCTGCTGGCGGGCTGCGGCGGCGTCCCGGCGTCGGCGCCGCGCCCGGCCCCGGTCCCGCGGCCGCTCACGATCCCGCCGCTCGCACCGTCCACCCGCGAGGGCGGGGTGCGCACGTTCACGCTCACCGCGGCGCCGGGCCGCAGCGCGTTCCTGGCCGGCGCGGACACCCCCACCTGGGGCTACGACCAGCCGTTCGGCGGGCCCACGCTGCGGGCCGCCCGCGGCGAGCGGGTGCGCGTGCACGTCACCAACCGGCTGCCGGAGACCACGACCACGCACTGGCACGGGATGGTGCTGCCCGCGGCGATGGACGGCGGCCCGCACCAGCCGATCCGCCCCGGCGCCACCTGGAGCCCGGAGTGGACGATCGAGCAGCCGGCGGCGACGCTCTGGTACCACCCGCACCCGCACGGGCACACCGAGCGGCACGTGCACCGCGGCCTGGCCGGGCTGTTCCTCGTCGACGACGAGGACGGCCCCGCCACCGCGCTGCCGCACCGCTACGGCGTCGACGACATCCCGGTCGTCGTCACCGACCGGGTGTTCACCGCCACCGGCGCGTTCGACGAGACCCGCCGCAACGCGCACGGCCTGGTCGGCGACACCCTGCTGGTCAACGGCACGGTCGCGCCGTACCTGACCGCGACGACCGCCCGGATCCGGCTGCGCCTGCTCAACGCCTCCCCGGCGCGCTGCTACCGGTTCGCCCGCTCCGACGGGCGGCCGCTGGTCCTGGCCGGCACCGACTCCGGGCTGCTGGCGGCGCCGCGGCCGGTGCCGGACGTGCTGCTCACCCCCGGCGAGCGGGCCGAGGTGCTGCTCGACCTCGATCCCGGACGCCCGGTCGTGCTGCGGTCGCTGCCCCAGGACCTCGGCGCGGTCTCCGGAACCGAACGCTCGATCGGTGCCCTCGACACCCTCGACGTGCTGCAGATCCGGCCGGCCGCCGTCCTCGCGCCGGCGCCGCCGCTGCCCGGCGCGCTGCCGCACGAGCCGGGCCCGGACCCCGCGGCCGCGACCACGGTGCGTCGGTTCGCGCTCGGCAACGACACCATCAACGGGAAGGCGATGGACATGACCCGGATCGACGAGGTGGTCCCGGCCGGGGCCACCGAGCTCTGGGAGCTCACCAACGTGCACTCGCGGCCGCACAACCTGCACGTCCACGACGCCCGCGGCCAGGTCGTGGCGGCAGGCGGCCACCCGGTCCCGCCGGAGCTGCGGTCCTGGAAGGACACCGTGTACGTCCCGCCGCGGACGACGACCCGGGTCCTGCTGCGCTTCGGCCGGCACGCCGACCCGGGAACGCCGTACATGTACCACTGCCACCTGCTCTACCACGAGGACCAGGGGATGATGGGCCAGTTCGTGGTGGCGCCGCCCGGGGTCGCCGACGTGCCCCGCGTCCTCGCCGGGGGCCACCATGGGTAGGTCGCTCGCCGCGGTGCCGTTCCGGGTGTGGGCGGTGTTCCACGGCCTGCTGGTACTCGCCCAGGTCGGGTTCGCCGGTGCGCTGCTCGACGCCGTCGACGGGGCACTGGACTGGCACGGCGGGGCCGGCGGCTCGCTGATCATGGTCGCGCTGGTGCAGACCGTGCTCGCCGTGCCCGCGGCCTGGCCGGGCGGGATGCCGGCCTGGTCGGTCGCGGTCAGTGCGGCCCTGGTCGTCGCGGACGTCGCGCAGGTCGCGATGGGGCACGCCGGGCTGCTGGCGGTGCACGTCCCGCTCGGGATCGCGATCGTCGCCACGCAGGTCACGATCGCGGTGCGTGCGCTGGCGCCGGCCCGGCGGCGCCGACCGGCGCACCCGGTGACCACCGGGTGAGCCGGTCCGCGCCCCGGAGCCGGGGCGCAGCGGGAGGAGGCTCAGGCGGCGAGCGCCAGGTCGCGGCGCAGCTCGGTCCGCTCCATCCGCACCGCGGCGGCGAGCGCGACCAGGCCGAGCAGCGGCAGCACGGTGGCGACCGCGGCCGGTGACATCCAGCCCCACCCGGCTGCCAGCACCAGCCCGCCCAGCGCGGCACCGAGCGCGTTCGCGACGTTGAACGCCGCGTGGTGCAGCGCGGCGCCGAGCGTCGGGCCCTCGCGGCCGGCGTCCATCAGGCGGGTGGCCAGTGCCGGGGTGGTGGCGGTCGTGGTGAACGCCAGCGCGAACAGCGCGGCCAGCGCCAGCACCGGCGAGGACGCCGTCGCGGCGAACATCGCCATCGACACCGTCGCCGCCCCGAGCCCGGCGGTCACCGTCCGGACCGGGGCGCGCTCGGCGAGCCGGCCGCCGACCTGGTTGCCCAGGGTCATGCCGAGCCCGAACACGGCCAGTGCCAGCGGCACTGCGGCCTCGGCGAGCCCGGACACCTCGGTGAGCACCGGCGTCACGTAGCTGTAGACGGCGAACGAGCCGCCGAACCCGGTCGCGATGACCGCCATGGTGATCCAGACCTGGCCGCGGCGCAGGGCCGAGAGCTCGCCGAGGATCGAGCCGCGGCGCTCGTCGCGCACGTCCGGCACCAGCCGCCACACCGCGGCCGCGGTGAGGACGGCGATCGCCCCGGTCGCCAGGTAGGCCGCCGGCCAGCCCGCCGCCTGCCCCAGCCAGGTCGCTCCGGGGACGCCGACGATGTTCGCGATCATCAGCCCGCTCATCACGGACGCGATCGCGCGCGGCCGCCGCTCCCGCGGCACGAGCGAGGCGGCCAGCACCGACGCCGTCCCGAAGTAGGCGCCGTGCGGCAGCCCGGCCAGGAACCGGGTGGCGACGAACGTGCCGAAGGTCGGGGCGAACGCCGACGCCGTGTTGGCCAGCGCCAGCGCGCCGGTCAGCGCCAGCACGAGCCGCTTGCGCGGCCACCGCGCGCCGAGCACGGCGAGGACGGGTGCACCGACGACGACGCCGAGCGCGTAGGCGCTGATCGCGGCGCCGGCGTGCGGCACGGAGACGCCGAGGTCGGCGGCGAACGCCGGGAGCAGCCCCATCGAGGCGAACTCGGTGGTGCCGATGGCGAGCCCGCCGAGCGCCATGGCGAACAGCGCGGGACCGGGCCGGGTCGGGGTGGGAGAGTGACGGGCAGGCGCGGGGGAAATTTTCATCGCGCTACGAGGATAAAGAGCGCGTGCCCGGAGGTGTCAAACGAGATGGGCTCGGTGTCAGCGGGTTCACGTCCCGGACGGGCCGAGACCGACCGCTGGCGGGCCACCGCGGAGGCGCTCGCCGAGGTCCGGCGGGCCCCCGGGCTGACCCGGGTCGAGCTGGCGAAGCGGCTGCGGCTGGCCAGCGGCTCGGCCACCGAGATCGCCGGACGGCTCCGTGACCTGGGCTGGGTGACCGAGGAGCGGGCGCCCTGCGGTGGTCGCGGCCGGCCCACCACCCGGCTCGTGCCGGCGCCGGACGGGCCCGCCGTCGTCGCGGTGGAGGTGCGGTTCGAGGGCTGGCGCGCCGGGCTGGCCGGGCTGGACGGGGTGCCGGTCGCGGTGCGGGCCGGGCGGCACGCCCGCCGGGACCCCGACGCCGTCGTCGGCGAGCTGGACGCGGTGGTCGGCGAGCTCGTCGCCGAGCACGCCGGCCCGGTCGTCGCGGCCGGGATCGGGGTCGCGGCCACCGTCGTCGACGAGCACCTCGCCCAGGCGGCCGGGCAGGGATGGAGCCCGCTCGACGTGCGCCGGATCGGCTCCGGGCACGGCCTGGCCGTGCTGGTCGGCAACGACGCGAACCTGGCCGGGGTCGCCGAGGTGCGCGACGGCGCCGCCGCCGGGGCCGACACCGCGTTGTTCCTGACCGTCGAGGTCGGGGTCGGCGGCAGCCTGCTGCTGCGCGGGCGCCCGCAGACCGGTGCCCGCGGCGCGGCGGGGGAGTTCGGGCACCTGCCGTTCGGTGACCCGGCCGTGGTGTGCCCGTGCGGCGCCCGCGGTTGCTGGAACATCGGCACCGACGGCCGGGCACTCGCCCGGCTGCTCGGCGACCCGGAGCCCGACGACCCGTACGGCTACACCCGGCTCGTCCTGGACCGCGCCGCCCGGGAGGAACCGGCCGCGGTGTCGGCGGTGACGGCCGCGGCCGCGTCGCTGGCCCGGGGCACGGCCGGGCTGGTCAACGCGCACGACCCGGAGGTCGTGGTCCTCGGCGGGCTGGCGCCGGCGCTGCGGGCGGCGGCCGCGGACGCCTTCGCCGTCGCCTACGACGCCGGGCTGATGGCGTTCCGGCGGGCCGACCCGCCCCCCGTCCGCGATGCCGCGCACGGTGCCGACGGTGTCCTGCGCGGGGCCGCCGCGATCGCGCTCGACCACGCCACGTCCGCCCGGGGGCTGGCCGCGCGCGACCGGAATTGACCGCGGCGGTCCTTTCGCGCTGCGCGCCCGGGACGGTGGCGGTAGCTTTGTGCCACATTCCTGGGAGGTGAGTCAGAAATGATCATTCTTGGTCTGATCCTCTTGCTGGTGGGGTATTTCACCGGCATCTCGCTGCTCTACTACCTGGGCGGCCTGCTGGTGCTCATCGGCGTCGTCCTGCTGGTCCTCGGCGCGGTCGGGCGGCCGGTCGGTGGGCGAAAAGCATGGTTCTGACCTGGTCGGACGTGCTCGCTGCGCGGTGAGCCGCGCCGGCGGGTGACGGCCGGCCCGGCCGGGACGCACGCGGGGCGCGTCCGGAGCGGACACTCCGGGCGCGCCCCTCTCGTGTCTCGGAACGGAAACGTTCGCCCGCGCGATGTTTCGCGGTGCCGAGGGCGGGTACGCGGATCATTTCCGCAATTCTCACCGCGGCGCACCCGGGGGAATTTCGGCGCCTCTCCGGGGGCGCCTCGAGCGGGTGCCCGGCGGTCGCGCCGCGCCCGGACCCCGTCGGCCGGGCCGCCCGGCCGGCCGGAGAAGCCGGTTTCGGCACCGTTCAGGTCTTGCGTACCCGGATAGTACGTGCTCGGATTAATATTCCGAGACACGGAGGTGGTCGCGATGGACCAGAACCTGTTCAACGACATCTGCCTGCAGCAGCTGACCCTGTCCGGGGTGCGCGAGGGCGAGACGGTGGTCGTGCTGACCCGCGGCGGGGAGCGGGCCGCGTACGCGGACGCGTTCCTGTGGGCGATCCAGCGGCTCGGCGCGACCGGCTACCACATGCGGCTGCCGAGCCCGGCGAGCGCGAGCGGTGCGTGGGCGGTCGGCGACTCCGGGCTGGGGAACATCCCGCTGGCCGTCGAGGCGCTCAAGGCGGTCGACATGGTCGTCGACTGCACGTTCCTGCTGTTCTCGCCCGAGCAGTTCGCGATCCAGGACGCCGGCACCCGGATCCTGACCGCGGTCGAGCCGCCCGAGCTGCTGGCCCGGCTGATGCCGACGACCGAGCTGCGCGAGCGGGTGGAGATCGGCGCCGAGCTGCTGGCCAAGGCGTCCACGATGCGGATCACCAGCCCGCACGGCACGGACGTGACCTACCAGCTGGGCATGTACCCGACCATGTCCGAGTACGGCTACACCGACACCCCGGGCCGGTGGGACCACTGGCCGGCGGCGTTCGTGTTCACCGGCGGCGCCGACGACGGCGTCGACGGGAAGATCGTGCTCGCGCCCGGGGACGTGCTGCTGCCGTTCAACACCTACGTGCAGACCCCGGTGGAGATCACCATCGAGGAGGGCTTCATCCAGGACATCCGCGGCGGTGCCGGCAGCAGCGGGCTCGACGCCGACCTGCTGCGCTCCTACATCGAGAGCTTCGAGGACCCGCGCGGCTACGGCATGAGCCACGTCGGCTGGGGCCTCGACGAGCGGGCGCACTGGCACGGGCTCACCCAGTTCGGTGGGGGCATGGGGATGGAGCTGCGCAGCTTCTACGGCAACGTCATGTTCTCCATCGGCCCGAACAACGAGCTCGGCGGCCCGAACGACACCGCGTGCCACTTCGACATCCCGATGCGCGGCAACTCGCTCTACCTCGACGACGAGCTGATCGTCGACGCCGGCGAGCTGACCGTGCCCGAGATGCGCCCGGTGAACCGCCGATGAGCCGCGACCATCACATCGGGATGATCGTCCCGAGCTCGAACCTGACGATGGAGACCGAGCTGCCGCGGATGCTGGCCGCCCGCGAGCAGGAGCTCCCCGGCGACCGGTTCGTGTTCCACTCCGCGCGGGCCCGGATGCAGCACGTGACCCCGGAACAGCTGCGCGCGATGAACGCGCAGGCGAAGCGGGCGGCGGCCGAGCTGGCCGACGCCCGCCCGGACGTCGTCGCCACCGCCTGCCTGGTCGCGATCATGGCCCAGGGCCCCGGCTACCACTGCACCGCCGAGGACGACATCACCACCGCCCTGCGCGCCGAGGGTTCGCAGGCACCGGTGGTGTCCAGCGCGGGGGCGCTGCTGTCGGGGATCGAGGCGCTCGGGGTGACCCGGGTCGCGCTCGTCACCCCCTACATGGAGCCGCTGACCAAGGCCGTGGTGGCCTACCTCGAGGACGCGGGGGTCGAGGTCGTCGACTCGCTGTCGCTGCAGGTGCCCGACAACCTGGCCGTCGCCCGGCTCGACCCGGCCGACCTGCGCGAGCACCACCGCCGCCTCGACCTGTCCCGCGCCGAGGCACTCGTGCTGTCGGCGTGCGTGCAGATGCCCTCGCTGCCGGCGATCCAGCCGGTGCAGGACGAGATCGGCCTCCCGGTCCTGTCCGCGGCCACCGCCACCACCCACCGGATCCTCACCGAGCTCGGTCTCGAGCCGCGGGTGCCCGGTGCGGGGGCAATGCTGGCGGGATGACCCCGGGGCCGTGCGGGTCAGCCCGGGACGCCGAGCGCGTCCGCGAGCCCCCGCACGGCCTGCTGGACGGCCGTGAGCGCCTCGGCGCACGCGCCCGGGTCGCCCGCGCCGAGCGACCCGGGCGCGCCCTCGCAGCCGGCGCGGGCGTAGCGGTCCAGGGCAGCCTCGGTCGTCCGCGCGGCGCCGGCGGCCTCCGGGACGT
Source organism: Pseudonocardia sp. C8 (assembly GCF_014267175.1). NCBI lineage: Bacteria > Bacillati > Actinomycetota > Actinomycetes > Pseudonocardiales > Pseudonocardiaceae > Pseudonocardia > Pseudonocardia sp. C8. Next base: position 980,247 of record NZ_JACMTR010000002.1, read on the forward strand.
CCCGGTGGATCTGCGGCAGCGCGTTGCGGATCTCGGTGACGAACCGGCCGCACCGCGGGTGGACCCGCGCCGGGTCGCCGGTGGCGCACGCGTCCTGCAGGTAGAAGCGGAACTTGGTGCGGATCGACTGCACCCGGTCGGCGTCCCGGGACGTCGAGGTGGCACGCGGTGACGCGTCCCCGTCCCCGGCGCCCACGGTCTCCGAGCCCGACGCGCACCCGGTGAGCAGGAGCGCGGTCAGGAGCGCGGGTAGCAGGAGGGGAGGGGGACGCACCCGTCGACAGTAGGCCGGGCCCGGCTCAGCGGACCAGCGGCTCCAGGGCGGCGCGCAGCAGCCGCAGCGCCTCGTCCGGGTTGTCCCAGAACACCATGTGCCCGGCGTCCGGGATCGCGACGAGCTCCGCGGCCGGGTTCGCGGCGGCGATCTCGGCGGCACCGCCGGCGGTGACGACGGGGGAGCCGGCGCCGTACAGCACGGTCGCCGGTGCGGGCACCGACGGCCAGGCGTCGAAGAAGTCCTCGTTCTCGAACCCGGCGTGGGTGGCCCGGATCGCGGCCTCGTCGCAGGACGACAGCCAGCGCGCCCGCAGCTCCTGCTCCGCCCGCGGCCAGCGCGGCCAGGCCTTCGCGACCTCGTCGGCGTCGGTTCCGCGGACGGCCTCGGCGAGCTGGCCGAGGAACGCCTCCAGGGTGGTGGGGTAGGGGCCGCGGCCCGGCCCGGACAGCGGCGGGTCGACGAGCACGGTCCCGCGGAGCGGGCGCCGGTTCGCGGTGACGGCGGCGATCCGCGCGCCCATCGAGTGCCCGAGCAGCACCGGCTCGGTGCCGAGGTCCAGCTCGGACAGCACGGCGAGCACGTCGGAGGCGTAGTCGTCGAGGGTCCAGGAGCGGCCGGAGTCGGAGAGCCCGCGGCCGCGGACGTCGAGCAGCAGCGGCCGGCACAGGTCGGTCAGTTCCCGCGCGACGAAGTCCATCGTGATCGCCGGGCTGGTGATGCCGGGCAGGATCAGCACCGGTGTCCCGGTGCCCTCGTAGTCGAGGACGTGCAGCCGGAGGTCGCCGTTGCGGGCCCAGCGCGACACCGCCCGGACGTCGGCGAGGTCGGCCAGCGCGTCCTGGCGGACCTGGCGGGTGGTGAGGGTGCCGGTCATGCGAGTCCCTTCAGGTAGCGCACCGCGTCGTCGACGGTGAGCACGTCGCCGTACTTGGCCTGGATGTCGAACAGGTTCGCCTCGTGCGGGCCGGCGGCCCGGTCGCCGACGCACTCGCGCGGCACGAGCACGCCGAACCCGGACTGGACGGCGTCGACCGCGGTGGCGCGCACGCAGCCGCTCGTGGTGGCCCCGCACACCAGCACGGTGTCCACCCCGGACGCGCGGAGCACGGTGGCGAGCCCGGTGTCGAAGAACGCCGACGCGCCCTTCTTGGTGATCACGTGGTCGTCGGCGCGGACGTCGAGCCGGGCGTCGAACGCGACCGCGGCCGAGCCCTCGACGAGCCCGCGCATGCCGGGCGCCTTCACGAGCCACGGCAGCGTGCCGAGCTCGGCGGGGGTGTAGGCGATCGTCGTCCACACGACCGGCGCTCCCACCGGGCGTGCCGCCTCGACCAGCGACGACGTCGTCGCCACCACGGCGGACAGGTCGCTGCCGGTCGGGAAGGAGGGGTCGGTGAACCCGGCGGTCAGGTCCACGACGACGACCGCGGGCCGGGTGCCGCGGCGGCCCGGCGCCCCGAACCCGGCGCGGTCGTAGGTGGCGTCGGTGCGCGCCCCGTGCAGGCTCATGCGGAGCTCCCTGCGGTGTCGAGCGCGGCCTGCAGGGCCGCGCGGCGGCGGGACGCGCAGTCCTCGACGGCGTCCACGATGGTCTGGTAGCCGGTGCAGCGGCACAGGTTCGACGCGACGACCTCGCGGATCTCCTCGCGGGTCGGGTCCGGTTCCTCGGCGAGGTAGCCCTCGGCGAGCATGAGGAATCCGGGCGTGCAGAACCCGCACTGCAGCGCGTGGTGCTCGGAGAAGCACCGCTGCAGGTCCGAGAGCCCGCCCTCCGGGCCGCCCAGCGACTCGACGGTCCGGATCCGGGTGTTCTCCACGCTCGCGGCGAACAGCAGGCAGGCCCGGGCCGGCTGGTCGTCGACGAGCACCGTGCAGGCGCCGCAGATGCCGTGTTCGCAGCCGAGGTGCGTGCCGGTCAGGCTGAGGTCGTGGCGCAGCACGTCGGCCAGCGTGCGCCGCGGGGGGATCGCGAGGTCGTGCCGCTCGCCGTTGACGGTGAGCTCGACCAGGACGACGTCGGTCATCGGGGCACCTCCAGTGCTGCGAAGATCGCGGCGCGCGGGATCGGGGTGGCGTCCAGCTCGACGCCGGTGTGCCGCAGGGCGTCGTTCACCGCGTTGAGGACGGCGGCCGGGGCGCCGATCGTCCCGCCCTCGCCTGCACCCTTGGCGCCGTCGGCGGTGAACGCGCACGGCGTCTCGAGGTGCTCGATGCGCACGTCCGGGATCTCGGCGGCGGTCGGGACCTTGTACTCCATGAAGCTCGGCGCCAGTGGCTGCCCGAGCTCGTCGTAGGTGACCTGCTCGAACAGGGCCCCGGCGATGCCCTGGGCGATGCCGCCGCGGGCCTGGCCCTCCACGACCCGCGGGTGGATCGCGACGCCGCAGTCCTCCACGCACACGTAGCGCAGGATCTCGACGCCGCCGGTGCCCGGGTCGAGCGCGACGACGCAGCCGTGGGTGGCGTTGGAGAACGTGCCGTCGCCGCCGACGTCGAAGCTGGCCGTCGCGGTCAGGCCGGGGCCGAGGTCCTTGGGCAGCAGGTGCGAGCGCAGGTAGGCGACCTCGGCGAGCTCGGGGAACGCGAAGGTGCGGTCCCCGGCGCGGACGCCGCCGTGGCCGTCGAGGGAGCAGGCGTCGACGTCCACCCCGGCCAGGTGCGCGGCCAGGGCCCGCAGCTGGTCGGCGAGCTTCACGGCGGCGGCCGACGCCGCGGACCCGCCGACGGTCACCGAGCGGGACGCGAACGAGCCCCAGCCGTAGGTGATCCGGTCGGTGTCGCCCTGGACGATCTTGACCTTGTCGTAGCCGATGCCGAGCCGGTCGGCGACGATCTGGGCGAACGTGGTCTCGTGGCTCTGGCCGTGCGAGAGCGTGCCGGTGGTGACCGAGACGGTCCCGTCGAGGTCCATCGTGATCTGGGACAGGTCGAACCCGGGCACGACCTGCATCTTGCGCTGCGCGAACGCGCCCGAGCCGTAGCCGGTGCGCTCGGAGAAGCAGGAGTAGCCGACCCCGACCACGCGGCCCGGCTCGGTATGGGACAGCCAACCCTCCTCGCGCAGGACCTGCTCGCAGAGGTCCAGCGACTCCCGATAGGAGCCCGGGTCGTAGGTGACGCCGTTGACCCCGCGGTAGGGGAACTCGGTGATCAGGTTGCGGCGCCGGACGTCGAGCGGGTCGAGGCCCAGCTCGCGGGCGGCCCGCTCCATGAGCCGCTCCATCACCATCACGTACTGCGGCCGGGACACCCCGCGGTACGGCGCGGTCGGCGCCTTGTTGGTGGCCACGGCGCGGCCGCGGACCCGGTAGGCCGGCACCCGGTAGACACCCGGCATCTCCGCGGAGGCCATCAGCGGCTCGATCCCGGCCGTGAACGGGTAGCACGAGTAGGCGCCCATGTCGCAGACGATGTCGGCGTCGAGTGCGAGGATCTCGCCGTCGGCGGTGAACGCGGCACGGGCGGTGTAGTGCTGCTCGCGGGCCAGGAAGCTCGCGGTCAGCGCCTCGCGCCGGTCCTCGATCCACTTCACCGGGCGGCGCAGCCGCCGCGCGGCCGCCGCCGCGGCGATCTCCTCCCGGCTGACCACGCACTTCTGGCCGAACCCGCCGCCCATGTCCGGCACGGTCACCCGGACCTGCTTCTCGTCCAGCCCGGCGCAGCGGGCGAGCACCGTGCGGACCTGGTGCGGCACCTGGGTGCAGGTGCGCACCAGGAGCTGCTCGTCGCGGTCGTCCCAGTCGGCGACGACGCCGCGGGTCTCCAGCGGCAGCGCGTTCTGCCGGCCGGTGGTCGCCTCCACGGTGACGACGGTGTGGGCCGTGGCGAAGGTGTCGTCGATGCCCTCGGTGGCGAACAGCGACACGTCGACGAGCACGTTGCCGGGGGCCTCGTCGTGCACCGGCGGCCCGGCCGCGGCGAGCGCGGCGGCCTCGCCCACCACCGGGTCGAGGGGCTCGTAGTCGACGAGTGCGGCCTCGACGCCGTCCTCGGCCGCGTACGGGTCGGTCGCGACGACCACCGCGAGGGGCTCACCGACGTAGCGGACCTTGTCCCGGGCCAGGACCGGCATCGACGTCGGTGTGAACTCCTCCGGCGGCCGGTCCAGCAGCGCGGTGATGTCGCCCAGCGCCAGGTCGGCGGCGTCGAACGCGGCGACGACGCCGGGCACCTCGCGGACCTCGGACAGGTCGACCGCGGTGACGAGGGCGTGCGCCTCGGTGCTGCGGACGAACGCGGCGTGCAGCATCCGCGGGAGCTCGACGTCGTCGACGAACCGGCCGCGCCCGGCCAGCAGCCGCGGGTCCTCCCGGCGCGGCACGTCCGCGCCCACCCAGGTGCCGTCCCGCCGGAACCCCGGCTCACCCATGGCGCTCCTCCTCGCTCGACGCGGCCGCCGCGCGGGCCCGGGCGACCAGGGTGCGGACCAGCCCGCGGCGGTAGGCCGCCGGGACGCCCGGCTCGTCGCGCAGGTCGAGGCCGGCCGCGATCTCGTCGGCGGTGCCGGCCGGGCGGACCAGCACCGGCACCGGCCCGACCCCGCCCAGGACCACCGAGTCGGTGTCCGGGTCGACCCCGGCGGCGACGACCGCGAAGTCGCCGCGCCGGTCGGCGTACTCGGTGAACGCGGCGCGCGGCGCCGGCCGGGCGAACACGATCTCGACGATCACCTCGTCCGGCTCCAGTGCCGTGGTGAACGGGCCGAGGAAGAACTCCCCGGCCGCGATCTCCCGCCGTCCGGCCGGGCCCTCGGCGACGATCACCGCGTCCAGCAGCACCGCCAGCAGGCACCACTCGGCGGTGGCGTCGGCGTGCGCGATGCTGCCGCCGACGGTGCCGCGGGTGCGGATCGGCAGGTGCCCGACCCAGCGCATGGTGTCCGACAGGATCCGGAAGCCCGGCCCGAGGTCGGCCTTCTCCACCGCGCGGTGCGTGGTGAGCGCCCCGATCCGGAGCGTGTCGCCCTCACGGCGGATCCCGGCCAGGCCCGGCACGTGGGTGAGGTCGACCAGGTGCCCCGGCCGGGCCATCCGGAAGTTCATCATCGCGACCAGGCTCTGCCCGCCGGCGAGGAGCTTGGGCTCCTCGCCGGCCAGCTCGGTCAGCAGGTCGACCGCGCCGCGCACCGAGGCCGCCCGGTGGTAGGTGAACGGGGCCGGTTTCACGCCCGCTCCACCACCTCGGGGTCGAGGTGCTCCTCGGTGCCGGTGATCCGGTCCAGCTCCCGGCCGCGGGTCTCCGGCGCGCCGAACGCCATGAACGCGACGGCCGCGACGACCAGCAGGCCCATCACCGTGAAGGTCAGCGGCAGGCCCAGCACCGGCCACAGCAGGCTGCCGAAGATCAGCGGGACGAACCCGGTGACGGCCCGGCTCGACGACGACGCCCAGCCGAACCCGGAGGCCCGCAGCTCGGTGGGGTACAGCTCGGAGACGTAGGCGTACATGACCGGGATGACGACCAGGGCGAAGAACCCGAACACCGCGATCAGCGCGATGGCCGCCGCCGGCGTCTCCATGACCAGCGAGAACACGATCAGCGAGAGCGCGGCCGCCGGGGCGGCGATGCCGATCACCCACTTGCGGCCGAGGGTGTCCACCAGCAGCACGGAGGTGAGCACGCCGAGGATGCCGACCGCGTTCATCACGGTGGTGGAGCCGAACGCGGCGACCTCGCCCATGCCCTGCGCGCGCAGGATCGACGGCATCCAGGACAGCGCGGCGTAGTAGACGACCATGACGGTGATGAACAGCGACCAGGCCACGCCGGTGACGGTGGGGGAGAACGCCCAGACCAGCTTCAGCTGCTCGGCCAGCGCGGCCAGGCCGCGGCGGCGGGAACGGGCGGGCTCCGGGGGAAGGGCGGGGATCTCGTAGGGCTCCGGGGTGGCACCGGTGCGCCGCATCATGTCGTCGATGACGGCGCGGGCCTCCTCCTCGCGGCCGGTCCGGGCCAGGTAGAGCGGGGACTCCGGCACGCCACGGCGGATCCAGAACAGCAGCAGCGCGGGCAGCACCATGAGGGCCAGCATCCAGCGCCAGTTTCCGGCCACCGGGACCAGCAGGGTCGCCGAGAGCCCGGCCAGGGTGGTGCCGATCGGCCACCAGCCGTCCATCGCGGCGAGCACCTTGCCGCGCTGCTTGCGCGGCGAGAACTCGCTGACGATCGCGTAGTCCACCGGGATGCAGCCGCCCAGGCCGACGCCGGCCAGGAAGCGCAGCACCAGGAAGACCTCCCAGCTCGGCGAGAGCGCGCCGAGCACGGAGAACAAGGCGAAGATCATCAGCGTGATGCTGAAGGCGCGCTTGCGGCCCATCCGGTCCGCGATGGTGCCCCAGGCGACCGCGCCGACCGCCATGCCGACCAGGTTGGCCGTGGCGACCAGGCCGCGCTCGCCGGTGGACAGGGCGAACTCGGTGCCGAGCAGCGGGGTGAGGAAGCCGTTGAGGGCCACGTCCCAGGCGTCGAACATGTAGCCGAGGCCGCCGATGATGAAGATCTTCCCCTGGACGTTCCACCGCCAGGGCAGGTCCTGGACGACCTGGTCGCCGGTACGCATGTGTACTCCTCGGGTGGTGGGTGTCGTTCAGCGGGCGAACTGGTAGGTGATGGCCTCGTTGTCCGGATCGTGCAGTGGCGATCCGCGCCAGAGCCAGTCGTAGGAGACGTCCGACTCACCGTCGAAGCGGCGCAGCTTCTCGTCGCGCGCACGCTGCTCCGGGCCGTCGGGCAGGTGGTAGAAGTCCATGTTGCGCAGGGAGGCGTCCTGCACCATCCCGGCGTGCTTGGCCCGCCGGTGCACGTAGCGGGAGAGCGCGCCGTCGATGCCGGCACGCCCGGCCGCGGCCAGCTCCTCGGCGAGCACCGCCGCGTCCTCCATCGCCTGGGACGCGCCCTGTGCCTGGTAGGGCAGCATCGCGTGGCAGGCGTCGCCGAGCAGCGCGACGCGGCCGTCGACCCACACCGGGTCGCGGCGGCGGCGGTACAGGGCCCAGGCGGAGACGTCGTCCTTGGCCTTGGACAGCATCGCCGGGACCCGGTCGTCCCAGTCGGCGAAGTCGGCGACCATGTCGTCCGCGGTCGCCGGGCCGCTCCAGTCCCGGCGCACCTGCTCGGTGCACGGGACGATCGCGACGACGTTCAGGCACTCGCCCTGGCGGATCATGTAGTGCACCAGGTGCTTGTCCGGGCCATACCAGATCGTCGAGTGGTAGCGGTCGAGCAGGAACCGGGTGGCCGGGTCGGCGGCGATCAGGTCGCCGGGGATCAACGCCCGGTAGGCCATCTCGCCGGAGAACGCGAGCGTGTCGTCGAAGCCCGCGAGGTCGCGGACGGCCGAGCGGATCCCGTCGGCACCGACCAGCAGGTCACCGCCGAACCGGCCCCCGCGGGCGGTGACCGCGACCGGCCGGTCCGGGTCGGTGCGGTCGAGCTCGACGACCTTCGCGTCGGTGTGCACGTCGACGACCGGCCCCGGCCCGTCCGGGTCCAGGCAGGCGTCGTGCAGGACGCGGTGCAGGTCGGCCCGGTGGTAATGCCAGTACGGGGCGCCGTAGACGTCGACGACGCGCTGGCCGAGCGGCAGCTGGGCGATCACGCTGCCGTCGGCCCAGCGCCGCCGGACCTGGTCCTGGGGGGCGGTGTGGATGCGCTCCAGCTGCGGGCGCAGGCCGAGACCGATCAGGACGCGGCTGGCGTTCGGCGCGGTCTGGATGCCGGCGCCGACCTCGCCGAGCTGCGGCGCGGCCTCCAGCACGGTGACCCGGAAGCCCTGCTGGCGCAGGGCGAGCGCGGCGGTGAGCCCGCCGAGGCCACCTCCGACGACCGTGATCTCCAGGGACTGGCTGGGTGCCACGACGACCTCCTCGCGTCTCTCGGACCGTGTGATCTGGCCCGCACGAGAAGTAATCCGAGCACGTACTATCCGGATACGCAAGAGTTTGCCGGAAACGAACCCGGACCGGAACGTGGCGTCACGTCCCGTTCACACCCGGAGCGGTGGCTACGCGGGGTCGTCCAGGTGGCCGCGCTCGGCGACCGCCTCCCAGTGCGCGCCCAGGGCGTTGAGCAGGCCGGCGATCTCGCCGCGGCGCTCCTCGGGGAGCGCTGCCAGCAGCTCCCGGTCCAGGCGGCGGGTCCGGCGGGTGACCTCCTCGAGGGCGCTGACGCCGTCGTCGGTGAGGGCGAGGATCTTGCGCCGGGCGTCCCGGGGCGACTCGGTGCGGGAGATCAGCCCGCGGCGTTCCATCCGCCGGCAGACGTCGGCCATCGTCGAGGTGTCCAGCGCGACCGCGCTCGCCAGCGAGCTCTGGTCCGAGCCCGGGTAGGCGCGGATTGCGGACAGGACCGCGAACTGCGGACCGGTCAGGACGGCGTCGACGTGCCGGTTCCAGGCGGCGAGGTAGGCCTGGTACATCCGCCGGGCGCCGTATCCGGGGGCGGCGACCAGGTCCGCGGGCGGGGCGGCGGCGACGGCCGGTTTCTGCGCCCGGCGGCGGAGCGGCTCGCCCAATGGTTCCTCCGTGGCCGGTCCGGACCCGGTGTCCGGTGTTCGGTGGGAGATCCTACGTGTCCGGACGATCACGGCGCGTGCCGGTGAGCGCATCGCCGGGCAGCGCCTCCCGGTAGCCGGTCAGGCGCCGCCACAGCCAGCCGGTGGGCACGTGCCGCCCGGTGCGCACGTACTCGCGCGCCCCGTCGTTGACCAGCGTGGTGTCGAGGCCGCGGCGGGCCGCGGCGTCGCCGGTGAGCAGCAGCTGGTCGCCCGGGGCGAGCACCAGGTCGTCGCCGGGCACCAGCATGCCGTCGTCGCCGCGCAGCACCATGAGCACGACGACGGCGAGCCGGTGCTCCCGGCCGTCGGGGTCGCGCAGCACGTCACCGAGGGTGGCGGTGCCGGAGGCGAGCCAGGCCGTCATCGACGGTGCCTCGGCCGGGTCCAGCACCACCTTCCACACGTCCTTCAGCCGGGCCCCGCAGGTGCCCGCCAGCCGGTCGATCACGGCCCGCGACCACGCGTCGGTCTGCCGGGACACCTCCTGCAGGAACCGCCACAGCAGCGGCGTGGACAGCTGCGCGAACACCTCGTGCGCCACCACGTCGGCCGGTACCAGCAGCGCGTCGGGCCCGATCGCGGCGAACAGCGGGGCGTTCTCCGGCCGGTTCTGGCGGGCGATCACGAACAGTGCGGGGTTGAGCCGGCGGGCCTCGGCGACCGCCGACAGGTTCGCGGTGTCGCTGTTGGTGCCCGCGACCAGCCCGATCGCGTCCTCGACCCCGGCGCGGGCCAGCACGTCGGGGTCGTAGCCCTCGCCGATGATGTCGACCCCGTGGTTGCCGGCCCGCCCCGGGGACGACTCGACGACCACGACGTCGAGCCCTTCCGCGCGCAGGTCGGTGGTGAACTCGCGACCGAACCGCCCGTAGCCGCACATGATCCAGCGGCCCCCGGCCGGGAGGCGGCCGTGGGTGGGCAGCGGTGCACCCGGGCCGCCCTCCAGCCACATCATCAGCTGCAGCGACGCCGGCGCGTGCATGGCGATGCGGAGGTGGTCGCCGAACCGGTCGAACGCGTTCACCACCCAGGGATCGCCGAAGGTCCGCATCCGGTGCGCGACCGACGTGGATCCGGTGCGTGCCACCACCCGCAGGTCGGGGCGCTGCAGAGCGACGGTCATGGCGACCGCCAGGTTGGCCTCGTCGTCGTCGGTGAGGGCCAGGACGGCGTCGCAGTGCGGGTTCGCGAGCCCGGCGAGCGCGAGCCGCTCCGGGTCGCGGGCGTCGGCGACCAGGCCGGGCACGTCCGCCCGGTACGCCCGCAGCTCCAGCGCCTCGATCCGGTCGGCCCGGTTGTCGATCACGACGACCCGCCGGCCGATGTCGTCGAGCAGCCGGCAGAGCAGCTGCCCCGTGCGGTCGTGCCCCACGACCAGGAAGAACGGCTCGCGCAGGCGCCGGACCCGGCGGGTGAACCGGTGCAGCGCGACGGCGTCGCGGAACGCCCGGTCCTGCAGCAGCGAGAGCAGCGTGCCGATGGCGTACGCCCAGCCGACGACGGTGAGGTAGATCGAGATCGTGACCCACAGCCGCTGGTCGGCGGTGAACGGCTCGGGTAGCTCACCGAACCCGATCGTCGACGCGGTGTAGCTCATGACGTAGAAGGCGTCGAAGAAGCTCATCGGCACGCCGGCCGCGCCGGGGATGAGCGCCAGCCCGAGCACGCTGACCGCGAAGATCGTGATGAGGACGATCAGCGGGGCACGCATGTGCCGCAGCACCAGGAAGATCGTGGCCTCGGCCTGCTCGGTGGAGGCGACCGGCACCCGCCGGCGCCGTCGGCGCCGGTCGTCGTCGGCCCGGCCGAGCAGCAGCGCGAGGAGCGGCGACGTCACGGCGCGCTACCTGCGGTGGAACGACACGGTCTCGACGACCAGCAGGACCACCGACACGGCGTTGGCCAGCAGCGCGCCGCCCGAGAGCGACACGACGCTGGCCGTCGACGCCGCGGTGACCCCCTCGGCCGACGAGTGGGCGAAGTAGCCCCACACCATCGCGGCGGCGACGAGCTGCAGGTCGGCGACGAGGCTGGTGGCCAGGTGCACGGCCCCGATCTGGGTGCGGTCGCCGAACTTCAGGACGGTCGCGATCAGGCTGATCACGATCGCGGCGAACAGCTCGTAGATGTTGTGGACGGCCGGGTCGTCGATGTCGCCGAGGAAGAACCCGAA